>NZ_CANMXR010000066.1:0-210 GCF_947501835.1 uncultured Roseobacter sp. | reverse complement strand
TCCCCCAATCTACAATAGCGAGTGAATCAAAGGACTTGCTTCAAAGCAACAAGACTTCTTCAACAAAATAGGCTCAAAATGGACTTCGGGTGCGGCGCAGCATCTACACTTTGACGGTATCACCGATCGACGTGGACGGCCCAAAGCATGCGTAATTGGGCTGACCCTGAACTGAGGTCGAGCTCCCGATAGGATCACAGGATATCTGTG
>NZ_CANMXR010000065.1:0-242 GCF_947501835.1 uncultured Roseobacter sp. | reverse complement strand
TTCGACTTTGGCGGGGTCCAGAGTTTTCTTACGTTTGAGCGGAATGCGAACGTCGGCAATAGTGAATTTTTCTTTTAAAGGCATAAAATCAACTTGCACCAAACTGCGGCACTTGAGCAAGGACTTGCACCGCGAAGTCCACAAATTTCTAAGTTTATCTTATGTAGCCATAAGCTAACAGCAAATCTATATTGGCCATGAGTTCATAAAGTACCGAGCTATTGGTCAAATCGAAGCCACCG
>NZ_CANMXR010000064.1:0-286 GCF_947501835.1 uncultured Roseobacter sp. | reverse complement strand
TTACTCAGAACGGACTTTCGTGCTCGGCGTATCAATTGGTTACTTTCAGTGCAACTGAGCATGAACAAGATAACCTTTGACTTCATTTTCACCAATAGCGCGCAGGGCTTCTAGCCGGTGATATCCCTCGACGAGAATGTAACCGCCGCCTTTTTCGGTTCGCAGGCGTATAGGCGTGGTTTGCCCGTTTTCTAGTATATCGTAAGCGATGTCTTCGACTTTGGCGGGGTCCAGAGTTTTCTTACGTTTGAGCGGAATGCGAACGTCGGCAATAGTGAATTTTTCT
>NZ_CANMXR010000063.1:0-346 GCF_947501835.1 uncultured Roseobacter sp. | reverse complement strand
AACAATAAGCCCGCGACCAACGCAGCGAGGCGGCCATCCTCCCAAATCAAAGCGACTTCTTCAACAAAATAAGCCCACTGTGTGAGTCCGATTTTCTCGCTGCGTGCGCTCGCAGCGCGGAAATTTCTGCAAGTGCTCAGTCTGGCGTGCCGCAGCGCGGCTGCAAACTCGGCCATTCGAACATCGCGCAGCGAGGTTTGTCAGGGCAACTCACAGGTCGCGGGACGAAGCTGCTGTTCGCTGCAAGTGTGCTAAGGTCTGCTTTGAGAGTATTTTGTTGAAGAAGTCTTGTTGCTTTGAAGCAAGTCCTTTGATTCACTCGCTATTGTAGATTGGGGGAGGATTT
>NZ_CANMXR010000062.1:0-443 GCF_947501835.1 uncultured Roseobacter sp. | reverse complement strand
ACAGGTCGTTCAATCCCGCTCAGCGCAGTGTTCTTGGGACATCAGACTTGCCAAAACCGCTTCCGGAATGGCGTCTTGTGCATACTCGAATGTGCCGCTGCCGCGCACTTCCTCGGCTGCGCGTTTGAGCGCGCCGAACGCGGCCCTGGCAAAGGACCCACCGACGCTAATGCGCCGGACTCCTGCCTCGGAGAGTTCGGCCACCGAATAGCTTTGACCGCTGAGCCCCATGACCACATTCACAGGCTTGTCGACCTCCCGGCACACCGTTCGGATTGCCTCAATATCTGGCAATCCTGGCGCATAAAGCACATTGGCACCGGCTTCCGAAAAGGCTTGCAAGCGTTTGATCGTATCTTTGAGATCGGGCCGACCCCAAAGGTAATTTTCTGCGCGCGCTGTCAGAAAAAATGGCAACGCCGCCGCAGTCTCGGCAGCGGCGC
>NZ_CANMXR010000061.1:0-569 GCF_947501835.1 uncultured Roseobacter sp. | reverse complement strand
AGGTCCGCTCCGAGCCCTGTTTGCCATTTGACCAGCGCCTTGACTTGTACCAGTTTCCACATGAACAACCGCGTCGTGGTAACACCGGTGTCAGACCAGGAACCTAATAGCGTAAGTGAGCGGATTAATAGGTTTGCCGACAAATACAAGCTCTGGCTGGTCATCCCTGTCTTAATCTGCGCGGGGATCGCGACCGTCAATTTTTATCATGCGATGGTCTTCCTTGCCTTCTTTGTGGCTGTATGGATTTTCGTGGCCTCTATTGGGCAACTTCTGAGTATCGTGGAAAGATTGGCTCCAGAGCGGCTTTCGCAATCTCAACTGAAAGCGGTTAAAGAAGCTGGCGCGGCAACGTTGTTTTTGGGCGGTTTCGCAACGGTCGGTGCCGTGTTGCGCGGTGAAGCCCTGTTGCAGACGCAATAGCGGCAGTTATTCCCAATGGAGTTGGTTTTAGCTTTATTGATCCTGTGTTTGCGACGGTAATCATCGTTGGCATTTGGATATACACTTGGCTTCGCTGGCGTGGTTGACTGGATTGTCTGATGTCGGCTTGGTCCCGCGTTGACGAC
>NZ_CANMXR010000060.1:0-591 GCF_947501835.1 uncultured Roseobacter sp. | reverse complement strand
CAGCCGCTACATCATCGCCTGGAAGCTCTGCACGACGATGAGAGCCGAGGATGTGACCGACACGCTCGATCTGGCGCTGCAGGCTTCGGGTTGCGATCAGGCGACTGTCGTTCATAAGCCACGCCCGTTATCGGACAATGGCGCCAGTTGCATCTCTGGAGAACTCGCCGATTGGCTGGAAGATCAACAGATGGACCATGTCCGGGGCGCACAGTATCACCCGCAGACACAGGGTAAGATCGAGCGATGGTACCAGACCTTGAAGAACCGCATCCTGCTGGAGAACTACTACCTGCCCGGTGATCTCAGGCACCAGATCGACGCCTTCGTCGATCACTGCAATCACAGGTACTATCACGAGAGCCTGCAAAACCTCACCCCCGCAGATGTCTACTTCGGGCGTGGGCAAACCATCTTAAAACAACGTCCCTCTCATTGATTGCTGCGCTATCAACTGCCGGTCAATAGAAAGGATCAAACAGAAGACACTCGAAACCCGGCGCTTGCTTCACTGCAAATCCGCCGCATAACCAGATGAACAAGGCCCTCTCTTAGATCGGGCGGCCACCTGTTCCAAAAAACCTGACGACG
>NZ_CANMXR010000059.1:0-848 GCF_947501835.1 uncultured Roseobacter sp. | reverse complement strand
CTAGGGTCAGGACTCATTGAGTTTCAAAGCCAGTAGATAACCAGTGCCGCGAGTGCGATAGCTGACAAGAAGACCTTCGGGCATCTGTCGTATCTGGTCGCGACCCGCCGCCAATCCTTGAGCCTGCCGAACATGATCTCGATGCGATTGCGGCGTTTGTATCTGCGCTTGTCGTACTTGATGGGTTTCTTGCGCTGTTTCCGGCCAGGGATGCAGGCGCGTATCCCTTTGTCTTTCAACGCTTCTCGGAACCAATCGGCGTCGTAGCCACGGTCACCAAGCAGCCAGTCAACTTTGGGCAGACTGCTGAGAAGAGCCCGAGCGCCGATGTAGTCGCTGACCTGCCCGGCGGAGACAAACAAGTCGATTGGTCGGCCTTGGCTGTCGCAGATTGCGTGAAGCTTGGTGTTCATGCCGCCTTTGGTGCGTCCGATCAGGCGTCCACGCCCCCCTTTTTGACGCCCATGCTGGTCGCTGTTCGGTGAGCCTTGAGATAGGTTGCGTCGATCATCACGGTCTTCTCTTCGCCGTGCCTGGCGGCCAAACCCACCATCATCTGCGCAAAGATGCCCTTGTCGCTCCACCGCTTCCAACGGTTGTAGAGCGTCTTGTGTGGTCCGTATGCGTTTGGAGCGTCGCGCCACCTTAAGCCATTGCGATTGATGAAGATAATGCCGCTCAGCACTCGCTTATCATCCACACGCGGCTTGCCGTGGGACTTCGGGAAAAAGGGCTCAAGGCGCGCCATCTGCGCGTCGCTCAGCCAGAAAAGATCAGACATGTTCACCGCTCGGTTTTCGAACCGTGAATCACGTCATAGGGCGGAAATCAATGGGTCCTGACCCTAG
>NZ_CANMXR010000058.1:0-887 GCF_947501835.1 uncultured Roseobacter sp. | reverse complement strand
TCACAGATATCCTGTGATCCTATCGGGAGCTCGACCTCAGTTCAGGGTCAGCCCAATTACGCATGCTTCGGGCTGGCTGTCGACATGTGAGGGTTTCGCGGAGAAGGTTGGCAGCAAGCTTGGGCGGACATGTTCCATCGGCAAGAGTGCACTAGGAAAAGGTGTTAGCACTTTCAGAGGCAGATGCCAGAAACAGGAGACACTAGTGCGAGAGATTGAAGGAATAAACGATGCGATGGCGGTTTTGCGGCCCCACTGGAAGGATATTGAGGCTGAATTTGACCGACAAAATGTGCGATATCTTGCTATGGCGGAGACCGATCATGAAGCGATTGGCCGAGTGTTACGAGCGCACCTAATCGTCGAGAACTTCATGAACAGCTACTTGGTCGGTACGTTTAAGCTTGAAGACTTTGACGGTATGAAGCTGACATTTGCCCAGAAGGCAAAGATGCTGCCTCAACGCAAAAGCAGTGCTGCATGGGTTAGGCCCGGAATAATCCAGCTCAATGCAGTCCGGAACAAGCTCGGACACCGGCTAGACCACGTCGTCGAGTTTTCGTCGATCAGTACAATTCAGGACGTCCTGTCAGTGGCAAGGGATGGAGTTAGTTTTGAATCACCCATTGATGCTATAGAAGCCTTCGCACCAGTAGCATGCGCTTTTCTTACCGTCCCTCCACGGCACCTCGCTAATGCTTTCAGCGAGGCCTTCAGTTACGTTCATAGCATAACGCCAAGTGAGGTTTGAAAGACCGTCCAATGTCAGCTTGGTCCCGCACATCGGGCCTATCGGTCGAAAAAGCTTATGTCAGCTTCTCTAATTGGGCGTTTGGGTCAAGCTCGTTTTCCTTCTTTGTTTGGGGCCGTTGTCGCTCATCCGGGTC
>NZ_CANMXR010000057.1:0-1042 GCF_947501835.1 uncultured Roseobacter sp. | reverse complement strand
CTAGAGGCGGCGTTGAGAGTATTGTTCGTTTAGCCGATCAACATCCAGCGAGTCCAAGAGCTCCTCTTCGGCATAGCCAAGACGCACTCCAAGCTTGACGGTCGCATCTACCAATCGAGGGCTTGGTTCAGCGATTTCCAGTGGCAACTTCCTTTGAACTTTATCCAGCGGAGCGGACTTCAAATCATATTCCGCCTCTGCAATAAGGCTATTCAGTAGGCTTGGAAGTCTCGGAGTGCTGCCTTGGTATAGGTCTTCAAAGCGAAAGACACCTGTGAAACCATTTCGGGTGTGCTGTTCGATCATGAACTGATTGAGTTCGAGCCAATGGAACAGATTGCGCTCAAACGGGCTGAATTTATCACCGCTTGCCGCAATCTCAGTGTAATGCACGCGTGGGTCTTCCGGGTGAACCATGGCAATGCGCTCAAAACGTCGCCCGTTTCGAACTTGAGGGACAAATAGGCCGTGCGTTGTAAGCGACGTAGCGACATGAAACGGGTTTCTTACCAGATGCGCAAACCTGAAATTCTCGGCAAAGCGATCAGCTAAGTAAGGCAGCCACGCGAAGGCAGGCCAACCGACTTCAAGGTAAGATTTCCCAGCGGCGATAGCATCCTCAATATCTATCAATTTACGTTGCAAAGAAATGTTTGCACCCAGCACTGCGGTGAATTTCCTTGGTTGCCTAAACACTCTCCTTGAAAAATAATTTGGACCAAGTGCTTCATGTTCGATGATAGCACCAGGATGCGCGCGCGCGGCGATTGCTGTGATATTCTGGGTTGAGGTACGACCGGTTGACAGAACGAAACCAACAGTCGCCATTGAAAACTAATTCCCCGAAAATCACGATTTGTCATTGAGTTATGCGCCGCCAAAATGAGGCAATTAAATGTGCGGCACAAGCGCAATTGTCCTGGCGCGGCAAATGTGTCTGACGTCAGCGCTTATGGGTGCAACTAGCCGTATTTGATAAGAGATTGGGACGCGGGCTCCTGACCGACATCTGACGTTGCTGTCGATCTCTAGTCCTGTACTC
>NZ_CANMXR010000056.1:0-1063 GCF_947501835.1 uncultured Roseobacter sp. | reverse complement strand
TGGTTGATCTCGTCCAGTGTCAGCTTATGCGTGATCATCGGGTCGATCTCGATCTTGCCGTCCATGTACCAGTCCACGATCTTGGGCACATCCGTGCGCCCCTTGGCCCCGCCAAACGCCGTGCCGCGCCAGACCCGGCCCGTCACCAGCTGGAACGGCCGCGTGGAGATCTCGGCCCCCGCGGGCGCCACCCCGATGATGATGCTCTCGCCCCAGCCCTTATGCGCGCATTCCAGCGCCGTGCGCATCACGTTCACATTGCCCGTCGCATCAAAGGTATAATCCGCCCCGCCGCCCGTCAGCTCGACCAGATGCGCCACCATATCGCCCTCGACCTTCGAGGGGTTCACGAAATCGGTCATGCCGAAATGCGTGCCCATCTTGACCTTGTCGTCATTGAGATCCACGCCCACGATCTGATCCGCACCGGCCAGTTTCAGCCCCTGGATCACGTTGAGACCGATGCCGCCCAGACCAAAAACCACCGCCGTGGAGCCGATCTCAACCTTGGCCGTGTTGATCACCGCACCGATGCCCGTGGTCACACCGCAGCCGATGTAGCAGATCTTGTCAAAGGGCGCGTCGCGGCGGACCTTGGCCAGCGCAATCTCCGGCACCACCGTGTGATTGGCGAAGGTCGAGCAGCCCATGTAGTGGTGAATCGGCGTGCCATCCAGCATCGAAAACCGCGTCGAGCCATCGGGTAGCAGCCCCTGTCCTTGGGTGCTGCGCACCTTCTGGCAGAGGTTGGTTTTCGGGTTCAGGCAGTAGTCGCACTCGCGGCATTCGGGCGTGTAGAGCGGGATCACGTGATCGCCCACTTCCAGGCTGGTGACGCCCTCGCCCACCTCGATGACAACGCCCGCGCCCTCATGGCCCAGGATCGCCGGGAAAATACCCTCAGGGTCATCGCCCGAGCGCGTGAATTCATCGGTGTGACACAGGCCCGTCGCCTTGATCTCCACCAGAACCTCACCCGCGCGCGGCCCTTCAAGGTTCACCTCCATCACCTGCAAAGGCTCCCCCGCAGCAACCGCAACCGCAGCTCGCGTTCTCATCATAA
>NZ_CANMXR010000055.1:0-1290 GCF_947501835.1 uncultured Roseobacter sp. | reverse complement strand
ACGACGCGGTTGTTCATGTGGAAACTGGTACAAGTCAAGGCGCTGGTCAAATGGCAAACAGGGCTCGGAGCGGACCTCGGAGGTAGCGCAGCATCCTTGAGCGGCAGAGGAGAATACGCCGTTACAAGCGGCCCATAAGAGACATTCGGCTTCCTGTTGGCTTTCTGCGATAGCAGCCCGCGTTCCGGTCATTAGCTGCAAGTGCAAATCTGGCGTCGCTTGAACTCACACATCGCGGACAAAGCCGCCTTTTATCCATCGGAGCGAAAGTCCGCTGATCTGAATTCAGGCAAGTGCGCGGCGACGAATGCACGCATTAACGGCATCAGCACCGGACTTCGTTCCTCCAAGATTTTCAACGGCACGAGCACGCGGCAATGCCCCTTCAGGGTTGCTGGACGCACCGCCTGGGAAGACCGAATAAACACCAGTTGCCTGTGTCTCCTCGAGGCAGGCATCGACCAGTGCTTTAACCTCACTCTGGGGCAAAGGTTTGCTTGTTGCGCACCCTGCCAAAACCAAAAAAACAGGAAAAAGCAACTTGCGCATTATACTACCGTCATGACTAAAAGAGAGCAGATTGGCGTTTATATTCCTTGTGCTCGTCAGTCAACTGGTAAGTTGCCTCCGACAATAGGCCGAACCCGCCTGTTTTCAGTTGCACCGCAATTTGCTTCCGTCCGGTCATGTTGCAGCATCCGTCACCTTGGGCTCCGAGCCGACATCTGACGGTTTCGGTCGGGCTTATCACCATGATTCAGCCCTGGAAGGTCGGCTCTGCGGACTAAGCCGCTATCGGCGCACTCTGCAGCATTGGTCGAAGTGGGCTCGAAGCAGTCATCCGAGCGTTTTGGTCGGTTGTCGGCAGCCAGCCCAAACCGGACATCTGAGATCAGCACCAACTAACTTTGCTGATCATGCCACTCACGGATAGAGCGGCACAATGAGCTCATTGCTAAACCCATGCGCATTCCGCTGCTCAGGAAGGCAATCTCTTCCGTTAACATCGGTTCGGTTTCCCCGTCTGCTATGAAATAAAAAATACCAGTCTCTTCGCCTTCGTCTCTTTCAAGGATCCAAGTTCCCAGAAATTCGCCATGACGAGTTAGTAGGTCGCCTCGAGCCGCGCCATCGTCGGCTCCCACCAGGTTTATGGGGTATGTGAGTTCCATGATACCGATATTGGTGTACAGCATTTGAAATGCCAACACCGCAGCCCGAAGCATGCGTAATTGGGCTGACCCTGAACTGAGGTCGAGCTCCCGATAGGATCACAGGATATCTGTGAAC
>NZ_CANMXR010000054.1:0-1363 GCF_947501835.1 uncultured Roseobacter sp. | reverse complement strand
GACACCGCACTACAGGCTTACAAGGCGCATCCGATTTACCAGCAAGCGATTGATATCGTACGACCGCTGCGTGAAATACGGATCGCTGCAGACTTTTGACGCCGGTTCATCAAGCCAAGGTGACTTTTGATTGCGGCCCGATCGCTGGAGGTTCGGCATTTATTGCGCCAAGTGCGGTGATCAAGGCAAGCACTCCGGCTGAAGTTGATCACGCGTGGGGTGCAATGCAGCAGGCCCAGTCCGACGGTAAATGGCTGGCTGGTTATCTGTCCTACGAGCTCGGCTATCTATTGTTGTCAAAGCTCGCACCCTTACTGCCTCCAGACCGGCAACTACCGCTAATCCATTTTGGCGTGTTCGATGCTCCGATCTCGGGTGGGGTTCCGTTGGATCATACGCCCATCACATTGGACCAACAGCAACCGCTTTGGGATTTTCTACGGTATGAAGAGGCTTTCCAGACAGTTCATGATTACATTGTAGCCGGCGATATTTATCAAGCGAACCTCACCTTCCCGCTCGCCTCCCGTTTTGATGGCACCATTGAACAACTTTATGCACAGCTTCAGCTTCGTCAGCCAGTCCGGCATGGGGCATTGGTCGATTTAGGTGGCACTGCTTTGCTTTCTCGCTCGCCCGAGCTGTTCTTTAAGCTGTCTGCGGACGGCAAATTGACGACCCGACCAATGAAGGGTACGGCACCGCGCGGAAATACTGTCGCCGAAGACGACGCGTTTCGAGACGAGCTTCAAATGTCTGACAAGAACCGCGCCGAAAATCTCATGATCGTTGACCTGTTGCGTAACGATATGAGCCGGGTGTCCGAAATTGGTAGCGTAACTGTTCCGGAACTGTTCGCCGTAGAACGGTTCGCGACATTGCACCAAATGACGTCTTGTATCACTTCCAAGGTTCGCAAAGGGACAACGTTCAAAGAACTGTTTGGAGCGCTTTTCCCCTGCGGCTCGATCACCGGAGCGCCGAAAGTGCGGGCAATGCAGATCATTCGCGAAATCGAAACCCAGCCGCGCGAGGCCTACTGTGGCTCCATCGGCTGGATTGCACCCACCGGCGCGATGGAATTCAACGTTGCCATCCGCACTTTGCAATGCCACCCAGACCAAACCGTTCAAATGAATGTTGGTGGTGGTGTGGTGTACGACAGCACAGCACGGAGCGAATACGACGAAGCCATGCTGAAATCTCGCTTTGCCGATCTGAGCCAGTGATGTTGATAGGCCTATTGGGTTAGAGCTGGAATATCTGTCCGAATGGGTTTCCCCAAATGCTGCACGATGCGCGAAGGTCAGGTTTTGGGAAATGGGTAAATTGATATTAAGTATGGCCGGATGTCCGCAAAGGG
>NZ_CANMXR010000053.1:0-1369 GCF_947501835.1 uncultured Roseobacter sp. | reverse complement strand
AGCATGCGTAATTGGGCTGACCCTGAACTGAGGTCGAGCTCCCGATAGGATCACAGGATATCTGTGAACATGGGAGAATTCGAATGGAATATTATGCTGGCTTGGATGTGTCGCTGCGGTCCTGCGCGATTTGCGTTGTCGATGGCAAAGGGGCGATTGTGTATGAGCGAGAGCTGCCTTGCGAGATCGAAGAGATCGCGAGTTGCCTGACTGCACTTTCCTTTCCAATCGAACGCATTGGCTTTGAGTCCGGCACTTTGAGCCAGCATCTGTTCTTCGGCCTTACAGCGGAAGGGTTCGATGTTGTCTGTATGGAAGCGCGTCAGGTGAGCGCCGCCCTATCGGCAATGCGTAACAAGACGGATCGCAACGATGCCCGCGGCATTGCCCAGATATTGCGGACGGGATGGTTTAGCCCTGTTCACATGAAGAGCCGGGAGGCGCATGGAGTTCGGGCCCTTCTGAGTGCGCGGAAAGCTCTGCTCAGCAAAACCATTGATTTGGCCAATGAGGTGCGCGGTCTGCTGAAGATATTTGGCATACGGCTGCCGAAGACCGTGCAGCATGGCAGCTTTGACGATGTGGTTCGGCCGATGATTGAGATCGATGAGGTTCTCGCACATGCAATGCTACCGCTGCTCGACGCACGGTTGGTTCTGTACAAGCATTTTCTGGAACTCGATCGGCGGGTCAAACACGCGGCCCGTCAGGACGATGTCTGTATGCGCATGATGACAGTCCCCGGAGTGGGCCCAATTGCCGCTCTAACCTTCAAGGCTGCCGTCGATGATCCCGCGCGGTTCAAAAGATCTCGCACCGTGGCAGCTCACTTCGGACTTACACCTCGAAGATTCCAATCTGGCGAACAGGACAACCCAGGTCGGATATCGAAAGCCGGGGATCGAGACGTAAGATCGACACTCTATGCCGCCGCCAATGCCCTGCTGATGCGAACGATGGCGGGCTCTCAGATCAAGTCATGGGGCATGCGATTGATGCGTACCAAAGGGCGTCGCCGCGCTGTTGTGGCTGTTGCCCGCAAATTAGCTGTCCTGCTTCACCGTATGTGGGCGGATGGCACGGAGTTCCGTTCAGAGAAGGTGGAGGGCACGGCATGATCTAATCGCCCAACACCAATCTGAACGGGGTCGTCCTCACCGGACGAGGTTCGTGGACAAAGCCGAAAATGTCTGCTGCGCCATCAAGCGCGTCCCAAAGCGAGGCTCTCCACTGCCAATCCGACACATGCATGCAGCGATGTCCCACGCGGTATCACCCAGACTGCGAAGAGAAGCGTGACCCGGATGAGCGACAACGGCCCCAAACAAAGAAGGAAAACGAGCTTGACCCAAACGCCCAATTAGAGAAG
>NZ_CANMXR010000052.1:0-1513 GCF_947501835.1 uncultured Roseobacter sp. | reverse complement strand
CCGCCAAATCAGCTGAACATATCTGCGGTGATGCCTGCGTACCAGCCTTCGGATTCCTCGTAGGTCGCGCGGCGTATATCGGCGCTCTCACCCACCGCCGAGATGAACCCGTCGACCTTGGCGATCTTTTCCGCCGTCGCCTCGTAGGTTGCGCCCACTTTCACACCGTCATTGGCGTCGATCAGGGACCAGCAGGTGTTGGAATATTTCGCCGGGAACACCTTCGATCCGGTCAGCGCGCCGCGCACCGCATTGGCGCAGACCTTGGCCTGCGAATTCGCCGAGAACCCGGATTTCGGCATGTCGCCCTGCTGGCTCGCATCGCCCAGAATGTGCACATCCGGGTCCACCTTGGACGACATATCCGCGGCGTTCACAGGCGCCCAGTTGCCCTCCGTCACCCCGGCGATCTCTGCAATCCGGCCCGCCTTCATCGCGGGAATGACGTTGCAGGCATCGACCTGCGTCTCTTCGCCATCGATGCTCACCGTCATGGCCGCAGGGTCCACCGACACCGCGCCGCCCCCGAAATCCTCGCCGATCCAGTCGATCATGCCGGGGTAATGCTTCGCCCAGCCTTCCTCGAACAAGGACATCTTGGAAAACTTCGGCTTGGGGTCCGCCACGATGATCTTGGCGGTGGGGTTGGTCGCTTTCAGCACATGCGCCACCATCGATACGCGTTCGTATGGTCCGGGCGGGCAGCGGAACGGATTGGGCGGGGCCACCATCGCAAAGGTCCCCCCGTCCGGCATCGCCGCCACCTGCGCCTTCAGCAGTTCCGTCTGCGATCCCGCCTTATAGGCATGCGGCATGGCGTTCTGCGCGGCCAGCGACCAGCCCTCAACCGCGCCGTCGACAAAATCGATGCCGGGGCTGAGGATCAGCTTGTCATAGGGCAGCGTCGCCCCGCCTGCGAGCGTCACGATCCTGCTGTCGCGGTCCACATCCACGGCCCAGTCATGCACCACGTTGATCCCGTATTTGGCCGCCAGCGTGCCGTAGGTATGGCCAATGTCGTCGATCTCCTTCAGACCGCCGAGGTACAGGTTCGAGAAGAAACACGAAAAATAGGTGCGCGATGGCTCGATCAGCGTGACGTCAATGCCGCCGTCGCTGTCCTTGGCGATGTAGCGCGCCGCCGTGGCCCCCCCGGCCCCGCCGCCGACCACCACAACCCGCGGCCGGCCATGCCCCTCCGCCAAGACATGCGGGGCAGACAACGCAGCCGCAGCCGCCCCAGTGCCCAGAAAAATGCGTCTGTTCAGTTTCATAAATCTTTCCTCCCAGAAAAGCCCCGTTAATCGAGGTCCTTGAAATAGGCGGCCAACGCCGCAATCTCCTCGTCATTCAATCGCCCCGCCATCATCTGCATCACCGGATGCGGGCGGAGCTTGTTTTTGTAAGCATGCATCGCGACGACAAAATCGTCAGTGGGCCAGCGCGTGATCGAGGGAATACCCTCAGCGCTGCCATCCGCCCGGTGGCACGTCAAACATTCATTGGAGAGATA
>NZ_CANMXR010000051.1:0-1590 GCF_947501835.1 uncultured Roseobacter sp. | reverse complement strand
TATTTTGTTGAAGAAGTCGCTTTGATTTGGGAGGATGGCCGCCTCGCTGCGTTGGTCGCGGGCTTATTGTTCCGCCCGTTGTACTGCGCGGCTTGTTGGTCTGTCCGTTTACCGGTTCAGATCATATCGTGATCCTTGTCTCGGCGGTCTTGGGTCTTAGTTTTGCAAGTTTTCGAAGGTTCTGGGCGATCGCAGCGAGCGTAAATTCGTCCCTTATACCGCAGGGCCCTCGAAGCCGGAGCCGTCCTAGGCCGAGAATGCGTTTGAGGTGGGCGAAGAGCATCTCGACCTTTTTGCGTTTGGCCTGGGCCTTGGGGTTGAAGGGAGACTTGGCAGCCAGTCGGGCAAAGTCACGCGCGTCCTCATGTTCCTCGCGACCGATGAAACGGGTGTTTGTGTTTGGGCAGCATTTTGATTTTGATGGGCATGCATCGCATATTGCCTTGGTTGCCCTGTATCTGCGACGACCCGTTTTGGGTTCTTTCCTGCGTGGGTCAGAATAGTTCCGGCGGGACTGCAACAGGTGCTGGCCTTCTGGGCAGGTATAGCGGTCGTTGTCTTCGTCCCATTCGAAGTCAGAACGGGAAAATGTGCCATCTTTACGCTCGGATTTGTCGATCAGAGGGATGAAGGGAATGATGCTGCGCTTCTTTGTCAGCCACGCGAGGTTCTCCGCCGATCCATAGGCAGTATCTGCAACGAGCCAGTCCGGTTTGATACCAAAGCGCTCTTCTGTTCGATCAACCATGGTTTGCGCCGCGCCCACTTCGGCCTGCCTGATTGAGCGTGTCGCCTCGATATCCACGATGACGGAATGGTCCGTGTCGATCAGATAGTTATTCGAATAGGTGAAGATTGCCGGGCCTTTGCGCGCCGCAGTCCATTGGCTTGCCGGATCGGAATGGGATGTGAATTTGGGTTTGACCGGTGTCGATGCCCCAAAAGCTTTGTCATCGAGAACGTCAAGATATTCTCTTACAGCTCGTGGTGCATCGTCCGGGTCGATGGCGGATGCGTCCCATTCCGCTTGGGCAGTTGAGTTCATTCTGTCGACATCTGCTTCGATTAAGCTGGCATCAACAGCAAATCCATGACCACCGACCAGACCTTCCGAGATACAGCGTGCAACGGTGGCTTCGAACACAGAACGCAGCAAATCACTGTCGCGGAATTTGCCATGACGATATTTAGAGAACGTGCTGTGATCGGGCACCTTTTGGTTCAAGCCGAGGCGACAGAACCAGCGATAGGCCAGGTTCAAATGAACTTCGTCACAAAGGCGCCGTTCTGACCGGATGCCCATAACATATCCGACCACCAGCATCCGTACGATCAGTTCAGGATCAATCGAGGGACGTCCGAGGTGGCTGTAATACTGCTTCAACAGCTGGCGGATTGTGCCAACGTCCAGAAACCGGTCAATCTCGCGCAGCATATGATCCGACGGGACATGCGCCTCCATGTCAAAGTCGTAAAACAGCAGCGCCGGAGCTTCCTGAGTGCCCATCATTGCAAAATCCTCCCCCAATCTACAATAGCGAGTGAATCAAAGGACTTGCTTCAAAGCAACAAGACTTCTTCAACAAAATA
>NZ_CANMXR010000050.1:0-1591 GCF_947501835.1 uncultured Roseobacter sp. | reverse complement strand
GCACCCAAAGCGCTGAATGATGTTCTATTGGGTCGCAGCTTTGGTAAAGTTGTGGTGAAGGTGGATTAAGGCTGCAAGACTCTCCGCAAACGAAAGTATTGGGCATTATATATGTTCAATGGCTAAATACACGGCTCCCAGTCGAGCCAAGGGTGGCTCAAAGGCGCGCACTTCGGGGTGCCCATATTCCACAGCGGCCCATTGCTACCTTTGGCCTCCAACTATAATTGCTACGCTTGCAGCCTGCATTGCGGATGGGGTGGATGGCCCCTGCTCCCCCGGCGTCACAATGCGCCATACTGCAGTTGTCATCGACTGCTAGGAAAGGAGCCACCCAATGCAGGTTACAACAGTCGGCCTAGATCTGGCCAAGAACATCTTTCAGATGCACGGTGTCACAGCGGACGGAACCGTTGCGTTCAACAAGTCACTCAGGCGTTCGCAGCTCTTGGGCTTCTTCAAGAACCTTGAGCCCTGTCTCATCGGCATGGAAGCTTGCGGATCCAGCCGCCATTGGGCGCGGCAGTTTCAAAAGCTGGGCCATAAAGTCCGGCTGATGCCCGCAATGTAGGTGAAAGCCTATGTCAAACGCGGCAAGTCAGATGCCATCGACGCTGAGGCGATCTGTGAAGCGGTCACGCGCCCTACGATGCGTTTCGTGGCGATCAAAACCGAGGAACAGCAGGGTGTCCTGTTCCTCCACCGTGCCCGAGACATGGTCGTGCGGCAGCGGACCCAGCTCAGCAACATGTTACGCGCACTGTTGGGTGAGTTCGGGATTGTGATCGCGCAAGGGGTCGGTAGAGCCGTGAAGTTTGCGAAGGCGGTATTGGACGGAGACCTCCCGAGCATTCCCGATGCCGCCATCGATGTGTTAACGAACCTGTGCAACCAGATGGTTGCTCTACACTTGCGCATTCTCTGGTACGATAAACGCATCCTGCTTGAAGGTCGTAGAGACCGTCAGGTCATGCTATTGCGAACCATTCCCGGGGTTGGCCCGGTCACCGCCTCGGCGATCGTCGCGACCGCTGGCGACGGGCATCAGTTCCGCAATGGACGAGAGTTTGCTGCTTGGCTGGGACTGACGCCCTTGAACCGATCCGGCGGTGGCAAGGAACGCCTCGGGCGCATCTCAAAAATGGGAGACAGATACGTCAGACGCCTATTGGTAGCAGGCATGACAGCACGACTGAGACACATGAAGGACAATCCGGACCGCGTAGATCCATGGGCAATCGCCCTATTGGAGCGAAAGCCTTCAAGGTTGGCAACCGTTGCCATGGCCAACAAAACCGCTCGGATCGTCTGGGCCGTACTAACGCGAAACGAACGCTACCAACCCCATGCGGCATAAACTCACAAAAGGAACACAAGACCATTGAGATGATGGAGCAATGTCAGCCCGCCAACCAAGACACCCCGTCGAATGTCAGGGACACGAAGTTGTCCGTATTGCGGTTTGGGACTTGGCCAGCGGAAACCATCAGGGCCAGCAGCCGCGTGCGCTGCGCAAACAGGCCCACACACGACTGCATCTGACAGACGATCAAATCAGCTCAAAAATGTCTTGCTATGCAGGAGACATCCA
>NZ_CANMXR010000049.1:0-2559 GCF_947501835.1 uncultured Roseobacter sp. | reverse complement strand
CTCCCCCAATCTACAATAGCGAGTGAATCAAAGGACTTGCTTCAAAGCAACAAGACTTCTTCAACAAAATAGGCTCAATCGAGACCTTAGCCGCAGCGTGCAACGATGATCGCTAAGCGGACAAACCGGACCTTGTGCTTAAATTTGCAAATGTCAGCTTTGAAACAAAAGTCTATTTGCTGATGATAAGCGCCTTTCTTTAAGTGGCGATAGTGAGCGGTTTGGAGGAAGGACAGAAGAATGAGAACGCTAGCGCCTATTGTCTTATATCTTCCTCCGGACATTACATGGATGCAAGCATGACTAGCGTTCTCTTCATTTGTACCGGCAACGTTTTTCGCAGCCTCACAGCGGAGTACTCTTTGAGGGCGCAACTTGGCTCAAATACGGGTGTTGTTGTCTCGTCAGCGGGAACCCGTGATGATCCAAATTTGGCAGTCCGAAAGGATGTGTCGGACTACCTACTTTCTAAAGGATTAGATGTTTCATCACACGTTCGAACGCTTGTGAGCAGCGACCTACTCCAGAAATTCGATCACATAATTGCAATGCACACGGATCATCAGCAGCGACTAAGCGAGAGATTTTCCATTGAAGTGCCTCATTTTATGGAGGCGTGCGGTATGAAAAGTGAAGCCCTGCCGGATGTTGACGACCTATTCGCACCTGATGACTGGCACAGCTCGGATGCTTTCGATCACATTAAGAGAACTATTGATCGAATTGTCGAAGTGGCGCCGCACTTCGTACAGAGGACCCTAGGTCAAGGGCTTACCTAGACCACTAATCGGAATTCAAAAAAGCCGCCATTCGTAGGTTCCGCAGCATTCTGCTCGAAGGGCTCTCCGCCAGCTTTCGCCTCGCTCAGCCTTAACGACAGCTTCTGCCCCGTCACTGCCTCTAGGTCAGAAATGCTTGACGTTTAGGCCAGGTTTGCATGACGTGGTCCGTTGATCAGACTCGAAAATTTCTTCTGTCAGAGTCAAAGGTTCATGACGTTCCACATTTCATGTCGAACGTCAGATGACTTTGACCTTTGCGTCATGAACTGACCTGATCCGCTGCCACGGCCTCTTTGGGTTGTTTCGTTTGATCCCGTTTCCCAGTCGGAAAATCGTGGGTGATTTGGAGGTCAGACGGCGCAGCCGCCTGTTCCTGCAAATCTGCCACGTGGCGAACGCGTGAGGGGGCGAGACAGGACAAATCGACGAGGGTGGTGCGGCCCGCAGGCGTGAGCCGAGGACACGGCCTTGTCTATTTGTCTTGTCCGAGGGGGAGGGCGGCGCCCTCACCCTATCGGCGGAGGGCGTTTGGCTTGTCCAAATCCCCTGGGCCAATGCAAGGGATGCGGCCCAGCGTTATCCGGGCCTCGAATTCCGTCAAAGGATGGTCAGCAGCCGTTCGTGTAAGGAGCGGCGAAAGCGGGCAGGGAGCCCAAATTGTCCTTTGCGCGCTGCTTGGCTATAGTGCGGCGAAGGATTGCGAGGAGCTCCGACGCATGACAAATGACGAGGTTATTGGGACCATTTCCAATGCTGTCTCTCAAGTTCCGGGGATCCGCGCCCTTTTCCTGAGCGGCAGCTACGGCAATGGCTTATCCGACGAATACAGCGATATCGATTTCGTTTTGGTTTCGGAAGACGGCGCAACCGATGCGGTTGCCAAAGTGTGGCGCGAGGCCGTCGAACTGACTGGTGAAATTGTCCTTTGGTGGGATCGAACAAACGTTCCGGTCTTGATTAACGCGATCACTGAAGACTGGACGCGTACCGATGTCATTATTCTAAAGCCTGATCAGATGGGACGGCAGACGCAACGCGCCCTCAAACCTCTTTTTGACCACGACGATATCTATAAACAACTGGCCGAAAACACACCGAAACCTAGCCCTAATTTGAAAAGGTTTCGCTACGAGGTTGAGGAGTTTATTAGGATACTCGGACTGCTCTACCTTGCAGCGGGGCGCGAGGAATACATCAATGGCGTTTTGGGTGTTTATCACCTTCGAAATAAGCTTGTAGATTTGTTGATCGAGGAAACAGACGCGCCCAATCGCGGTGGTATCTTACATCTAAATCGGTTGATTACGGATGAGCAGAAAGACTTGCTGATGTCGATGCCACCTGCCGTTCCTAGTCAAGATGCGATGATCTCCGCTCAGTTGGCTTATGCAGCAGCCTACCTACCGCGTGCGCGCAAGAGAGCGGAGCGTTTAGGTATGGATTGGCCTGAGCGTTTCGAGGCGGCAACTTGGGCAAAGCTTGAAGAGACGCTGTCCATCCAGCGGCCCTACGATTGAAACCATGCACCGATCAACGGCCGCTTTGTCCCGCGTTGTGTTTATTGGTCCCACCTTGGATTTGCGTACGCAGCGAAAGTCCGGTTTGGTGAAGCTACACTGCAGCGCTTGACCGCATCGGCAATGACCGCAATGGGCCGCCTCGTAACGGCGTATTCTCCTCTGCCGCTCAAGGATGCTGCACTGCCTCCGAGGTCCGCTCCGAGCCTATTTTGTTGAAGAAGTCTTGTTGCTTTGAAGCAAGTCCTTTGATTCACTCG
>NZ_CANMXR010000048.1:0-2847 GCF_947501835.1 uncultured Roseobacter sp. | reverse complement strand
CAAATCCGCCGCATAACCAGATGAACAAGGCCCTCTCTTAGATCGGGCGGCCACCTGTTCCAAAAAACCTGACGACGAACAGCTAAAGCCGACCTTCAAGTAAAGCAGGGCAATGTCTCTGGTGCGGGACAAAGTGTGCTTTCGCTGCAGATGCTCCTAGGTCCGGTTTTGCAGATTTAACACTTCATACAAGAACGGTTAAGTCTTGCGAGGATAGCACAACAACCACCACTGATTTTATTGAAAAAAATCTAGCGGCCAACAGCAAGGAAATTCAACTGAGCAGTCCATAGTGTTGGTTGCCATCCAAGAGCTTTTCCGAAAAAAACCTGTAGATGTCAGCACCAAGTCGGCTCAATCACTATCCGCCATATCCATGAGTTTCTTGCGAAGCCTTCATCGCATCAATGAAGCAGGCATTAATCTTCGCTACGCCGTCTGTATCGCCATCACTGAAGTAGCGGCTTATGTCGGGAGCGGAACGGGCTAAGTCACCTTCAATTCTGGCACTGGACCAGTACAACCTGTTTGGGATCAGACTTTGAACCGGACTACGCAATCCAAATGGCCCAACGCCCCAAAGCAACGTCATGCCAACCACCGTACATTCACCTGCGCTAGATGTGCATTTCTTTTGGCAAAACTCATACATAGGGGTCCACGATTCGACCTGACCACTTAGTTTTACAACCTCTGCAAGCCTCTCCTTACTATCCAGTAACTCTCTCGGGCCGGGCGAAAACCACGCTAGTTCGGAAACGTTTAAACTCCCATTTTGTGCCAATCGTTGGGGAATTCGCGCGGACCCAGTATATCGGCCATATTCATCGCTGTAAGCTAAGTTTAGCAAATGGATTAAAACACTTGCAGCCTCATCGGGAAGCTGATCTTCAATGCCAATGAGGGCATCTGTTAGCTCTATAGCCTCGTTAGTGGAATTCACTGAACGGGCGGCAATCAGAGCGGTTTGTATTTCACCCAGTTCAATCAAAGCGACGATTGCGGCGGCCTTCTCACCGACCTTTGTCGACTGCAATAATGCGGTCGCAAGAGGTTCTTTTCCTTCTGCTTCTGTAAGCCACGATTTTCCAGAGAGACCTTTAGGAATTCGTAGTAAAGCGATACGTTCTTTGTGAGGCAAGTCAGCAGTCACGTGTGCATGCATGTTGCCACGCGTGGCTATACTCGCGAGCAGGATTTGAGCTGCTATATTTCCTTCACGTGAAAGTTTCGCGAGGCTTTCCAACGCAAGCAAGTCTCTTCCTTCAAGCCATTCCTCGACGGCCAAGGAAAACTGCGGCGCGGTCTGGCCTTCAACTTTTCTGCTTTCCGCGGCGGCCGGATTAGCAATAAATAAACAGAGAAAACTAGTAGCTACCAATGATGTTAGCCGCATATTGCCTCACTCAATGTTGGTCAGAAGAAATCCTATCAACCAATTGACAACAAGCAAGACGAGGCTTCATGCATCGCCTTTCTTGATCTCAATAATTCGTACGAACGCCCTGCAAAAATGAAATGAAATTTCTAAAAGTGGCAAACAGCCGGCTTCGGTTTTCGCCACAGTGGACATTCAAACGGCACGCTATATTGAACACATTGGGCTCTGAGGCGACATCTGAAGGTTTCGGTCGGTTGACGGGTGTCAGCCCAAACCAGACCTTGGATGTGGACGTCCTATGACAGGTCAGCAGACGCGGAAGTCGCGCCATGTCGGGCACTCCGTGAGGAGAATCTTACTTTGCTTCTCGCAGTTCGGGTGGCTCCAGAAGGAGGAGCCGGACTCCGATCGCGACGATGAGCAGGCCGGCAATGCGCTCCAACGCGATGCGCGCGCGTCGTGAGCGACGCAGGACGGCACCGACAGTTCCCGAGAATGTAGCCAGTGTCACCTCCACCAGGAAGGCGACGACGCGCATCACCAGGCCAAGGACTACAAACTGGACAGCGACCGATCCTGCCGTGGGGTCCACGAACTGGGGCAGGAAGGCGAGCATGAACGCGTGTCCCTTTGGATTAACGAGGCTCGCCACGAACCCCTCGCGCAACGCCTCGCCCCGAGAGACTGCTGCGGAGCCGTCGCCAGCAGGGTCGGGTACCGGGCCAAAGAGCATCTTCGCGCCTCTCCAGATGAGATAAGCGCCGCCTGCGTAGCGGATCAAGTCGAATAGGACGGGGTTCTCTGCGATCAGGGTTGCAAGGCCGAGAGCTAGGAGCGGCACCTGCACAACGCCAGCGAGAAGAAAGCCAAGCGCGGTAAAGATCGCTGCCACGCGGCATTGCGCGAGCCCGCGTCCTAAGATCAGAAAGAGGTCAGGGCCTGGCGTTAGCGCCAGGACGACGACGGCGAGGGAGAAGGCGGACAGGGTAATCGGATCGATAGGCATGAAGATATCAAAGCACATCGCTTTGGGCCTGGCGAGCCAGATTTATACAGCGTCGTGTTAGCAACACCCGGCTGAAGCGGATCTTCGGGCTACCGCAGCGAAAGTTCACTTCTCTAATCTGGCGTTTGGGTCAAATTCATTTCATCGTTTTGTTTCCGTGCTTTGGGATCGTTGTCCTTCATCCGGGTCACACTTCTCTTCACAGTCATTGGTGGCCCGGTGCGGCTGGGCCGCTGCACGCATGTGTCGGATTGGACGTGGAGCGCCCCGCTTTGGAGATGCGGCCAGGGTTGTCTGTTTCGCCAGACTGATATCTTCGAGGTGTAAGCCCGAAGTGCGCAGCCACTGTCCGAGAGTTGGTAAACCGCTTCGGATCATCAACGGCGCCGCTGCCGAGACTGCGGCGGCGTTGCCATTTTTTCTGACAGCGCGCGCAGAAAATTACCTTTGGGGTCGGCCC
>NZ_CANMXR010000047.1:0-3124 GCF_947501835.1 uncultured Roseobacter sp. | reverse complement strand
GGGAGTTTTATAGATGTCTCGGATTGAGATGGTTGTGAATGGGGTTTCGGCGTCTGGTGATGTTGAGGGTCGAACGTTGTTGTCGTCGTTTTTGCGCGATGAGCTACAGCTGACAGGGACGCATGTGGGGTGTGATACTTCGCAGTGCGGGGCCTGTGTTGTGCATGTGGACGGTGTCGCGGTGAAGGCCTGCACGATGCTGGCGGCGGAGGCTGCGGGGGCCGAGGTCACCACGATCGAGGGGATGGCCAATGCGGATGGGTCGCTGAATGTGATCCAGCAGGCGTTCCAGGATCATCACGGGCTGCAGTGCGGGTTCTGCACGCCGGGCATGGTGATGTCGGCAGCAGCCCTCCTGAAGGAGACCCCCAAGCCCAGCGAGGCGGAGGTGCGGGACTATCTGGAGGGCAATATCTGCCGCTGCACCGGGTACCATAATATCGTCAAGGCGATCATGGCGGCCAGTGGCCAGGACGTGGCCGCGGTGGCTGCGGAATAATCAACACGGGCGTGGCGGGGGTGGCCTGAAGCCCACCCTACGACAGATCGCGCCGACGTAAGGTGGGCCTTGGGCCACCGTTTGACAGGGAGGAATGACATGCCAAAAGATGGAGGCATCGGCGCCAGCTCAAAGCGCCGCGAGGACGTCCGGTTTTTGACCGGGGCGGGGAATTACACGGACGACATCAACATCCGGGGGCAGGCGCATGTGTTCTTTCTGCGCTCTGACGTGGCGCATGGGACGATCACGTCCATCGACACGTCGGCGGCGGCAGCCATGGCCGGGGTGGTGAAGATCTTCACCGGCGCGGACTTCGAGGCGGTGGGCGGCATGCCCTGCGGCTGGCAGGTCACCGACAAGCATGGCGAACCGATGCAGGAGCCGCGCCATCCCATTCTGGCACATGGCAAGGTGCGGCATGTGGGCGAGCCGATTGCCGCCGTGGTCGCCGAGACGCTGGAGCAGGCGCGCGATGCCGCGGAGGCCATCGAGGTGGAGATCGCCGAGCTGCCGGCGGTCGTGGACATGAAGGCGGCGGTGGCCAGTGATGACGTCAAGGTGCATGACGATCTGACCTCGAACCTCTGTTATGACTGGGGCTTTGTCGAAGAGAACAAGGCGGCCACGGATGAGGCCTTCGAGAAGGCTGCGCATGTGACCACGCTGGAGCTGGTGAACAACCGGCTGGTCGCGAACCCGATGGAGCCGCGCGTGGCGGTGGGCGATTACGCCCGCGGCACGCAGGACCACACGCTTTATACCACCAGCCAGAACCCGCATGTGATCCGCCTGCTGATGGGGGCGTTTGTGCTGGGCATTCCGGAGCATAAACTGCGCGTCGTGGCGCCGGATGTGGGCGGCGGTTTTGGCACCAAGATCTTCCACTACCAGGAAGAGGCCTTTGTGACCTTTGCGGCCAAGGCCTGTAATCGCCCGGTCAAATGGACGTCGTCGCGCTCGGAGGCCTTCATGTCGGACGCCCATGGCCGCGACCATGTGACCAAGATCGAGCTGGCGCTGGATGGGGACAACAACTTCACCGCGCTCCGGACCGAGACCTTCGCCAATATGGGCGCGTATCTCAGCACCTTTGCGCCGTCGATCCCGACCTGGCTGCACGGCACGCTGATGGCGGGGAATTACAAGACCCCGCTGATTTATGTGAACGTGAAGGCGGTCTTTACGAATACTGTGCCGGTGGATGCCTATCGCGGGGCCGGGCGGCCCGAGGCCACCTTCCAGCTGGAGCGGGTGATCGATCAGGCCGCGCGCGAGCTGGGCGTCGATCCTGTCGAGCTGCGGCGGCAGAACTTCATCACCGAGTTCCCCTATGCCACGCCGGTGGCGGTGGAATATGACACCGGGGATTACCATGCGACCATGGACAAGGTGCTGGAGCTGTCGGATCGCGAGGGCTTTGCCGCCCGGCGGGCCGAGAGCGAGGCCCGCGGCAAGCTGCGCGGCTTTGGCATCAACTGCTTCATCGAGGCCTGCGGCATTGCACCCAGCAACCTTGTGGGCCAGCTGGGCGCGCGCGCGGGGCTCTATGAAAGCGCCACGGTGCGGGTCAATGCCACGGGCGGTCTGGTGGTGATGACCGGCTCGCATTCTCACGGGCAGGGGCATGAGACCTCCTTTGCCCAGGTGGTGGCTGACATGATCGGCATCGACGAGAACATGGTCGAGGTCGTGCATGGCGATACCGCCAATACGCCGATGGGCATGGGCACCTATGGCTCGCGCTCCATCGCGGTGGGCGGCTCGGCCATGGTGCGGGCAACCGAGAAGATCATCGCCAAGGCGAAGAAAATCGCCAGCCACCTGCTGGAGGCTTCTGAAGAGGACATCGAGCTCAAGGATGGGGCGTTCAGCGTGGCGGGCACGGATAAATCCGTGGCCTGGGGGGATGTGACCCTGGCCGCTTACGTGCCGCACAACTACCCGCTCGAAGACATCGAGCCGGGTCTGGAGGAGACGGCGTTTTACGATCCCAGCAACTTCACCTATCCGGCGGGCGCCTATACCTGCGAGGTGGAGGTCGATCCGGCGACGGGCGAGGTCAGCATCGAGCGCTTTGCCTCTGCGGATGATTTTGGCAATGTGATCAACCCGATGATCGTGGAAGGCCAGGTGCATGGCGGGATCGCGCAGGGGATCGGCCAGGCGCTGCTGGAGAACTGTTCCTATGACGAGAATGGCCAGCTTTTGTCAGCCTCCTACATGGACTACGCGATGCCACGGGCGGATAATCTGCCGCAGATGGATCATTACGTGGTCGATCATTCCTGCCAGACGCCCTGCACGCATAACCCGCTGGGGGTGAAGGGCTGTGGTGAGGCCGGGGCCATCGGCTCGCCGCCCACGGTGATCAATGCGGTCATCGATGCGCTGCAGTCGGGCGGTCATGACGTGGCGCATCTGGATATGCCAGCTACACCGGCCCGCGTTTGGGCGGCGATGAATGGGTGAGGCGCGGTCCGCATATGCGGCGATCTGTCCGGGGGACAGATCGAGGGCCAAACGGGCGGAGCCCCGGACAGGTGGAGAGCCGAACGGGATCGTTCATGCGCGCCATTGGTTCGAGAACACGGGGGCGATGCCCTGGTAAACAGAGTAGGCGTG
>NZ_CANMXR010000046.1:0-3889 GCF_947501835.1 uncultured Roseobacter sp. | reverse complement strand
ATTTCACGCAGCGGTCGTACGATATCAATCGCTTGCTGGTAAATCGGATGCGCCTTGTAAGCCTGTAGTGCGGTGTCATCTACGAACTCTGCATAAACGACCACATCGACCTCGCCGGAGAGTTGATCGACACGGCGGTTTCGAACCACCTCAAATACACTGGCGTGAGGGATGTTTCTCAGCAAAGAAAGGCCAGCAATTATGCGCTCGACATCACTTTCGTCAGCCGCGCTGAAGAAGACTACGTGCCGGATGAAAGTTCTGTCTGACAAGGCGAAACCCACGATAAATTTGATGTCGCAACTTCTACAAGCATTTGTCGAAGTCCAGCTCAAGTTGCAAGAGGTACAATCATGCCGCAGTCGGTGCCACCAAGTATGCTTGTTCACAACCATTGACCCTCTCAACAAATGTCGTTCTCAACGAACGGCCCATTCCTGCCGTCGAACCTATATTGGTGATGTTGCGGCGTAGCCCGCCGAAGGAGGCATTCGCCGCAGCTGCGAAATCACGTGACCCGCGAGTTCACAGTTTGCGGGAAAAGCTGCTGTTTGCAATCACTCTACAGATGTCTGCTTGGTGAGGCGCAGGGTGGCTGGACGCCGACTGCCATCGTATAGTTCAGTGATGTTTGATTTCGTTCTTGCACTCACCGTAACGATCCTTGTCCTCTCAGACTGGCTTATTGGCAAAGAAGGCCGGGCTCTCATGAGAAACAGAGTTGAGACGTTCTGGTGTTTTATTATGGACAACGGTGTCCCGGCTCTCGGCCAAAAGGCGGCACTGACAACGCTTGAGCTCTATGACCGCTTCCTCGGTAAAGAGATTTTCGGGAGAAAGCACTTAATATCAAGCCTAATCCTGAGCGCACTTTTTACAACTATAGTCTATGTGGTCTTGGTCGTCCTAGCACTTCGCGGTGCATTCATGTTCTCGGTAAATCTCTCTATGGTCGCATGGATTGGCTTAAGTCTCCTGTCTCTGGCTGGAATGATCTTACCCAATTGGTTTGTTGATTTCTTGTCTCTGTCGGTGACGCACAGAATCTTGGAGAACATGACCCATGCGACCACGACCAGAGTCCTGCTTTTTTGGGTAATTGTCGATGCACTTGCAGCGGTCGTGTGCCTGATCGTGGCGATCCTGATATTCGTGTTTATCGGGCTAAATCTAGCCCCAGGCGCCGATCCAGTAGAAATTGCATGGGATGCGATTTTGGCGCTTTGGCAAGGTGTACCGCCAAGCGATGAGGGATTGGAAATGTTAGCCCTATTTGTAATTCAATTTTCCACTGCAGGAATTCCGACATTAGTACATTTTGGTTTGGCAACGGTTTGGCTTTTGCTTCATATCTTGGAGCCGTTATTGCACAAGCCGACGACTTTGGTTCTGAAGCGCGTCTACGAAAGTGACAAAGGCGTACTTACCCTTTTAAGCTTTGCCATTGCCGGAACAGCAAAACTGTTTCAGCTTTACATCAGCGCATGACGGATTGTTCGTCGCGGGCCTGGCTGCAAAATTGAGCGCAAATGAAGAATAGAAGCTTCTTGCTGTGGCGAAGCCGACATTCGTGACGCACGCAGCATTGGGAAGTATGGGCTCACTTGAGACCTTAGCCGCAACACGGTCTAAGGGCAGCTCAGCGGACAAAGTGTGAATTCCCAATCTTAACCCGAACGGCTGCTTTGATGAGGTGGCTATGTCAATTAATCGTTCCAAGCTCTCTCCGAGGGCCATCTAAATGGCCGGACACACTACTTGATGCTATCAGCGCCGTCGATCGAATTTTAGCTATGGAGATGGTCGTATCTGCCCCACGAAACGACGTCCAAATATGTCTTCAAGACGATCAGCCTGTGCTTGCAATTGTATTCGGGTGGAGATTGGCATTGCGATTTCCTCGAGAAGATATCGAGTAAGACCACCACTACGCCTTACCTGAATGCTGAATAGGCCAGTAATATTAGTTCGAAGCAGATCCGAACCCTCGTCAATGCGCTCAACTCGAGTGTTTTCTAAGAAGTCAAAAGCAACAACTTCATCGCATCGGTAGAATTCCCTCAATTTGTTTGCGGCCGCATCCGGGTCTTCAAGCGCGAACCATGGAACGCGAAAAAAACGATCAGCTAAATCATACGCGTCAAATGCCGTGTCGGATGAAATACCGTATCGTAGCCTCGCAATCCGAATAACAATAGGATACCTGTCGCCAAGGGATTCTGGGATACCCCCACATAAGCGCACTGTAGCGCGGTGCAGGCCGGATAGCGTGTCAAAATGTATAGGCGATTGCAAGTACAACAGTCTTCCTTGATTTTCCCATAACAACTCTCCAAACTCGTGATTGCTTGGAAAGGTTGCCTCAATTCTATCGAAGTATACCGGGAGGTAGATTTCAGTTTCATCAATTTTGCAGACGATCGAAACTGAGACATCCCCACTTACATCGGCGATGTTAGGACTGCAGTCGCCAAAGCTAAGTTGCTGATCATCCGATCTTGCGGAAGCGGGAATGCAGCAAATTAAGATACCAAGGCAGACAAGGTTAATCAGATTCGATTGAAACGGAGACACTTCCATTTACCTCGGATATGTTTGGCGACGACGTTCCTACGCTTGATTGAATAACATCTTGCTGCGTTATGGTTTCAACATACAGCCAAATAAGCATGCCCACGATTCCAACCGACCAAACGAGGTATGATATTTGACGCAGTAGACGATAAGAGTATTCCTTGCCCAAATTCGCAAAGATGTTCTTTCTGATGATCTCGCGAAACAGGTACAGAAAAACGCCCAACCCGAGACCGCCAATGCCAGCCACTTGGCCAAAACCTTGTAGAACCTCAGAATCAAGCATCATTTCTCCGTCGCTAATAAAGACTTTGGTTGTTTCTTATCCTCAGTACGAAGAAATAAGGCAAGCATAGAAGAAAGCTGACATTCATCCACATCGCGACTTTGGGTAAAATGGGCTCAGAGCAGACATCAGAAACACCGCAGCATCCGGGCTCTGGACATCTGGGACTTGGTTGAAGACGGCCCTTTCCAGCCATTCATCCGGCCCAACCGTTGCTGCGATGCACTCGTCGAAGCTGCCGTTCGCTGCAGGCGCAAACGGCAAGGCGTTCAGAACTCTGAACATCTTGCACGAATACAGCCGAGAGTGCCTTGCAATCAGGGTTAAGAGGAGGCTGAATTCGACGAAAGTCATAGACGCTCTGACGGATCTGTTCATCTTGCGAGGTGTGCCTGCCTACATCAGGTCGGATAATGATCCAGAGTTTATAGCCCAAGCTGTCAGAGACTGGATTGCAGCAGTCGGTGCCAAAACCGCATAAATCGAGCCAGGTTCACCGTGGGAAAATGGCTACTGCGAAAGTTTCAACGCCCGGTTCCGTGATGAGTTGTTGAACGCGGAGGTCTTTTACTCGCTACGCGAAGCACAAATCTTGATCGAAAAATGGAGGAAGCACTACAACACGAAACGAGCCCACAGTGCATTGGGATATCGACCACCAGCCCCAGAAACCTTTGTCCCGACGGAACCCACTAACATTCAAATTGAACCACTCAGGTGGGGCCGATCAGCACCTTCTCGCCGCGTTTCCCTTTAAGCGTCAGGAACTTGACGTCTACCGGGATGTAATGACCCGGAACCTGTTTCTGATAGCGCTTGGTGTGTAATTTCCGCATACGCGTTCCTCTGGACAGTCGACTGAGACCGTTGCGTCTGAGAATGCGGTATACGCCAGCATCAGAGATCTCAATCCCGTGATAGCGCTCCAAATACCAAACGATCCGGATGGGCCCTAGAGGCGGCGTTGAGAGTATTGTTCGTTTAGCCGATCAACATCCAGCGAGTCCAAGAGCTCCTCTTCGGCATAGC
>NZ_CANMXR010000045.1:0-4220 GCF_947501835.1 uncultured Roseobacter sp. | reverse complement strand
TTTCTGCGCATTGCTGTCTTTTGAACAGGCTGCAACAAAGGCTCAGCCCCCCTCCACACTACCTCGCCATCCCCTTGATCAATTCCGCCTGCCTTTGACGTGACACCGGCATGTAGGACCCGACAGTTACCGCCATACTTTCATGGCCCATGTTCATCGACCATGCTTTGAATTGCTCCATGTCGTTGCACATCTCCTTGCCAAGCATGGCAAGCGTCGTGCGGAAGCTGTGGGGCGTGTATTCCGGCAACTGCACCATAGCAAAGGCGTTGCGGATGATGGCGTTGAGTTTGCTGCCGTTGCTGTAGGGATCGCGCGAAAGACCCAGATTGACAAAACCACCACCCTTAGAAAAGCCTCTCTCAGGCTTGGGAAAGAGCGCGTCCTGGTCCCCGAACAGCTTTTCGTGGCGCAGATACTCAACCCATGCAGTGAAGCACGCCAGATAGGCCGGATCGACAGGGTAAAATGTCGTGTCGATGGTCTTGGAGAACTTGGTATTCACATCGCGCCCGTCTTGCAAAACCTTGCCATGAAAGAGGTCGATGTGCTTCAGGCGCAGGGACGCAACGGCACCGACACGCGCGCCTGTGAGCATAAAGAAGGCAAAGAGCGCCTTATCGCGTTTCTCAAAATCGGACCCGTCCGGCATCGCCTGAAAGGCATGGTATGCTGCCTCAACGCTTGGGTATTCCTTGTCACGTTTGGCGTGGGCCGCGCGCGCCGCCTTCAGACTGTTTTTGAAGTATGCTGTGTCGCTGTAAGTGATCTTGGACTTATAGCCTTGCTGCCCCGCCAGCCATTCAAAGAAGCCGCGCACCAATGCCAGGGTGGCGTCGATGGTGGACCCGCTCAAAGGGTTGCCGGTCCTGCCTTTGGCCTTCGCCAAATCAGTTTTGAACTTGGCGGGTTGCTCGATATGGAACCGCTTGAACGGCTTGAACCCGGTTGATTGTTCGAACTTCAACAGGGCCGACAACACCTTGTCTGTGGACTTTTCATCCAGCCCTTTTGCCTGCTCCAGATAATGCACGTAGGCCCGTTTCGCCCGCTCGTTTGCTTCGACTGTTTTCCGCATTGGGAAACTCCTTTTTGACCGCTCAAGTGATGTGTTTTTCAGATGGGTTGCCCGTAGCCCTCGAAGTGATGGTTCACAGTAGGTTTGTGAGGTTCGACTAGGCTTGCGACCCACTGCGTCTATCAATGGCGAATACTTCGCTCAAAGCCGCCAAACTGGCCTCGGCACTGAACTTCTGACAGGGGCGTTCGCAGGTCTCACAAAGCGCTTCGAGACGACCTCTTATCTGGTTGATCGGCACATAGTCCACCATCATGCCAAATGGCTTTTTTGGCGCTCGGCATTTGAAGCAATAGAATTGATCTGCGGCCAATGTGATCGTGCGCTTTTGCTGCCGTTTCGCTACGAACTCGATCAACGCCTCGCCGAGAATGTAGTGGGGCCGACCTTGATCGAGAACCTTCAACCCTTCGCCTTTCCACGCCCGCACCGTTTGGACGGATAGACCCAAAATACAGGCGGCGTCCTCATAGGTATAATGCCGGTGTTTCTTGATCCCGCGCGTTGAGACGCGCTTGCCCATCAGGCCGCCCCCTCTTTGCTGGGATCGACCCGGTTTGCCTCTGCCCACGCGTTCAGATCAGCGCCGCGATAGATGATCTTACGGCCCAGCTTGTAGAACGCCGGACCCATGCCTTTGTGACGCCATTGCGCCAGCTTGTCCCGGTCGCCGATGAGGTTGAGTTCCTCATCGCCAAGAACGTAGTTTCGGTTTTGCTCGAATAGGTTTGCCATGTTTTGGGTCCATTGGTTCTGTTTGCATGGACCACAATGTCTCTGATTTTGGTCGTTTCCTATCGGTGAAAAAGCCGGAAATGCCCGCCGGAAATGCCGGAAATCAGTCGAACTAACTCGAATAGAACACTTTCAGCTCTGATTTCAACCGTTCCTGAACAGTCGTTCGCCCAACTGATTTACCCAATTCATCCTCGGCAAACACAATCAATTCGTAGATACAGCTTTCTTTTGATGCGGGAAGCAAGCCCGCCTGACCCTGTTGTACCAGCCGATCACGCAATACCGACCAGTCCAGTGCCGGTGCACGGCCACGTTTGGTCTTTGGGGTACGAGTAAGCTCAGACGACCATAGAAAGCCCCCACACATCCGCGCCTCGACGGGTCGGGTTTGCATCAGTTTTGGTGCAATCATCTCGGCAATTGCGTCAGTCCCGCACCTTAGCGACACAAAATCACGATACTCATAGAGCACTGAATTTGATTTCCAGTCAGTAGTCAGCGTCAGCGCGGCGGGAGGCAATAATTGAAATTTACCGGCATCTTCGTACCGCTGCTGCTCTTTCAGGTTGACCCAACGTTCGAAATCGATGCCTTCGATTTCAAGGCTGCCATCAACAACTGCCGAAAATATTCGTGCCCAGGCCGCATCAAAGAAGGGTGCAAAATCTGCATTTACTGCTTTGACCAGTTTGAGTTCTTCTGCGAACTGCCGAAGCAATGAACGGTGTTCCTTGATCAGTAATGCGTTTAAATCGTATTCCTTACCCTCGTGATCCAGTATCATTAAGGGTGACGCCGCCCGCAGCTTATCGACCTGTTTTTCGCGCCATTCCAAATGATTAGCCGCACAAATTTCTGCCGCCTTTGTGTACCCGCGTCGAAGGGGAACTCCAGCGAAGACAAAATATCTCTGTCAAACCAAGCGAGTTCGCTTTGGGGCTGGAAGTTTCCCGGCATAAATTCCCAAGCAAACCTATATTCCACCTCGGTTGGATAGGTGTCGGATTGGCTCGCTTGCTCTGGAATTTCCCATTCCGCTTCCGGCACCTCACCAATCGCAAGCCACTCGACCGCTTCTGAAAGAAAGCAATATTCGGGAATTTCAATTGGTCGAAAGTAATTTGGCATCTCAAACAGACATTTTTATGATGTTTGTTTGCGAGCCTATCACGAAGTGCGACCACCGCTCCATCAGCAGCCTGCGCTTGTCCAGCAAATCAGACCGCGCATAGGCCCGTTCCACGTCTGACCCAACCTGATGCGCCAAGCTCATTTCGGCCACCTCACGCGGTGCATTGGCGACCTCTGAGGCCCAATCACGGAAGGTAGAGCGGAAACCGTGGACCGTGACCCCCTCAACCTGCATTCGGCGCAAGAGCATGAGCATCGACATGTTGGACAGCGGCTTGTGGCGTTTCTGGCCCTCGAACACATACTCAGATTGCATCGCTTGCAGCGGCTCGATGATCGACAGCATTTCATCCGTGAGCGGCACGCGGTGGTCCTCGCCCGTCTTCATGCGCTCCGCAGGACAGGTCCAAACACGTGCGTCCAGATCGACTTCACCCCATTTCATGCCCAGCACTTCGCCCGTGCGGGAACCCGTCAAGCAGGTAAACATCAGCGCCTTCGCGGCCATCGCATTGCGGGTTTTCAGATCAGCGTAGAACGTGGGCACATCCCGCCAGTGCATGGCCTTATGGTGCTGTACCTTGGCCTTGACCTTCGGCAGCGCACCCGCATCCTTGATCGCCGTGACGGGGTTTTCGCCGGATCGGAACCCTTTGGAGCGTGCCACATCCAGCACCGTCTTGATCCGCTGCGCCAGCCGTTTCGCAGTTTCGTGTTTTTCGGTCCAGATCGGCGCGAGGCACATCATCACTTCGGGCTGGTCAACGCTGTCAATCGGCATCCGGCCAATCTTGGGAAAGGCATAGTCGCGCAGTGTATTGATCCATTGTTGACCATGTTTGGCGTTTTTCCACGTGGGCAATCGGTCAATGTGGACCTGTTTGGCGAACTCTTCGAAGGTGGGAATGTCATGCGTGGCATTGAAACGCGGGTTCAGGCCGGTCTTGGCCATGCGCCGATACTCAAGCGCCCGTTCACGCGCTTGGTTGATCGTGACGATATCCGCACCCCCCAAACCAAAGTCCGTCCGCAGCGGCGCGCCCTTCTTGTTCTTCTGGCCCTTGACCACCACCCGCACAATCCAGCGCCGCGCACCAGACGGATCGACCACAAGGTAAAGGCCGTTCCCGTCGCCATGCCGCCCGGGGCCAAGGTTCTCGACAAGTTTCTTTGTCAGCTTGCCAGACAGGGCCATTCCCAAAGTACCACATTCTCTACCACTCAAGGAAAGAATATAGACGCCATCGAAAGAAACTCAAGGAAATGATGAAAC
>NZ_CANMXR010000044.1:0-4705 GCF_947501835.1 uncultured Roseobacter sp. | reverse complement strand
ATAAGCCCGCGACCAACGCAGCGAGGCGGCCATCCTCCCAAATCAAAGCGACTTCTTCAACAAAATAAGCCCAGAGTAATCGATGCTGCGACTTCGATGAATGGCGGCTTTGGTCCACTTTGTCGGTGAACGCACATCGCTTTAACTAAAATCGACGATTTATTCTCGCCGCAAATTAGTGCTTTCGAAGCGAAAATGAGGATGTATAGCAGCTCCTATCATTTTGCGAGAACGACATGCCGACCGGGATCCCTTCGCTAGTAGGAGAAATCGAACCTGCCGGTTCGACAAATTCGGACGTCTGCACATTGGTGCATGACGGACAGAATGTGCTTTTCGCCAGCACAGAAATTGCAAATTTTCTCTCACTTGATCCGTCCACTCTGTCTCACGGCGCTCCGGTCCCGATGATCTTCACTGGAACAGAGGAACTGAACGAAAATTCGCTAGAACGTCGGGCCCACTCGGCCGGGTGGAGCTTGCGGTGCGAAACCGTGGAATCGTTAACAAGCATCGTCTTTCAGAAGATACGTAACCATGATCTCGGCAGGACATTCTTCGAAAAGACTTCTGGTATCATGGCTCAAGGCCTCATGATCCATGACCGTGAACAAATTCTGTGGAGCAATTCCAAGGTCGCGGAGATGCTGGATCTGCCGACTTGTCTGGTCGATCCGGGAAGAAACTGGCTCGATATGGTGCGTTTCGCTGTTGATCGAGGTGACTATGGAGGCTCAGGAGACGATCACATCAAGAGCCTCCGTCAAAACCTGACCCACGGAGGGCCGGTGGCGGCGGAACGACGGGTTGGGAACAAGGTTATCGCCATTGCGGGCCGTTACGATGGCGGTCTCGGCGTCGTTACATATACAGACGTAACCGATGCGCGCGAACGCGAAAAAAAACTCATCAAGGCAGAGACGCGCGCCCGGTATCTGGCGGAATATGACGGTTTAACAGGGCTTCTCAATCGCCGTAGATTTGACGAGGCGATGCTGCAGATGCTTGATGACTGGCATTCAGGACGTTTGAATTGCAAGAAAGTTGCTGTCATTCTTCTTGATCTCGACCGGTTCAAGGCGGTCAACGACAGCCAAGGCCATGCAGCAGGTGATGCATTGCTGAAGGAGCTGTCCATTCGGTTCGGTGATGTCGTCAGCGACGGCGACTTGGCGGCCCGTGTCGGAGGCGATGAATTTGCATTTGCGGTCCCGTGTCTTTCCGACAACGACGCGTTTAAATTGGCGGAGCGTTTGCAAACCGCTGCGACCGAACAGATCATGATTGACGGAGTGCAATCGAACGTGGGCGCCTCAATCGGGATTGCCTTATCTCAGTTTGGCGATGATAGCTCCGATCTCAAGATTGGTGCTGACTTAGCTCTCTACAAAGCAAAACGCGAAGGCCGCGGCAAGGTTGTCCTTTTTGACGTTGAAATTGCCGAAGAGGAGCGCAACCGCCGCGAGTTTGAGCGAGATCTAAGGACCGCATCGGAACGCGGCGAATTGGAGATGCACTATCAGGTGCAACACGAGCTGCACAGCAATCAAGCGGTCGGATACGAGGCATTGATGCGTTGGCAGCACCCTATTCGGGGAGCGGTGTCACCGGAAGAGTTTATTCCCATAGCAGAAGAGATCGGTTTGATCTCCGAGATGGGACGTTGGGCTCTCATCCAGAGCTGCAGCGATATTGCCGGTCTGGACAGCACCTCCCGTGTTTCGGTAAATGTGTCTCCTGTTCAATTCATGACATCTGACCTTGTCGAGGATATCATCTCATCGCTGAAGGTTTCCGGACTTGACCCGAGCCGTCTCGAGATTGAGGTCACCGAGACGGTCATGATCAAGGAAACTGAAAAAACACTGGAAACGATGGAGGCGATCGCAGCTCTCGGCGTTGCGATCAGCCTCGACGATTTTGGATCCGGTTACTCCTCACTGTCGTATCTGACGCAATTCCCTTTCAGCAAGATCAAGATCGACAAGACATTTATCGCGAGCATGCACAACGATCGTCGCTCCGAGGATCTGGTCCGATCTATTTTCGCGCTCGCAAATGCCCTTGATCTGAAAGTCACAGCCGAAGGTGTCGAAACCCAGCGTCAATTCACGGCGCTGGTGAAGGAATGTTGTGACGAGGTGCAAGGCTACCTGCTTGGCAAGCCAGTCAGCTATGCGGAACTAAAGGAGAGGGAAACAGACATTCGCTCAGGGATGGGTAGTGAAAAAACTGGTTCGGGTTCGCTATTGCCTTGATTAACTATCTATCCCGTTGCACCGACGCTGGACTGTTGCAAGTTCCATTCTCCAGCTCGGTCGCTAGGGCGGGCTTTTGATCCCATCAGGATACCGCATGCTCTGTTACCCAACCTCCTACCACCGAGGGCCAGAATTTCTCGCTTTGACGAAGCTGCAGCGCGGCACTTGCCCAGCTGATTAACGTCCGGAGTGGGCTGTCCACGATGGCCGATCTCATGGGATGGGCTTGGATGCTGCAAATGCTCCAACGACAGCAATCGAGCCCACTTTGACGAATGCTGCAAGGAGCGCCAACGTCCGCAAGGCGTCTTGTTGCCGCAATTCTGTGGGCTGATAGCTTGGTTCGCCCAAGGACCCTACCCGGTTGCAGTCAAGAAATGAGGTTGCTCAAAGGTCGAAGATTTGCACTTTCTTGCCTCGATTTGTAGAATCCAATTTGAAATCGGAATAGATGAGGTGGTGATTGATGAACCGGCTTTTACCGCACAAAACGGACAAGCGATTTCTTGTCTTCGCAGCGACCGGAACGGATCTTATTTTCAATCGCGGTGTCGAACTGCCAGGGTTTGCGTCTTTCCCCTTGGTAGAGGACACCGAGGCCCAACCGATCATTGTCGAGCAAATGCATGATCTGATGAAGGTGGCAGCCGAGGCTGATCTGGGCTGCATCATCGACACACTCACATGGATGGCGAACCGCGACGTGCGGCGCCGCTTGGCTATAGTGTGGACCGACTGGCAGATTTGAACCGAAAAGCTTTGGCGCTGATGTGCAACTTGCGGGACAAGGACGAACGCGATGATGTTTTAGTGGCCCTTTGCAAAGGTCCTTCCCGTGATGCTTATGCCAAGCTTCCCCCAATGACAGTCGCCGACGCTCGCGCCTATCATGCAATTCAAATCGGCGCAGTAGCTGATGCCGGAATCGATTTGGTCAACGCGTATACTTTCAATCAAGTCGAAGAAGCTGCAGGAGCCGTACTGGCAGCAAAGGATTTCGGTTTGCCGATTGCTGTCTCATTCGTTGTCGAAACCGATGGGTGCCTAGATAACGGAATTGGGTTGGAAGAGGCGATTGATCGAGTCGATGCGCTCACCGATGGGGCAGCTGCTTATTTCATGGTCAACTGTGCGCATCCCGAACATTTCAGTCATGTTCTGACAGGCCAACCTCGGTTGAAAGGGATTGTTGTAAACGCCTCGCAGTGCAGCCATGCTGAACTGGACAATGCAACAGAGTTGGACGATTGCAATCCAGAGGAACTCGGTGTGGAGGTTGCCCGACTTGTCCGCACGTTCCCGGAACTTTCTGTTGTTGGCGGCTGCTGCGGTTTGGACATGCGCCATATGAGAGAGATGGCGGCCAGCATCAAGGCTTGAAATCATAGATTGCAAAGGCCCAATGCTGCTGTTCAACGATAGCCAGTCAAATGGCTGCAATCAGACATTCAGACTTAAGCAAAAGTATGTCGGATGGCGGGTTTATCCCGCACTCCCGACTTCGAGCCCACTTCAGGTTTTGCACTCGCGGCGAATGGTACGCAAAGCGGGCTGCTGCCGCAGCATTGAACCAATGGGTCGGATGTCGGCTATAGGCCGCAAACGTTGGTTAGGTTAGTGAACCCATAGATACAGGCACATCTTTGGAGCGAGAGGAACCAAATCATCAATGATGTGGGAATGCTCGCTTATCGCAATCTGGAACCATCCACATAGTAGTCTGTGGTGCCATTCGTCTGTTCGTGGATAAGCGTCCCGTTTGACATGTATCTGAACTTTCCATCCTCGTTGATAATCTCGAATAGAATGCCAGGCATCTCAATTCCACCAGCTCGCTCTCGTTCACGCAGGTTTTCCAAAGCCACTGTGTCTATCAAGTGGCCCAATGCAGTGTTCTGAAACGGAGTTTGGCCACCATCCACCCATGTACTAACTTCTTCATCAGTAAGCTGGGTGTTGGCGAGGCGCATTATAGTCAAGATGGCGAACTTTCTAGCCACAGCGGCACTGTCGTCCTGTGCGCTTTCAGGGTCATGTTCTCCTTGTAGAATACCCAGGCTGGTCTCAATCAGCTGAAGGTCTAACTCTCGATCGCGATTCGAAAACGTAAGGTAACCTGTCGCAACCGTCGCGCCTGAGGCAAAGAGACTGCCCCCGAACGCGGCAATCAGAAGAGTCGCCCAAGTCGGCATTTTGCGCTTACCAGTTTCTTGATCATCGTTAGCGATCTAAGAATCCACTAAGTTGCAATCATGCAGACATAAAACACCTACAGTGTTGGTGGCTAGTCTATCTTAAGGTCTTGCGAATGTCAGAAATTCGGACTGCAACCGCAGCATTCGAAGTCCGGGCACAATGACCGGTCTGAGCCGATCTGGAAGATGGCTTTGGCATGGCCCCCGAAACCTGCGCCGATACCATTCGCATCGCCTCTGGCATCGGGT
>NZ_CANMXR010000043.1:0-5583 GCF_947501835.1 uncultured Roseobacter sp. | reverse complement strand
CAATAAGCCCGCGACCAACGCAGCGAGGCGGCCATCCTCCCAAATCAAAGCGACTTCTTCAACAAAATAAGCCCAAACTTGCCTCGTTTCTGCTACGCAGCGAATGTCTGGTTCCTAGAGCTGGGCATCGTCAAATGCTTTGAGCGCACGTTTGCTCGCAGAACTTCGCCACCTACGTTTGAGTAGCCGCTCAAGGATATCGTTCGGGATGTTTGCCAGCTTCGCTAGTACTATGTCATGGCTCGCGTAGTGCGGCTCAATGAAGAAAACGTCCGGCATTATCTCAATGAGGTGGTCGCGTTCCTCGGCAGGGACATCCAGTAAAACCAGACTATCATCGTCCACGCGACGCCGCGTGAGAAGTCGCTTGCGTGTTTTCAGCGATGGCTCGCCATAGGAAACGGCTTCGCTGACTTCGGGCCATTTCAATGCCAATTCAACAACGTCGCTCCACCTCACGGGATCAATGCCGATACTCTTCCTGGGTCGAAATCCACCATACGATGCCGTTGCCATCGGCTATACCGCCACGATGGTCACCGTCGCCTGATCGACGCAGCTCTTGCACGATTGTTCCACCGGTTGACAGCGCCCGTTCAAAGGCAGCTTCTGCATCCGGCACGTAAACATGCACATGTGCCTCAGCTGCTTCTGGCACCTCACCCATCATGATGACGTTGCCATCGATCCGAGCTTCAGCATGTTCCACACCTGAGCCGTTTTCCCTTTGATGCACCCGCAGCCGCGTCGCATCAAATACTGTTTCCAAAAAGCGAAGCGTTGTTTCAGCGTCACGCACCATCAAGTACGGGCTGACACTGGAATAATTGTCAGGCTTCCATGTCATAATCAAAACACTCCACTGTTATTGTGATGCGACCTTATAGAGCCGCAAAGGCTTGGTCCCACCTCGGACGATAACGCCTTTTGCCTCGAGGTCGAGTTGCACCGCCTTGAGCCACCACCCTGCTTTCTCCCCGCCGGGGAAAAACTCCTGAGACAAGCTCTTTAGCAGTGCGGTTTTCGCGTCGGCTACAGTCATTCCAGGTGCTGCGGTAGGAAGCACCGGCAGCAATGCCTCTCGCATCGCGGTGTATTTGGCACGATTGACGCGCTCGGTTCGACCGGGCGACGTGATACTCTCAATCTCGATCTTGTCGTCACTGTCCGGCATGCAGCTCTCCATTGTCAGCAATTTGGGGATTCCGAAATCCCATCCTTGCCCAAGCGCCGAACAGTCGTCCGTAGAAGGCGAGAGAATGGGTTTTCAGGTTGGGCACGTCAGTTGGGAGGTCCTTGCGCGTACCCGTCATCGTGCGCATCTCAATGGCGGGCCGGTCCGCCTCGGGCCAAAGCGCGGCATATAGGCTGAGCCAGTGCCCATCCTTCAGCTCCATGAACACTGGCGTGTTACAGCAGGTGGCAACGACACGGCGGGTGCCTGCATCATCCGAAAGCCGGTGTGCTTTCAAATTGTCCTGACCCGCGACAATCGCGATACGATCCTTTCGATGCATGACGAATGGGGTGGCACCTTTGTTATCCAGAACAGGGGCCGCACCCGGCAGCGCCTCCAATGTCTGGGCGGCTGTTTGACAACTCGAACAGAGGCACTCCACGGATGCGATATGTGGCCCTTCGACCGTCAATTTAACCTCTCCGCAGCGACAGCTAAGATTGGCCATTTGCATGGCATGATCCTCCGATTCTTCATTAATTAGACTGGACCGTCCAGTTTGATCAGTCAAGGATTTGGTGTATGGTGTCGATAACCCAAGGGATCACCGGCATGTCGAACGGCGCAGAAACACGCATCAAACGCAGCCAGATCAAGATTTTGACGGCAGCGGAAGATGTCTTTTTGCGCAACGGTTTTGTTGGCACAAACATGGATGCTGTCGCCGAGCAGGCGGGCGTCTCCAAACAAACGGTCTATGCTCGTTTCAAATCGAAGGAAGCGCTGTTCATCCAGGTCGTTGAACAAATGACCGGTGGCGCTGCCCATGACATTGGCGAGGACGTTGAGGACGACTTTGAGGGAACTTCGGTGGAGGATTTCCTGACCAACGCCGCTATTGATCAGCTTTCCATCGTCATGACGCCGCGGCTGATGCGACTGCGCCGGATGGTCATTGGTGAAGTTGAACGCTTCCCCGAACTGGGCAAGTCGCTCTACGAAAACGGGCCTCAGCGCTCGATCAGGCGCATTGCAAAGGCCATCGCGCATTACAGCCGCCTCGGTGAACTACGAGAGACTGACCCGTACACGGCGGCGACGCACTTTAACTGGCTCGTCATGGGCGGGCCGACTAACGCTGCAATGCTTCTGGGCGACACTGCGATACCTTCAGAACGGGCCCTCACAAAACACGCCCGCGAAAGTGTTGAAATCTTTCTGGCGGCGTTCAGAGAGGCAGCGCGCGCTTTAAGTTGAGGTTCGCATATGACGCGGCTAAAATTCGACAAGCGTTAAGCTGACGCTTCGGCTACCATGCAGGTGCCAACATTTGGATCGGACCACCAGCTCTCAGGGTGGTCCTGGCCTCGAATGGAAGCATGATGCAACAACCAAACCCGATGCTCCGTTTTCCAATCTCTGACGACAGAACCACGGTCTTTCTGCGCAATGTCGTCACGAACCCATTCATCGAAGTTGGTGACTTCACCTACTACAATGATCCGGCTGGGCCAGAGTTGTTCGAACAACGCTGTTTTCTTCAACACTATGAGCCCCATGGTGATCGGCTGATCATTGGCCGGTTCTGTGCCGTTGCGGCGGGTGTGCGCTTCTTCATGAGCGGGGCGAACCATCGGCTCGATATCTTCTCCGGCTATCCGTTTGATGAAATGGCGGAGGCATGGAAACCCGGCTTCGATTCGGCGCAGCACCTGCCGCAGTCGCGTGGCGACACGATCATTGGCCACGATGTATGGATCGGAAACAGGGCAACCATCCTACCCGGCATCACTGTCGGTAGTGGCGCAGTCATCGGAACTGGCGCGGTTGTGTCGAAAGACGTGCCGCCCTTTGCCATCGTTGTCGGTAATCCAGCGAGATTGATCCGCTATCGTTTTGACCCGGATATCATCTTGGAACTAGAGCGCATTGCTTGGTGGGACTGGTCTGTTGGGAAAATCACGAGAAACCTCGATGCAATCAGATCTTCAGACCTAACCAATTTGCGGGATGCAAAGTGACCCGCCCATTAAAGTGGGGTCGATTGCAGAAGATGGCGGAATGGTATTTTAAGCCGGATTAGGGTTTGCAGCCGTTCGTGTCCATCGCGGCGAAACCTGACTGAGAGCCCAAATTGACCAATGCTGCATAGAGCGCGAATGTCGGCTGTAAGAAAGTGCTCAGTCGCTTGCGTTGCGGACTGCATGGCAGAACTCTGATTTCCGTCGACCCACAGTATCTGCGCTAAGGCATCACAACGGTCGACGGATTCTTTACAAGTATTTCATCGAACGTCCTACGAACGATATCCGGATCGCTGGCGCAAATACGGTTGCCCGGTGTCACAACTCTCACAAGTACCAGGTCATCCACGAGAACTTCGATACTTGTTCCACTCTGCCTCGCAAGGCCTTTCAAGCGCTCTGTATTGCGAGTGACGTATGCGCCGCGCACAGTGCCGTCTGCTGATCTCGGCGATGCCCAACGAAGACCAGTGTTCTTTGCCTCATGAAGTCCGACAGGCGATGCCGATATTTCGACGATCAATCTACAACCGTCAATTTCCAAGGTGGCGCTTGCACTTGGACTAAAGCTGAGCGCCATGGGCAGAGTCATCCCCATACGCAAAGCATCGGAAGGCCGAACAACCTCCATTTCAGCGTTCGACGATGTCTCAATCATGTTGGAGAATTGTCGCGATTGATCGTCAAGAAGCGCCAAAAGCTCATTGATTGCGTCCGCGTGTTCAGGCGCTTGAGCTACAACTTCCTCGGGCTGGGAAAACAAAAGGGCCTGCGCAAATGCATCTATTGAAGCTGGCCCGTTTGGGATTGAGGATTCAGACCGATTTCCATCAGCGGTGAATGCAAGTACCTCAGACGCGCAACCCTGAAGACTCACTCCCGCTCGCTTTACTTGCCATGCCTCGCCTTCAAAAAACCGGAACAGATTGGGGTTGATCCTACCCTCTTCGATGCCTTGTTGATCACGGGCAATCGACCTACAGAAAAGAGTGGAAGTCGACGGATCGACAAACAAATGAGCATCGAGCGACTGCTCTTCATGCTCGCAGTGGACATGAACGCTCGGAATGAGCTCGAAAACATCAGTCGTCGAAGACCTGTTGCTTTCCCCGCACTTCCAGCCAGGAGCGGATGGTATCAGAGCGACGAGGTCAGCTTTGATCTCTTGGGCTATCACCTTTACCGCAGCGCGAGCCTTCTCAACCTTTGGCTGGAGGCTTTCGAGAGACAGCGTGTCCTGGGCCAGCGACGCATTCGTCCAGATGAGGTGCGGAACGATAAAAAGAATTATTCGGAACAGGTCCATGTTTTTCTCTCGAAGGCGGACACTCAGCGCCTGCTAGTTTCTTATGTCGGCAGGAAGGATTCTCTAGCGACTTTCATTGGTTTTGCTTGCTAATTGCGCCGATTTTAGCGGCCATCAGTTAAGGTCGCAAAGGTTACATCAGAAAAGCAGACGTTTATGACTTTCTGGTGGATGTCCGCTTCGTCCGCATAGCTGCCATCGACCCCGACTGGCACGAAGGTCTGGTCCGCGGGACAAAGCGCCAATTCGGTGCGCCTTCGCCAACGACTGCTTTCAGAACAGGCGTCCCGACGAAAAATGGCCCTATCCACCGGTCTAACAGGCGTTCGGGAATTGCCAAGCAGAAAGTCGTCTTAGCTGATGTCACTCCAGCCTGCAAATTCAGCAAGAAGTCTCTTGAATTCCGCTGGTGACGGGAAAGCATCATAGCTGTGAATGGCAGGGGTAACAGCCCAAGGCAGCTTGTCTTTGGTCATGATCTCGATAAAGGGCTTGAGCCAAGAACTGTCCCGACAAAGCGTCGCGCGCACGTTCACCCGCGCCTCAGCCCCTTCGACTTTGGTAAACATCAAAGTCATACAGATAGGACAAAAGAAATGATGCCGCGGCGAGCCGGGCAACGGTCTTGCAACCGGTGTACCTTTCATAATCTTGAAGCCGTCCGCCGGGATCATCGCCCCCAACGAAAACGCACTGGCGCACATCCTTTGGCAATCCACACAATGACAAGCAAGTGTCATTAGAGGGGGGGCCAGGATTTCAAATTGGGTCGCGGAACAGCGGCAGGTGCCGCCAGCAGGCAGATTTGGTTGGCGCATGCCAAGTCTCCATTTTGGGGGAAGGCCGTTTCGGAACTACGAAGCGAATTTCGAGCAGTAGGTCGCAACCAGCTAAGTCACATATTAGCAATCATCGCCGGATCGGTAAATAGCGAGACAAAAACGCGCTGTTAGTCTTGAAGGACAGACATTGATACGATGCGCAGCATCGGTGACTTTGGGGCTTATTTTGTTGAAGAAGTCTTGTTGCTTTGAAGCAAGTCCTTTGATTCACTCGCTATTGTAGATTGGGGGAGG
>NZ_CANMXR010000042.1:0-5651 GCF_947501835.1 uncultured Roseobacter sp. | reverse complement strand
GCATTTGGATATACACTTGGCTTCGCTGGCGTGGTTGACTGGATTGTCTGATGTCGGCTTGGTCCCGCGTTGACGACCTTGGCGTATAGAACCGCGACTGTCGGACCATCCTAAGTCGCCATGAAGCCGCCATCGACGGCAAGGATATGCCCGACAACGGAGGATGCCGCATCTGAGGCGAGCCAGACGACGGCGTTGGCCACTTCCTCCGGCTCTCCCATGCGACGGATGGGTAGACCTGCTGCGACGGCTTTCATGTCCATGACCTTGGATGACAGCATCATGTCCGTCACGACCCGTCCGGGTGCGATCACATTGATACGCACACCCTGCTCCGCCGCTTCCATCGCCGCTGATTTGGTCAGTGAAATGACAGCGGCCTTCGACGCGGAATAGATCGAAAAGCCCGGATTGGGGTTCTTCATCCCGCTAACCGACGCGTTGACAACGATCGCACCCCCGCGTCCTTTCATCGCCTGAATCTGGCGCCGCAGCGACAGAAAGACCGCCCGGACATTAGTGTCGAACACACGTGCGTAGACGTCCACCGTCTGATCGACCAGGGGGGCCTTGGCTTCCTGATACCCGGCATTGTTGAAAGCAATGTCCAACTGCCCATACTCGTCCAGTATGCTTTCGTGTAGAGCCTCGATCTGGTTCGGATCGGTCAGATCCGTCTGGATGAACGCGGCGCGTCCGCCCTGCGCCTTTACTTCGTCAATCGTTGCCTCTGCCTTGTCCCTACGCCGGGCCGCGATGATGACCTGTGCGCCGCGTGCCGCGAAGGCCCGCGATGCCGCCGCTCCTATCCCGGTCGCGCCACCTGTGACGAGGGCGACCTCTCCAGCGAAGGTTTCATGAGGGTCAGCGATGTCGTTCATGCTTGCGTCCTCGTATCGATCAGAGGTAGTTGTATCATACAACTATACGGGAAGCCAGTATGAAAGCCGACGCCGCAACCGACATCGAACGAATCCGTTCGGCCTCTCGCAGGTTGGTGCGGGAGCTCGGTTTCATGGAGCAAACCCTGGCGGGCACCAATCTGTCCCCGTCAGCGGTTCACGCCTTGATCGAGATCGCGGAAGGCCGCGCAACCACGGCGCGCGATCTATCGGACCTTTTGCACCTTGAAAAATCTTCGGTCAGCCGATTGTTGAAAAAACTGATCGAAACCGGAGACCTTGTCGAAACGCAGGATGAGGACGACTTTCGGGTCAAGCGATTGACCTTGACGACAAAGGGGCGTGATCTCTTTGCGGCCATCGCGAAATCGGCTCAAACGCGGGTTGGTCAGGCGATTGCGCCGCTTGCGGAGGACACCGTTCGCACCTTGATTGCTGGTTTGGAAGGTTATGCTGAGGCTTTGGCGCGCTCGCGTTCGGACAGCACGGCGCCTGATGAGCCGGAGATCGCCGAGGGCTACCGCCCGACATTGTTGGCGGGTGTCGTGGAGATGCACGCGCACTATTACAGCGGGCTGGTAGGCTTCAGACTGCCGTTCGAGACCAAGGTGGCGTCAGAACTGGCCGAGTTCATGACACGCCTTGATGCACCGATAAACGGCATCTGGCATGTGGCGTCGGGTGGCAGGATCAGCGCATCGATTGCGATTGACGGTCAGGATCTGGAGGGCGATATCGCACATCTGCGGTGGTTCATCGTGGACGACACCTTGCGCGGTACCGGCATCGGCAAGCGGCTGCTGGACGCGGCCATCGCCTTTTGCGATGCGCAGGGGTTTTCGGAAACGCATCTTTGGACGTTTCAGGGCCTCGATACCGCCCGCGCCCTTTATGAACGTGTCGGTTTCCAACTGGCCGAAGAAAAGGCAGGCCGACAATGGGGCGAAGACGCGATCGAGCAGAGGTTTGTGAGGATCGGTCAACTTGATTGATCGATTGGCGAGTTCTCACCGAACACGCTTTGCGTTGCTTTTAGGCCTGCCATGCAGAGAGCGGATAGTCATACGAAATTCGGTGATGGTCTGGAAGTAGCCCAATCCTACCAAGCCTCAGAGCCCATCCATTGCCTCAAAACCGTTGGTTCGACGCCGAGTAAACATGCAGCCGCGCAAGGCGGTGCGATAGCTGCTATACTGCTAGGGAGGAGGACTCGATGCTCAAGATTGATACAGCCGCCACATGTCAAACTGTCATCACCACGTTCGAATGCTCCCCGGGCACTTGCGCCGATCTAATGAACAAGTTGCAGGGTGCCTATCGAGACTTCGTCTCACAACAGCCAGGCTTCATCGCTGCGGGTCTGCACGTTAACGACGCGCAGACGCGGATAGCCAACTACTCGCAATGGGCGAAGCGCGAGGACTTTCAGGCGATGCTACGTAGCGAAGAAATGCGGGCACGGAACCGCGAGATTGCACAGCTTTCCACGCGCTTCGAGCCGGTGATGTATGAGGTAGCGGGGGTTTTCTGAGGGCAGTCCGGTGCTCGAAGAACGAGTGACCGCTTCGTCCCGCAGACCGTTAGTTTGAGAGCCCCAAGCTTTGCTGCCGCAGCGAATGTCTCCTTCGACGGGCCGCGCTGCAGCGTGCCCGATGGCTGGGCAAGGTCGGCTCTGGGCCGTCGGTGACGGTTGTCAGGACGCCAAAAAGTATGGATGCCGCGGCGCATCTGAAGTCCGGTAGGAGCCCCCTTTGCCGTTTTTCGGTGTCGCAGCGAATGTGTAGTATCGGGAAAAACGAAATGGCCGTCGAAATCTCGGCTGATAGATACCGTTTACGGCACGCCAAATCGCTTTAGCCGTGTCTACTTAAACCTTATCGTTTCCTAGGCAACTTGATTTGCTTTCATCCTTCGACGACTTCAAATCAACTCAAAAACTCGGCTTTGCGATCATCAACCAAAATACCCCTAGAAGTGCTGGAAAAGCGAGCGACCCCAACAGCACCCATTGCCTGAAGTAGCGCCAATAGCCTGCGGGGAGCTGCGAAAGATCGGTTGCGTCATGCGCTATTTTGCGCATTTTGACCTGTATCCAAACGACGGGTAGCCAGCATGCGCCTGCAAACGCAAATAAGACCAGCGCGACCCACAACCATGTGGCGTCGAACGTCCATCCCGCCTGCGATATCAGCAATGCGCCACTGATGAGTTGAACAAAGCCTGACGGCGTCGTGAAAATGAGATCACCCAAAACCACCATCTGCGTTGCGAATTTGATCGCTGCAAGATTTTTCGCCTTGTGCGCTGCAAAATAGAAAAATGCGAGCCCAATTCCGGTCCCGAACAGCACAGTCGAGCTGACGATGTGAATCCACTTTAAGACCAAGTATTCCATACCAACGGATAACCACCTAGAACCTGTGCAGACAAGAGGTGGCCATGTCAGAAAACGAACCATTCTTCGAAAAGATCTTTGGCGAAGATTGGGCGACCATGCCCGAGGTGTTTCACGCTCACTATGCAAACCGGACACACAGAGACGACGTTGTGCGTGTCACTGGCCTGATGGATATCCGGCAAAGCTGGTTGATGCGTTTGGCAGCCCCTCTGTTTCGCATGACCAAAACCCTTGTTCCGGTTGGAACATATAGGTTACAGATTCAAGCTGGGCCGACTGACCATGCGGCTCCCGGTGACGTGGCTGTTTGGCGTCCCCTCTGCATGGGAAGAGGCAATCGACGGCACTCATTTCCGCATGGAAATGACAATACAACATTGGCTCTTTGGGTATCTCTATTCATACTCCGGTGCGTTCGAAATCGATGAGGTAACCCTTGGCTAATTGTGCGCTCGTCCTTGGTGGTTACGGAAATTTTGGCAAACGCATTAGCGCTGCGATGGCGTCCAAAGGCATCCCCGTTTTGATAGCGGGACGCAACTTTCAAAAAGCGAGCGATCTAGCAAAATCAATCGGCCCCAATGCCACCCCACTGAAATTAGATATCGAAACAGAGCTTGCCCGGGCATTCAAGGAACATGATCCTTGTGTCGTGGTGAACACCGTTGGTCCGTTCCAAGGACAACGATACGATGTTGCCCGCGCCGCGATTGATCACAAGATCCACTATATCGATCTTGCCGATGGGCGGGAATTTGTGACGGGCATCAACGAACTAGACCAGCAAGCGCAAGACGCCGGTGTTGCGATTATCAGTGGTGCAAGCACAGTTCCCGCGCTCTCGGACGCTGTTGTGGCCGCCTATGCGTCGGACTTCGCGCGAATTGACCTGATGAAGTACGGCATTGCCCCAGGGCAAGGGGCCGAACGTGGTCTTGCGACGACACGCGCGATTCTTGGCTATGTCGGGCGAAGGCTGGCACCGTTCAAAGGGATCAGGTCCGACATCTACGGTTGGCAGGATATATACCGCCAACCTTATCCGGGTCTTGGTGCAAGGTGGATGGCCAACTGCGATGTCCCCGACCTGGACTTGCTGCCAGATCGGCATAACATCAAAACAATCCAGTTTTCCGCGGGGCTGGAGCTTGGCCTGATGCACCTCGGCCTTTGGGCTATTTCCCACCTCGTGCGACTTGGTCTTCCTCTTCCGCTCGAACGAATGGCCCCAGCTTTGTTGTCGATTAGCAATTGGTTCAATCCCTTCGGTAGCAAAGATGGCGGCATGCATGTGTTCCTGACCGGCGATAGCGCCGAAAACCCTGGTCAACAAATAGAGCGGAGCTGGTTCATTGTTGCACACAATGGCTGCGGCCCGCACATCCCGACGATACCAGCCATTATCCTCGCTGCGCGCATAGCAAAAGGGGATCAGCCTACTGCAGGTGCAATGCCATGCTTGGGGATGGTCTCCCTTGCGGACTATCTGTCAGAACTCGAAACACTGGACATCGAAACGATCACTCATCTCCGATCAATCGCGCCCTGAAACTAGGGCTTGGCAGACTGCACATGTCGGCTTTGCCAAATATGACGATGCGATTGCGGGCAACGCGTTGATAAATCCAGTCCCGGACTGGTCTCGGGACAAGCCAAAACACACGCATCAATTGCCCGATGCCGCCGACGGCCTCCCCCGCTCTGATCCAAGCGTCAAACGACGTCCAACACACGCCGTTTGCCAGAAAAATCCAGCTTTCGGGGTCCGTTGGGTCTATCCGATAATGCACCAGAAGCGCACGCCCCAAGGGAGACTGGACAGGGCAAATTCGGATATTGCCGATCTTATCAAAGCGATCAATCAGCTGCGCGCCGAAGGTACACAGCGCGCATTCACCATCCATCACAACAACTGCGAACGTATCGTCAAAAGAAGGTACGTTTTCATCCGCTTGATAGCTAAATGGATTGCAGGTACCGCTCATCTTGTTGCGTCTCCAGATGACTGCATACTTCTCTCTAACTGCTGTCCAGAAGAGAATGAAATGTCAAACCATGAAAGTCATTGGACCGTCATTTTGATAGAGAAACTTATCCTTGTTCGCTGCAGCATAGATTACGTATCACCGCCAAAAATGGACCTTGGCGCAACCGCAGCGAATTGGCGCTTTGTCCGCAAACTGTGAGCTCGAGCACCTTCTGATTTTGCGCCCGCAGCGAAAGTCCGGAATGGCGGGCTGCACCGCAGCATACTGATCGATTGCTGGATGTCTCCTTCTCTAATTGGGCGTTTGGGTCAAGCTCGTTTTCCTTCTTTGTTTGGGGCCGTTGTCGCTCATCCGGGTCACGCT
>NZ_CANMXR010000041.1:0-6043 GCF_947501835.1 uncultured Roseobacter sp. | reverse complement strand
GCGGAACAATAAGCCCGCGACCAACGCAGCGAGGCGGCCATCCTCCCAAATCAAAGCGACTTCTTCAACAAAATAAGAGCTTAGCGCAATTTTCTGACCTATATCAGTTTTCAAGTTTGGCAGCTGCCTCAAGCAAAGCAATGGCTCCCAAATCTATGACTGCACCCCGGCACCTTTCAAATGCAACACATGCACCAGCAAGCAGGGCAGTTGCGTGATACAGATTGAATTCTACCCCGGTATATTCAACACCTCCAAATTGAAGGGATTTCGTCAACGTCAATTTGCCGGTCGCAACATCTAACCGGAAGGCAGGTGACGGCTTTGCGGCCTCGCTTGCTGCAATTTCGGAATAGCGCCTTACGACTTCTTCTGGCGTCCAAAGGTCAATCTGTGATGTACTCGGAAGTATCTCGTCAACAATTCTCGGATTTGCTCGTAAGACCTCTTCAAGCCCAAGGGCAGTCGCTAGCTGAGGGTTGTCAATCAGCAAATTGGGATCTGCGTTCCGCAGTGCACTTTGTTTGACATCTGGAGGGCTATTTTTGAAGAGTTCTAGTGCACTTTCGATGTCAGCTTGCCTACGCGCAGTTCGCTCAACGCCATTGACGGCTGCCACTCTACCACTTCGCAAGGCAAGTTCCGCTGCTTCGTCGGCAGAGCGTTCCCCCGCATCAAAAGCTTTTCTGACTAAGCTTCCAAAAAACGGGTTAGCGCTGGACACCTGCGCAGCGACTATCAAAGAAAAGCACAAAATTGGCAAAGTGGACAAACGACCCATTTGAGAATCCCCGAATGCAATATCAGATCAGCTTAGCATACTCTGCCGTCGCCAGCCCGCTTCTGAAACATGATCAAATCGCAAAAGGTAAACTGGATCCACACTGCTGCATCCGGTAAGCAGTCACTGGCAAACTTGGTAGCACCAGCAACTTTGGGCTCGGCCCCGACCTTAGCTGCGTTGGTGACGAAGGGCCGGTCCAGGAAACACCACTGTTCGCTTCGTCGTGCGCAAACTGGTAAGATGCGGGACAAACGTTGCTTTTGCTCCGGTTGCGCCAATGTCTACTTCCGCAGCTTCCAGATCAGCTCATGTCGTCTTTTAACCAAGTCACGAAAGTTCGAATAGATGGTCGTTCAAATGTTTCCGGAAGGGCTACGGCATAGTAGGCAAACGCGGTTGGCCACACGGTATCCAAAGCGCGTACCAACTCGCCTGAAGCCAAACCGTCCTTGACGTATATGTCATTGAGCAAAGCCAAACCTTGGCCTTCGGTCGCCGCTTTGACGGTTAGAAAGTCATTTCCATATTGCGGGCCATACTGTGCGTCTGAGGCGTCGACGTCCTGTGCCTCAAACCAGATCGACCAGTCCTTTCCGGTCGAATCCGGCAACAGACGGAAGCGTAAACAATCTGCAGGCGCTGTTAGTGGCCCATGCTTTTCCAATAACGCTGGGCTTGCAACCAAGATAAGCTCGGGCGCACAAAGCCATTCAGAACGAAGGCCTAGATAGTGGCCTAGACCATGGCGAATGGCCAAATCAACCGGTTCAGATTTGAGATCAATTAGCCGATCATCGGTTTCAACAGAAACTCTGATTTTGGGATGCTCCCGTGTGAACCGACCCACGCTGGACACAAGCATGGAATGCGCGAAGGTCGCCGATGCGCTGATCCGCACCGTGTCACGGTACATTGCGAAATGCTCTTCATGTGCAGCTTCGATCTTTGAGAACGCAGTGCCTACATCAGATTGAAGTGCAAGACCCGCTGCCGTCAGCGTGATCCCGTGTTTGCTGCGATCAAACAGACGTAGACCGTGACGCTCTTCGACCGCCCGGACACGCTGACTGATGGCACCGGGCGTAACCCCCAGTTCGTGCGCGGCATCCTGCATCGCGCCCGTTCGGGCAACAACATAAAAAGTATAGAGGTCTTGGATGCGGATGGCCATATTTGACTTTAGACCAGCTAAAGTGATGTGACCAGCATATCGTTCGCCAAAGCGCCGGTTTGATGGCATCTGCACATCAAGGAGACGCTTTATGTCAGATACACACACCCATCCGTCACGCCAAAATTGGACCGTTGTTGCGTTTGGTTTTTTGGCGCTGTCGCTTGCCTTTTCCAGCCGAGCCGCACTAGGGCTTATTATGCCTGTCTGGCAAACAGAATTTGGCTGGACCAGCAGTTACATCTCAAGCGTGGGTGCCGCCGCGCTCGTTGTCATGGCCGTCGTTGCGCCCTTTGCAGGGCGGCTGGTGGACAGGCGCGGATCGCAGTTCACGCTTAATCTTGGCATGGGATTGCTCGGAATTGGCTGCGCCGTCGTTGCGTTGATGAATAACAAGCTGATGTTTGTCATCGGCTTTGCGGGGTTCAGCGCGGTTGGTTTTGGCATTGTCGCCACACATGTTGTGGCCACTGCTGTCACCCGAAGTTTTTCAGAAAACCAAGGTTTGGCAACCGGCATTGGCACTTCCGGCGCGACCGGCGGGCAGTTCCTCATTGTCCCACTGATTGCTGCTCTGCTGGCTTTCGCAAGCTGGCGATGGAGTTTTGCTGCCTTATCTCTCGCCAGCCTCGCTCTAGTCCCCTGTATCCGCATGAGCATGAGGGCAGATGAACCGGCGGAGGAGGAAACTGGGGCCAACGATGTACCCTCCTCCATGAGGCAAGACTTTGCGATGATCGTTCGACAACCAGCATTCCACCTGCTGTTTTGGAGCTTTCTGATCTGCGGATTTACTACAACCGGCGTGATCGAAACGCATTTGCTCCCGTTTGCTGCTTTCTGTGGGTTTCCTCCGATCCCAAGTGCAACCGCTTATGGTATGCTATCATTGGTGAACCTGATCGGAATGATCGCCGCAGGGTGGCTAACAGATCGGGTCAATCGTCCAGTGCTTCTGGCTTCAATCTATATGCTGCGGGCTTTAACATTCATTCTGCTTGGCAGCCTTCCCGGCACATCCATCGAAATGTTGTTCCTGTTCGCAGTTCTGTTTGGAACAGTGGATTATTCTACCGTGCCCGTCACAGCCAGCTTGGTGGCCAGCCATGTCGGTATCAAGATGATGGGCCTCGCAATGGGTCTGATATCAGCCGGACACGCAATTGGCGGTGCCATGGGAGCATTCGCCGGTGGCTATCTGTTTACCGCGACAAAGACATACGATCTTGTTTGGACCGGCTCGGTCTGGCTCGCTGTGAGTGCAGGCGTGCTGGCGCTCTTCCTGAAAAGTCAGCCAACAAGCAGAGCAGCTGCATAGCGGTCATTCAATCAGAGCGCAGCATCTGGTAAGTTGGGCTCGTTGCGGACCTCGGAGGCAACGCAGCATCTCCGTTCAGGTGCTTCTGGCTGCCGTCAGGGGCGGCCCTAACCGGACCTTCACCCACCTTCGGCCATGCTGCAATCGCAGCCCGCATTGCCGACATTCGCCGCATGAGAAAAGTCCAGAAATACTCAAACTCGCAGCCAATGAACTAAAGCCGCCGCCGTTCAATTTTCTTTCTGTGGCAACGCGTTGTTCAAGTTGGCAACGTCGATCAGGCAGGTTCTTCCTATGATTGCAGCAAGGACCAGCTGTAAAACAGGGTCGCCAAGAGCGTGTACAACGCCAGAATGGCAACATTGACTGGGTTTCCGGACAGTTTGGGCGTCTTGATTTGTGAGACGTTCAACACCGCGAGACACAGGGCGCTCATCGCTAGAATAATCGCAAATGTCGGGCGCTCAAAGTAGCCTGCAAACATAACAATAAAGACAAGACTGATGCTGTTGTTATCAATTGCGAGCCCCGTGTATTTAGCATCGCCCGACAACCCGAAAGTGCTGAAATAACTCAAACGGATCGCACCAAAGACCAAAGTGACAAACACGACGGGCAGGAACCAAGGACTGAACTCGCCGTAACTTAGGATCAATACGGCAGGTGTTACGCCGTAGCTGACAATGTCGATCAACAAATCAAGCGTGCCACCAAACGCGCGATCATCGCCCGTGCGGCCCTTCATCCGACGGGCAATCAACCCATCCGCCCAATCAAACCCAACGGCCCAAATCATGCCGATCATCGCCGCAGAATAAAGCTCGACTATCGCAAAATAGATCGCCAGCAAAGAACATCCCAGCCCGGCAAGCGAGCAGATGTTTGGCAGATCTTTGATGTATGACAAGATCGGTGGCTTGGGCGTGGCAGCGTTTTCGATTGTCATGAGACATCCTTTGAGTTAGTTCGAGTGACCCCTCGTCAACGTTTGACAGGTAATCTCTGCTTTCCATTCTGAGTGCATTTGAAACGCGCGGTTTCAAAACTTAAGTCGACTCCAGACGTCTGAACGCCTGGAGGTATCTCAGCTTAATTATTTGAAAAAACTGAAAAATACGCACACTCGCATTCAGATGCCTCGTGCTACCACCGATGACGGGTGGGCAAAAGGATAAAGCGAAAATGATCGTCTATACCGTTGGCACCTTCGACCTGCTCCATGTTGGCCATCTGGCCTTGTTAAATCACTGCAAATCATTGGGCGACATCCTAGCCGTTGGCGTCGCCTCTGATGAGGTCGTGAACCTGTATAAGCCGAACGTTCCGGTTATCCCATTGCAACAACGGGTTGAGATGCTTGAGGCGCTCAGTTGTGTGGACATTGTACGTCCCTATCATGCGCTCGAATACGTTTCAGGCTGCAAAGCGGTAGGTGCGGATATCTTTGTGATCGGCGAGGATTGGGGCAGTAAACGCCACAACCTCGATGTTGATGCCTACCTGAAAGAAATGGGCAAAGAGATCGCTCAGGTGCGTTACAATCCGCGAACATCATCCACAAAAATCAAACAGATGGTCATGGCGCAAATTCATGCGAGGGCAGCCGAATGAAAACCAGTCTATTCTTAAAAAGACGCCTTAGATGACGGCACTCTATTCCCTGCCAGATGCGTTCAGCGCAGGCGAATGTGAACGCATCATTGCGGCGATCACGGCGGCCCCGTCCAAAGATGCGCGACTGGTAGGCCAAACGCGCAACCCTTCCCTCCGCAAGGCACATTTGCTCTGGCTTGATGACGTCGACAGGCTTGGATGGGTCATGGATCGCCTGATCGAAATTGTCCGCAAATCCAATGTCGATCAGTTTGGCTTCGACCTGCGCGAGTTTGCCGAAAGCCCGCAGGTCGCAAGCTATGACGCCTCTGACGGCGGCCATTTCGCGCGGCACTCTGACATCGGCGAAGGCCCTATGGCGCGCAAACGCAAGCTCACACTGGTGCTACACCTCAGCCTGCCAAATTCTTACGAAGGAGGCGACCTCGAGGTGATGCCAAGCGCCCAAATCCTGTCGGCTAACCGCGCTCAAGGCTGTGTCATCATCTTCCCCAGCTATACCTTGCATCAGGTGGTACCTGTGCAATGCGGCATGCGCCACTCGCTAACACCATGGGCGCATGGGCCGGCTTTCAGATAACCGATCAAAAATCATCGAATTCTGGAACATTGCCGATCCGAGCCAAAAACGTTGGCGGGCTTATCTCGCCAGAACTTGGGTCCTCGACAATCATATAAGCATCCGCGCCTGCGCAATCAGGTGACTGACTCACACGTTCCGCGCGGCTCTCGGCCTCTTCCGCCGTTGTATGCTGGAACTGTTTGTCAATTTTGACGCCAACCGGAGCACCCTTTGTGCGCTTTGTCTCGATTTAGGTCTGACAAATGTAGTGGGTCTTCGACGTATCGTCTGACATTGTGTGTGATCCTTGAAGAGAAAGTGCAGGATCAGGTAACAGAAGGTGCTTCAAAATGCACAAAACGTTCCTGATAGGAATTCAACTATCTGATGTGCCTTAAAGTGTCTCTGGCGAAGTTCAATACTAGGCCACCGTCAGGGGCGTCAACAAACCAGCAGATTGGGTTCATAACCGCCACGGCCCTTAGCCGCCGTTCATCACTTAAGTTACGCTGCGGTGCAGCTTACTCAGAACGGACTTTCGTGCTCGGCGTATCAATTGGTTACTTTCAGTGCAACTGAGCATGAACAAGATAA
>NZ_CANMXR010000040.1:0-7300 GCF_947501835.1 uncultured Roseobacter sp. | reverse complement strand
GCATTTGGATATACACTTGGCTTCGCTGGCGTGGTTGACTGGATTGTCTGATGTCGGCTTGGTCCCGCGTTGACGACATCGGAAGATGAAATATTAGGAGCGATAAAATGACCTTGGGTGCTGGAATTGCTGTCGCTGGCGGTTGCATTGGATTTGGTTTGGGCTGTTTGGCAGAGGCGATCAGTGATCGTGGTCGTTGTGATCCGAGCATCGTGGCGTCTGTGCCAACGACGCCAGTTCCGCCGAAACCGAGACGCTGAAATATTAGGAGTCCTGTTCTTTTTGCGCAATGGCCGGTTGCTTCTGGTGCACTTTTTTGAGCTACCGCGTTGAAAGATCCAAGTGTTAAACAACTGTGACTGATGTAGGAGAAAGTGGCATCGTGCGAGTTATCGCCGCACTGGTAAGCGCGTTGGTGTTTTTCACGGCTCCGCTCTTGGCGGAGCCTATCCGGTTGGTGAGTAACGCTGGCGCAATCAACAATCAGGCACTTGGATTTGCACTGCGAGAGGTCTATCGCCGCGCCGGGTTGGAGATGACGATCACGCCCATCCCTGCCAAGCGCGCCGCCCACATGCTTGATAACGGCGAGTTTGATGGCGTTGTCGGGCGCGTAAGCGGCTTTGGAGACACCCGGCCTGATCTCATCCGGCTTGAACCACCAATCAATACGATCATCACGACTGCATTCATTTTGCCAGAGCGTGGGCATCGGATCGAAAGCCGCGATGATCTTAAGGACAAGACTGTTGGTGTGGTTCGCGGGATAGTACATTCGCGACGGGCTGCCGCTGGGGCAGCCGATATGATTGAGGTGGATCGCCCGGAGCAACTTTTTCTGATGCTCAAGTCGAACCGAATTGATGTGGCGGTCCATGGTGCTTTCAGCAGTCACGCCGAAGTCGAATTGCTGACAGACTATGGGATTGTTCTGAGTGAAATCCCGATAGGTACGATCAACAGCCATCATTTTCTGCGCGATACCTTCCGGCAAGAGGCAGCGGCAGTTGCTAGCATATTGCGCGAGATGGTGGATGAAGGCGAGTTTGGTATGCTGTTTCAAATAGAGCGTGCGCGGCTTATCGCAGGGACCGCGGCGAGAGAGCCAGGGAACTAACCCGATACGGCGGAAGAACGTTCTAGCCCGCATACGCCGGATGAGGTTGAGCTTATGCCGGCTGGCTATTTCAGTCTTATAGCGTTCTGTTCAATCTAGCGCCGGGCGTTTAAACCCCTGAGCAACCTTCAGTTGATTAGACGCTCAAAAGCAGACAAGGCTCCAAGGTCCGGAGAGTCCGCAGGGCGTGAGTTCCACCCACCACACTATTCGCTATCGCAGCGAATGGCGGCTAAGCGGGCTGCAATCGCAGCATTGCAGTGGTGTGGCCAACGGCAGCTTTGGACCGCCTCTTCGGAGCAAGGGCGGCTCATCAACAAGATGCTGCGACGCCGCCGAGGTCGGCTTCGAGACGTCCCTTGACAATTAATTGTAGGCCAGCGGAAACTCTAAAGATGGGCGGGGAGGGCCTTTTATGTCAAAAAAAATAGATGGCATTCTGCAAAGCGCTGTTGATGCAGGGGACGTCCCATTTGTCGTTGCTATGGCCGCAAACGCTTCGTCGGTGGTGTATTCCGGGGCATTCGGGCCAGCATCACAGGGGCGCGTAGCGCAGGAAGACACGGTGTTCCGCATCTTCTCAATGACGAAATCTGTTGGATCAGTTGCAGCAATGGTTCTGATCGATCGCGGTGCGCTTTCCATGGACACACCAGTTGCAGATATCCTGCCGGAATGGAACGATCTGCGAGTTCTTGAGGGCTGGGATGGCAACACACCGATGCTTCGGGCGCCAAAAGTAGCTGCCACCGTTCGGCATTTGGCCACTCACACAAGCGGTCTGGAATACGAGTTCTGGAACACCGATATGGCCAAGTTCCTCGAGGTGACAGAGGCCACGCCAATCTTATCTGGGCTAAAGGCCGGTTTGAAGTATCCGCTGATGACGGATCCTGGGACAAGATGGGGTTATGGACCAAGCATAGATTGGTTGGGGCAAATCGTAGAGAAAGTCGATGGTCGCCGGATTGATGCGTTCTGCCAAGCTGAGATTTTCGATCCTCTTGGCATGTCCAGCACGGCTTTCGAATCTGATGGCATGGAGGATCGTCTGGCCGACGTCTCCATTCGTGACGAGAATGGTAGCTTCGGTCCGTTTGAAATTGCGCCGCCGGCAAAGCCCGAGGTCTATGGCATGGGCCACGCCTTGTATTCGACTGCACCCGATTATCTAACATTCCTCCGCATGGTCCTGAACAAAGGCGCATTGAACGGGAATCGTATTCTGTCTGAGGGGGCGGTTGCACAGATGACAGCCGATCAGATGCAGGGACTGACGTTCCAAGATATGGTAACGGCTGCGCCGCCCTTGACAGCAGATGTTGCCATGCCTGAAGGCACGACCCACAGCTTTGCATTTGTGCGCGCCGAAGCCGATGTGCCGTACGCGCGGCGGGCCGGGTCTCAAAGTTGGGCAGGCGTCTGCAACACCCATTATTGGATTGATTCAACTTCCGAGCTTGCTGCAGTTATTATGACCCAGTCTTTGCCATTTGTGGAAGAACCTTACATGCGCACATACCGCGCTTATGAAGAAGGCCTGTATGCAATGGCGTAAACTCGTTCGTATTGTTGCTTCGCCAATCGAAAGGACGTGAAGCGACCGGAAGCAAATCACAATTATTGGAACTCAGGGAACCCTTGGTCCGCTGTGGACTTCCAAGCCTCAGACGATTTGGGCCTGCAGCTAAAGTCCGTCTGACGGGCGGCACCGCGGCATCACTGGTCGTTGACGGAAGGCAGCTAAGGGTCGTCCTCGCCTGAGCAACACTGAGCTGCAAATCTGATGATGCGCTTGCCCTCAGGTCGACATGAAGCCCAAATTTGACCGATGCTGTGGTGGCCATGAAGGGCATCCTTGTCGCGCCCATATCCTGCGACACAAAGAACGACGGAAATATCCTTCGCGCCCGTTAAACTCTTAACCAAGCACCCGGAGGGTATCATGAAGACACTAGGCACCACGCTCGCTCTGACGCTGTTTACCGCCGGTGCGGTTCAAGCGCATGTGACTATCACAGTGGATGGGGATCAGCGCTGTATCACGTCCGATGGCGTACCCGATCACGAAACCGGTCCATGGCGGGCCGGTGCCACAGTGGAAGAGCAGCACCATAGGTTCTGCATAGATGCTACGCCCGAACTCACGGACACCATCACCCGTGACGCTCGGATCTCGGGTATAACCCTGACCGGAATTCCGCTGCGTCCGGGCACCGCGGAATACTATGACCCGACGTCCGAGCGCGGGTATTCGCGCGATCCGTCTTCGGGATGGAATGTCGAGGGTATGGGCGGACTCATCATGGATGCACAGAACGCGCATGTGGACGGTCAGGGCATGTACCACTATCACGGCATTCCCTCCGCAGTGACAGGCGAACTCGACAGCACGCTGTTTGGTTATGCGGCGGACGGGTTTGAAATCCACTACGTGGGCGACGAAGCGCAATCGTCATGGCAGTTGAAGAGTGGGGAGCGAGCCTCCGGTCCAGGTGGCGCACATGACGGCACCTACGTGCAGGATTACGAATTCGTTGCGGGCTCCGGAACTTTGGATGAATGCAACGGGGCAATGCTCGACGGGCAGTATGTGTATTTCGCCATCGATACCTACCCGTTCTTTCCGCGCTGTTTCAAAGGTACGGTTTCGAGTGACTTCATCGGTGGGCGTGGCGGCCGTCCCCCGCCGGATGGCGACGGCTGATCCGGAGCAACCCGAAATTCAAAAAGCTGATGGGTTGGATGGCTCCTGCTCAAACCGGCGTTGCAATCCGCCATACTGCGGATGTCCATATCTGCTTTTGAGAGGAGCCACCCCATGCAAGTTACCACAATCGGCCTTGATCTGGCCAAGAACGGTTTTCAAGTTCACGGAATTACAGAAGACGAAGAGGTTGCCTTCAACCGGCCTTTGAGCCGCGGGCAGTTATTGCCGTTTTTCTCCAAGATCAAACCTTGCTTGATCAGTATGGAGACCTGCAGCAGTGCGCACCAATGGGCGCGGGAAATGACAGTGTTGGGTCATGAAGTCCGGCTAATTCCACCGATGTATGTCAAACCATACGTCAAACGCGACAATTCAGATGCCATCGATGCGGCGGCGATCTGCGAAGCGGTGATGCGTCCGACAATGCGCTTTGTCGCGATCAAGACAGTTGAACAGCAGGCACTCCTGTCGCTGTATCGCGCACGGGATCTTCTTGTCCGATAACGCACGCAGTTGATCAACGGCTTGCCTGGCATGGTCGCAGAGTTTGGCGTCTACATTGCCAGAGGCCTTGCCCGTGTCATCGATTTTGCTGAGAACATACTGACTGGCGAAGTTTTGGATCTGCCTGATGTCGCGTACGAGGTGATCCATAATCTCTCTGAGCATCTGATGGCATTGCATGCACGGATTCGTCGGTACGAAGACCGCTTAAAGCAAGTAGCCAAGGAAGACGCGCGGGTGGGGTTGTTGCTTACTATCCCAGGCGTCGGGGCTGTTACCGCGTCCGCGATCATCGCCAGCATTGGTGACGGACACCAATTCCGCAATGGCCGTGAGTTTGCAGCTTGGCTGGGTCTGACGCCTTCGAACAAGTCCAGTGGCGGCAAAGAGAAACTTGGACGGATCACCAAGATGGGCGATCAATACCTACGATCATTGCTCGTCGTCGGCATGACGTCTCTGGTCCGACAGACCCGATCCCACCCAGAATGCGCAAGCAAATGGCTGACATCGTTGCTGGAACACAAACCTGCTCGCGTTGCCACAGTTGCTATGGCCAACAAAACTACCCGGATCGTTTGGACAGTTTTGACCCGCAACGAGCCGTACACGCTTCGCACAGCCTGAAAAGGAATCGTCATAAAGAGTTAGCAAGACCCGCGAGATGATGGTGCATAAGTCTGCCGCCAATGCCAAGACACTCCGCCGAATGGCGCGGGCATGATAGCCCGCAAAGCTGATAGGAACTTGGTTTGCGGAACCCATCAGGGCCAGCGCTCAAAACCGCGCAAAACAGGCCGGACACATGACCGCTTCTGACAAATGCACAAATCAGTTCAAAAATGTCTCGCTATGCAGGAGCCATCCACACAGGCTATTCATCGATTGAACTCGAATGGCAGCCCCGTCCCCGGGCAGCGGCCGTTAAAACCGGAAGCATTAAAGGCAAGTTTGTCGGTACTGCCGCCGTCCGAAACAGCTGAATCGAGCGCCTGCTGCGAACGGCAGGTTCGGCGGGCCGCATCGCAGCATCTTGACAGGCCGGTAAAAGGCAGGTCTGGGCCGGGCATTCAAGAAAAGCACAGCATTGACGATTTGTGAGCGAGCCGAGCTACTATAGAGACAGCAAAAAAGTGGAAGGGACAGATTGCCGTTACTAAGTGATCACATGTGAAACCGCATCTTCTCCGAGCAAGTTCACCCTCACATGACTACGATGAATGAACAGTTCCCCCAGTTGTTCAAGTTCCTTTTCTTATTGAATAACTTGCCCGACAAATCGCCTCGTATGCGCCTTTGTGCAACACCTGAAGAAACAACTTCTGTACAGAAACCATGATGATAGATCCTGTTTCGGTGAATGTCGCCAGATACAAAGATGGGTCGAGGACAGTCGCCGAAGCGCATCTTAAACTGATCATAGAAAGCACTGTAGTGGGAAATGCTTTCCCCCAAATCTGGATTGGCGTTTAAGGTTGAACCACAGCATACTAGAGTAGTGTGGAACTCGTCGCCCAAAGCTCTATCAAGCTGGCCCCAGAGCCACGCCGTCTGTTTCGGCCCTAAAAGCTCAGCATTTGGATTCTGTTGCAGAGGCTCTCGGTAGAACCGGCCATCAAGGACAATCACTAGCGTCCCATCTAGGTCAGCCGCGCAATAAATTTCATCGGCATCATCGTCTACCAAATTCCACTCCGGCTTTACCGTCCTGCCGATGTGACTTAGGAACAAACGTCGAGCCTCCTCGCGGTGCTTCAGTCCATCATCTGATCCGCCCATCGAATTGTCAGGACCCAGATCGTGATCATCCCATGTCGCGAGGTAGTTTAGATTGTTTAGGGCCGTCCTGAAATTTTGTACAGACAGTTGCTTGCGATAGTGTTGGTCGAGATCCAAATTGTCCCACTTCTTACTGTCGCATAGACATTGTCACCTAAGAGAAGAAGCAGACCGGGAGCAGCAAGATCAATACTCTTCCAAGCAGGTTGGGTTTTTCTTCTTTGGTATTTTGCGCATGATGCAAACGCGATATGAGCCAATATAGCTTCCATTCGAGTCTCCTAAATTCACAAAGTATGATCCCAGGACATTAAATGAAATGTGGGGCGATCACTATCGCGGTTGTGTAGTGGTTGGATCAATCAGCTACCGTCACTACTCCTGTGATCGAAATTCTCTAGGCAACACATGGCAGCTGCTGGAGATGTCGCAATGCAGCATCGGACACGTCAATAAATAGCTGCTATTGACCGGGAAAGGATGGGTGGCCACTCCTCGTTAATGCCCGCTTAACGGAAGCTGCACCGCGGCATGAACCTACTGGGTGAATGACCGGTAAGGGCCGTCCTTCGCTGCCAGACGCCGACAAAGTTGGGAAGCTGCACCATCTGCGAGGTACGGAGTAAGCCCAGAATGACCGAGGCCGTGACAGCCGTTTTGTTATATATTCTGCAAGTATCGTGTAATGGAGGTCGTTGAGGGGAAGAATGGATCAGGATAAAAAGTTTGAAGCTTTCCGATCGCTTCACCATCGAACCGAGGCCTTCGTTATGCCAAATCCGTGGGATGCCGGTTCGACAAGGTTGTTGGCGAGTTTGGGGTTCGAAGCTCTGGCGACAACCAGCGCCGGCTACGCCTTCTCGGTTGGAAAGCGCGATTCCTTCGCAGGTCTGAGCCGGGATGAGTTGATCGTCAATGCAGCGCAGATCGCAGGAGCCTGCGATCTTCCGATCTCAGCCGATCTGGAAGATGGCTTTGGCATGGCCCCCGAAACCTGCGCCGATACCATTCGCATCGCCTCTGGCATCGGGTTGGTCGGTGGGTCCATTGAGGACGCAACAGGCAATCCGGATGAGCCAATCTTCGATCTTCCTCTGGCAGTCGAGCGCATTCGCGCCGCTGCCGAGACTGCGGCGGCGTTGCCATTTTTTCTGACAGCGCGCGCAGAAAATTACCTTTGGGGTCGGCCC
>NZ_CANMXR010000039.1:0-7534 GCF_947501835.1 uncultured Roseobacter sp. | reverse complement strand
AAGACGCCATTCCGGAAGCGGTTTTGGCAAGTCTGATGTCCCAAGAACACTGCGCTGAGCGGGATTGAACGACCTGTGATTTCGATCTTCCTAAAGTTTCTCGCTCGCAGCGAATGAGCGCAAAGTGAGCTGCCAGCGCAGAATCATGGGCGCCGGCTGAATGCCTCTTTGGTGCCGTCCGTGAGGACGGCCCAACTCGACGTTGACGAGGCACTTTATCACAGGATTGCTGCGCTGCCTCCGGCGGCGGCAGCGAGCCCGGGAGTCACCAATGCTGCGAGCTGCACGAATGTCAGCAATCGTTTGGTTTCAATCGTCGCGTCCAGGTTCGTCTGGATTGTCGCAGAACAAAGCAACCTTGTTTCCGTGAGGATCGCGAAGATAACCAACGTAGAAATGAGACCCGTATGAAGTACGAAAGCTCGGCTGACCCTCGTCGGCCCCACCAGCAGCAAGGGCTGCCGCGTGAAGTTCGGGAACTTGGACTTGACTGCTTGCCTCAAAGGCCACCATGCAACCGTTGCCAGCCGATGTAGGACCGCCGTCGAAAGGGGATTTTACGTAGAAATCGGGCGAGGTCGGTTTTTGACTCGGTTGTGCCGGTGGGGTGTAACTCAAGTCTCCATGGTATTCTTCTAGGGCATATCCGAGGGTTGGCAAAAAGGCAGAGTAGAACCGTTCTGCGCTCACCACGTCATCTGCACCGACCGTGACATAGGCAATCATCTGACTTACTCCTCTATAAGAATTTTGAACCTCGGGTTCGGGAATAGGTCCTGATAGAACCATTGTCACCTGCTTTCAAAGCTGACCTTGGCGCAATCGCAGCGAAAGCTCACTTCATCCGCAGACTGAGAGTTTGATCATCCTCAGACTTTGCACGCGCAGCGAAAGTCCGGTCTGACGGGCCGCAAAGCAGCGACAGCACCTTGCGACTGATGGCGGCTTTGAACCGCCCGATGTCGAGCGGCCCAAGTAGTCAGATTTCGATGGCTTCGGCGATGGCCAGCGCATCTTCCAATTCGACTCCTAAACACTGGACGGTACTGTCCATCTTGATGTGGCCAAGTAGAAGCTGAACTCCTCTCAGATTATCTGTCTTCTTGTATATCTGTGTCACCTTCGTCCGGCGCATCGAATGCGTGCCATATGCGGTCGCCTCTAGACCAATGGCCGTAACCCACTCCCTGACAATCCGTGCATATTGCCGTGTCGAGATGTGAAGTGCTCGTGAAGTCGTCCGGGCCATAGATACTTGGACCCGACCATAAGTGGATCTTCCATCTAGCGTTCGGGTGACATCCTTGTGCCTTCCATGATTTTGAAACGAACTGGCTTATTGGTTTTGCTCTGAAGGACGGACGCTCGTTCTTTGATTTCACCGGATGCCATGACATCCACAACCTTCATTTTGACCAGATCACAACCGCGCATTTTACTGTCGATAGCCCATTTGAACAGGGCGAGGTCCCGATGGTTTTCGGCCAATTCAAGTCGAACCCGGATTGCCCAACCGTGCTTTGGTTTTAGCAGACGTTTCTGGCCGACGAGACGGCCCTTGTTCCAGGCCGGTCTGAGCGCACGAATGGCTGGTGAGTTTGGTATCTCCATGACTGATCTTCCGATCCGCCACGCCCTCCCGCGACGACAACCCGATGTTGACAGCAATGAATACCATGGAGTTCGAAAGATGCGGTGAAAAGCCCGCCGTCAGCCCAAAGCGAGCCTTCATTACCCAATAGTAAAGTGTGGCTATTCGTGCACTTTGAGGCCGCATCTGCTATTGCGTCGATCTTGGACTTCTGGAAGCTGCTAGGCGAACGAAAGTGGATTTCGTCCGCCTAACTTATTTGGTGTCCGCGCGTGCCATTTCAGCGAGACGCGAATGTGCCTTCTATTGCCGACAGACCGGCTTCGATCTCGTCGACGATGACTTGTTCCATTGTTGGGTCTTCGGATGAAAAGTTTGCAGACCAAGCGATCAATGATCCCTCCAATGGCTCAATCGAAAAGGTTGCCGTGAAGTTCTCAATCGGCAAGTAAGACGTTTTAGTCTTGTACGTATAAGACAAACCCGCTTCCTGAGCGATGCGCTTTTGGACGATTTCTTCTCCGGTATCCGTCATCAACACGCGGACCAGCGATCCTTCCACAATCTTCAGGGAGCACGCATTCACATTTGGGTGCCAGTCATCAATGTCGCAGAAATCGCCAATAAAATGCCAAGTCTCCGCTGCGGGCGATGGCAACTGAAGCGACCGCATTACCTTGTAGTCCGCGGACCATACAGCGGTGGCGCAGAACATACTGATAGCAGTGGTGGAGATTTTCACGACATTGGCCATGGTTTTTCCTTTCGTGTTTTTTTGAGGCCGGGATAAATCCCTTGCCCTAAGGTTTGACTTTTCGCAGACTCATTGAGGCATGGAGACTGGTGAAATGTCCGGAGAAAATCCTGAAAAAAATCTGAATTTGTCTGAGACTGTTCCCTTGGGTGACTTCGATTTTTCTTTGGAATCAAAGGAATTGCTCGATGCCTCGGGTCAGCCGATCCATTTGCGCCGACAGAGTTCAGAAGTTCTTGCTTACCTTGTGGGTCGACGTGGCGAGACCGTTTCCAAGTCTGAGTTTTTCGAGAATGTCTGGGCTAAAACGGTTGTCACCGACGATAGTCTTTCGCAATGCATTGCAGATATCAGGCGAGCACTGAAAGATGAGGGTCACAGAATTGTTCAAACCCGCCCCAAGAAGGGTTACCGCTTGACTCCAACGCCTCGCCGGAAAACAGCCGGGGCAGAGCCGGTGGCACCAAACATTGATCACAAGCGCATTCCAAGGTTTGCGTTGGCGGGTTTGATTGTAACTGTGATCTTTAGTTTTGGTGCCTTCTGGACTTTGAACTCGTCACTGCCAGAACTGCCGCTGCCTACAAAGCCATCCATTGCAGTTCTTGCTTTTGATGATCACAGCGTCGGTTCTGACGCCAACTATCTTAGTGACGCCATCGCAGAAGGGGTCATTGCCGATCTGTCCCGGTTTCCTGAACTGTTTGTCATTGCCCGCAATTCGAGTTTCAGCTTTCGCGATACGCCAACCAAAGTGTCAATGATTTCCAAGGCGCTCGGTGTTCGGTACTTGCTGGAGGGCAGTCAACAAAAGAGCGGCGAGCGGTTGCGCGTGACAATTCAATTGATCGATGCTGTCGAGGGACAAAGTCTCTGGTCACAAGTTTACAACAGCGATCTAAGTGACGTCTTCTCTGTTCAGGATGAGATTGTACGAAAGACCGTCGCGACGGTGGCGCAGAAAGTTATCAACTTCGAAGGCCAGAAGGCCATCGAATCCGACGAAGCAAAACTAACTGCCTTGCTTCTGAATTTGAAAGCTCGTCAGCATCTTTTTGACTTCACGCCGGAGGGCAATGAGAAGGCGCGACTGGCCAACCTTGCCGCGGTGGAGGCTGATCCCAGGCAACCCTATGGATATGTTGGGCTGACCTTTGTCCACATCAACAAGTATCGTTGGGGGTGGACGGATCAGGACCCCATCATGGAACTGAATGCAGCGCGAGAATATGCGCGCAATGCCGTCGAGGTTGCACCCGACTATTACGACGGACATTCGGCTATGGCATATCTCCATATTCAGGAGGGAAAACTGAATGAGTCGATTGCGCGTTACCAACAAGCTCTGTCGCTGAACCCGAACGATACCGGGGCGATGGCCTCGCTGGCGGAAGCGCTGACATACAGCAGTCGAGCAGAAGAGGCAGAAGACCTGATGCTGCGCGTTGTTCGCCTCGACCCGTTGCACCAGGATTGGATCAAATGGAACCTCGCATGGGTGCAATGGCATACGAAAAACTGCGACGAGGCGCTACAAACCATGAACGCCATGTCCGATATACCGCCAATGGCGTATCGTGTGTTAGCGATCATTCAGGTCTGCAGAGGCGATACACAAAAAGCCCAAGAGGCTGTCGGACACCTGCTTGAATTCGACCCGGAATACACAATTGCAGACGTTCGCCACAACTACGCGGGAAAGTACACAAATGCCTCGGACCTCGAACGCGTTTTAAACAACCTGATCGAGGCGGGTCTGCCAGAGTAATTCGGCGGCCGTGGTTGGAGACGCACAGGGTGGTTCAGGCACTCTGCGTACGCGCGCGCACCGACAAAGTCCTCCTGTGAAGGTAAGGCCTTGAGCCATTCCTTGTTCGCGACAACGTTGTCCGCTCTGTCCTCGGCGCAGCCACTCAAAAACCCAAAATGCTGCACTATGCTCGAACGTCGGCTTTTGGGGAAGCTGATTGGGTGAGATCCGACTGACGCGAATGTCTGGTAAGGGCCGTCTTCGATGATCAACTTTTAGTTCGCCTATTTGTGATAAAAACGCTCCCAAAATGGCCTGAAACCGAACAGTCCTTAGCCTGCAACTGTCCAACTTTGCCGCCTCAAACCTGTTTCGCGAATAGGATGCCGTTTGTCATAGTCCATTTTGGCTCCGGTGGATTGCCTCTGGCGCTCGCGAAAACGCTCGAAAAAGAACTCGGTAAATTTCCGCGTCGCTGCGGAGCGGTAGGGTGTCGGCGGGAAAACGGCGGAAATTTTTCCGGACGGCAACGCAAACCCAGGGAGCAGTTCAACAAGCTCCCCATTGCTGAGTGCGTCGACAACCATAAAATCAGGCATGTTTGCGATGCCACCACCGGCTTTGACAACTGACAACACAGCCTGTGTCGTATCTCCGGTTACAGATGGTTGAAATGTCATGTCCCGTATTCGGCCATTCTTATCCTTAAAGGTCAGTCTGGAGGGCGCTTTCAACGCCCTATTCTCAATGAAGGGAAGGCGCGCGAGCTCGTCCAGCGTTTGCGGCATCCCGAAAGTCTCGACAATTGGCGGCGCTGCAACCACAACCTGAGAAAATCCGGTCAGTTTCCGTGCTGTATTGGACGAGTCCTCTAGCCAGCCGACGCGAAACGCGATGTCAAACCGCGCTTCCACCGGGTCGAACCGCGTATCGCTCAGCGTCAGATCAATTTTGAGAGCAGGATAGAGTAAGCTGAACGCCGCGACCGCCGGCGCAACATAGCCAACGCCAAACTCAAGCGGGGCCGTCACACGGAGTTCTCCCGAAGGTTCATCTCGACCTTTCCGCACCAGATGAAACGCATCCCGGGCTTGCGCAACTGCGGCGCGCGCGGCCTCGTAGAAACCCTCGCCCGTCTCGGTCAAATTGAAATGTCGGGAGTTTCTGAGAACAAGCGTCGCTCCCAGGTCATCCTCCAAGAGTTGGAGCTGTTTGCTAACGACCGCCTTGGAGACCCGCAAACGCGCGGCTGCGGCCGTGATTGTGCCCTCCTCTGCAATCGCCACAAAGTAAGCAAGCCTGTTCAGGTTCTCTGACATATCCGTTTTTCTCTTTCGAAGGCACCTTAACGAGGACCATATCGGTTGTCATCTTTTGGTTGACAGAGATTACAGATGGTTTGCCTTTAGGTGACGACCGCAGGCGCCTAACTTCATTCCAACAGTTGAGACAGACTTAGGAAAAGGCCAACGCGATGTCCCGCCGATTTACCTACATTTACTATACCTATTGCGGTTGGTGTCGCGGCGCGCACCCCGTGGTCGCCGCTCTGATCGAAAGCGGTGCTGAGGTGGAGATGCTTCACGTACACCTCTTTCAAGGCGCAAACGCCCACCGGATGGCCGATGGCTTCGGAAAGGTGGCACTCGCACATGACACACGGGTTGCCGGGCTGTCCGGGCAGGATTTCGATCAGCGCTACATCGACCACGTAATTCAATCACCCACCGAAATTCTGGACTCAACCTTTAAGGCATGGGCGGCGGCATTGGAGCACGACCGTGGCGCACCAACTGAAATTGCGCTCGCGCACGACCTGCAAAACCAACGCTACATTGATGGCCTATCTGCGCAAAAACCGCTCGGCTGTAGAAGCTGCAGTCATGCGGCTAGGCGTTGCAGCAAAGCTTGAAGACGGGGCGACAGCCGCCGCGCAAACCACGGCATGGGCCAGGAAAACACTCGCAAGTCTCAATCTTGGCGGCGTCCCTCAACTGATTGTCGAAGAGAACGGACAGTGTCGCGTCCTTTCGATCGCTGATTTCTACAAATCCCCCACAGCTGTGACTACTTTGGCCAGCTGAGCCACGCACCCGTTCCGGAGAAAGTATCATGAAAAAAATCACAGACCTCTACGCCTCGTTTCGACGCCTGACTGTGCCGACCCAAATCTGGATGATGCTAGTTCTCGCGCCAGCCAATTTCCTGACGCTTGCAATCATAGATGGTCCGCTTGGACTGATTGTGCCGCTTCTGTCCATGCTCGGCTTCATACCCAACCTCGGTATTGCCTGGGTGCAGAACGGATTTTCCGCAGCCATGGCCTAGCCGCATCTTCTCTTCTGGTCGCCCCAGGTTTCGATCCTCAGCAACTATCTCATCCAGACACCTGCCAATGCGAGCTTCGCTTGCATCGCCTACGCAATCGTCTTTGTCGTGAACACAATCTCGCTGTTGTTCGACATCCGCGAGACCACAAAGTGGTTCGGCGGCCAGAAAGGCATCGCCTGACCCAATCCCTCCCCAACCACTTAGCAAATGGAGAACTCCCCAATGACCCGACTGACACGACACATCGTTGAGACCGCACCAGAAGCATCAAAAGACATGCTGGCTCAGACCGAAAAGACCTTTGGATTTACAACTGGCTTGTATCAAGTCATGGCTGGTGCGCCCCAACTGTTCAAAACATACGGTGCCATCCATCAGGCCTTCCAAAAAACCAGCTTCAACGCAAAAGAGCAGACTGTTGTCTGGCAGACCATCAATGTTGAACATGAATGCACCTACTGCATCCCAGCCCACACTGCGCTCGCAGGCATGATGAATGTCGATCCTGCCCTGAACGAGGCGCTGCGCAACGAGGAACCTTTGAATGACGCCAAGTTGGAAGCCCTGTGCACCTTCAAACTGGTTGTTGTTCGCAATCGCGGTCATGTTACCCAAGCTGACTTGGACGCATTCTATGCCGCCGGATATGGCGAGCAGCAGGTCCTTGAGGTCATCCTCGGCGTGGCGCAAAAGGTCCTGAGCAACTACACCAACCACATCGCTCAAACACCAGTGGATCCTGCATTCACTCAGTTTACGTGGACGCGCAGCGGCTCATAAGCTGCGTAAACAATTGTTGCGGCGAGCGGGGTATGAACCTACGTCTGCCGCAACGTAGATTGAACTTTGCAGAATAGCGCCCGACTAGCCTGATGCCATTCCATGCGTTCTAAATCCATGTAAAGAAACCAACTTTCACTCGACGGCTACTTTGTCCCGCAAGCCGTGAATCCAAACGTAGCCTGGTTTTGTTCTCGCAGCGAAAGTCCGGTCTGGCGGGCCGCACTGCAGCATATGAAAAAACGGCCAAGGTCCGCTTCTCTAATTGGGCGTTTGGGTCAAGCTCGTTTTCCTTCTTTGTTTGGGGCCGTTGTCGCTCATCCGGGTC
>NZ_CANMXR010000038.1:0-8158 GCF_947501835.1 uncultured Roseobacter sp. | reverse complement strand
AACAATAAGCCCGCGACCAACGCAGCGAGGCGGCCATCCTCCCAAATCAAAGCGACTTCTTCAACAAAATAAGCCCAGAGTCACCAATGCTGCGCTGCGCATGAATGTCTGCTTTTGATGCTTTGACGAGGCTGGCTTTTCCGGCCACCACGCCAGTTCGGATGCCAAACGGCTCGTCAGCGCTTTCGATTGCTGACCTCAACGAGATTTCCATCGGGATCACGGAAGTAAACCGACATCAGCTTTCCGACAGCGCCGGCCTTTTCCGCGGGGCCTTCGACGATTTCAATGTTTTGAGACTGAAGTTGAGCGACCACATCTGCCATTGGAAGATCAGTCAAGACGCAGAAATTGCCGCTTCCAGGGACTGTCTTTTTCGCAAGGCTTGGCAAATCGTTCGCGTCCTGAACACTGATCTTGTTCGATCCGAAATGCAGCGACCATTTTCCCGGCCGCTCTTCATGGGCCGCCATACCCAGAACGTGCCGATAGAAGTCCAGGGTGGAGTCAACGTTGCGCACGCAAAGAACGATGTGGTCGAAACCATAGATGTGCATGGTTTGTCTATCTCAATCTTCTTACTGCCGGGTAAAAAACCCATCTCAATCCGACCTCCCGGCAAATCAGATCAGATTACGGTAGTGACGTCAGCCATACTTTGTAAGTGCTTCTGACACCGTCAGTCGAGGCACGCGAAGCGCGTCGCCTTCGACGCGCTCAGCCTCTTCCATGTCCAGATTGAAGATATCGTAGGGTTGCCGCGCTGTATCATCCAGCCCAGTCACGATCACATCGAAGGTGTAGGACGGCTCTTCTGCAATGAACCAGTGGACGTTGTCATCGTCCTCGCCAATGGAGGACAGATCTCCGCTTCGAATTGTCCGGTCCACTGTGGGTCGAATGGTCAGTGACTGCTCATCGCGTGACAGTTGATCATATTGGCGCAGCCGGAAGTTACCAGACAACGGCAGGTGAGCCGAGACCATGTTCGCGTGCCCGTGAGGTATAATGGATCTGCCTGTATCGACTGCGAACAGCTTCGGCAGAAAATCCAGCGTTCTTCTTTCGTTAACTCCAAAATCAATGAACGCCGTTGTGACGCCCAGTTCCGCAAAGCCGATCCTTTTGGCAAGATGGTCAAAATCAATCCCGCGCACAAGGTCTTCCGGAGGAATCCGGGAAAGCAATTCGTCGATGCCGACACGCCAATCGAGATCAGCTCCCCGCGGAGTGCGCCGGATACCTCGTCAATCCTTGATATGAGCCGTTCGACTTCTCGTCCTTCCGACCCAGCAAATGCCGATGTGCCATCACTGACACCCAACAGTGAAGTCACTGCACCCAAATGCGCGATTAAAGATCGCCTGTTGGTTAGGATATCCATGGCGCGAGCATACCACATGGCAGGGAATTCCGGTATCCACCACCATGGACGGAGATTGTTGGCTCTGGGTTGGCATAAGCTGACATTCATCGGACGGCAGCGAATGGCGGGTTTGTTTGTCCGCAGATCGTGAGTTCGACCTACGGCAAACTTCGGCTTGCGGCGAATGACCGCTAAGCGGGCTGCGACCGCGGCATCTTGACTGGACGGTGAATGGCAGGAATGGGCCGTGGTGATGACGCGGTTTGGCATATTCGCGAGCGAGGCCAAAGCCGCAAACTCATTGCCACACGCACGCAGGATCGTTCCCCGCTTGGGCGGAGACGCCATAAAGAGCCTTCGGACGCAGCCTATAGCCTGGTCAGTGGCTCGCCGCTGAAGTGCCAAGCCGGCCAAGCTCGTAGATTTCTTTATAGCTCAGAGTTTTACTGCATTCTTCGGAAATCAGTTACCTGATCTAACCATCACGTGCAGTGTCCGGTTGGGAGAGATCAAGGATGTGCACATCAATGCGACCGCGTAGGTCATCCGGCAGCCGTGCCTCTATCGCTACCCAAAGGTCTGCGGCAGACTGAAATTCATATTGCCCTGATCCGGCAACGACCTCGTCGGAGCCATACCATAGAACGAGGTATACGCCCTGCTCATCAGCATCCGGATGCATGGTATATCGATCTGCAAGCTGCGTCGCAGCTGCCCCGAACAGATCGCGGTGCCACTGGCCCTTGCCTTCAATAACCAGCATTCTCGGTGCACCATTGACCATGCGCGTTGCTGTGAGATCGCATCTGTTTCGTTCTGCGAGCTGATGTTCGATCACGTCATGTATGTCCAAAGGAGCCAGGCGCGGTCTCAACCAGGCGGCTATGCGCGCCATCCCGCGGACTTCGTTCAGCCGACCGCCGCCGTCGTAAAACTGATCCCGGAGCCCCGTGTGCCCAGCCAGGATCTCCCTTTGCAGTTCTTGGAAGAGCTCCTTAACCAGGGCGCGTGTTTGCTCGACACTGGCTGGCAATCCTGCGTCGATGAAACGCGCCACATCGGCTGGCCCGGGGCGCACAGACGCCAATGCTGATCTGCGTCGCAGTTCTGCCCGGATGCTGCGAAGATCGTTATAGGATGGGGCCATGATATCTTCGGCGAGAAGTCTTTCGATGACCGGCAGCGCGGCGTTCGGCTCTTCGCGGCCGATTTGCCAAACAGAATCTCTAAGATATCGATAGGCGGTCTCGCCTCTTGGGCTACCAGTCCCCCAGCTTGATGGAAGAGGAACGACAGGCCAATGAGGACGATATGCTAGTTGCAGTTGCTCAATCTTCTCAGCCGACAGCGTCGACCAAATGTCATCTCCCTGCCGACCGCGGTCCCGACGACGCTCCAACCAGAAGACAAGGTTGGGGTCCCGGATCATGTAGTCCCAGACCTCAGGGTTGATTTCTTCGGCGAACCAGAAATCCCGCATGAACCAGAATGGCCGCTGCTCTTCATGCCTATGGGGCAGCATGCCTTCACCCAAGGCAACACAGCGGACTCGGATCAGAGACAGAAGGGCCTCTCGATTTCCGAAACTGGCAGCCATATCGAAGAGTGTCTCGAGGGTATGGATCGCAAGTTCTGGAAAACGCTGAAGCCATTCGAGCGGAAGTGTGGCCCTGAGGTGGTTGAGCATTGGCTCGCGCTGCAGGATATGCAGATCACAGAAATCGCCAGGCTCCTCCATCGCGGGCTCAAGATAGGCCCGCGCATAGGCCTCGCTCTCGTCAGGGGAGAGCTGAGCCAATCGCTGAACTTCCGCGTGGAATGCCTCTTGCTCGCCGTCTGCATAGGTTTTGTAGCCGCCGGTGTCATGCAGGATGGCAAGCGCGACCTCCGGGGCCACCTCATCCAGGGTGCCGGTGGCGCGATATTCCGCAAGAGCCCCGGCCAGGAAAATCTGGACCCAAGCTCTTGCATCCCCTTCGCCGACTTCTGCAATCGTCGGGCAGCGATCAGACAGGGTTGTGAGGCTCTGTCGAAGTGTGCTGTCCGGATCGAACAGACCATGAGTGACCTCAGGCAATTTTTCAGGATCAATGAGATAGGCCCGCGCAAGACTATGGGTCCATCTTACGTTCTCGCCGCGTTCAATTGATGTCCTGTTCTCATGGAAAAAGGTTGTATTGGCGGCTTCGATGCGCCGTTCGCTACGTCGTCGGCGTGCCTCGAACCTATAGCGTCTGGGGCGCTGCTTTCGCCAACCATCGCGTCTTGCTCGGTTCAACCAAGCCCATTCTCTCATGAGGGCAGGCTTCTCAAGCGCCTGCTCACGGCAGTAGCGTCGAAACTCGTCAGGTCCCCGGGTGGAGGCCTCTCCATGATAACGGTGGACGCCGATGAAGCGGCCCCACAAAGCCGGGTTGTTGTTTTGAAAAGCGAGGTCCACGAGATTGCGGTCATCACCTTCACGCAGATTCAAGCCTGAGTGGCCGTACTCACCGATGACGTCAAACAGCACGTTAAAGATTTCGTCGTTGTCTATGAGCCCTGCAAAAGCATGCTCCTGCAGCGCTCGTCTTAAGATGTCATCACCCTGTAGCACTTCGACTGCTCGGCTTTGCCTTGCATTCGTTTGACTGTGGAAGTGCAGGTTGCGAACCCAACCCCAGATTTGATCTGGATCATGAGGGCCGGTGGCCAGCTCAAAATAGCGATCGAGAAGCATTCCGACGGTCTTGCTCATGCCGTCCCGGCAATGACAGGCATGCCGCTCGTTACAACAGGTGCACTGCAACGAAACCGTCAAATCGTCGAGCAACCGCACAAAGACCCCCTCATCAAGCTCGCCCACAAGACGCGTCAGGAAATATCGGTCATCGAAGTTCCTTGATCGACGCCCCCCATCGGTAGAGTAGAGCGCGGTTGCGGCTCTAAGAGTGGCAAGGGTTTCATCGTAAGTTGCTCTGGTCCCGAGAAACATCAGGACTTCTGTCGCCAGTCTGAGCGCGTTGACGGCGCCGTCGCCAATGAGCCTTTGGAGAGCAGCGATTGGATCGTAATCGCTATCGTTCAAAAGGCAGGATAGGGCATCGAGACGTGGACCAATGCTCGTTTCCGCATCATAGAGGATGGTTTCGAGTTCATTTCTCAGATCACTCACGATGGGAGCGCCAACCAGCAATTCGAGCAAAAGCCCCTGCAAATGCCCTTGCTGTGATTCAACAAGCAAGGGTCGAAGCGCTTCCAGCATGTCTGGTGTGAAGAGGCCCGATGCACGGAACGTGCGCCACTGGTCACTGCGGCGAAAATAAGGGTCGTCAGCATTTAGATCGGACAGGGCATCAAGCAGTGATATGCGCGAGGCGGATGTCAGCCTGGACGGATCGCCGTTGGACAACACGGCATAGGCATCAAGTTCGATAGCCGTATCCTGAATCGACTGCGATCCAAGTGCTGCCATCCATCCCAACAGACCACGCAGGTCGTCCCGGACCACACCATTTGGAGCGATGAGAGCCATGGCACGTTCCAAATTAAACCGCGATGCCGGATCATCAATGAGACCAACCAAGTGCTGAGCCGCGCCATATTCAGCCACGATCCGGTGTACGGGCTCATGCTGGTTCGCGGCCGCTCCCGGCCGAAACAACTTCGTCGACAAGGTCGAAGCCGGGCCGTCACCATCCAGCCCTATAGTTTCAAATTGCGGGTGCAAATCGTCTTCTGCGATGTCCCCAACTGCCACGCCATCTGCGCCGGAGAGGAGGATTTTCGCGAAGATCTCGTTTGCCCATGCAGTTCGTCTGTGTCTTGCAGGCGCTCCGGCCGCAGGAACATTTGGGTTCGCTTCCCTGGCAAGGTGTTCGATTGCCAACGTAAAGACGTTGGAGCGTGAAGGAAGGTGACCATCGGCTTCGACATAGGCCCCCGCAAACAGGCGCAGAAACTCCGGGTTACCAAGAAGATGATGAAGGTCGAACCGGCTGATGTCTTCCGCGAATGCGTCGAATGATCGATCGGCGTGAAAATACTCAAAAAGCTGTCGCTGCTCATTGCTCTCCAGCGAGACGAGATGGGTCACGTGGGGTTCGACGCCAAACAAATCACCGACAAGCCGCGTCTTGGCATCTTCCCATTCTCCGGATCGGCTTGACAGCAGAACGCGATCAGGCTCCGCATCGCGGATTTGATGCAGGATGTCGTGAACGCGTGCATCGCCGATCCGCGCCACTTCATCAAAGGCGTCGACCACAAGGGTCGAGCGTCCCGAAACCTGACGGAAAGCGCTGGCCCGAACGCGATCAGCGCCCAACTGGTCTGCGATACTGTCCAAGAGCGCCGTTTTTCCCGCACCGGGCTCAGCGAGCAAAATCACGATTCCAGGTCCTGCCAGAAGTTCAGCTTCCGGCAAAATTCGGTCTCCGTGACGGAGCCTGCGGGGAATATGAAATTCGCCAGGAATCTGCAGCCCTCTGCTCGAATTGTTTTCTTAAGCACGTGTTTGGGACCCGGTTTATAGTATTCCTATCGGCGAAGGAGTAGTGGGTAATTGGTAATCGGTAGATAGGATCCGACCGTGCCCCAAAGAAGGTCAGCGCTACAGCATTACGGCACTCACCTTACTGCACATCCAAACCGGCCTAATGTTTCATAGGTCGCTCTCCTCACGGCTTGTTTCCATGAGGCCAACATTCCGGACCTCGTTCGCCACCGGAAAGCGACCGCCGCAATCACACCATTTCGTTTATGGTCGAGCATACCGTCCCGCCCAGGATCAAGCGCTTAGCAAAGATTAAGACCCCGGCAGAACTTTTGCGGTTTTTGGATTTTTTTGTCTCGGTTGAGGAGGGGCGTCCGCGACCATTTGTCAATGTCTGCTTCCGGGAAGCTGCGATGCAGCATTGAACCGCAAACTCAGCGTCTGGTTAGGGCCGCCTCAGCGCCACCGGTTCCTCCGACACCTGATCCAATGCTTCGCCGCATCCGATGTCCGCGAAGAGCCCAATGTTACAGGCACCGTAACGCGATTGAGTAACTGCCGGGGGAATGGACCAGCTTTTTCGGATCGTCGCAGTTCGCCCGAGAAAGCCGCATCCGTGCCAAAGGTCAACCATGTCAGCGCTCTGAGCACGGTCAGGCTATCCTGTGCAGCAATGATGCGACAGTGTCTCGAAAGAAGTGGCAGCGGTCAAAGCTCGGGTTACACCTACAAAGCATCACGTGACACTTCGCCTTTTGCTCACTGCGTTGAGCCGACAATGCGAGTATGATGAAAGCTCAAACTCCAAAGAGTAGCCAGATGACTGGACCACACGACCAGAAATCAGCGGAGGAGCTTTTTGAGGCGCACCAAGCGTCTTCACGCCCTATTTGGCTAAGCCCGAAGATGAGCTTGGTCGTGTTCTTGCTCTCTCCAATCCTTTTTCCTCTTATCTTAATACCCTATGCAGGCGCATTCATTACGTGGGCTGGCAATCATCCTGCCTGGCAAACGCTGTTTTTCACCTCACTTGTCATCATGGGTCATGCAACGATCGACGTTATGATCCGAGACGTGCTGCGCGAGAATTCAAAGCGATTGGAGGGCGCAATCAAAGCACAAGCGAACGCGGTGGAGAGCGTCCTGCCAATCGCACTTTTCTTGAGAGCATTTCACGAAGATCGCTCATATAGCGATCTGGGTGGAGGTTTTTCTATCTTTGAAGAACTTGAACACGGCCTTAGGTCTGAAGGGTATTTCCCACTGGCGCTTGGGGCCAACTTGCCCGTTGGGCCAGATCATGGCGTCGCCTTCATCGAAACATCTGAAGCGACCTGGTGGGAGGCGTTTTGCGCAGCCGCAAACGCCGCGGGCGTCATAATTGTAGCACCGGACGATACACCGTCACTGAGAAGAGAGATCGCATGGTTGGCCACAAATCATCAGCTCGAAAAGGTTCTGTTCGTCATGACACCGAGATCCCGCAACGTGCTTGCAGTATCCGGAGACGTGCCTACGGCCCATCCGGCGGGGCCAGACAAGGCGCGCATGGCGTCATGGGAGGCCTTTCGGACATCTTTTAGGACCCTATTCAATGTATCGCTTCCGCCTTATGATCCGAGAGGTGGGTTGGTGTGGACCGATGGTGGAAACCAGACCACAATAACCACTATGCGTAAGGTCGATGAGCCAGAGAAAATGGCCAACGATTATCGAAGCGACTATGGGGTCAAATTCGACCTGACCATAAAACACGCAATGGAAGGATTGCCCCCTCCCACGCATAGCATTCGTGACTTTTGGTCTTTACTTCCATCGTTTGCCAAACCGATCACAGGTGGCTCGGTTTTGAAGCCGCCAGGTTCAACCGGTTTGGAATGGCAAACGTTGAAGCTGTATTCCGCCGTAAGCTGGGGGACAGTTTTGGGGTTTCTGCTGGTCTGTCTGCTAGTCTATATGGGCGTGTTTTGAATCGATGCTTAGGGCGCTATTGGAACTGCAATACCCTTGGGGCGGCTTAAACGAGGCCAGACAGCTCTTCGTCGAGGCACGGGTTCGGACTATTGCCGACCATCTTTCTCAGGCGATGGGCAACAGAGGATAACTGTCAGCTCGATGATTTGACTCGGGTGACCGCAATGTCCGCTAATGTGTGAGTTTGGGTCTAACTCGATCTTGCGGTCGCGGCGAAAGTCCGGTCTGGCGGGCCGCGTCGCAGCATGCGAGATCTGGGACGAACGGCAGCTTCTCTAATTGGGCGTTTGGGTCAAGCTCGTTTTCCTTCTTTGTTTGGGGCCGTTGTCGCTCATCCGGGTCAC
>NZ_CANMXR010000037.1:0-9002 GCF_947501835.1 uncultured Roseobacter sp. | reverse complement strand
AAGGTCTTCTTGTCAGCTATCGCACTCGCGGCACTGGTTATCTACTGGCTTTGAAACTCAATGAGTCCTGACCCTAGTCTCTTTGAAAATCCAATTGAAGCCTTGGTACCCAAAGTACTCCAAGAACAGAATTGGAAGTTAGAAAACATCGGAGACGTGCTTGACTTCAGCGTTACGGAAGCTGGAGAGTTCGTAATCGTGGGAATGCATGGGGTCGCTGGATTTTCAAACGGCAACTTGCTCGAAATGTCGCACCCAGGTTCTCAATTCTCCAAGCTGCTTGCGATACCTGTAAGAACAGAAACTGGGGAGTTGGTTGTACTGTTTCGCGAGGGCGTTCTACGTCTGAAAAAGGGTCAGATAACCAGTCTTCATCAATTTGAGGATCCCATTGTTGGTGATGAGCTAGAATTCGAACTTCAAATTTCATCAGACGGAACAGTTCTTTTCTATTCGGATCGACTGTTTGTTGAAGTTGAAGAAGATAGCGCCAAGGTTGCAAAGTGGGATTTTGCGGGCCAAGAAATTTCTTCTGACCCAATCTTCGAGGACGTCTCTAGCCCCTTTCTTTTTAGATCTGATGTTGGATTAATCGAAGTGAAAAACGGGCAGATAGTTCTTGCCGAGTCTGACACCGGAAAGACGGTCGGGAATTTGCGATCGTGGTCGGGCAGTGGTGATTTGATGACGTCCGCCCAAGGAGTCTTTCATTTATCCGGAGACAACATTCGGGAATTTAGGCCGGACTCGGAAGGCAACCTTGGTCGATTTGTCCGGGAGGTTCAAATACATGGTGGTGAAGATCTGTTTGAGTTTTCTACCGGGTACTATTGGCTGCGCAATGGCGTTTTCTATCTTGTCGATCATTCATTACCGAGAGAGATGGCCCACCGTAATACTTTTGACAACGCTGACGGGACTTGGACGATTGTTCGAAATACTAAGATTGAAACTTTTGATTTGAAAAGTGGCGAAGCGGTTGAAGTAACGGGGTCTGGTGATCTTAATGATATTGAGTCCATAGCTGCTATTAGGGATTCTGAGTGGGTCAACGGCTTCGGCTGGATATTTCTTACCTGGGATGGGGAGCCATTCTTTATCAAGGATGGCCACATCGCTTTCATCTCCACCGAAGACAAGAACCTTTCTAGGTTATTGGTGACAGATGAGGTGATTGGGCCGTATTGGTCGCACATCCGCACAGATCTTGGACCTCACGTGCTGAGCAGCGTGGGTATTCCTGTCGTCAAATCGAGTTCTTTTAGCCACTCTCAACCGCCAGAATCTGGAATCAAGGTAGAGTGGATTTTGCGTGATCTGTGCGGGCCTGCATTTCCTTTTGAGGAGCGTATGAGAATTGTTAGCGATGGGGTCATTCTCCCAACCCAAGTCAACAGACTTGGGCTATCTCACCCGCATGGCACCGGTGACTTCCTTGTCAGCTCATTCATAGATGCATCCAGTTACGGAGTTGGAGAAGTTAGTGTTGGGCTGCAATATCTAGGTTCGACCACAGGCAGTGACTGGGCCACCCTCCCAGGATCTTTGATCACAGCGAGCATTGGCACTGATCTTGGTGAGTACATGCTAGCTCAAGCCAAAAAACTGCTTCCAGTTCTTGTGATAGGTCATGCTCTGCTTTTTGGAGTTTTAGTTCTACGATCCCGCCACCACACAAGATCATGGGAGATACTGACCGACCCCGTGTGGGGAAAGCTCGGGGTCTGGTTTTGGTTGTCAATCAAATATGTACCAGCTCTTCAACGATGGATGCTCGAGCGCTGGTTTATGGAGGTCAGCTCCCGTACGAAGGTTCAACCTTATCTGCCGATACCAATGGAAATAAGGCGCACCGGCGAAAAAGCTAAATCGGATGAGGTAATTTTTGCCTTTGGCCCGGGGGCAAGAATTTGGATCCACGGTGGGCCTGGTATGGGCAAAACATCAGCGCTAGACAATTTAAGAACGCAGTATTTCGGTGGCAAAGAGTACAGTTCGCTCCGTTCAGCCTATCGTCAGTATGGGTTCCAAATTCTCTTTATCCGACTGAGAGATTTCCGCAACGTCCCGATTCCAACCGCACCGGAAGAATGGCTTTTTGAGATCAGCGCCCGTACCTTTGACTCACTCAACTGCAGATTTTACGATGAAAAACTGCTCAAATCCGTAATATTATCAGGAAACTTCATCTTGGCACTCGATGGGGCAAACGAAGTCGACGATGGAGGCGCAATCGAGCAATTCTCACTTCGATATCCACAGGTCGGGTTGTTAGTCACCTCCCAAACTATTCCTTTTGGGCGAAGTAATGATGTATTCGAAGAATGGTCTTTACCTGATTCAATGGAAGAATACGCAACGGAGTTCTTTGAGTTATTCTTGTCACCCTCTGTAGCGAAAGAAACTTTGTCTAATATACTGAGTTCTGGAGTTGCCGCGGAACTTAAGTCCGGGCACGATTTGAAAGTTATCTCAGATCTAATAGAGGCAGGAACCTTGCCCAAAAACTTACCCGCAAGCCGCGGGCAACTATACTTGTGTCTCTTGCTTCGATTGAGATCCTTAGATGGGGGTGAATACGATCTCGAAGGTTTGTCACATACGGCTTGGGAAGCGTTCAGATTGGGACGCCGTGATTTGTCATCCGACGGGGAAAAAGAATACAACTTGCTGCAGCCTCTCGTTGGACAGAGTAATAGTCTTGTCAGAACGCTTGATGGCGAGAGATATGAGTTCCGTCATGACCAAATGAGAGCTTTTTTGGCCGCGCGCTGGCTTGTGGAATATGAGGTAAATCCAATTGGGTTGTTGGAAAAGGAGGAGGATGTATGGCGCGTTCCCCGTAGCGAGCAACGAATGGTCTGGGACTTTTTTGCAGAGTTAACAACAGCGAACGTTGGCCAAGAAGCTTTGGAATGGGCCACACTTCATGCAGACCGAGCAGAACTGCAGGTCGCGCTAAGAAAAGTGTTAAATTCCGGAAAATGGGGGTATTGACGAAACAGAATCCGGCAATTGGATGATTAACAGCTTCAAAAATATGTTGAGACTACGTACGTAGATATTCGATTGTCGGCAACGAGCCGTATGCGGACTTACAACTGCCGCCTTCAATGGCAACTCGGTCCGCTGACGCGTCACCGAACGCCCAAATCCAACGGCAGCTAAGGGCTGCGTCCTGACCTCACCGATGTGGCTTACGCAAGGTAGCTCAGGGGCCACGCAAAGCCGCCATTTGACGGTTGTCAAATGAGCGGGCTTTTCCGGAATTTCTGGGCACTTCGAGTTGCCGCTGATGATGTTTCGATTGCTTTGTGGAACAGGGTGTAAGAGCTTCTAGCGGACGGACAGCTTAGCAGATAAAATCCCAATTATTTTTATGAACGGTGATATCGATTGTGTCATTTAGCATGAGACGTTTGCCGGTGTGGGATAACCGAAGGTTGATCGAAGAGCTCTCCTTTAGCTCGCCCTTTAGTATCCACTTTCGAATGTCACCGGATGCGAAAATAACGTAGTCATTTACATATCTTGTTGGAGTATTCTGCCTAAGGACTACGACATAAAAGACGGTGGCAGAGTGTTGAAAGGCTGAAGTTCGAATTGTCGCTTGAAATTTTCCGGCTCGCTCGTTTGCCGTTTTCACCTGAACGTGGAAGTAGCTTGAGTTTTTCGATGCAACGACGTCGATGCCATCATCAACTGTCATTTTTGATGCGTTAAACCCACGGAATAACAGCTCGCTCAACACCGCATACTCTCCGCCAGCACCAGTGTAGTTAGTAGATACGTCCGGTGCAGGCGCGTGAAATGTCACAGGTTTTTCTACAATTATGCGGTAAAAGCCTCGACGGTGTTTCTTTGTCTTTGAGCTTTTTACTCTGGCAAATTGAGGAGACTTGGTGCTAGAGTTCGCCAGGAGCTTTTGGCTCATTTTCTTCACGAAAGTTTCTTCCGTTTCCCCGATGGGAATCAGTCCAAACTCGATGGCCAGCTGTGTCAGGTCATTGACGTGGTACGTCTTCTTCCCGCCTTTTTCATAGAGCGTGGCAGCTAGACTTATCCAATCGTTGACATTCATCACTTTACCAATCCGTAGATCAGCCCACACCTAGCTCGGTCAAGAGCTGATGAACACCAGAAACGGTTTATGCGGTTTTCCTCTGCTCAGCAAGTCAGCGCTCGATATGCGCATCGTCGTCGTTCTTTATGATGGTCACTCGAGACACAAAACGCACTTGGTCGCCCATCATATGAGAGCATTAGCTCCGTCGTCTTCATGATTCTCTTCATCTCTGGGCAGGTGCGCTTGGGGCTGATGGTGTATTGGAACCCTCTTGAATATTGGGGGCGCTCGTAGAGCGATTTTTTTTGAAGCTCAAATCAGCCTTCAAAGTCCTCAGCATCCTCGGCAATAGCGTCTATCGATACATCTTCAGCAGTTGGTTTGTCATGTTTGATCCGAGGCGCGGCCTTCTTCCAGACGGACAGATTTGCGCCTACTTCGCCGTAAAACAGAGGAACTAATTCTTCCAAGTCAGATATGAAGTTGGCCTGTTGTGTGAACCGCCCGCCGAGGCGCTTGGATAAGAAAACGTGGAAGCCGTGCGTAACCAGGTGGTCCTTGCCTTCTTGGCAGATATCAATGTCTTCCCGGAGCTCTGAGACCAAGTGCTGCGTCGGCTCACTGGCACCAGGCCAAAGCAGGCGAATATACAGCCCATCCATGTTATCGACCTTGATCTGCCGAAGAAGCCAATTCAGCCTAGCTTTGGTCGATTTCTTATCTTCGGGAGCTCGGATGGTCATACCGACGTCGACGCACCGCCGCTTCAGGTCTGCGGTGACTTCGATAGGGGCGGCCGTGTCCGGGACATCCAATGTGCACTGGAGTTGATGGTATTCGCGAAGCATCAGCAGCTCATCCTTTTTTCGCTGAGCCGGATCATTGATGTGCTTGCGCGACAGTTTCTCACAGACGGATGTTTCCACCAATCTGCTCAAGATCAGCGACAGGTCTCGGGTCTCCTGGTGCCAAGCGTCAACTACGATCTGTGCTTCTGGCGACCGTGCTGGAATGACACCTCCAGACGATACCAGTTTGTTGAGATCGCCCCATTCTTTGGGCATCCTATGGAAGCCCTGCACACCTGCGCTCTCATGATTGAGGAAGCGCCTAAGCTCATTCAGCAAAAGTAGTTGGTCCTTATCCTCGACCTGCTCATTGCTGATCAGCAACTCCGCAGTCGTGACCACATGCATCCAGGACCAGTGATAAACGGGAATCTTGGATCTGCTCTTCCTGACTTCCTCAACAGGATGCGCGGTCGGCGTAGTCGCGAATTGATTGGATATCGTGATGACGCAATCGACGTCGTTCTCTTTGGCAAGAGCACGGTATCTTTCAATTTGCTCAGCATCGAGGGTGTTGTTCCCAACTTTGGTTTCCACAAGAGCCTTCCACTCGCGGGAGCCGACCTTCAGGACAATCAAGCCGTCGGGCCGATCCTTGATTGTCTTGGATTGGTTCTTGAACACAACCTCAGTGAACGCATGTAACTGTGCCCGTTTCCCGCGCTTCTGGCCTACTGATTGGAGCAACGCGGCTCCCAACTCTTCAATCTGAACCATGCAGGCCAGCACAATGGACGTTGTGCGACCTTCCTTTGATGTGGTTGAGAGAACGGGGAACAAACGCGCGGCTTCGCCTTGAGCCAGGTAAACTGGCAGCTTCTCAGTCATCTACATGCCTACAACTTGAAATTGAATACTATGTCTCAAATAGACAGCTCCAGCAGCTTTCCGTCAAGTTTTCAATGAAGTACCGTTCTCAGAACGAATAGGGGAACGGCCTCTAGCGTGCTTGATAGACCACGCTCTGATAGGAGTAGCGCAATTCAATGAAGTTTCACTCGGATTGGAAGTTCACCCAATGGCAGTCTGTCGAAAGAGTTGCCAACAATGACTTGACGCGGGTCGTCGCATTGGTGCCAATCATTGGTTATATCATCCTATTCAACGACCAAATTGCGGAAATAGCTTCATTTCGGATGATTGCTGGTGTTGAACCGAATGCGAAAACACCTTTTTACTTGAGCGGCTTAGACAAGATGAGACTAGTTTTCTTCGGTAGCCTACTATTGCTGATATCCAATTTGATTTTCAGGATTTTTCGTCCTCGGGTTTTGGACCTGGCCAAGGGAGAGATGGAGTTTGCCGCTAGGGTCGGTGAACGCTATAGCGTCCATGAGCTTGCCAGCATGGAAGCACAAGTGTTTTCCGATCTTTGGAAGCCGAGATTGCATTTGTTCTGGAAAGTGCACGACAAGTTCAGGAACAAGAAGCCGCTGGTTTCAGGCTACCGGCCTGATGTGCGAACTTCCATGTTCAACAAGCATGGCGACTACATCAGTTACCTTTCGCGAGAATGGTGGACCGGTGAGATGCATACATTCCGTTTGGCGCGTTTCGTATCACTAAGTTTGAGCGTCGCCGGAATTTCCCTATTGGTAATTCCGACGCTAGATATCACGCAAGCCGTGGTCAGAGACGTTCTTCTGAAACTTTGGTAATTCGGTTAGCGGCCACATCTGATATCGGTTCAAGAACGAAGGACTGCTAAGGGCTGGAAGTGAATGCTGGATGCCCGATACACCAAAAGCCAGTTTGGTCTGTGATCTTTAGATCAACAGTTGCTCAGCTTTTTTTCCTGATGCCATCGCTATCTTGAACCAATCCGGCTGGCGTCCTTTGCCGCTCCAGGTCTGAGATCTGTCTTCAGGGTTGGCATATTTCGGAACAGACGCCACCTTGGTCTTCGTTGGAGCCCTACGCTTTGCTTTAATAGGCTTTGCATCCGCTGTAACCTCAGCGAGGGTGAAACCGTGTGCTTTCGCCGCTTTCTCGACTGCAACAAGCGCTGCTTTTCGTTCTCTTTCGGTCACTTTTTCAAGGGCGGTATCGACATCGGAACGGAGCTTTTCAAGCTGCTTTCGTGTCATGGATTTAAGATCGAATTTCATGGTTGTTGTCCTCCCGTTTTCGACTTTGGTAAATCACAGACTGCGACGGGAATAAACTACCCAATATTTCAACCTAAGTTTGTGCGTGTGTATTCTCTGGAATCACTGCTCATGCCAAATCCACGGCTTTGCCACCTGCTCAGTGAGACAATGACTAATGTCCAAATTCGGCAAATGAGTATGACAAAAATTGACTGCACTGAACGCCGACAGCGGGCCGTTTTATCGGGTGGTCAGATAGTGCACACCTGACCACCCCTTGCTCCCAGAAGGAGCGTCGTTTGGGTTATCGGTCGTCCAACCGCGTTTGCAGCCAGTCTAATATTTCATCTTCCACCCATCCCACTCTGTTCGAGCCGAGTTGTACCCGCTTGGGGAACTCTCCAGCCTTCTCCAGCCGCGCGATGTGTTGAGGTGAGTACAAGACCAACTCCCTGAGTTGAGTTTTCGATAGTATCCGCATCACGATGTCTCCATGATTGAAGAGCACCGCGATGCCCAAGGGTTACGACAATACCCCGAGGTGCTATGACGTTATCAATCCGAAAGCAGGTTGGCGAGATATTCATCATACGCGGCGATGGCGGTGTGCATTTCTTCAATGTACGAATGCCGGTTATAGACCGCAGCCACGCCACTTATTGAGCCTGAGACGTGGTTTAGCAGCTTCTCGGTGACGTGAATTGGCGTGCCGATCTTGGCGTGGATCGTGGAGAAGGTCCGTCGTAGGTCATGAAGGGTGAAGTGATCCAGCCCCGTCTCTTTAACAACCCGCCGCTGCGCCTTTGACCACCCGTTATATGGCTGATCCTCAGCTGGCGTTCCAAAAACATGCAGTTGTCCACCTTCAATGCTGTGCAGCAAGTCCAGCGCCTGGGAGCACAACGGCACCCGGTGTTCCCGTTTGTTCTTCGTGCGACCAGGTGGAAACACCAATGTATCACCATCGACCTCAGACCACTGCAGACCTGCGATCTCGGATTTCCGCTGCCCAGTGAGCGCCAACAACGTCACAATGTCATGAAACCGACCACGATTATGCAACGTGAACTGCAATAGTGTTTTCAGCTCTTCATCGGATAGTACACGGTCACGTGAGATTGTTCGATTGGGTCGCCTTAGCGCATTCAGCGGATTGCTGGCTAAGAATTGTCTGCGGATGGCCCAATTGAAGAAAACCTTGAAGGTGGTGAAGGCGTAGTTTTGGCTGGAAGGGCTGTCCGTGTATGCTTCAATTGCCTTGACTATATCGGCTTGGGCGATTTGACCGATGTTGCCGGAAAAAGTAATTTTGGTGAGGTAGAGAACATATCCTTCAAGTGTGCTGGGGCGAAGACGGGCTTCACAGTCTTTCAGGTATGTTTTGACCACCACCTGATAGTCATGATCGATATGTGGGTCGTCCGATAAATTCTGGGTCGCTAAAAACAGCCGCGCGTCTTTGCGCGCGTCGACTAAACTAAGATCGGGATAACGACCAAGAGTTTTGAGGCGACGTTCTTTGCCATACATCACAACAAAGGACTTCCGTTTACTCGACACTCGAACGCCAAAGCCAGGAGTGGTTGTGTCCCAATGCGTCACCTGACCCTTCTCGGTCAGCGACAGCTTTTTGACGCCTAAATCTGTCAGTCGTATTTGCATTCTAGTCTCTTTTTAGTCTCACAAATCGCATGTATAACGGTGATATTCAGTGGTCATCTATGTTCAATGAGTTTCGATAAGATACTGTTTTTATACGAGATATGTGAAGAAATGTACAGCAGTGTTCATCTATAAAATTTGACTACGAATCAAGGGGTCGGGGGTTCGAATCCTCCTCGGTCCGCCACTACCACATTTTCCCGAATTTGACCTGGTCGTCCTGGGCGGCTTTTTTCTCTGTTTGATAAGCGGTTGCGCCGTTTCATCATTTCCTTGAGTTTCTTTCGATGGCGTCTATATTCTTTCCTTGAGTGGTAGAGAATGTGGTACTTTGGG
>NZ_CANMXR010000036.1:0-10368 GCF_947501835.1 uncultured Roseobacter sp. | reverse complement strand
CAATAAGCCCGCGACCAACGCAGCGAGGCGGCCATCCTCCCAAATCAAAGCGACTTCTTCAACAAAATAGGCTCATTACGGACCTCGGATGCAGCGCGGCATCTGAAAGATGGCTGCGGACCGTCATGCGGTGGACGGCCCATAAGAGACATTCGGCTTCCTGTTGGCTTTCTGCGATAGCAGCCCGCATTCCGGTCATTAGCTGCAAGTGCAAATCTGGCGTCGCTTGAACTCACACATCGCGGACAATTCTGTCGTTCGAGCATATCGAACCAATGACTGTTTTGCGAAGTAATCCGGCCTTATGTATCAAACGCACCAAGCTATTCGTCGTCACGTTCAAAGCTGTCGTGAATTTCAGTGACGGTGTAGCCCTTGATCTCACCATCCATGCGGGTGGCGTAGACATCCACGACAAAGACCATCGCGAACGGGTTATCCTTGCCCTGTAACATCTTCTCCTTCAGCCCTTGGATGCTTTGCCTAAAGTAGACAGGCAGCACCTTGTCTGAAATGTCAGGCACACGCCCCCTATCGCCAGTGCGACCTTTTTCCTTGCCAGGACCGCGATTGGCTTGCTCTAGAAAAAGCATCACCTCTGAGCGTATCTTGTCGTCTTGATTCTCATCTTCGGGCTTTTTCGGCGCAGGCAGAGCCAACGCCTTGTCCATATTGACTGAAGCCTTGTTCAATTCGGCTTCATCGAATTTGTATTCAACAACTGTCTTCTTTTCACCGTCTGTCTTTTCGTACCTGGCTTGCTTGATGCCGAGCCTTGCACCCGTCTTCCCGACAAGTGGCCGTGTGAACTCTTTGAGGTCAGCGGCATCCTCTTTGGAAGGCGCTTCGAGCAGCTTTGTGTCCTTGCCCCCACCAGTGAAATAGCTAATACCTCGCCAAACGCGATTGGCAAAATCGGTCACGATCATGCCGCCATCCATCATGGCGATACCGCCCATCATAATGCCATAGGGCGCAATCTCGGCTATGACCGACCCGGTTTCGAGCTTGGTTACAAAGAGGCGGGGCGCATCTTCTGATCCGCTTCTGTAGTGTCGCTCATAGATACGTGAAAGCGCGGCGAAGCTGCCCGCCAAGTCTGTCAGTTCAACTGGCTGGCCCGGATCAAGCGTGATGATCAGCCTATCGCCCTCCTCTTTCACGTCATAGGAAACCATTTCAAAGCCTCAATTCTGTGACCTCAATTGCAGCCATACATTGCAGAAAGAAAGCCATCGTAAACACACCACGGCTGATCTTGTTCGCAATGTTCTTTTCGTTTTCTTGAACGCCTATTTTCTCAAGTAAATCAGACAATTGAGCATAAGTCACACCCTTTCTTTTTAGCTCAGAACGTAGCAGGTTCTTTGCTCGATCTGACCATTCCGCGTCCGTTTGCGCCTTTGGCATTTCACTACCTCAGTGGATAAAACCCTATTTATAGGGATATAGCCCTTGTAATGATGATGTGTAACCCCTATTTATAGGGTATAGACATCATAGGTAATGATAATGGCACAACACTTCCTCCTTTCAGCAGCATCTCGAACGCTCTCATTGCGCTCGATTTACAAGGCTGGTGAGGACGCGGCGTACCAGACGTTCTGTGAAATGCGTTGGCCTGAGACTGACGGTGAAGCAGTTTGCCCATGCTGCGGCCATGACGAAACCTACAAGATCACCACCCGCCGCAAGTTCAAGTGCAAGGCGTGTCACCATCAGTTCAGCGTGACCAGCGGCACCATCTTTGCATCGCGCAAGATGGACTTTGTAGACTTGCTGGCAGCGATCTGCATCCTTGTGAACGCCTCTAAGGGTGTTTCCATGGTACAGCTTTCCCGTGATCTGGACTGCCAATACAAAACGGCTTTCGTTCTGGCGCACAAAATCCGTGAAGCTATGGCGACAGAGGTTCACACGGGCGAAGTTCTCGAAGGTCACGTCGAGATTGATGGTGCATACTTTGGTGGTCATATCCGCCCAGAGAACGCCAAGGCAGACCGCAAGGACCGTCGCTTGAAGCGCCACCAAACGGGCAAGCGCCGCGTTGTAATCGCCATGCGTGAGCGTGAAGGTCGCACGCTGCCCTTTGTGGGCCAGTCTGAGGCCGAAGGGGTCGCGCTGGTAAATGAGAACGTGTCGCGCCTGTCCACCATGTCTGCGGATGAGGCGTCACATTGGGATGAGTTGCACATGGGCTATCACGTTGACCGCGTGAACCACTCCGAGATTTACAGCGACCACGGCAAGCACACCAACATGGTAGAAAGCTATTTCTCGCGTCTGCGCCGCATGGTGCAGGGCCAGCACCACCATGTTAGCCCACAGTATCTCTATCAGTACGCCAACCACGCTGCATGGCTGGAAGACAACCGCCGCACCGACAACGGTACGCTTGCGCAGATCGTGGTCAGCAACTCAATGGCCGCACCCGTATCGCGTAACTGGAAGGGCTACTGGCAGCGGGCAGCCTGAACCACATCATGCTGTAGGAACATTTGTGAACTCCACTAGACCGGCTAAGTGATTCTTGGTAAATAGAAAACACCCACGCGGTCAGGCGTGGGTGTAACTGTAACCGCTGGTGGCGATTGTGTCTGTGAATTCACGAGTTTTATATCCCATATTTTGTGCGGCAGCGCAAGTGCCATCGGCTCAATATAGGAGCCGAAGATGGCTTTATCACTTGGCCTTGGCCTCGGTTTGGGGATGAATAATCCTGTGCCGAGTCCTGTCGAAGATACAAAAGAGAAGGCTGATAAGCCTAAAAAGCCGAAGAAGGACAAGAAGTCCGACTAACGCTTAGCTGGCCCGATGAAGGGCCAGCCTCCACAAGCACCCATCCGGCCCAAAGTCTTGCACCACATGCCCGTCCTTCTGCTGCCGTTGGATAGCGTGACGCACCCGTTTCAGCACATCAGCATGGACATCATCGCCCCAGCCCTTCGACGCAATGATATGCGCCGCTATCGTTTCATCATCCGCTGGAGCTTCCCGAAGCATGTTGATGATGGTCAGCTTCAATTCATTGCGCCCGAATAGCTGCTTGTACTTTCCGCGTGGTGCTATGCCCTTGGGGTCGTCCTGATAGCCACATAGCACTAGCGCGCGGTCTATGGCGTCTAGATCAGCCTTGAGGGCGTCAGCGGCTTTCTGTGCGACCTTGTGCTGACCTGCTATCTCGCCCCGCCTCTTAATCAGTCCGAATATCGTATGTTCCATGCCCTATTATGGATTCACGCGGCCCGATTGTTCAGGTATATTGTTGGTGCGCTTGATACATAAGGCCGAAGTAATCCGCCGGGGTGCCTTCAGTCTGGGTGCCGCATTGCACTCGGTTTTGGCTCTTGAATTCTAGTTTGATTTCGGCCTGCTTTTTTGGCTTCGTACAAGGCCATGTCAGCCAGCTTTAGCATGTCAGCAAAATGGCGCGAAGATGTAGCTGGTCGACACGACGCGCCGATACTGACCGTAAACCTGCATACGCCTGTCACGCGATCCGCAAGTGCCATGTGTATTCTTTTGCAAACCAGTTTCGCGTCTTCCAAGGATGAATTCGGCAGAATGCAGACAAACTCATCACCACCAACGCGGGCGATTGTATCTACTGCTCTGCAAGTGGCTTTCAGCACGTCGGAAAGCGTCAGAAGTGCCTCGTCCCCGACTTTATGACCATGCGCGTCATTGATGGATTTAAAGTTATCGATGTCCATCATCAAAATTGTCACGGCCGCTTCGGACCTATCCGCTTCCGCGAAGATGCGCCGGGCGGCGGCATCAAAGGCGCGTCGATTGGCAACACCTGTCAAGGCGTCCGTCAAGGATAGTTGCTCCAGCTTTTCCTTTTGGCTTTGCAGCTCAAGCCTCGTGGACTCGAGTTCGTGAAACAACTTGTCTCTTTTTTCCGCCTCCACAAAGACCCATGCAAAGTTGCCATTTGGCAGGCGCCTGACACTGACCACCTTGGGGTGTCTGGCACCTGCAATGTCGACAACTGAAAGCTGGGACTCACAGCACCGACCCTCTTTCAAGACGGTTGGGACAATGTAACTGTTGCAATAGGCCACCGAGGCTGTCGTCAGAAGCTTGTGGACCGATGCGCTTTCCAGCGCCTTTGCATTCCAACCCAACTCTTCTTCGAAGTATTGGTTCGAGAACACTATTTTCTGATCGCGCGTGGTGATCAGACACCCGCAGGGAAAATGGTCGATGTCGACCATGTCGTTTTGACCAAACCTACTCAAGTGCAAATTGCACCAGTGCCGGAGCAATCTCGCGAGGATGGGTCATATGCAGACAGTGACCATTGGCTTCGACTATTTCTAGCTGGGCATTGATCATCTGAGCCTGCACAAACTTGCCCACTGAAACTGCGGCAAGCGTATCCTCGGTGCTTTGAAAGATCAGGGTCGGCTGCTTGGCCTTTGACAGAAGATCTCGGCAATCCGAAAAGAAGGTGACACGTGCAAAAGTTTTCGCAAAAAGTGGATCAGTCGAACAGAAGCTGTCTGCGAGTGTTTCAACCATCTCGGCCCCATTCATGCCCATCACAATGGGGGCGAGGTGATTGGCCCATCCGACATAGTTTCTGTCCATGAGCCCTAGTAGTTCTTCCAAATCTGCCCGTTCAAAGCCACCCTGGTAGTCGGGCGGATCATTCAGAAAACACGGCGACGGGCAGACCATCACGAGCTTCGAGATGATGTGAGGGACCTCAATCGCCGCAATCAAACCTGTCATGGCACTGACTGAATGTCCGACTAAGGTGACATCTGATAGGTTCAATGCGTCGCAAACATCGGTGATGTCTTGAGCATAGCCCTCCAGTGTTGAGTATTTTTCGCCTTTGAACGCTCTTGGATCAGACTTTCCCGAACCGACATAATCGAACAGAACAATCCGAAAATCATGTTCAAGATAGGGTGTCAACAATTGCCACATCGTCTGGTCACACCCAAATCCATGGGCCAGAACCAACGTTTTGGTTCCAGCTCCAAGGACGGTGACATTGTTACGGGCCAGTGTGTCGTCCAAGACCATTTGATGTGTTCTCCCAAAGCCTCAAGCGCACAAAAACAGCTCGCCATGCAGCGCTGGTGACCCGGCGCGTAAACACTGCGTTAGTATTGATTAATACTTCATTAACTCTGTGGCCGAACCTTACATCGAAGACATTCGTCCAATAGCGCAAAACCGGTCAAAGTGAGCTCTTTATCGACCTTAGAGCCGACGCAGCATCGGCAGATTTCTAGCGCACCGTTTCATCGAGCGGCCCAAACCTGCCTTTCATTGACCGGTCAAGATGCTGCGCTCGCAGCCCGCATAGCCGCCGTTCGCTGCAACTGCTCGAACTCGGCGGTGGCAGATGTCTGGACTGCGGGATTTCCCGACTTTCGTTGCGGCTGCGCCAATGGCGGCTTTGGATGAAGGGCTGGGTCGCAAACGGTCGTTATCGCCAGTGTCAGAAACATATGAGTTCTGACCAATTTTACGGTGGTGAGCTTACAAACATGCCGTTGTCGCCAAAGCCCAGAATCAGCATGACAATCAGCAGTATTAGAATTGGTAGGCCAAGATTGGTTCCAATACGCGGTGGAACCTTTGTAATTTGAGCGAAGTCCATGTCTTGCCTTAGCTCGTCCTTAGCGAGTTTGTTTGCAAGTTTGAAGCACGCATCAAGCCGGTTCATGATGTTGGAATGAACGAACCAAGTCAGCGTTCCGATGCAAAGGTAAAGGGCTGCCCACGCAAGGCGTGGATTGCTGAATGGCTCTGTCTGCCGCAGTTGATCAGATGAGATGATCCATCCCCCGACGGCAACACTGGCTACAACAAAAAACTGTAGAGATTTCGTCGCCACATCTGCGTGCTTAAACGCCAAGTCCACAGCATCTTTGGACTCCATGTCGCTTCCTTCTCTTGGCCGTTAGTCAACCGTATCAAAGATTGCGATGGTGTTCTACCTGTTGAGAACGCGCGTTAAATCCCTTTTTGCGCCGTCTTGCTGTTGCTGATTTAACCGCACTCATTAGGACCAGTCCAATTGAAGCGCAGGCAACGCCGCCCCACGTTGCGAACGCCCCTAGTTTGGCAGAAAAGAATCCGGCAACGCCGAGATACGTGAAGACTATACCCAAGACTTCAATGCAGGCTGCAGCGATCCCGAGGATTCCGAGAGCCGACTTTCGTGCACCTCGCAGCATCAAGCACTTTTGGGCTCACAGCAGACTTCCGACGGTTTCGGTCGGTTGACGGAACCAGCCCGAAACCGACATTGGATTTGCACACCACAGGTCGGGATCGCGGGAAAGCCGCCTTTCGCTGCAGGCGCATCTGCGTCCGCATTCGTTTTCGCAAGGAACTTAGCGCGGTGAGGATGGCAATCTGGATGCTCACGAAAGTGTCAGCTATTCCCACTTGACCTTCCACTTGCTGGAAGCCGCATGAAGGGTGAAATATGGAAATTTCGACATGCGAGCAGTACAGATTTTGGTCTTTCTTATCGGCGTGGCGGCTCTTGCCTACTGGTTTCTGGTCGAGCCTGAGCCGCAAGCCTCTCAAGTCCCGAGTGAACCCGACCCGGCAATTGCTCAGATCATCGTTCCAGAAAAGCTGTCGGCGAACGCGCAAGTTGGAAAAACAGCATTTGAAGCAGCTTGCGCATCATGTCATGGAGTGAACGCTGTTGGCCAAGTGGATGTGGCTCCTCCATTGGTGCACGTCATCTATGAACCGTCGCATCATAGTGACGAGGCTTTCCAGCGGGCTGTGGCAAACGGCGTTCGTGGCCACCATTGGCCTTTTGGAAACATGCCACCAATCGAAGGTTTGACGCGCGGTGATGCTCAGATGATCATCGCTTACATTCGTGAGATGCAACGCGCCAACGGCATCAACTAATCGGGACACTTGATACGATGGTGAAATCCAACATTATTCTCTGCATAGCCTTACTATTCGCCGGAGCTGCCTTTGCTCATTCTGGCGTGAAAAATGCTGCTGTTAAGGCGCGGATGGACGCGATGAGCGGGATCGGGGCAGAGATGAAAGTCATTGGTCAGATGGCCAAAGGCGTGACGCAGTTTGATCAAAACGCAGCGCGTGCGGCTGCTGCCGCTATAGCGAAACATGCGGCTCAAACACCGGCTTTGTTCGAAGCAAAAGAAGACGACCCTAAATCTGAAGCCAAAGCTGAGATTTGGGCAAACTTTGAAGACTTCAAGCAGAAGTCGTTGGAGCTGGAAAACACCGCTCTTGGTCTATCCACGAGTATTGCCAATAAAGCTGACCTTGCAATCGCGATGAAGTCTCTTGGTGCAAGCTGTCAGTCTTGTCACAAATCGTATCGAGAGTAGGGACAGAAAATGGATCGCCGAACGTTTCTTTTAAGCACTGGAGCTGCTCTTGCTCTCCCACATGCGGGATTAGCGAGCCCGTCCGTGCTGCGTGCGGAGCCGGTGAAGGCACAAATCTTGCCCGAAGGAGATGGCGCGACGGACATGCTTGGGTTCAATGGTTCGACTCCGGGCCCAGAACTTCGTGTGCGCCAAGGTGAAACGCTGGGGGTGCGGTTCGACAACCAAACCTCCGAAGGGTCGTCAGTGCATTGGCATGGCATTCGCTTAGACAATGCGATGGACGGTGTGCCTGGCATGACCCAACCTTTGGTCCAGCCCGGCGAAAGCTTTGACTACAGCTTTACGACACCGGACGCCGGCACCTTCTGGTACCACTCTCACAACCGGTCATGGGAACAGGTTGCCAGGGGGCTGTACGGTCCCCTTATTGTTGAAGAAGTCAATCCGCCTCGGGTCGATCACGACATCACCGTCATGCTGGATGATTGGCGGATAGAAGAAACCGGCGCACTGATGGGTGGCTTTGGCAATATGCACGACTTCGCCCATGCCGGACGAATGGGCAATTACGCCAAAAGCCTTCCTTCACAGGACAGCGTTCGCATAGGCGACCGGATCAGGTTGAGACTTATCAATACAGCAACTGCGCGTGTTTTTCCCGTTCGTTTCGAAGGACTCTCAGGACAGGTGGTTGCTCTGGACGGCATGCCACTTGCAACACCGCGTCCCTTAGAGGATTTCGAAATCGCACCTGGGCAACGCGTTGACCTCATCGGTGATGTCACCAGCGCAATCAAATTTCTATTTATCCTGCGTGATGACATTTACGAAATGGGCAGCCTGAAAATCGCAGGTGAAAATCTTACGCCCGCCAATACGCCCGTTGAGGCGTTGCCAGCCCCTAATGTTTTACAGCCAAAGGAAATCCCCGACCAATCATTGATCTTAAAGATGGAAGGCGGTGCCATGGGTGGTCGACACGCGGGCGACGATGTTTGGGCCTTCAATGGCGTGTCTGGGTTTAAAGATGCACCGTTTGCCCGCTTCAAACGTGGCGAGACCGCCCATTTCGAACTGATCAACGACACCAGTTTTGCACACGGCATTCATCTTCACGGGCACCATTTCTACGAGTTGAACCGAGATGGATCGGTTGGCGATTTGCGTGATACATCGCTGGTGCAGCGCGTTGCGTCTCAAAAGATTTCCGTGGTTTTCGACAATCCTGGCAAATGGCTGTTGCACTGTCATATGCTGGGCCATCAGGCATCCGGAATGAAGACTTGGGTAGAGGTGCTATGAGGTTTGTGCTGACGACTATCATGGTTTTTGCCACGGGTTTTGCATATGCTGCCCATGAGTTAGATGACAGGGACTTGGAAAGTGGCAAAGCGCTCTACGCAGAGCACTGCGCTGCGTGCCATGGAGCAAGCCTCGAAGGTCAGCCCAATTGGCAGACTGCGAATGAAAATGGCGTTCTGCCCGCGCCGCCTCACAACGAGCGTGGTCACACGTGGCACCATGATAACGCGCTTCTGTTTCAATATACGAAACTGGGAGGAAAAGAGGCTTTGGCAGCGCGGGGCGTGAACGATTTCAACAGCGGGATGCCGGGATTTGGTGACTCATTGAGCGATGATGAGATTTGGAACATCCTGGGGTTTATTCGATCAACATGGCCCGCGCGTATCCAGGAAATTCGGGCGGTACGAAATCCTCCGCACAACTAGGATCGCCTGCGTGCCAACTCTCGATAAAGAGCTTCCGGGCTAACCGACAGCTCATGTGCCACAGATTGCCACTCTCCCTTTTCTGGCAAAGGCCCGTACTCGGCCAGCCAAGCATCAAGTCGATCAGCGACGGCGCGCAACGAGCGAATTTCTGCACGCATGCGCGTAATCTGCACCGTGCGCGCTAAGTGGGCAGCCCATTCTTCTGCTAGATCAACGTTGGATCGAAGAGCATCGCGAAACTGAGCGCGGGGCATCGCAGCTATTGTGGATCGCTTCAATGCCAAACAATCGCAATGATAGGCGTCGGCGTAGGCTGAAGCTTCTGCTAGCACTTCGTTGTCGGTTGCACGTTGTAAGTACGCCTGGCCTCCAGACGGAAGCGTGCGAACCAACGCTGCACTTCCTTGGCGAACATAAAATATGTGTGCGACCGGATCGCCAGTTCTGAAAACGGTTTCTCTCGCATCGAAGTGACGATCAGAAGCTTGAAGGAAAAACGAAATTATCTGAGATGACATGATAAAGATCATATGAAGATGGAATTGGTTGCGCCAGATAAGATGCAACCAACGGAGACATTCATGAAAATCTGTTACATCATCTGTGCGGGGCTCATTTTCGGCGCACCAGTTGCAGCAGAAACCAAAAACCAGCCCTACAAAGGCTTTGACGCACGCGATATCAGCAGCCTTTCAGAAGCAGACATCGAAGCCCTCCAAAGTGGCACGGGTTGGGGCTTGGCACTACCTGCCGAGTTGAATGGTTATCCGGGCCCCGCTCACGTGCTGGAGTTGAGCGAAGAGCTGGGCTTGAACGAGCGACAAATGGCAAGCGTACGAACGATTTTTGAGGGAATGAAAGAAGAGGCAATCGCCAAAGGAAAAGAACTGATCAAAGCCGAGAGGAGGCTAGATGAGGGGTTCAAGTCGGGCAATTTAACAGTAATTACGTTGACTGAGTTGATTGCCAAAACAGAGACGGCGCGCGCTGAATTGCGCTTTGTTCACCTCTCGCGCCACTTAAAAACCATTGAGATTTTGAACGACGAGCAAATTTCTGGGTATGCGATACTGCGTGGATATGGCTCAGACCTCTGCGAACCAGTTCCCGAAGGTCACGATGCTGAAATGTGGCGAAGACACAATGCGTGTGATTGATAGTTTCGAAGCAGGCATTCGCCGCACAACAGAAAATCGGTAGCTTTGGGCTTATTTTGTTGAAGAAGTCGCTTTGATTTGGGAGGATGGCCGCCTCGCTGCGTTGGTCGCGGGCTTATT
>NZ_CANMXR010000035.1:0-11647 GCF_947501835.1 uncultured Roseobacter sp. | reverse complement strand
GACCCGGATGAGCGACAACGGCCCCAAACAAAGAAGGAAAACGAGCTTGACCCAAACGCCCAATTAGAGAAGCCGACGTTGGTTCGCGGTGCCTGTTGGCAGCAATGCGGACAAAAGCTGCCTTTCGCTGTGTCTGCTCCAATGAGCGCTTTTACAGTGAAAAGGTCCAACTATGTAGACGATACCTTATCGAAGAAGTCTTTTCGACTGCTAGCAAAGAGGCGTGTTTAGGGCGACGCTGTGTTGCGTTCGAGGTGCGGTGTTATGGGTCGAGACTAGTCCAGTTAAAAGGCCTCAGAATTCATCAAATTCTGGAACATTGCCAAGCCTTACAAGGAAACTTGGTGATCCGACTTCGCCGCTGTTCGGGTCTTCGCTGACTGTGTAGGCATCGACACCCGCGCACTTTTCGGATCGGACTTCTCTTTCCGCTCTGTTTTGCGCTTCCGATGCTGTCGAATGCTCAAATTGCTTGTCAATTTTCAGGGTTACTTGACCATCGCGCCCTACTGCCTTCTCAACATATGTCTGGCAGATGTAGTGAACCTTTACTGCGCTCTTGTCTGAATCTGTCATAGATACTTCCTCGGAAAGAGTGGGAACGGTTGCGAAGGTTGGGAGAGACATGAGGCGGAAACGTATTTGTCTGCTTCTCGCATAACCAGATCATGAATTGCCAGGTTTGGTGGCAAACAGAAAACAGGGAATCAGTGTTGGTGTCATCCCTTTTTGACGGCTTTGGATGCGTTTTTTTTCTTCGTTGCAGAGGCGGCGTCGGTAGGGGTGTTCGCTTCCCTCTCGAGCCTAGCAGTGCGAAGCCGGGCGATCTTAACTTGTCGTTGCTGTGCTTCTTCGTCGATTATTTCCCTGACGACACGCGTTGTCTTGTCCATCGCCGTTTCCGGCTGGGGATCAAGTGCTTTAAACAGGGTTGTTTTCGTCGGCTTGGGCAATGGTCAATCTCCTTAGGGGCTTGGTATTCACATGTTTGAGCCAGGTATTTCAAACCAACGCCAGGTCTTGGCTTGTACCTTGGATGTTTCGCAACAGCTTTGGGGATCGGTCCGAGAGCAGCTTTGTTTCGATGTCGGGTGCGGCCATGGCATGCATCAACGCGCTATAGTTTATCTGAAATCTCATCTCGGTTCCGACCGGTAGCGGTGAGCGGTTCGTGCAAATGATAAGATGATCGCTTGTTGCGCCGACAAATGAGTGTCCGGAAGGCATCGAAAGCCCCGAAACATCCGTGTCCTGATGCCCAATGGCGAGGAGCAGACGTGTGGTGTACCCACTGTTCGGGACAAGGCGAAGTCTTACCAAAACCGGATCGACAAAGTTGGCGGGTGGAAATACTGGCTTTGTATCGGTCTCAATAACTTCAGCGACAAGTGTGAATGCATCCTTATAGAGGCCGCCTATCTGATCTCCTGTAACCGGATCAACGCCTAGAAGTATGGCTTCCCCCAGCCTCAGATCGCTGATGCGGCCAGTCGATTGCCCCCCGAGCGCCCAGGGCAAACTAGCGGAACCGCCACCAGATACCGTTTTAAGGAAAGGGCCACATGCCCCTTCGGTTTCCGTCGCCAGGTCGCAGAGAGCCGCCATTTTGCTAGCATTGGGGGCTATTCCACTGAGGCAGGCAAAGTTTGACCCGATACCCTTCAACGCAACACCGGGCATATTCATGACGTGCCGTGCAATTGTGGCCAAGTTCTCCGGCAGTATCCCTTCGCGCAGGTCGCCCATCTCAACCATCAGGATAATGCCATGAGTCGTGTTTTCCCGGATCGCAGCATCGGCCAAGGCTGCGATCACAACTGGCTCTGTATTGTAGCTTGCCTCGCAGAGTTGGACGACCTCATTGGCTTGGCTCAGCAGCGGTGTTCGGATCAAAGTAATCGGGCTAGTTAGACCGGCTGTGCGCAACCTCTGCACGTTGCTGAGACGCGCATCTGCAAGACCCAGCGTGCCGCCGCCCAGCATAGCTTTGGCGATGGCTGGATGCCCACACACTGCTTTGGTCACTCCAGTGACACTGATGCCACGCGTCTTCAGCCGCTCGACAACTGTCTTAGTATTGTGGCGTATCTTGCTCAGATCCACTTCTATGCGAGGAGTGCTCATACCGCGGCCACAGGTATTCCTCGATGCAAACCAGGATAGGCGGCAACGACCATGGCGAGCAAATGCGCTGCCGGTCGGCTTAACGCATCGGTCACAGGCAATCCAAGTTTTTGAGATTGTGCTGCAATAGCGTCCGTAATTTCGGCTTCGGACATCCCTTCATGATTGAGTGTGACGCCGATAACCTTCGTATCGGCAAACGCTTCGATAAGAGCAATCTCACGCGCAGGGGTGGGCATCGGCATATTCGGAAAATCGCAGCGATGCGCGCGTTTGGGCGCGTGCTGAAGGATGACCGCATCGGGTTGGCTGCCCCGCAATATAAAAGCGGAGGTGCAAAATGCCGGGTGGCTTAGCGCGCCCTGACCCTCGATCAGGATCACGTCAGGCCGTTCACCGTCCGAGGCGGCAACAATCGCACCCTCAAGCTCGCCACAGCAGAACTGCGGTGGCACCGCGTCCATTGCCACACCGTATTTTGCGCCCTGCATCAAACCCGTCTGGCCCGTGCCGACAAGCACAGTCTTGATCCCTTTTGCGTTCAGCGCACGTGCCAGCACTGTCGCTGTCGTCCGCTTGCCAATGGCGCAATCGGTCCCGAGAACCGCAATACGCAGAGCTTCCACCCCTGCTACGCTGCCATCAAACAGTCGCATGTCTTTGCTTGGCTTGGGTTTTCGTATGTCGCGAATGGTGACATCCCGTTGGGAAGCGGCGGTAGCGATTTCAGGGTCGTCGCTCAAATATTCATGCAAACCACTGACGATGTTCAAACCAAGTGCTATGGCATCCAGAATGACGCTCCGATCAGATGGTGAGATTTTCCCAGTCGAGGGTGCCATCCCGTAGATGAGCGTATCGGGGATCAGCGCCTCATGGACGAGAGCCGTATTCAGATCATTGAAGACCGGTATGTTGTTCATCGCATCGTCAAGAACCAACCCGCTGTCCTGCCCACCGTGGTTGCTGTCAATGACAGATTGGATCCGGTAGGCTTCTGAATGACGCACGAGGCCGTTTGCCGTCTTGCCATCAATTTTGGCGAAGTTGCCCTCACAATAGATGATGGCGCTTGGGGGAATGATCGGCTGGGTTACGGTCTTGGATTGGGTGTTATCGTTTTGAACTGATGGAGACACTTGCGCGCCACTGTCATTCCGCTGGATGCTATCGATGGTCTTAAGGTCGGGTTCCATGTTTGGGTCCTTTGGATGACTGGCACAAATGGCATCACTGCCATCGGTGCCGAGATTTGAAGCCGGAGTAGTCGTGGTCCTGCGCGGTGCGCGCTCAGTTGTCGAGCACACACACGCCTTTTGATTTGCGGAAGTTCTTGTTGCATCCCCAACGGTTTCCGGATCGGTCGAGATGGGCGTTCGCGGGAACCTCTATGGTTTTGCACCCCTCGCCAGACGCGGCATATCCTCGTTCGCATTTCCACCCCTGGCCGTACGCCGCATCATCGAAGTAGGCATGCTCGGGAACCACCACGGCCACGCACAGACCATCCAGTTCGAAAAAGCCCCGCTCACATGTCCAGGGTTGGCCGTAGCTAGATGTATTCAGGTAGGCGTTGGGCGGAACCGCAATGGCACTACATGCGTCTCCATCGGCCCGAAACCCGCGTTCGCAAAGCCATTTGGGCCCATAAGATGTATCTGCCAGATAGGAGTTTGCGGGAAGGACAATCTCTTGGCAGGTGTCGTCGAGTTTGAAAAATCCGCGCAGGCAGTGCCAGCGTTCACCCGATGGGTCCAGAAACCCGCCCTCGGGGACAATCACTTCAACACAGGCATCTTCATGGCTCCTGCTAAAGCCGTGGAAACACTCCCACCCTGGACCATATGTGTGGTTGGTCTCATAAGCATTTTCCGGCACAATCACTGCCGCACAAGCATCGCCATTCAGTCTATACCCCTTATTGCATTGCCACCCATCCCCGTAGCTTTTTGCGCTGGCGTTCTCGGGCATCCGCTGCCCGGTGGATTGGGCCAATGCAGGCATCGCAAAGAGAAGCAAAGCAAAGATTGAGACGACAAATAACGCCAAAATGGTTTGAACGGCTGTCGACATACGTGTCCCGCAAGCTGCCTGCGGCAGTCGCAGCATTAGGTCGGACCTATGATCCATCCAGCTCAAGCCCCGCGAGACAAGCCGCTGCGAGCTCCCGGTTTGGCGTGTCGGAGCCCGGTGGCGTCGCCCAGCCCGTATCCATCATAGCCTTGCGGCGGTTGAACCCAGAGGCCTCCCGAAGGACGACCAGTTTTTCTGCGCTTTCCGGGTCAGTCGCTGACATATCCAGGCAGACTGGCACCATCGCCAGTGTCACTTCTTCGCCTGCAAGTTTCTGCGCCATGTCCTGAGCATTGCCGCTGGTTGTCCAGCCACCCCAGGTAAAGCCGAGGATAGAGACCGCAATCGCACCGGTTAAAGCACCGTAAATACCTGGTTTCGTCCATTCTGGAAAAGTCATTTCATATCCCTTGACGGAGAAAGCGCCGCCTCACTGTTTTGTTTGTTTTTGTCCAGCTCTGATTTACGTCAGGGCCATTTCTAAGTCGCGGTGATCGTTAAAGCGCAATCGGCATCCGCCGGTGACCCGACGGATCGGCAGATGCGTTAAGGTCTTTCGCTCCGCCACCATGCTGTGACTTTGCGTAAATTCATCTCCCTCAAAGAACTCACAACTGCCTGGCGGCGAGTCATCGGGAGAACCGGCCACCACAAACGGATGGGCAAATGTCACAAGTGATGTGGTCGTGCTCGACAACATCGGCAAACTTCTCAAACATCAGATCCCTTTCAGAGGACGTGACAGCTGAATTTTAATGGTGGAAGATTGTAGTCCGCTCTGGCAGAGCGATGGGCCTAGACCTCAGAAAACCACATCTCTTGGACCCTCTATGTAGTCTCTTGGCGTCGCAATTACAATGTTATCTGACCTGGCTCTGTTTCTAAGTCCGCCAATACCCTTGAAAGTAATGAGAGTTAGAAAGCCTTCACCTTTTGTATCGGCAAAACCCTCGCCAGTTACGTCACTTTTTTTGGTATGCTACCCAGATGCCGACCTTCGCTGCATTCCAGAAAATCTACAAGATGGGCTCAATCGAGACCTTAGCAGCAGCGTGCAACGATGATCGCTAAGCGGACTCTGCAGTCACTCGATTCTTACTTTCGCTGACGCAGCATATACTTGCGAACGTGGTACATCGTTCGCTGCATCGCAGCCGAGTTTTCTAATTCAGCCATACAGAGCGTGGAGTTGCCCAAAGAGCTCGCTTCAGCACCGGAATACGATACGTTTCGTCCGCAGGTCTTGCTCGATACGGCAAAACGGAAAAGAACCATTAACCAATTTCCTACAAACCACGACCTGGTTTTAAGTTCTTTTACTTCTTCACGGCATTTCTTCAGCACTTTTTGAAGAGGTGAACCATGTCTTTGCGCATACTTGTCACGTTTGTTTTTCTGATCAGTGCTGCTGTCCAAGCTGCCGCTGAAGGGTGGGAACTCCAGCGCGCGGATGGGAACGTTCGCATTTCAGTCGATGGGAAGACCTGGAGCCGTGCAAAGGACGGGACGACCCTGTCCAGCGGAACCTGGATCCGAACTGGCCCGCGCAGCCGCGCGATCCTCGGTCGCGGAGTTGAGCGGATCATTTACCGTGCGAATACACTCGCGGCGGTCTCCGTTTCTCAGCCGACGGGTCAAACCACGCAGGTCACTCACCAGCGTGGATCTGTCTTTTTGTCTGTGGTTACCAAGCAGCGTAAACGCACTAGCGTTGTCACACCGCACCTGGCCGCCGTCATTAAGGGGACGGTTTTGGAGGTTACCACCAACCAGCAAAGCGCATCCGTTCGGGTCGACAAGGGCGTTGTCGAGGTCCGCAGCGATGAACGCAGCGTCGATGTCGAAGCGGGTCGTGAGGCCGTCTCCGATGGTCAATCTCTGAGCGTCGCTGCTGCAGAAGTGACCAGTCAAGTTCCGGGTGCACCGAATACCTTCAGCACCGAATTGCGAGAAGTTCCCGCGTCGAACAGTCAGAACAATGGGCGCGCGACAGGACCTGCCAATACCGGCAACAACGGCATTGGTAACGGCAACGGCGTTGGTAACGGCAACGGCGGCGGGAACGGCAACGGTGGCGGGAATGGCAACGGTGGCGGGAATGGCAACGGTGGCGGGAATGGCAACGGTGGCGGGAATGGCAACGGTGGCGGGAATGGCAACGGCAACGGTGGCGGGAACGGTAACGGCGGCGGGAACGGTAACGGCGGCGGGAACGGTAACGGCGGCGGGAACGGCAACGGCAACAACGGGAATGGAAACGGCAATGGAGGCGGAAACTGACACCCTCCTCCCATGTCATGCGGCATTTGCTTGTCGTGCATTTGATTGTCGCCGCGATCCTCCTGGCTGATCGCGGCGGCTTTTTACGTGGGCTGAATGACCGCGTGGAAGACATCAGGTCAGGTCTACTCGACCGCAGCGCGTCCGGCGATTTTGTGTTTGTGGCGATTGACGCAGACTCCATCCGCGCTGTGGGCACCTGGCCCTGGTCTCGTCAGGTACATGCCGACATCCTCGAAAACCTGTCCAGAGCAGGCGCTATTGATGTCTTTTTTGACATCGACTTTGCATTTCCTGCCGATCCGGCTGGTGATGCGGCCTTTGCAGCAGCTCTGGACAGATCGGGGAGCGCCTATTTGCCCGTCTTTCAACAGCTTAGCCGCACGAACAGCAGCGAGGAAACCATCAATTGGCCCATGGAAGATTTTGCGCAGCGAAGCTGGCCCGCACTGGTCAATGTCTTCGGCGATGCGCAGGGGGCAATCCGCTTCTATCCGTACGGCGCGGTAATCGCGGAAGAGTATATCCCATCAGCCGCTGCTTTGATCACCGGCACGTTTTCGGAACGATCCGGCAGCTTTCCGATCAACTACGCCATTCGACCGGACAGCGTACCGGTTTTGTCTGCGGTCGACGTCGCTGAAGGCAGGTTTGAAGCGGATATGATCGCAGGGCGTTCAATCGTCGTGGGGGCTTCCGCTATTGAGTTGGGCGATCTCTTTGCGGTTCCTGTCCACGGAATTATCCCAGGACCACTTGTGCATGTCTTGGCAGCCGAGACCCTGGCGGGTGGTATCGTCCCAGCGACACTCGCGACAGGTTGGATTTTGCTGGGCTTGCTTGTGCTGTTGCTTTTGTTCCAGATGCGGGCGTTCCGAAAGCCGACGGCTTTGATCACTGCCGCTGGGCTGGCCCTCGTTGCGAGCGAGGTTGCAGCTTTCGGGGTCTTCGCGCGGCATGCCATCGTGGTTCCCACAGCACCTCTGTACCCAGGCCTGCTTGTCTTTTGCAGCTGGTCGCTCCTCTGGCGGTTGAAGGTCAACAGAACAATCATTGCCAGGCAACGGCAGGAGGTCGCCAACACCTCAGCTCTTTTGCGGCAGGTTTTCGAGGACAGCTTCGATGCCATCGCCATCGTCGACGAGACGGGCAGAGTGCGGATGCACAGCGATTCCGCAGCGCGTCTGTTCGATTATACCGACACACAAGACCTGATGCTTCCTGCGCGGCTAAAAACCGAAGCTATGACGGCGATGCGGGCAGGCGGCGATGGGGCAATGCGCACCTACGAGTCCCTCGGCAACGGCACCGCCCTGCACCTGGAGTATACGGTCACGCCGTCGGAGACCGTGACCTTCGATCAAAACAAAGAGCAGACGGTTCAGATTGCCACACTGTCGATGCGCGACGTCACAAAGATCAAGCAGCAAGAACGCGATATCGCCTATCTTTCCAGCTACGACGCACTCACGGGCGCCCTCCGGCGCAGCGTTTTTCTCGATTTCATCAAGCTCCGTGCAGAGGCAGGCGAGTGTTTCGCGATCTTTGTATTCAATTTGAGCCGCTTCAAAACCGTGAACGTCGTTTTGGGCCGGGATGTCGGGGACGCTCTTCTGCGACATGTCGTCAAGCGTTTGGAAGAAGCAGAGTTGAACATCTCTGCTGCTGCACGCCTTGGCGGAGACACGTTTGCATGCTTCACCGAGTTCGCGGTGGATGACACCGACGTGCAAGACCTGGCGCATCGCCTTTGCGAGATCATCGGCAAGCCTTACGAGCTTGAAGACTCCAACGCCCGCGTCGGCCTGAAACTTGGTTATTCCATCATTGATCCCGGCACCGATGTTTCGGCTTCGGATGCGCTGTCCCAGGCCGAGGAGGCATTGGATGCTGCCAAGCTGGCCGGAAACGATGCCCCTCATCCTTATAACCCCGCGATGTCAAAGAAGCAGTTCCGGTCCCGGGCGATAGAGCGTGCGATGGGTCGCGCTTTGGACCGCGAAGAGTTCGAGGTCTGGTATCAGCCACAGCATCGCGTTGATGACCTCAAGCTCATAGGCTCCGAAGCTCTCTTGCGCTGGAAATCCGATACGCTTGGACAGGTCTACCCTGACGAATTCATCGAAATCGCGGAATCAACGGGTTTCATCAACGAATTGGGGGCGTGGGTTCTGGACAAGGCGGTGCGTGACACGATGGGCTTGCCCCCTCACATGAGCGTTGCCGTAAATGTCTCAGGCGTTCAGATGACTTCGGAGAACATCGTCAGCGACATCAACAGGCTGTTGCAAGAGACCCAATTCCCCGCCGCGCGCCTCTGTCTTGAACTTACAGAGACGGTTTTGTTCGATGGGACAGGGGAACTGGTGGAAATGATGCGCGATATCCAGTTTCGAGGTGTCTGCTGGGCCTTGGATGATTTCGGAACGGGTTATTCGTCGCTTGGGTACCTGTCGCAGCTTCCAATCGAAAAACTGAAAGTCGACAAATCCTTCATGCTTGGCCTCGGCACCGACCCAGCCGCAGAGCCGATCCTGACTGCGGTTGGAGATCTGTGCCGCGGTCTTGGCATGACTCTGCTGTGCGAAGGCGTGGAAACCGACGAGCACCTGAAATTCCTCCAAACCAGAGAAGTCGCCGAGGCTCAAGGATACCTCTTTGGCAAGCCGATGCCGTTTTCCGACTTCCAAGCATATGCGACCGACAGCGCGACATCGAACCGGCGCGGCAAGGCCAAAAGTTAGGGGCTAGCCGATAGGAGATGCACTGACGCGCTGCTTTGGCAGAAGCGCTTTGCCGCAGCGATCAGCCTGCCGCATATTACAAGCCATGCAGCAGCAAACAGCGATTGGAAACAAGCCTGATTTTGCCTGCTTCTTGTGAAGCGCCAGTGCCAAGTCTGCTGCAGGCCGCACCAATGACCAGTTGTCCCGCTGCTGAACTGTGGCAACTCTTGGATCACCACAGCAACTCTCCCGGCGAAGTGCACCCACAGCAAAAAAACGAAATAACGGGCTGGGCTCACAGCAGACTTCCGACGGTTTCGGTCAGTTGACGGGTGGCAGCCCAAAGCAGACGCGATCCGCGCTTCTTTTCCGCCTTCATTGTTCCAACGGGTCAGGGCGGAAACCGGACTTTCACTGCATTCGCCCCAATTTCTGCTTTGCAGACTGAGGCGTTTGCTCAAATGATTGGATCGCCTCTAGTCGGCTAGTAGTCGACGCGCCATACGGCTTGGGCAATTCGAGCCAATTTTGCCTGTCGAGCATCGATGCTCGACGTTGACCAGACCTCATGTTCGGCAACTGTGTCGTTGATTTTGAGTGGGCTTTCTAAAAAGTATTGACCTTCAACCTTCTCTGCGAAGGATTTATTGGCCAGCTTACGGTTTACTCCGCTTGGGAGCAACGTCATGTTACCAATCCGGTGCATATATTCCTCAATTTCCGCTTCTGGGTCGTCAAGAAATTCCGACCATTCCGCCGGTACGAACTTCTGAGGAAGAATGTGCTCTAAATTGAGCGAATTTGGATCAGATACCGCCTCGATGCCGGTATTGCCTTCAATATGATCGTTCAGCTTCTTAAGAGTGTACCGAGCTAGTTTCGAAACAGTGATCTGTTTTCGTGCGAACGAGGTCCGGAAGTCAGCGTCTGAAGGATACAGGCTTTTGATTTGATCAAATACATCCTTTGCTGAACAACTTGGGTTTTTGCGTACAAATTGTGCTGCCGAGGCAAAGACTTTTTCAATGTTGCCCGTGCCTTGCCCCATAATGATACTATAGCGGTAAGCGAAGGCGACGACCATTGAACTGACGCCGCCAAATATCTCGGGCCTTGCTTCGATAACAGAGAGTAGCAAGGGGTTATACTGGTTGACGTTGAACGTGACCAACTGATCGATGTTCGCCTTTATCCGCGATCGTTCACTACCCTCAAACAGATCCCAAGTTACATGTTCCGGATCATGCAAGGCCGAATAATATTCCGAAGAGTCGCGTAGGCGTCGTGACAACTGGACTACCTGCGTCTGGCTCTCAAATTTGTCGGCTATTCTCCTGTAAAGGTATTTTTCACGAACTACGTCATACTCAGAAAGCCAGTAATGCCTGAGGAAACGTTTCAATTCGATAGCACCAAGATACTCAACCATCGATCGCCAGTTGTCTTGCGTCCTTTGGAGCTTGTTTCCAGATTTAGAGAACAAGTAGTTTTTCAATAGGTCAGCAACCGACAGAGCCAAGCCGCGGTCGTTCAGAGTTTCAAAAAGCAGATACGCATCGTGGTCGTCCTTCACAGCAATTCGGATTACCTGGAATGTATCATCGATTGCTCCAGTGATGGCTGTAACAAGATCGCCGAGACTTTGGCCGCCGTCTAAGGTTTCACCAACCTTATCGTAGAGAGAGCAGTAGCAACTCGCGAGAAGGCGGTTAGTCTTTGGAATGCTACGTGAATTGACCTGCCGTCGAATGCGTTGGATGTCGGATTGATTGATTATATTTTCATCGTAGAAGTCGCGATTATTGGTATTCAGTGTTAGCTTTGGAATGGTGCTTTTGGACTGGTAGTCAAACTTACCCAAAAAATCTGTGCTGATTTGTTTGGCCGTGTCTTCCTCGCCCAACCGGCTTGCGTGATCCCGCAGTACGCAGACAAGTATTGAAGTGGTGGTAAGGCGCTGTTGCCCATCGATAATCTTGTAATTCGACTGGTCTTTGTCATTGATTACAAACGAACCAAGGAAGTAATCGTCGCGCTGATTCCGGATGGCGGCCAGAAAATCGTCCCATAGTTGGTCGACTTGTTCTGCTTCCCAGCTGAAATCACGCTGGAACTCAGGAACTGAATATCGCTTACCGTCCCGCAGTATGGTTCCGACATTGATTGCGCCCGTATCGATGTTTGCCAATTCGATAGCCCCTTTTTGTGTTGGTTGCCTTTTGGCTACCACCATGTTGTCGGAGCGGCGATAACTTTTCAATTGTATTGCACTTCATAAGCAGACCTTTTCAGTCTGTTGCACGAACGGCCGGTATCGGCCGTCCGACCACCGCAAGCAGACCAACTTTGAAACTTTGCAAAGTCCGGTTTCTGCGCATTGCTGTCTTTTGAACAGGCTGCAACAAAGGCTCAGCCCCCCTCCACACTACCTCGCCATCCCCTTG
>NZ_CANMXR010000034.1:0-12055 GCF_947501835.1 uncultured Roseobacter sp. | reverse complement strand
AAACAGGCCCACACACGACTGCATCTGACAGACGATCAAATCAGCTCAAAAATGTCTTGCTATGCAGGAGACATCCATACAGGACGTTCGCCTCTAGCGCGAAACCTTACTTCGTTGGGACTCACAGATTGCGGGACGAAGCCGCTCATTCACTGCGGCTGTTGTTGAAACAGTATACGTTTGCAGCTACGGTGCAGTTTCGCTCAATCTTACTTGGGTAGCAGCGTTGTTTTCTGACCGATTATCCGTCCTTTGTACCAAGTCTTGCGCTTTGGGGTGACTGCGGGAAGTTGGATTCTTGGCATGATTTACCCTCCGATCCTCTTTCCGCGCCTACTCATGTAAGCCGTGCTGACCGGACTACTTTACAGTCCGAGCGGAAGGCCGGTGTCAGAGATGCGTGAGTTTGGCCATCGCTTTGCCCTCAATACGGGGTTTTGAACCCAGAAAGTCCCTTAACGGCACGGCGCGTCGCCGCTACGCTAAGGACCTCGTTTTTGCATGCTGTGACAGCTTGCGGATCAAGACAGGCATGCCCTCGTCATCCAGACGCGTTGTGGTGATCTGCTTTTCCCGGAAGGTCTTGAGATGCTGGATGATCTTGTTCACCTTGCTGCGCGTTTGATCAAGTGACGGCTCTGCCACGATGTCCAGCAGGTCTGGCAGGGGGCCATAGATTTCCGGGACAATGTCTCCCACGCGTTCCATGAGATTTTGGACCGCTTTGACGTGGTTGTCCAACCCTGCATCAACCGGCTGAACCGGCGCGCCGTGATAAAGCAACCGGTACACCAAGCAATAGGTGATCGCGATGATAATCTCGACATCCAGAATGCGACGCGTATCACCTTCGAGTTGCCCAGGAAGTGTCCGGTGGTGCTGCCAGATGGCCTGCGAATGCTGAATGGCGCGATGGAAGTACTGATCAGCCTCTGGCAAGGCAGTCTCGGCGCCTTTGACAGAGTGCATGGCAAAGGCGATCTGAATGTTCAGTAGCGTCGCTTCAAGGGCGGCGCGGCATTGCAGGAAAGCATCCCCAGAGTTCATCGCCTCAAAGTTCAGTTCTTCCACTTTGATTGTCTGTTCCTGAAGCCGGGCCACGCGGGTGGACCGGTCAATGTCGGCGTCCATCACAACGTAGCGGTTGATGACGCAATCGAGGTACAGCAAGTCGGGCCGCTCTTGCGGGTGCAGCGGATCTTCGCGCATGGGTAGAAGTTCTTTTGCGCGCTCCAGAAAGTGGCGCGCGCTTTCCCAGCGGGAGGCCCAGAAAGCCACCGCAGCCACGAAAATAAAGGCACGGTGCGCGGCACACTGGCCGAGATGGTTCAGCAGTTTGTCCAGCTTGGCGGGCTCGGCGTTCTGAACAAAGTCCGTAAGGTAATCAAAAAGCGGGACATCAATTAAATCCCGGAACCGGGAGGCTGGTACGGCTAGCGCGCGCCGGGCAGGTGTGCCGCTCTCTGCCAGCCCCTTGTCGTTTACCATTTCCGCCAGACTGTCCTGAACGCTGAGCTTGGCATGGGCCCGCTCCACTTCCGCCACTGTTTCACGGATCAGATCGACAACCGCATCGCGCACATCCTCCGCTTCGGCCAGAAAGGCGGACAGCTTGCGAAATGCTTCGATTTTGCGACCAAGAAGATTGGCGTTCAAGAAAACGGTTTCACGCGTCAGGTTGCGCCAAAGCGCGTTCAGCTCTTTCAGCGTATTGCGATAAATCGCATCGTTTTCCGTTCGCGCTGTCATTTCGGAGGCAAATTTCCTCAGCGTGTCGAAAAAGGGGGATTTCGCTACGTTTGTCGCCTGAGACTGCCAGGCTGGCAATTGTCGTGGCGGCGCGCCCAAACGCCGACCATCCGCAACGATAAAGGCCTCAACAGCCGACCGGACATCGCGAAAGACGCTGGTGGTATTTGCTTTGTTGGGCATCTCTGACACGTTCAGGAACGGGACGTACTGCGTCAGACGTCTGACCGGGAAGGCATCGCCGCCGAGGTCTTGCCCCCGGTTTTCCCACCACCAGGCCACTGTTGCATTGTAGACGCTTTGATCTGTTGTCACGAATACATAGCGGATCGGGCGTGTTAGTTTTGCCTCCGCCGAAACGGCGTCATTCAGTTGCACCACCTGCAAAATGGCCAGCGCATCATTTTCGTCGCCCTTCTGGGACAGCTCCGGTGTCTCCGGCGTGGCGTTGCGAAACTGCTGGATGAACCCAACCATCTCCGCGAGGTCGGTCGCGTCGACTTTCAGCATGTCAGGCAGGGCGAAGTCATCAAGATGGATCGGGCGCAATAGATTTTGCTGCACCACGCGTGCCAGTTCGCGCGCCTCAAGGGCAGGTTCATCCAAATGATCCTCCAGCCCCCGTAAGGGCTGGAAATCGCTGTGGATTGCCTCACGCAGACCGGTTTCGCGCCGTGCGCTGTTGATCAGCGTGCGTATCTCCGGCGAAATCTGGTCCTCGTCCAGCAGCTTGAGCTGTTCAAGCCCGATTTGCCGAAGGTCAGCGGCATAGCGTGCCACCTCTTCCGCATGACCGGAAGAAATCAGCGGGGTACCGCCCCACTGCCCGGCCAGTTGACGCGACATCAGGAATTCCGCTGTGATCGCTGCAAGGGCTTGCAGCGTGTTGCGGGCCAATCTTCCGAACGGCGACACCTTCTGGTATTCAGACGCCTTAAAGGGGTTCAGGAAAAACCGCACCACGTTGGCGTCAAAGACGTACCGAATTTCGCCGTGATCATCATCCGCAAAACGCGCGTCAATCTCATTGAAGTGGACGGCGTTGCGCAGGTCGATAGCACCCCGCAAATAGCGGCCGGCCTGCCGTTGCAGAACGTCAAGATCCACGTCGGGCAGATTCGCATCATCGTGACCCGGCCCCGCCATCACGTGCCAGCCTCAAGAGGTGCAAATGCCTCCGTCGGTTTTGGCGGCAGGCCAAAGAGGTCTATCACAGACTCAAGTAGTTTGTTTCCACCCTCAAAGAGAGGCGCGGGTGCGTCCTGGTTTCCAAGGTCTGCGTGGCGTGTCACCAGTTTTTCCAAAGTCTGTTGAATGTCTGGTTTCACGCCGTGGTTCATCCGCGCCCAGTCCGCACTGTCACCCTCAATGTCCTGAACGAGGCGGGCAAATTGATTTCTCCGTTCGCGCGCGACGGTGGCAAAGGCCGCCGACGGCCTGCGTTCAAGGCAATACAAGACCGCCGCCGCGAGCCGGTAGTCGTAGATGTTCTTGATCTGTAGCCCGTCAACCCACATGCCGATGCTGTTGTTTGACAACAGGCGCGGGTATTCCCGGAGCCCAACCAGAACTTGATGCAATAGGTTGGCTGTTTCCGACCCAGCCATCAGCTCTTGCGTTTCCGAGATCAACGCGCGGCCCAGCTTTTCGTGCCCTTCGCGGTCCAGCACGTCGCAAATTGCCCCATGGGCTGCGCGCGGTTTAATGCGGGCCAGCACCAAAAGAAGCGCGCAAAGGACCTGACTTTGCTTGACCTTCGTGACCTGTTCAGCAGTCTGCAAGATGACGTTCAGAACTTCTTCCAGCGAATGCCGAATGTCGTCATCTTCGTTTGGTTCAAAACTGAGTGGGGCAAAGGCCGAGCCGTCTTTGCCGCCCGTGGCACACCACTTTTCGATCGCTTCGTGCAAAAAACCGGCCATTTCAAGAAGCCCGTCAAAGGCGATGTTCTGAAGCTCATCGACGCGCCGGGACAGGCCAACCAGACGGAAATGCAAATTTGCGATTTCCTTGCGGACATCGTTCGGAATGTCAAAGCCAAGATCGCGCCACGGTACCAGCCGGTCCAGCTCAAAGTCGAACCACTTTTGCGCCTTTTCAATGGCTGTCTTGCGTGCCTCTACATTTTCCGCCTTTTCAGCCTGGAAAAGGTGAAATCGGACGGATTCCCGAAATTCGTCGTCGGCGTACGCCTTATCGGCCTCTTCCTGAGAGGTCAGCGCGCGCGATACCTCGGCCATGTTGCTGAGGCGTCCGATCTCATCGCGAATGAAGTCGACGACCTCCTCTCGCACCTTCCAAAGCACGGCAGGGCGCCCGCGCCCTGTCCGGTTCTTGTTTTGGCCAGCCCTGAACACATACCGCTTGCCGCCAGCGCTGCGCTGTAACCATGACTTCGTTGTGCTGGGATTAACGCCAGTTGCGTCTGCAAGGTCGGCGCCGGTGAATTCCTTCAGCGCAATAATGCCCGCCAAAAGCCTGTAGGTTTCACTGAGGGAGGAGCGAGGATCAGGCATGAAAGGAAACCCAATTGTTCAGTATAAGCTCTTTTTAGATGCATTTGCCCAAAAAATCAATTCTTTTTTGGCGCGAGTGCATTTTTATTCCCGAGGCTCTCCTCATTTCGTCGAAAAGTTTGCCCACATCACGTTCCGTAAGGAATTGATCTAGCGGATCAAATAGCGACAGCAGGACTTTTGACCGTTCTGCCGCCTTATTGATCAATTTGAAGAACTCATGGCGCTCGTAGGGGGGCAGATAAAGATTGAGGGTCAAGACAACACGCGTCACCCACGTCGCTGCGTCAAGGCCCATTGGCTCTCCTGCTATCTCCAGAAGACGGTCGTAGATTTTTGCCCGGCCAAAATACCGCGCCCGCCTGATTTCATCGCCTGACTTTGTGCTCCCCTTTGAGGGCGGTTTCATCCGCGCGGTGTTATACTCTTGGCAGGCAAGACTGAACTCGTCGCGCAGCGGTTCCAGCAGTTTGGGAAAGTGCTGATCGGATGGCAGAACGTACTTTGCGAGGACTTCATAAGCTACGCAATCCACCGCGCCTTCCGTGAAAGCGCAGTCGGGATCCACAAGAAAACGTGCGCCCGGCAGCGCTGCTCCCTGTGCCCCGTGAACAAAAACCTCGTGAAATACTAAATAGGGCATTGATCTAATCGCTGCATCCAGATCCTGGTCCGCAGACTTCGCGTCAGGCCAAAGCACGGCGACGTATGCCTCCCCCCCAACTTTCGCTGGAACGTTGAATTCGCCGTCCAGGGGCAAGGTCCCACCATCCCCCTCGATATGAGAAGTTGATATAGCCAAAGGAGGGATAAGGTCCGTGCTCAGCTCAATCTCGGCAGCCGCGACATATGTGTTCTCCGCAATTGCGGCAAAGCGTTCCACCATGCCCTTGAGGAACCGCAAACAGAGCCCCCCCGCCTGATGGCCAAGCATGTCCCGATCACCCAACGCGCCAGTGCAGGTCCTGCCTGCTTCTCCGCAGATACCGCACCCGAAGTGTGGGTCTAGCGGCAGAAGGCGCTGACGAGCAGCCTCAAACGCCTCTCCTGAATAAGCGGATGTGTGTTTTTTGACAGCTTCACGCAGATTTTCGAGAAAAACGTCCAGCGGCCAGGGGTCGTCCAATGGATCTTCCCGCATCATGCGTTTGATTTGTTGTTTGACCACGACTGAAAAATCGGCGCTGTCCGCGCCATCAGGCTTGAGACCTTCAAGCGCATTCTCAAGCAGCATATGCAGAATACGCGCGGCAAGCGCCTTGCGCGCTTCCAACGGCACCTGTTTTTTAGGATCGAGCCTGACCTTCGGAGCGCCCTGTGACATCAGTCCGTCTTGGACGTGGGCTCTTCCGGTTCTGATGCGTCAGGCGGCGGGTCTTTCATCCCCGGCAAATTTGGTTTGATCACCTTGTCCCAGGCCGCGTAAATCGCTGTTTTGACGATATCTTTCCCCACCCCGACGGCAACACCGATCAGAATTGCGGTGACCACATCTGACCGGTTTCCGGATTTTTTCAGCTCAACCACAAAAGGGGCCTGCGCGCCAAGTTCAGACAATACATCAATATCCACGCCACGCTCACGCGCGACAGCTTGGGTTGCAGGGTCTTCGATCAGGCTATTCCAATGGAATTGGATGATCTTCTCCACATCCTCCACTTTTCCGGTATCCAATTTACCAACATAATCTGTCATGTCTAAAACCTATCTCTTAAATGTGAATAGAATGCACGACTTACGGGAATTTTCAAACACCGACAGCAGATATCACGGAATTTTTTGGCCCGTTTAGGGCGCGCCGCGCCCCGAGCGGTTAAATTCGGGCGGATCCCGCAGTAACGGGCTTACCGGTGTGACCTCGAGGTACAGCGAGGTTTCAGTCACCCGGAGAGCGTTAAACCGCAGAAGGTCGGCCGCTGATGGGATGTGTATTCGGGAACTGGTTGGCTGTGCTGCTAGACTTGAGCTAACGGGTCTCTGTTTTTTCTGGCATCGCTTAGTATGTTAGGATGTCTTGAGATCCGAGAAGTGAATTGGAGACAAAACTATGCCGACTTTTACAAGGCCGGAAGGGTCATTGATTGATGTTGATGCTTCTGGGATCGCGAGAGCGAGACCAACAATAAGAAACGAAATTTATGGAAGGCCTGATCACGTCGGCACCGCGCTTTTCGAACCCAAACAGCTAGTGCTTGAACCGATTGACGTTGTCGGCCCTGCATTGAGGGCAGAAGTTCCTACTTTGCGGAGCTACATGCGCCCAACAACGCCATTATTTGGATCGAGGCAGTCAAAGCAAAGGACGCGGAAGCGCCAAGAGCCAGCGAAACCTCGGCCAACACCAACGCCGTTGTTGTAATGGGAGGGATCAGGCAAAGAGTCTCTGAGACCGTTGCTCAGGCACAAGCAGTGATCGACAGCGCGCGGTCTAACGCATAGGCTAAGTATTCTAGAGCTGTCCAAATCTCAGCGGGTAAAGCGTCAGCTTCCTGTTGAGCCAGTTGATATCCTTCTGGGAGTACCTGGTGGATAGCGTCGCAGAATCATTAGTTTAAACGGTCCAAAGCTGACCTCCGACATAGGATAGCAATGCTGCATTGCAGCCCGTCAAAGCTGCGCTTCGTTGCTTTGCTCTCCTATGACGATCCTATATCTTTTGGCCCATTCACAATCCTTATTTTTGTCGCTTATGATCCCTATGAGAATTGCTCAAAAAGTCATAATCGGCCTGGGCGCACTGGCTACAGCCATTGCGGCAATCCTTGGTTTATATTGGAGTCTTGTTAGAACGAGCGTTCTGTCAGTGAAGCTCGACCAGGTAACTGCACAATGAGCAGAGACACTTAACGCGGACTTAACCTTTTCAAACACTGGCGAGAGTTCAGTTACTGTAGTCAAAATCGACTCATTCTTCAGCAAGAGCGAGAATTGTGTTGGTCAACGCATCGCCAGAGTCGTTACGGAGCAGCCTGGTAACGGCTCGTCACTGGTTCTTGAGGCCGGTGACCAGTCGCAGTTGCAATTCAAATGACACCAATGTTCCAGATACCTCAACGTGTTACACTTTGGATGAGCTTTGAAACAAACTTCGGAACTCAAACAGAGCAATCAGCGCCCATACCCCTGCATAGTTTCAGCATCGATTTTCTGGGCAGCGATCGTCTGGAGTTGGATGGCAAAAGCTTAGATCAGGTATGGCATCGCATTGCCGGGGGCACTGCCTGGCGGGCGTTCTAGAAGGCGTTGGAATTGCGTTCTGTCTTTGGCGTGAAAAATTCAAATCAAAGTGGTCGCTCACAGCCCAGAGTCACCGATGCCGCGCTTTGCATGAATGCCGGCTAAGCCCTGATCCATCTTGACGGCGCTGCAAGCTGGTCGAAAAAGCAGAATTACCTCTGATAAAAAATTCTTGGGAGGGCGCTGCTGCTAGCAAATTTGGCATTCGACCTACCCATTCAAAGAAACGTATGATGCAGCAGGAACACTTAGAGATTTTGGCGAAAACAGGATGATGGTTAGAAGAAATACCGGAGGGCGTCCTCCTAAGAACAACGCTTCTATGAACCACTGTGGGATATCCAAGGGTATGGATTGGCTTGTTGCCAACTACAAGCGCCAAGACTTTTCCCGCCATTCGCACAGTGAATATGTCATCGGTATTATTGAGAGTGGGAAGCATGATGTTTGGTGCCGTGGAAGTTGGTGGCAAGCGGGTCGCAATGCTATCGCTACGCTTTCGCCTGACGAACCGCATTTTGGCAGGGCTGGGTCGGAACTAGGGTGGTCCCAAACGATGTTCTACATACCAGAAGAATCTGTGCGCGACATTTTCGATGCAGACGACAAGAACGTACGATCTGGAATTGCATTCGACAGCCCATTTCATGAATGCTCACTAATCTATTCGAAGCTGTGTTTACTGCGAGACATCTTAGGGAGGAACAGAGATCCGTTGTGTGCTGAAGAGTTGTTTCAAGATATACTGAAAACTGTCTTCGCAGCTTTTGGATCGCTCACAACAACCGAAGCTAGATCTGTTTCAGGTGCGGACAACCGCATTCGAGAATACTTGCACGACAATCACGCGCAACGCATATCGTTGGATCAATTGTGCAATTTGTCTTGCAGCTCCAAGCAGATGGTCATCGCGAATTTCAAACGTCGCTTTGGTATGACACCTTTCCAATACTTGCAAAATGTTCGTGTCATGAAAGCTCGTGACTTGCTTCGCTCTGGGTGTGGTTTGGCTGAAGTATCAGCGGCGACTGGTTTTTCCGATCAAAGTCATTTGAGCCGAAACTTCAAAGCCGTTTTAGGGGTGACGCCCGGACAATATTCTGTGGTCTTTCAATAATATCGTTCAATACCTCCGTATCAGAACTGTTTAGCCTCCCTACATAATCTTTCCCGGGGACAAGCAAAATGAGACCTGAAGGTGATGCTCCAATAGGACCGAGGCTCGAAGAGATTGAACGCGCCACAAATGCGCTGGCTCATCGGATCATCAAGACGCCTGTAGTTTCATTGAGTAGTGACAGAGTGTCCGCCGCGCTTCCTGAGGGGGCAACGGTGACCATGAAGCTGGAATTGTTTCAGCAGGTTGGGTCCTTCAAGGCGAGGGGTGCATTGCTGAGTGTTGATCGCTTAGAGGTTACCGAGAGAAAAAGTGGGGTTGTTGCTGTTAGCGCGGGCAACCACGCACTTGCCGTTTCCTGGGCAGCGGCCAAGGAAGGTGTAAGCACAAAGGTCGTCATGCCAAAAACGGCAGACCCAATTCGTGTTCAGGGATGTGAAGCCTTGGGTGCGAAGGTGGTGTTAGTTGAGGATATTCATACCGCCTTCGTGGAAATGGACCGAATAAAGGAACACGAAGGCCGCGTCGCCATCCATCCCTTTGAGGGCGAGATGATGACGCTAGGTGCTGCAACATGCGGTCTTGAGTTCATTCTGCAAGCGCCTGACCTCGACGCTATCGTGGTCCCGGTTGGTGGAGGCGGGTTGCTGAGTGGCATTGCGTCTGCAGTTAAGCAAGTGTCCCCGGACTGCACCGTATATGGCGTAGAGCCCGTTGGCGCGGCTGTCCTTGCACGCAGCCTTGAGGCAGGTAAACCAACCACATTGGATCACGTCAACACAATTGCAGACAGCCTTGGATCGCCAGTATCGCTCCCTTACTCATTTTCAGTCGCCCAAGCCAATGTTGACGAGATGGTTCGCGTGGATGACAACGAAATGCTCACATCCATGGTGTTGCTATATGACGCTCTCAAACTGGCATCGGAGCCAGCATGTGCGGCCGCAACTGCTGCGGTCTGTGGGCCGCTTCGCTCCCGATTGGCGGGTCAGCGGGTCGGGCTTGTAGCGTGCGGCTCAAACATCGCTGAGCAAAGGATGGCTGATTTGATTGTAGAGGGTCGATCAATCTTTGCTGCAAGAAAGTCGTAACTGTTGCTCAGGCTAACGGAGGCCCGAAGATGGATGTAGTGACATGGCTATCGTTTATGGCAGCAAGCGCGATCATAATCGCCATGCCTGGACCCACTGTTCTTTACTTGATTGGGCAAACCGCCTCTTGTGGAACCAGGGAAACACTAAAACTCGTGCCAGCAGTTGCCCTGGGCGTCTGTGCTTCAATCTCGGCCTCGTTAGCAGGTGCCGGCGTTGTATTGCTTGCCTCAGCAACACTGTTCACAACGCCAAAGGTTGCGGGGGGTATCTATCCGATCTGGCCTGGGTTTTGTACTATACGCGACAAAGCTGACGTCAGCACAAGAAAAACTAAGAAACGGATGCGGCATCGCTTCATGACGGCATTGGCGATCTCTCCGTTAAACCCAAAAGTGTTGGTTTTCTATGTCGCTTTCCTTCCACAGTTTGTGGATCCCATAGGTCCAGTATTGGTTCAATTTCTCATATTGACGGTGAGCTTCACTGCGCTCGCGGCCATCAACGCTGTCGTTTGGATATCAATTGTTGGGCAACTCAGCATCCGCATTGCCTTTGGTCGCGTTACGTTTTGGCTAAACCGGATTTCTGGCGGTCTATTGATCCTTGCCGGGCTGTACACATTCAAGCCAATGCGAACCTAATAAGAGACTCCGAAACGATATGCGGGCAGTTGGGTGCTTCGCTGGAAAGAACTCGAAATGACAATGCGGCCATCAAGCAGCAGTCTGCAAACATGGCTGGCACACTCTCAATCGAAACAGAAAAGGACACCTAAAATGGCAAAGAGTTTTGATCCAACAAATGTCTGGAGCCCTTTTGGGGCCTTCTCTCAGTCAGTCATCTCAGCAGGTGGGCTCAAAGGGCAAGTCGCACTTGGTCACGATGGCAAGATCGTGGGTGATGGGCATATGGGACGCCAAGTGCAGCAAGTATTGTAGAACATTTCGGATGTGCTTGCTGCGATGGGAGGACAGATGAGCGACATCGTATCGCTTCAACAGTTCACAACAGACATACAAGCATTCATGCAGTGTGGCGACGTACGAACGCGTTTTTTCGAAGCGCCCTATCCGGTCACAACCACTCTGGAAGTTTCGTCACTGTACGATCCTAGGTTGCTGGTCGAGATCACAGGCATTGCAGAAATACCAAAGGATCGCTTTGTCCTGCCCAATACCGCACAGGAGAAACATCAATAGATTTCGCGCAAGGTAGCCTTGTGCTGAACAAGCCAGTCAGCGAGGGTGACAGATCTCGATCTGGACATTCCAATGATGGATATTCAAACAATCATCCTTTTCAGCGCGGCCAGCTTTGCGCTCGCCGTGACGCCTGGTCCTGACATGATCCTTGTTGCTGCCAGAAGCGTGGCCCAAGGACGCCTGGCTGGGCTGGTGACACAGTTTGGCGTCTCTGCAGGATCGGCCGTCCATGCGATCATTCTGGCGTTGGGGTTGTCACAGTTGTTTCTTGCGATCCCCTATGCCTACGATCTGGTAAGGTATCTTGGCGCGGCATATCTGTTTTATCTTGCATGGCAGGCGCTTACGGCCCGTGATAGTTTTTCTCCGCACGCAACTTCCAACCAGCGAGATTCGTTGTTCGTGATCTTCAGACAGGGCATTTACTCGAACCTGCTGAACCCGAAAGTTGCGCTGTTCTACCTCGCCCTTTTTCCGCAATTCCTAGACCCCAGTGATGGTTCTGTTGCCCTTCAGATACTGCTGTTGGCGAGCATTTTTCTGATCATCGACTTCGCGGTTCATGGAGTTGTGATTTGGTTGGCCGGGAGCATGAGATCGTTCTCAACCAGCAGCAGGGGTTTTGCCCGCTGGTCGCGTTACGCCTTGGGGTTGGTGTTTGGTGGTCTCGCGGCGCGGCTCATTCTGGACGATCAACGGTAGCGTTTCGGAAACGTATCATTGTCAGCTTGATACCGAGCGGGGGGTTGGATCATTTGACTGTTATGATTCAGTTTGATGGCGTCATTTACCCAACTGGCTGTTCAAACAATTGCAAAATGAGGCGTTGGAGCATAGGCAACCAACGCCGCATCAACACTCCGGCGCAGCAACACTTTTTGCTCGAGTGATGGCAAATCTAACTATAAATTTACGGTGACCGGAGTGTTGATTTGTCTGTGTGTCACAGATTGAAACGATATTGGCACCTCGCGCACCCTAGCGTCAGGATTCACTCATCAACAACGCCGACTTCAGCGACGTTCATTTTGAGCCCATTTTGAAGGATGCTGCGTCCTGCGCCAAAGTCCGCTTCTCTAATTGGGCGTTTGGGTCAAGCTCGTTTTCCTTCTTTGTTTGGGGCCGTTGTCGCTCATCCGG
>NZ_CANMXR010000033.1:0-12286 GCF_947501835.1 uncultured Roseobacter sp. | reverse complement strand
CCTCCCCCAATCTACAATAGCGAGTGAATCAAAGGACTTGCTTCAAAGCAACAAGACTTCTTCAACAAAATAGGCTCGGAGCGGACCTCGGAGGCAGCGCAGCATGTCGGAGTGCATGACCTGCCCTATCCGCCAGGACGGCACTAACCAGCCGTTCATCGCGAGATACGTTGCCGCATTGCAGCTTCCCCGAAGCGGACGTTGATCGATTGCGCAGCATTTCCAACATTAACGTACTCATCGGACAAAACGAACTCTTGCAAGCGTAGCCTAAACTACTGCCAAGCGACCTCACTTGCTCCGGGTTCGGCGCATTTACACCTGTCAATCGCCACCACTTCGGCGCTTCGCAACGTCTGACAGACCCCGGGCCAGCAGGTCGAATACGATCCGGATACGGCGGCTGGTCTGTAACTCCCGATGGGTGACCAGCCAGATTGGAAACTCAAGCGAAGGGAAATCCGGCAAGACCTTCTCTATGCTAGGTTCAGCCTCGCCCAACATTTCGGGCTGCATCGAGACGCCATAGCCCGCTTTCACCAATTCCCATGCGACGACACCGCTCTCGCTCGACATCACGAAGCTCTCTGCGCGAACGGGCACGCCCATGTTGTGCAGTGGGGCCATAAGCCGCTCGGGGTCGGCGTTGCCGACGAAATCGAGAGCGGCCACATCGCGCGGTGTATGCGGGCGGCCCGCACGATCGAGATAGTCGGTCGCGGCATAGAGAGTGGCGCGAAAGTCGCCCAAGTGCCGTGCGATCAGGTCAGGCTGATCCGGGCGGACGTGGCGTATCGCGATGTCCGCCTCGCGCTGCGTCAAATTCTGCATCTCGCTCGACGCAAGAATGCGGACGCAGATGCCTGGCGCCATCTGTCGCAACGGCTTGAGCACGCCCGGCAGGATCGCTGCTGACAAGAGGTCCGTTCCCGTGACCGTGACCTCGCCGGTGACATCCTGAGATTTCCCGTCGGCCACCATCGAGATGAGAGTCGCAGCCTCGCCCATCGTGCGCATGTGATCAATCAGGTCGCGCCCCGCTTCCGTCAAGGTGAGACCACGGACGCTGCGTTCTACCAACGTGACGCCAAGTGCCTCCTCCAACGCACCGATCTGCCGTCCTATCGTCGGCTGCGTTGTCTTTAGCACGCGCGCCGCGCCGCTGAACGAGCCTTCCTCCGCTGTCGCGAGGAAGGCGCGCACCTGGTTCCAATCGAAGGAGACAGCCTGCCAGTTCATTCATGAGTGTATAGCAGGTGGACGAATTTAAGCAATCGACCTTTCATGAGCGCATGGACGATACCAGCTGCGAAACGAAATCGGCCCGGTTTCGGCAATCAAAAGCGACACAATGCATTCCGCAGTTTCTTACGACTGGCGCCTGCGCGCTGCTTCAAACCTGAAGTGCAACACGCAAAGGAAACCGACATGACTGCCCAAGCCTTCTGGGACCGGCATGCGTCCAAGTACGCCAAAAAGCCCATCGCCGATGTCACTGCCTACGAAGAAAAGCTAAGGTGCGTGATGGCGCTTCTTCGACCGACTGATCGCGTTCTTGAAATCGGCTGCGGGACAGGCGGAACGGCGAGTAAGATCGCGCCTGTCGTCGCTCATGTGACCGCAACCGACTTCTCTGCCGAGATGATCCGGATCGCCCGGTCACGATCAGGCGGAGATGCCGCGGGAACACCAGAATTTATTCAGGCGGAGGCGTCGCAACACACTCCTGGCCAACCGTTCGAGGTCATTTGCGCGTTCAGCCTGCTTCATCTGGTCGGTGACATACCTACCGTAATGGATGCGGTGTTCCGCCAGATGAAACCCGGCGGTCTCTTCATATCCAAGACGGTTTGCCTGAAGGATGCGTCACGCTGGATGCGAGCCATGGTTCGCGTGCTCATGGCCGTGCGGATCGCGCCCAATGTGATCATCTTGAGTCGCGCTGAATTGACCCGGCACCTGATCCGGGCCGGGTTCGAAATCGAGCAGACGCGGTACTTCGGAAAGAACCGACTGAGCCCTTTCATCGTCGCCCGCAAGCCCGCCTGAGGAAGACCAACACCTTATACTGAAAGACCGAAGCATGCACTTTATCAGCCGTCGCGAATGGGCGTTCCTTGCCCTCGTGTTCCTCTACTCTTTCATTCCGGCAATCGTCGGACTGGTCCGGCTTCCGGAACTTCTCGGCGCTCCGGCGATCATCCTGCCGAACCCGCGTGCGGTGATCGATCCCCTCCCGATCACATTGCATATCCTTGGCAGTTCAATTTTCTGCCTCGTGGGGGCTGTGCAGTTCCTGCCGAGCCTGAGGCGCTACCGTCCCGCCCTGCACCGGACCCTCGGGCGGATCGTGACGGCAGCGGGATGCGTCAGCGCCCTCACCGGGCTCTGGATGACCGTGGCCTATGCATTTCCCGACGCCCTGCAGGGACCACTGCTTTACATGGCAAGGGTTACACTTAGCCTCTCGATGGTCGCTCTCATCGCATGGGCCGTCGTCGCGATCCGGTCGCGAAAAGTCGCCGCGCACCGCGCCGCGATGCTGCGCGCCTACGCCATCGGCCAAGGAGCCTCAACGCAGACCGCGCTCTTTCTGGTCGCAATGACCCTCTTTGACACCGAACTGCAGGGATTTTCACGAGACCTTCTGATGGTTGGGGCGTGGGCCATCAACCTTGCGATTGCGGAACGCCTAGTCCGCCGCGCCTTTGCGCCGCGCACATCCGGCGCCGTGATCTGAACCCGACCGTGCTCCCGGCCTGATACCAGCAAACTCCTGAAACACAGAAAGAAGGCACCGAAATGAGACGGCTCGATCCCCATGTTCTTCTGTCGGCCCTGTGGCTGTTCATACTGCTCAACATCATCTTTCGCGACATCCACCAGTTTGTCCTCGCGTCCCATATCGAGATACTGCTGACAGGCCATTACAACGGCATCGAGATCACCGAAGGGCTGATGCTTCTGGGCGGTTTCCTCATCCAGATCCCGATTGCGATGGTGCTCTGCTCGCTCCTGCTAACCCGCAGGATCGGTCGCCCTTTCACTTTCCTTGCGGCGATCGTCACGACGGCTACGCTCCTTTCCTCGCCCCCCACCGACATAGATGACACCTTTCACCTCGTCATCGAGATCGTGGCTCTAATGGTAATTCTCTGGACCGCATGGATGTGGCCCGAGCACGAACACACCGCGCCGCAATCCGACGCAAGTTCTTTGTAAAAAAAGTGCGCACCGCGGACACTATGAATGAGTAATAGGACCAAAGAGATGTTGGCAGAAACGCCTATAAGCGATGCGGTTGATCTTTATGACAAACTTGCACCTCGCTATGACAAACTTCATCATCGCTGGCTGCGTCATGCAGGCGGTGAGGCGCAGGCCGCCCTGGAAGGCCTGGTGCGTGCACTCGCGACGCCGAATTCGAAGTTTTTGGATGCTGGCTGCGGCACCGGCAATCTGGCACGTGCATTGATTGCCGAGGGTATGTCCCCGAATTTGATGACCCTTCTCGACCCGTCCGCGGCCATGCTTGCGCGCTGCGCCGACATTCCTGTGCCAAAGATACAAGGACGGTTGGAGTCCTTGCCGTTTGAGGATGGCACCTTCGATCTTGTGGCCTGTGCTTGGGTTTTGGAAACCGTCCCCGATCCCCATCTGGCTTTGACAGAGCTTTGCAGGGTTGTTCGAGCCGGCGGCGCGCTTTGTCTCGCGTTTTGCGCGGATGAGCCTGCCCGTGGCCTTGCCGACAGCCTAATGCGCCAGGCGCTTTTGTTTCGTGGGACAGGCCGGTTTATGTCCCGCTCCCGATTGATGCAGGCAATCGAGCGTTTCGAAAACTTCGAAGTGCGGGCAATTCCGAGCCACGGTCCGGCCTCGACCTTACTTGCAAGGCGGTCTGGCTCAGCAACCCAGCGTCTTGGTAGCCGAGCGTAGTGTTGAAAGTGGCGCCCACAGAATCACGGAGAGCAAGCATGATCGGATATGTTACCCTTGGAACTAACAACTTCGAGGTCGCGTTGAAATTCTACGACGTCTTGTTTTCGAGCGTGGGCGCAAACCGCCTTTGGAAACACGCCGATATGGCCGCATGGGGGCACTCGCGGACCGAACCTGCGTTATGCCTTGCTCGTCCATTCAATGGAGAACCGGCAAACGTTGGAAACGGGGTGATGGTCGCTTTGAAAATGACCAACAGAGAAGTCGTCGATATGCTTCACGCCAAGTGCCTCGAACTTGGCGGAACAGATGAGGGACCCTGCGGCCCACGCGGAGATCACGGTTTCTACGGAGGGTATTTCCGGGATTTGGATGGCAACAAGCTGAATGCGTATGTCCCAGCGTGACAGTAGGCAAGAGTCGGCTGTTGAAATATCGCGTTCAGCGGACAATGAGCGACGAGCACATCGAAAGACGCCGCAATGAGATCTAAAATAAAATTTGTCCGATTGTCGGAAATCGACCCAGCAGAAATCTTGGCGCACATGTCCGACCCTCGTTTGGTCGAGCATATGCCGTTTCTGAAATTTACTTGGAATGCCGAGACAGTGGCGCGGTTTGTCGCCAAAAAGGAAGAATGTTGGCGCCGTGACGGACTTGGACATTGGGCATTTTTGTCCGATGACCGATATGTCGGCTGGGGTGGATTTCAAAGAGAAGGAGCCGAGTGGGATTTCGGACTTGTCTTGCGGCCCCACACGTCTGGCCTCGGGCCACGCATCTCGCGAGAGGCGATCGATTTTGCGAATTCCGATGAACGCATCCCGTATGTGACATTCCTTTTGCCACCATCTCGCACGCACCTGCGGGCGCTCGACAGACTTGGTGCGTGGCAGATTGGCAAAGTCGACTATGACGGGGCGACCTTCCTCAAATTTCAACTTGCAACAGAATGACAGCATCGTCCGATTTCTGGCACATCGCCTGCTTCAGAACATGTCGTACCTCGCGGCCCAGATCGGAAGTTGAATCTCAATTTCGAATGCTGCGGTCGCGCCCGCTTTCCTGCCATTCGCTGCAGAAGCGAAGTGTGAGCTTGATCGAACTCACAGAACGCGGAACGTTAGCAGACTTTAGCTGTACTTCGCGCGAAGGTCCGCTCCCTTCAGCGACATTTTGGGAACCGTTCCATCTTCAGTGACAATCCGGCGGCTAATTCTTGTTTTCAACCGCTCCAATGGCCGTCATCACGGCTAACAGGTCGGTGAAATAGCGGCTCTCTACTATCTTGCCGTCTTCAAGGCGGAACAACGTAACGTCTGGCACGTCGACGACGGCTCCTGACGCCGGAGCGCCGAGAAAAGGGCCATCCTGCGAGCCTGTCAGGCGACCGCGCACAATTACCGTGTCCTCCTCGGCAATCGTTTTCTTGACGGTCATCTGAAGTCTCGGGAAACCTGCGAACAGCTCGGCATTGAACTCGATTGCAGCATCCAGCCCTTCTATTGGTGGATAAGAATGAAAGAAGGTTCGGACGTTCAGTGCGACGTTCGCGCGCCATAAGTTTTCCCAACCGACGTTTGCTCCCCAACCTTCACCGAACATTTTCTGGACGGTTGCAACGTTGGCCTCCTCCCTCGGCGTGCGGAATGGCGCGGCTTCAAATGGTGCGTCAGTGTTCATAGTACTCTTCCATACAGTATGTATGGAGGACGTTCTTGACGACCGCATGCCAATTGTCAATACATATTGTATGGTAACGTCCGATCCATCTCATCTTGATCCAAATGCTTGGGTCAGCGCTGCTTATGAGATGTTTGAAAAAGGCGGCGTTTCGGCCGTACGGGTCGATCCACTCGCCAAACGGCTCGGGATTACACGCGGTAGCTTCTACTGGCACTTCAAGAACCGGGCCGCCCTTCTGCATGCGCTTCTCGATCGTTGGGTCGCAAGGGAAACGGACCGTGTGATCGAGGAGAACGAACAAGGTGGCGGAACGGCTTCAGACCGCTTGCGACGTCTTCTACGAACTTGCGCATCCGAAGATGGTCGTCTTGAAATGAGCGTGCGCGAGTGGGCGGTCGGGGATGCAGATGCGCGCGAGATTGTTCGTGGTGTGGACGAGACGCGCATCGCCTATATGGCTGAGCTCTCGCGCAAGGCAGGAACGCAAAAGAGCGACGCTGATGCACGATCGCGGGTCGCCTATGTTGCGTGGCTCGGCCTCTACACAGGCATCGCGCCAACCACGACCGAACAGCGGATCGCAGATATGGATCAGCTGCATCGCATGATGCTGTCAGTATAAAACGCAGGCTGATGTGAGAACCAGCCGAAACAGCTCTCTTGCTTCCAAGTCTTTCAGCCGTCGCTCTTCGTGAATAACCACAAACACATGTTGAGCGGGGTGCGAAACACAGATCGGTGGGAGTGGTTTAAAACAGCGAAGCCGTCATTCACCGCCCTGCAGAAACTTGGGAGATGTGGGCTCAATACTGACCGAAGAGACAGCGCAGCACAAAAGCGATTATGATCTGCCCTACCATCATAGACGGCCCTAAGCGGTCACCCGACACATGGTCGCGATGCTGCACTAGCAGCCCGTATTGCTGCCGTTCGCGGCGCCTGCTCGACTTCGTACGTGACAAATACGCCGCTCCCTGATTGGATTGTGGATGGTCTGGGGCAACAGGAGCGTGCCAGTTCACTGACACGTAACTGTTTCACAGGCGCAGAGCGGTGAGTTTTGTTTTGATCGCGTAATCGACCAAAGTCGCTACCCGCGCCGTCTCAATGCATCAGTAACTGGTAACCGCGCCGCGACGATCGCGGGTAATGCGCCGCCAATGGCTCCAATTGCAAGGCCAACCAGCGCGGCGCTTACCATTACGTCTGTACTGACCGCCAGCTGGAAGGCTAGTTCTGCACCGTTTGCGCCTATTGTGCTTGTCTGCCAGTCATTCATCACCAACCATGAAACGGTGAGGCCCAGGCCAACCCCGAGTACGGAAAGCGATAAGGCCTCCAACCATGTCGTCATGCATGCGGACAGTCGGCTAAACCCAAGTGCACGGACTGTGGCGATCTCGACGGTTCGGTCAGAAACGGAACTCATCATTGTATTCAGCGCTCCTGCGATTGCACCGATGGCCATCAAAATAGCGATCGGCCACCCGAAATATCTGATCAGCTGCGACGTCCCAGCAGATTGGCCGGCGTAGAGCTGAAATTCGGTCAGTACTAAAAGTTGAGCCCCGGCAAATTCGGATGCAGCCCTTTTGAGCCGGTCGACTGTATCGGTTTCGTTCAACCTCAAGCGCAGGCTTTGCACCTCGCCTACACGATTGAACACGGCCGCGACGGCTTCGATATCGCCCCAAATCTCTGATTCCAGCGCGCTGCCGAAGCTTGCAAAATGACCGACAATTGTCCAATCGACCGGACCGAGCCGAACCTGATCGCCAATGTCCAAGCCGGGATATCGGTCAGCAAGTTGTTTACCCACCACGATCTCACGCGTACCAGGCAGCATTGCGCGGCCGGACATCAAGGTCACCCCAGTGCGAATACTGGGACCCGTGTCATCCATACCCCGCAGAGCCAGAGTTTCCCCCAAATCGTCAGCGTGGCTGCGAAACTCGACAGGAACCACAAGTTCGCGCGACAGGATTGGCACATCCCGATTGTCCCGCACGACGCCAATATCGTTGCGCATCGCCAGAAGGGACCGGACAACATCCAACGGGACTTCAGAGTTGCCTTCCTGGCGCGTGCCACCACCAAGGATGACCGCGACATCAGGCGATCCCGCACTTTGCAGCGTGATCTCAAAGCCGCGTGCCATTGCGAGAAATCCGCTCAGGACACAAACAACCAGCATGATCGACCCGACCATGGACAGGGAAATGGCCAGCCTGCGTGGGAGACTGCGCAGGGTGACACGGCTCATAGCGACGATTTGGCGAATGGTTGAAGGCATCTCGGTTACCTCGTTCTGAGTGCTGATAGGATCGGTGTCCGCATTGCAGACAGCGCAGGAAGCGCCCCTGCGGTCAGGCCGAGTAGGAAAACCAACCCAATTGCGCGCAGCATAACGCTCTTATCGAAAACCAACCCCAGAGCGGGTGGCAGGGCGAGGCTTGCCAGTTTTGCAAGACCGATGCCGATAACCCCGCCCAGCATAAAGATAAAAAGAGCCTCGAACAGAACCATCAGCAGGATGCATGAACGCGAAAATCCCAGTGTTCTCAGCACGCCGATTTCGAAACGCCGCTCGCGCAAGGCGAAGACCATCGTGTTGATAACGATCATCAATAGGGTAACGAAAGACACGCCAACGACCAACGTGACAACGTGTTTGACGTCGGCATATTGGCTCAGAAAAGCGCTGAGAAACTGCTTCTCCGACAGGGTACGCGTGGGGGCTGCTGAATTGGTGAAAAGCGCGTCAATGCTCGGTGCCAGTTGCTGCGGCGCGACACCCGGCTCCGGACGCAGCGCAAAGGTGGAAACGGTATCTTTGCCCCGTGCGCGGCCTTCGTTGATATAGCGGTATTGGGCAAGAATGAAATAGGTGTCAGTGCTGGCACTTTTGCCGTCAAAGATTTCGGCGATCTCGAACGTCCAATCCCGACTTCCATCGCTTCTTTTGGTACGAAACGCCGAGACTGTCAGTCGATCACCGATTGTCCACCCCTGCGCCTCGGCAAGGGCACGCCCCACAAGAACTTTGTCTCGCCCAGAACCGAGAGCTTCTATCATGGACGGGGTCAGCCCAAGATCTGCCCCGCTGACAGCCAGCAGCTTGTCGGGTTCTCCGGCGCTCACCGCTACGACGTTGCGCGCATCACCGACGCTGCCACGCAGGCGAGTGATCGGACTAACCTCGGCCACACCTGGCAGCGCTGCAATGCGCGAAAGATAGGCCATTGGCAAAGGCTGGCTGCGACCGGCCGCATTCATGACCCCGAGCAAATCGTCACTCGCCGCGGCGGTACCCTGTGACCCGGCGATGAAACTGGCTGTCAGCCCATAGATGAAGAAGGCTACGACGACAGACACAATCAGCAGAACGAAACGAAACGGTTTGCGCATCGTGCTTTTGCGGGTCAGGCTCAGAAACGTCATGCCATCACCCGCAAACGTTCGACAAAGACGCCCTTATCGAGATGCAGAGTCCGGCCAGCCGCCTCGGCGGCTTCTGGATCATGGGTTACCATGACAATGGTCTTGCCAAGCTCACGGTTCAGATACCCCAGCATAGTCAGAACCTCATCGGCGGATTTGCGGTCGAGGTCGCCGGTCGGCTCATCACACAGTAGCAACGCAGGATCAGACACAATCGCGCGGGCAATGCCGACGCGCTGCTGCTGCCCACCGGACATTCGTGCCGGGTTTTGCCGACCACGCCCGCCGAGACCAACTAGGTCGAGGATTTTTGCAACCCGCTCACGCCGGACTGGCGCCGGGATCGGTTTCAGCAGCAGGGGAAGTTCTATGTTTTCCTCTGCGGTCAACATCGGCAGCAAGTTATAGAACTGGAATACAATCCCAAGATGATGTGCGCGCCATGCGGACCGGGCGGCCTCACCCATATGGTCCAACCTCTGGTCGGCGATCCTAATGTCGCCGGAGTCTGGCCCATCGAGTCCGGCCAGCAGATTGAGAAGAGTGGATTTTCCGGATCCGGATGGCCCCATCACAGCGACAAATTCACCCTTTTGAATGGAAAGATCGAGATTGTCGAAAATGGGTACGCTTGTGGCGCCGGTTTGGTAGGACTTGCTGACACCGCTTAAGGCAATGAAAGGAGTTTCGGTTTCGGAAATCGTCATTGAGGGTTAGCTCCCGATTGTGCTTTGACGTGCAAAGGTGATGGAGGAAGATCGATCCTGACGCTTGCGGCCATGCCTGGCCGCAATCCTGGGGGCGGATCGATAGGTTTAAGGCGCAGTGCGACCGTTCCCTTTGTTGCATTCACTTCTGGCGCGACGCGTTGAAGCGCGAAGGCAAAGGGATGATTGGGAAAGGCGTCCAGAACCGCCTCTCCGAAAACATCATGGCTCAACAAATTGATTGCTTTTTCAGTTACATCGGCATCAATCACTAACTGATCCAGATCGGCGATTGTCATCAGACCGCTTCCGTCATGGATCGCATCAAGCCGGTCGAGTACAGCATCGCCAACATGAGCAGAAAGTTGCGTCACCGTGCCGGAGATCGGCGCACGCACAGTCAGATCGGCGACTTGATTTTCTGCAATTCGGACAGCAAGATCAGCCGTTGCTAACTTGGACTTGGCATGTTCGACACTATTGGCGGCAATGCGCGCGGCGGTCTGCGCATCTTCCAACTGACTGCTGGCGATGGCACCCCTTTGGCTTAGTTCGGCCCGCCTTTGCAGCGTCGCGTTGGCCTGCGCCTCCGAAATGCGCGCGGCAGAGAGTGAAAGCCACGCCGCGTCCAGTGCGAGCTTTGCGGTTTCGAGCGCAAAAACGACATCCGGGTCACGGATCAACACGAGGGGTTGGCCGACGGTGACACTATCTCCGGGCGCGACGAGAACATTGGAGATTAGCCCTCCCTGTTCCGCGTACACAACGGCCCTATCCGGTGCGATGACATAGCCTGATCCGGTGATTTCCCGAACAATAGGTACTATTGTAGAAGCGGACGGTTCCGGACCGGAATTCTGTTGGCTTGCATGTGATGACGCGCCGACGGACGCCGTGTTGGAGGGCGCAACATCGCTTGGCAAGTTTTCTGATCGAAGGACAAAGCTTGTACCAGCCGCCAGCAACAGCGCAGACATCAGTGCCGCCAGCAATGCCCAGCTAGACCGCGGCAGCACGCCTGAAGCCGCTTGTGTGGGTGCCGGGTATGCTGAAAGCTCTCTCAGCGTCTCGGCCATTTTACTGTTATGATCGGTGACTATTTTCATGTCACCAAGATCAGTTACAAACCGACAAACCGCGACCTTGAACACGATTTAGGACATGCGAAATCGCGATTTAGTCAGTTGTAGTCCTTGTCAGGATGCCGATCTGGCCTTGATCTCTTGGCTTTGCGCCATTCCAGCGGCGTCATTCCTGTGACACGTCGAAACTCTCGGTTGAAGTTGGATTTCGTCTCGAAACCAACGTCAAACATGATTTCGGTGACCGAGCGCCTGCTGTTTTGCAACTGCTCGCAAGCCTCGCCAATTCGGAAATCATTGACATATTGCGAGACATTTTTTCCCGTGGTCTGGTTGATCGCCCCAGAAATTTGTCTGGATGGTATGACTGCCCTGCGCGCCAGCCGTGCGAGGTTAAGATCCGCATCCCGATAAATCTGTGTATCTTTCATCAACCTCTCTACTTTTGCCATGATCACAGGATTTTCTGCGGCACCTGAGTCGGAGGGCATCGTGGTCATTGGGCCTGCTCTCTCATCTTCTCCGGCCGCCCGACCGCGGCTCGCAACTGCGGCTGCCAAAGATAGAAAGAGCAAGATTGCGACATTGCCGATGGACACGAGCTGAGGCAGATGACGCGCGTCCGTGGTGGCAACGTCAATTGCGATCAACGTGTCAACCAGTGCTGAGAAGATCAATACAAGCGCCGCAAAAACCAAAGAACGATGAACTGGACCCACGGAGTCCAATGCCGTTGCTCTGAGCGCATCAGCACCTGATCGCAGTAAGAACAGGACCAGGACCGCGTAGACAAGAAACGTTGCGACAATGATCACATCCAGCGCAGCGGGCAAGAACGACATCGACAACAAGATCATGACTAGCGGAAGACCATGCGGCGCAATTGAATAGAGCTTAGCCACCTGGCGCGAGCCGACCAATCGCAATGATCCGAAATACACCAAAGGTGCCATCACGCTTGCAAGCGGCGGTGAAAGAAACCGGACCCACTCGATCCCATATCCAAAACGCAACCCGATCAGCAGGGACTGAAGCGCCGCACATGCAATCAAAAGCAAAAATGCGAGGTTATTGGGGCGTTCACCATCTCGCCAGGCTACACTTGTAAAAAGCAGTCCCAACAACAGCGTTACAACGAAAGGCAGCGGTACAAAGATCATAGTGCGGTGGCAACTCAGCAGGCATGAGAACAGGTATCGCCACGGAAGATGGAACAGCTAGAGTTGATGGTCTAGAGTTGAACAAGAGGTTTCTGGGTCGGTGTTTGTTTTCTCCTGCTAAGGAGTTGCAGATAAGCGGATTTTTTACTAGAGCATAGATGCGTCCCTTGTTTGCAGCTTTTGTCTACCGTTGACGGCCCATAGCATGCGTAATTGGGCTGACCCTGAACTGAGGTCGAGCTCCCGATAGGATCACAGGATATCTGTGAAC
>NZ_CANMXR010000032.1:0-12913 GCF_947501835.1 uncultured Roseobacter sp. | reverse complement strand
GAACAATAAGCCCGCGACCAACGCAGCGAGGCGGCCATCCTCCCAAATCAAAGCGACTTCTTCAACAAAATAGGCTCCAAGCAGACGTTCGTCTCCTATTTGAACTGTCTCGAGCTTCGCCAAGCCGGCGATGACGTCCACTGTGCGGGACTTTGCGGGCATTCGGTGAATGTCCGCAAAGCCCGTTAGGCTAGCCTTATGCTGCCTTCTCTATCTTGACGTCACCGTCATGCAGGAAGCACGTCTTATCGAAAAGCGACAGCTCAAGGGAGTTTGGCAGCCGTACATCCCCAAGGCCCGGCATGTCGCTGGACGCCAGATCGAACGCGCGGTCGATCTGTGAGATTAGAACCACAATCGCCCCGCTTTCGACGGCAAATTTCTTGAGCGCTCGGACTTGTTCTTCAAGCGAAGGATTGCTGCGACGTTGATCCAAAAGCTGAAGGTAATCGATAACGACCAGCGCCTCACCAGGCCTTTGATCGAGGCATTCAATGATATAGGCCGCGCAGATATCGTCCGACGTATCGACGACGGTCCGACGGCCCCCTGCATCTTTGTCGAGGCCAAGTTTTGCAAACCGGTCCCAGACATCCGCTTCATTGTATTCCAATGAGAAAACATAGCTCTTGCGACTGTTTTTCTCAGCCAAAGCGGCCAGCTCCAGCCCAAGAAGTGTTTTGCCGTGACCGGGACGCGCCCCGATCAACACCATATCGCCTGACCTGAGCTGGCTCATGATTTCTTTGACTGGTGTCGCTTTGGAGGAGCTGGAAGCCAAGTGGCTCCAGTCCTTGAAGCCCTCTTTGGCGGCAATCTGGTCGAGGGCCTCGTGGAGCCTGATGTCATTCTCGCGGGCGAGCCGCTTTGCATGACGCTTAAGGGTGTAGATTGGGGATGAGAGTCTCATCTTGAACCTCCGTTTGCGAGCGGTTTCCGCAATCCCTCCTTATGCGCGTGCTCGAACAGGACAGGTTCGAATTGGTCTCGCTCCGCATGTCAGATGCTGCCCCAGTGGAGGGGGGAGGCCCGAGCAAGGCCACATGCAAAGGGTATCCGGATCAAAAGAAAGTCTCAATCGGTTTTTGGTCATTCGCTGCACGCCCACGAATGCTTAAGTTGGTCTTACTGCGGACCTCGGAGGCAGCGCGGCATCTGTACTGAAGTAGAAGTTAAGCCCGTTGAGGACGGCCCTAAGCCGCCTTTCAGAACAGAGCGTGATGCTGCAACGCAGCTTCGCCGAAGCGGACATTCGGCCTGGAGTGCTTCTCACTTAAAAACTTGCCATGCCCTTTCCAGAGCTAACGAAAACTGAGGGCTTCCCCATCAGTTACTGCAAGCATGTCATGTTTCGTGAATTGCTAAGTGTCTTTTGGATTGGAACTCCGCGGTCTCATGCCAAAGCTATTTAAGACGTTCGACCTCCCGCATCGCTTGGGCAGTCTTCGTCGCATACCCAAGGAGTTGAGCTTCCATTATAGTTTCGTTCAGCAACCGACGGGCATCTTGGTGCTGATCTCGCTCTCTCAAGATGCGGGCCTGCACGATTGCTGCTGACACCTTGCGCAATTTCATGCCATTGCGCTTGGAAAGAGCAATGGACTGGGAGGTAACGTTTCCAGCCTGCGCCGTTTCCCCTTCGGCCAGAAGGACCTCTCCTCGGACTTTGAGGACTTCTGCCAACATTTTTTGAGCACCCATCCGAGTTGCAAAAGCTTCGACTTCACGAAGACGCTCAAGTGCTTTTACCCTGTTGTCCATGTCTCGGTTCAATCTGGCTTGCGCCATCATCGCGTAATTCTGCAAATCTGTGGCCCTGATACCCAAAGCAAGTTCCTCAGAACTGCGAAGCAATGTAATCGCTTCCTTGAACTGCTCGTCATTGCGTGATTTCGACATTGCACGCATCAGATCGCCATAGTGTCTACGGAAGATACTATCCGCACGCGGGTGATCGAATTGCGCAATCTCTTCGATAACTTTCTTGTACCCCGCCTCGGCGCGAGGGAAGTCGTTGGTCAGATGATAGCAAAGCGCCAGATATCCTTCGGCCATGCAATGCACCACTGAGGGGGTGTCACATTTCCAGAGTGGCTGGGTCTCAATGCTAATCTGCTCAAGTGTTTTCTGGGCGGCCGATATGTTGCCACGCTCCATCTGGGCGAGGGCGAAATTCATCAAAACACGCCGATGGGTTGCACCGTAACTGACAGGATCAGAACGCTCTATCGATGTACCCAACATCGCGCGTGACTGTTCAAAAAGCGGCAAGGCATCAAACAACCGACCCTGCACAAAACTCACCAAGGCTCTTTCGTTGAAGAGCCAGGAGACCTCATCTCTTAAGAAAGGCTGGTTGAAAGGAACTGCCTGCTGATGCTGTTCAATATCCTTCCGCTCATCGGCCGCCCACTTTCGATAGTCCTTTGAGATTTGGCCCAGAAGCGTAGCAGTATTCAGCAGTTTGCGTGTCCATGTTCGGTACTCGTCAAATGGTACCAAATTCGACCCCGTCTGGTGTTCGGCTAGGCGCGCAATCACAGATATCGAAAAAGTTCCCCGGACCAATGCATAGGCGGCCCGCAGTTTGTCATTGTAATCTTCCATGCGCGCGGCCAGCGCTTCGGCATCATCGAATGTCTGTTGAGGGTTTTCTCTGGCTGTTTCAGAAAATTGGATCAACTGCGCATGGGAGGTTTTGACAAGCGCCCGGACAATGCCACTTACACGTTCAAAATGTCCGATATCTGGTTTGAGGGACCGCTCTGGCTGCGATGGGAACAAGCTTGGCTGAAAGGCCACAAGACGGTAATTGGAGTACACCTCCAAACCGGCACGCGTCCGCATCGCGCTAGCGACCTTGGTATCTAGTGAGTACACAAAATGCTCCGGCCCGCGCAGCGTCTTCTCATCGCCCCGAAAATTGACGCGCACAGAGAACTTATAATAACGCGACGCCAAACCACGTCCTACCAGGTTGTTGATCTCCTTGACGATGTACGTCGTTCCGTCTCCTCCAATCATCCGCAAAACCTTCGCGATGTCCGGGCAAGCTGCGAGCGTGTTGATTGACGTCGGGTAGTTCAAGAGCGCCATGTGATCGATGATCAATGCACGGAGCCGTTCCATCGCTTGTTCAGATTCTGAAGAGGTCCGTCGCGATGACTCATCGATATTCCCGGAGGGTTTGCTTGGTCGATCAAGGCGGCGGTAAACGCCCAACAACTCATCGACAAAGCCGCGGGTCTTGTCGCGCGTGTATGCTATGTCCAGCGCTGAAATTGCTTCTTTCCAAAGCGCGAAGAACTGTTCTTCGTGGTCTTCTCCAGCATCAAGTGTCTGGTTGTAAATCGCGTTTGCAAGGCCAGCCATGAAGTGGCCGTTTGCGACACGTCGATAAAGGAAATTTCCCAAGCCTTCAGGCAATTTGATGACACCGTAATCGTCGTTTTGGAGGTCAAGATATCTTGCGATTTGTGCCGCTTGTTCTGAGGCTTCTTTAGCGTTCAACTGGGCCATGCCATTGCTTTTGGGCGCAGTGGCGGCTGCGTGCTCTAACGCTTCACGAAAGATAACTTTTGAGCGCACCCGCGGCAGCTCAACCCAATGTTGCTGTTTGATCATCCGATCCTTGCGGATCTGCCAAGGCAATTCATCTGGTTGCGGATCGCGTCGGCTTTCGGTTTCGGAATAACCTTCCTCCTTGGATAGATAGCGGATTGGGCGATCAGCCCGGCTGTTCACCAATACGATGTCGATGGGCAAGGCAAAATGCGTACCGTCGTCACCCCAACCAGAGATCATCCGGAAAAACATACGATGGATTGGCGAATGGGCGTCGCCCCGCTCATCCACCAGGCGGTCGACATAGGAAAAGAAACCGATCATTCGGTTCTCCCAGCCCTGCTCTGGACAGCACTCCTTAAGCAGATCAAACATGCATTTGAGTGTTTTGATGCTCGGATCGACGTTTCGAGCCCTATGAAATTGGAAATTCCGCAAGTCGTCCCATCTGCGCCTTATCGCTTCAACTGCGTCCATGCGTTCGGGGTCGGCTGTCCCGTTTTTCACCTCGGCCTCCAGAGTACACTCCCATTCCTCTTGCAGCACGGGGAAAAGCTGCTGTAGCAACCTTGCAAAACCAATCATGCATGAGCTGAATTCGACGGCGAAAGTCAGGTGCGCCGCAAAACAGGCCCGGTAGGGTTCATCCGCCGACATCCATTTCGAAGGCTGGATGGCTGTACCATCGCACATGAACTCATTGAAGAGAGCCTGGAACGGATAGACATCTTTTGCCTTACCCATACCCAGGGCTTGTTTGTTGGTAAAAAAACTTAACATACGCCCCTTGCCGCCACCCGGCGGCACCGACACCCGGGCAACTGAGGCGGGACGTTCTTTGGGCATTTTCGCGTCGGGATTGATCTTGAGTATCTCATCGCGTTGTTCTCGCGCAGCTTTCCGTGCAGCCGCAGTGGCGTTTAGCAAACCCGTCAGTTGCGGGGTCTTATCACTGTCACCCAAGACCATTCGCCGGCCACTTATCTTTGTAGCCAGATTGGTCTGACGCCAGATCAATGGGAACTGATCTTGGTCCTCCTTGACGATCAGCTTTTGGGTCTTGTGATCCACGCATTTGTAGAAATGGGGACCAAAAACAGCCAAACGCAACCCAGGCAACTCGGACCACGCGTTCCACCAGTCTTGGCGTTGAGATTTCACATAATTGATATATTCGACCAACGCGCGATCACGCAGCCTGCTATCTAGCGCAAGCAACAATTCCTTAGCTGCGTTAATTCTTTGTTCAGTTTGATGACCGCTCTGCATCTGATGCGAGACCATAACCGCACGGGCAAGTTTCAACTCGGCACAGGGTTGTTGTACGTTCATTTCATTGTAGGATTTGCCACCAGTCAAACTAGCCTTCATATGTGCAATTTCAGCGCGGGCCTCGAAGATGTTGCGCCGAGCGGCAGCGCATTCCGGCTTGACGTCTCTTGAGATCGATTGGTCAACATACAGGGTGTGCATGCCATATTCTTTATAAAGTTCATGGGTCTTTGCGATCGCGTCGGTCTCCGACTTTTTTTTGGCTTCACCTAAAGTGCCATCGCCAGAAAACTCGGACGCCGTGATATAATAGACCTTGCCATGCGCATCGCGACGTTCCGTCTCTAGCTCAAGAAAATCTCTAAGTGGCTCAAGCACATCTCTCTCGGAAGAGCCCATGCCCAAGACAAAGAGGTCGGAGCCGGTAAACACTGCATGGCGCGCCTCATCAAAACTCTTCTTTTGCGCACTGATACCATAGTAAACGCGCTGGTAGTCTTTGGGCGTGATGATCATATTGTCAGGGTCGTCAATGCGGCCATGAAGATGATGAACCGAGGCATCGTAGTTTGTCGGGAACGCACCGAAGGAAAACAGATCGGCCAGTGTATTCGCCCGGCTGGAAGTGCTACGAAGCACCCGGCCAGATGGGCTCTTTAGGGTCACGGCACGCCCCCGGTCCAGACCTCCTTGTTCCTGACCCTTTGATTTTAAAAATGACTTGAACGCATCATGCACGTCTAAAGGGGTTGCACGCCCCTCTTCCATAAGCATCTGTTCCAATTCTAGATCGTAATTTAGGGTAAGAAATCGCCTGATCCCCAGTTTCGTTCGCAATGCACGCGATGAATCGATATTTGAGATATTTTCGCCAAATTTGTCGAGTTCTTCTGCAAGGGAAACCGCCCCAATTGACAACTCAAAACACTCAACCAGTTTTACAAACTGCGTCGATTTCCTTAATTCATCGGGTTTCTCGTCGTGGAACAATCCGAACTGAGTGGCAAAGCCCTTTCGGAACTGATTGATAGGCGCATATTGCTTGAGCTTGTCCATCGCGGCACTTAGCTCGCTTGGATAGCGCTCTAGCAAAGTTGCCGCTTCGGCGCAGTAGTCCTCGCATAGTTCAACAAAATGATTGTCAGGTAGCGGACTTCCATTTTTTAAACGCTTAATTTCATTTTCAAGCGTTTTCAGAGCGAGGTCATAGTCGGTCTTCAAGTCGCTGCCATTCAGCTCCACACACGCTTCAACCAGCTTGGACAAACTATCGAATTGTTCCCACGCCTGTTCCGCAGTTGCGCGCCAAGTCGGATGTCCGAACTTAAGGCTGGTTCCCGATCCGACAAAGGCAACAACACGTCCAATGTTCAGGGCGCGAATTAGTGACTGGTGGCCAAATCGTTCAATATCTTCTGAGGTTCGAAGCGTAGAAATCGGGAGGGCATTATAAGTGAACAAAACAGACTCGCAAAATTTTTTCTAGTTTTACGGAAGCACACCTTTTCTCTTTCCCAAAGTCAACAAATGAACGGAAACGGCCCAAACCAGCCGTTGGCCAGTGGGTCAAGATGCTGCGGTAGCAGCCTGCATTCCTGCCATTCGCTGCGGGCGCGAGGTCAGGGGCTACCCAAATTCACAGTCTGCGGGACAAACCTGACTTTCGCTGCAATTGCGCGAATGTCTGGTTTCGCAATAAACTCCACACTATCGAACGAACTTTTTAGACAGAAATTCCATCAGCGCTCGCACCCGGCGTGGCTGCACCGTGCCTGCCGGATAAACCATCTGCAATGCGCTCGGCTCTGGCGTAAAATCTTCAAGCAACTCGACAAGGCGGCCGGTTTCCAGATCATCGCGGATGTCCCATTCAGATTTGAAGGCAACCCCATGGCCGTTCAGGCACCACTGCCGGATAAGATCACCATCATCGGCAATCCGATTGCCCCGCACTCGGCACGTCCGCTTTTCTCCATCGATGACAAAGGACCAATCCTGGTCCGTGTTCGACCCAAACCGCATGACAAGACAATTATGGTGCGCAAGTTCGACGGGATGCAGAGGCGTTCCGTTAAGCTCGAGGTAGGCTGGTGCAGCGCAGACTAAGCGCCGATTTTCACCCAACCGGCTTGCCTTCATGGTGCTGTCAGACAGTTCGCCATAGCGAATGGCCAGATCGAGACCCCGTCCGACCAGATCAACGTAGCTGTCGCTGAGCGAAAGGTCGATTGCGACCTCCGGATTCATGGTCATGAACCGATCCAGCAAGGGGACGATCTGGTTACGGCCAAGGTCGCTTGGGGCACTCAAATGAATTGTCCCGGAAATTTTCTCGACCCCGAGCCTGATCCGGGCTTCCGTCTCTTCCGTCTCAGCCAAGATACGCCGCGCGCCCGTCACCAACTCTCGGCCTTCATCGGTTAGACTGATCGAGCGGGTGGTGCGGGTTAAGAGCCGTGCGCCGTAATGCGCCTCAAGAGCGGCAAGTCGGTCTGTGACGGTTGCGGGAGACAAGCCAACCTCTCGGCCAGCGGCGGCAAGGCCCCCCTTCTCAACGATCCGCAAGAATAACTTGAGATTTTCGATCAGCATTGCACTTCCATTATACGGATGAACCGAATTATATTTTTATAAATAGCTCAATTATCCGATTTATATGCAAGTGCTACCTGATGATCAACGAAAGGCGATCGTCATGTACCTTGATCACATCACAATTCGAACCCGCGATCTTCCCGGTACACGGGCATTCTTTCTCAAGGTCTTTGACGAGCTTGAAGAACGCCCACGTCCGAAGGCCATCCATCGCATCCCCGGCCATTGGCTTTATGCCGATGATAAGCCCATGGTCCACCTAATCGGAACGCGCGGTTACGGAATGGACAGTGCAGCAGAGGCCTTCGATCATGTCGGCATCCACTTGAACGGATACAGCGACTTCCGCGCCAAACTAGAAACACTGGAAATACCCTACTCAACGATGGACCTACCCGAGCTGGATGAACGACGGCTTTTTCTTCACACGCCGTCCGGCCCGCTGATCGAAACTGTCTTTCACGAACCCATTTCTGACACGCAGGAGCAAATCCGATGACCTTCACGGGAGAGACCAAATCCATCGTTGTTGGTGGCACGTCCGGGATCGGACATGCCGTTTCCAAGGCACTTTCCCAACCTCTCGGGCTTGCCGCAATCCGTGTCAACGTGGTCAGCCCTGGCCTCACCAACACAAAGGCCTCTGCGGGCATGGATGCGAAGGCCCGCGCCGCAATGCTGGACCGGGCTGCGTCCTCTCTCCCCGCAGGCAACGTCGGTGCGCCAGAAGATCTTGCCCAAGGATACCTTTTCGCAATCGAAAACCCCTTCGTCACAGGTGCCGTTATCGACATCGACGGCGGTGCGCTGATCAACTGAATGAAAGGACAAGGACACTTCCTATGGAAACGACACTTCAAAAGCCGCTCAATCTTGGCCACACGTCATTACCGAACCGGATCGCGATGGCCCCTATGACTCGTTCGCGCACCACGCAACCCGGCAATGTTCCAAATGCAATGATGGCAGAATATTACGCGCAGCGTGCCTCGGCAGGTCTGATCATAACCGAGGCGACACAAATCTCGCAGCAGGGTCAAGGGTATTCCTTCACGCCTGGCATCTACATGCAGGAGCATATCGATGGCTGGAAACTGGTCACAGACGCTGTTCACAAGGCCGGTGGCCGCATCTTCCTGCAACTGTGGCACGTCGGGCGTATGAGCCATGCGAGCTTTCATGAGGACGGCAAACCTGTCGCCCCCTCTGCCCTGTCCCCTGACGCGCAGGTCTGGGTGGTGGACCCACAAACCGGCGTGGGCAGCATGGTCGATAGTCCTATCCCCCGCGCCTTGGAAACGGATGAGATTGCGGATGTTGTGAATGATTTTCGCCAAGCTGCCGCTAACGCCATTCAGGCCGGTTTCGATGGTGTCGAAGTCCACGGAGCGAATGGGTATCTGATTGATGCGTTTTTGCGCCGATCTTCCAATCACCGCACAGATCAATATGGCGGTACGCAGGAAAACCGTATCCGCTTTCTGGTTGAAGTCGTCGAAGCGGTTGCCGCTGAAATCGGTGCAGACCGAACCGGTATCCGCCTGTCGCCCTATATCACGCAGCGCAACATGGCGGATGATGAAATCATCGAAGTTATCCTGAAATCTGCCAAGGAGCTGGATCGCATCGGCCTCGCCTACGTCCATCTGTCTGAGGCTGATTGGGACGACGCGCCGCAAGTGCCTGAGCAATTCCGCCACGATCTGCGGGCGGTCTATTCCGGGAACATTATCGTGGCTGGGAAATACACCAAGGACCGTGCGGGCGAGATTCTCGATGCCGGATTGGCTGATATCGTCGCCTTCGGACGCCCATTCATTGCCAATCCCGACTTGCCGCGCCGCTTCGCCGAAGACCTGCCACTGGCAGAGTTCGATGGATCAACTCTCTTTGGCGGCACTAAGCAAGGATATAGCTCTTATCCCGAATGGGAGGGCGCAGCATGACCCTGATGGTGCAAGACCTCGCGGCGGGACGTAAGAACGCGCAGATCGGAACAGAACTGGTTCTGGAAACTGATGCCATGCGCGTCTGGCACCTGCGTCCTGCACCGGGCGAAACCATCCCCCCGCATCGCTATGACCGGCCATATGTTTGGACCATTCTGACGGACGGTTACGGCGTATCACGCTTCGATGATGGGCGCGTAGTAGAGATCGCCTACAAGGCGGGTGACACAAAAAATTTTCCCGATCTGACTCCGGAAACCGGGTTCATCCACGACCTCACAAATACCGGCGAAACCGAACTTGTTTTCGTGACCGTCGAGTTCAACACAGAAGGAACAAAACAATGAAAGCGGTCGGATTTACACACTATCTGCCCGTCGAGGACAGCAACGCGTTTCTCGACCTGAACATCGAAACACCGACGGTGACAGGCCGCGATATCCTTGTTGCCGTCAAAGCGGTTGCTGTGAATCCTGTCGACACGAAAGTTCGCGGACCAAAGGACAAGGTTGAAAACCCGGCCCGCATCATCGGCTATGACGCCTCAGGCGTGGTCAAAGCCGTCGGGCCTGACGCAACGCTCTTCAAGCCAGGCGATGAGGTCTACTATGCCGGCGACATCACGAGGTCCGGCACCAACGTCGAGTTCCACCTCGTGAACGAGCGGATCGTCGGGCACAAGCCAAGATCGCTGAACCACGCGGAGTCAGCTGCGCTGCCGCTGACCACGATCACGGCCTATGAGGCGTTCTTTGATCGGCTGGGCATCGACCGCGACGGCGCAGATGCGGGGCAATCCATCCTGATCATCGGTGCGGGTGGCGGGGTTGGCTCAATCGGTATCCAACTTGCTAAGCAAGCCGGTCTGACCGTGATTGCCACGGCCTCGCGACCTGAAACAACCGACTGGGTTCGCGAGCTTGGAGCGGACCAAGTGGTGAACCATCGCGAGGATATGATCGCGCAAGTCCGTGCCCTGGGGATACAACATGTGGATCACATTGCCATCTTCAACGACATGGGCCATTGGGAGACCGCCGTCGAGCTGATCCGTCCACAAGGCGGTATTGTCTCGATTGACGACACCGATCTGCCAATGCCGATGGGCGGGATGAAGATGAAAGCGGCGAGCTTCCATTGGGAGTTTATGTTCGCGCGTTCCATGCACCAGACCGATGACATGATCGAGCAGCATAACCTGCTGTCCTACGTAGCCGACCAGATCGACGCCGGAAAGATCAAGACAACGGTGTCCGAGCTGCTGTCGCCGATCAACTCAGTTAACATGCGCGAAGCGCACCGGTTGATTGAGACGGGCCAAGCCAAGGGCAAGATCGTTGTCGAGGGTTTTTGAACGAAGGGAAAGAGCGGGTAAATCGCTCTTTTCCGATAGACGCAGTTTTCGTCTGAAAGGAGAACAAAATGGCCATTCACGAAGTAAGACAATATCAGGTTAAGCCCGGAAAAATGTCGATTGGCTGGTGTTGATGGAAGAAGAGATCATCCCCTTCATCATCTCCAAGGGCATGGTTATGACCGCTAGTTTTCGGCGTGAGGCAGATGAGACGGTTTACATCTGGATACGTCGGTTCGACTACAAAACCCACCTCGCCGCGCTCTACGAAGCAGTTTACGAAAGCGACCATTGGAAGGGTGTTCTGTCACCCAAAATCGGGGCGCTGTTGAATAGAGAAGCGTCCAATGTTCTGCGTGTCACACCAACCGCAATGTCGCCGATGCAGTAATCAGGACCATTCTCATGTAAGTGCTTCAATGCGGACAAAGGAGTCGTTCATGTTATCGGCAGGAATGACAACTTAGTACGCGAAGCCGACCCTCGCAGCGATACCCAGCAACGTTTGCTTCAGCAACATTGAGGTTTAAAACCGAGAGCTTTTCTCTGTCGAGTTAGCAAGTGAGCAATCACTCCGTTTTACTCGTCGTTTTTTTGATCCACGAGCGGCGGGCATAAAAACAACTAGGCCAAAGAAAAGCCAGGCCAATACGTTTCGTGACGCATCAAACTGTTCCGTGTAGTGGCCATAGGCGAGAAGAAAACTTGCGAATAGAGTTCGCTGAATAAAACCGTTCTTGAATAAACACCGCGCCTTTATTAGCCAATTCACAGCACACCTTGGCTTCATAGCGCAAATCCCTGAGTGATTATCGGAGAATAGTGCTGCTGACCGCAAGTGAAAAGAAATCTTGGGATGCCGTCCGGTTTACGAAGTATTCGTTGCATCTAGCTGTGTTTCTCCATGCCAATTTGTGTCGCCAAACCATTTAGCATCTATTTCTTGTACCCTAAATGTCGCTAGTTTGTGTGAAGCGAGCCACCAGGTAACAATGGGCTCAAATCGGTCATCTGGCGATTTCCATTAACCATTCTGGACGACAAGAGCCTGAAAGACCGGCCTTTCCAATTTCATGCCATGCGTCTCTGGTCATTCATGCCACGCAAGCGCATATTGCAAAAAATAGAAGGAGACATTCCATGCTGTGCCGTATCGGAGACGTCGAAATCTGGCGCATCTTGGAAATCAACGCGCCCTACCTGCCCGCGAAGGACCTCTTCCCAGACGTCCCCGATGTCGCCGCCCTGATTGAGTCCCGCGATCCCGGTGCTATCTGCCCCACGTCCGGTGGCCTAATCTTGCCCATTCAGGGCTTCCTTCTAAAAACCCCGTCACACCTGATCCTCGTTGACGCCTGCGTCGGAAATCACAAGACCAACCGCTACCCGCCGTGGACCGGTCGGAGTGACAGTCGATTCATGGCATCGCTCGCCGCTGCCGGGGTCACTCCGGACGACGTCGATTATGTGCTCTGCACTCATCTGCATACCGACCATGTCGGCTGGAACACTAAGCTCGAGGATGGCCGTTGGGTGCCCACCTTCCCAAACGCCCGCTACCTTATACCAGACTCCGACAACGCCGCCTTCGCGGAGATAGCTGCCGACAGCTACACCGAAAGCGTGCTTCCGGTAATTGCAGCGGGTCAAAGCGAGATGGTGACGCCCGGCCACCAGCTTGGTGATTGCATCACTCTTATCGACACGCCGGGACACACACCCGGCCACGTCTCGGTTCTGGTCAAAAACGGCGCGGCGGAGGCGATCATCACCGGCGACGCACTGCACACCACCGCGCAGTGCTGGCACCCCGATTGGCAGTTTATCTACGACACAGATCCCGACCAAGCCGTCACCTCTCGTCGCGCTCTCCTCGAGGCCGCTTCCGAGGCCGACCGCCGAGTCCTTGGCAGTCACTTCACCTTGCCTTCTATTGGCCGTGTGAAAGCGAATGGTGAGGTATTCCGATGGGAAGAGGACATATAGAAATCCCCGCCGTTTTCAGGTGATTCAAAACCTGGTCAGTATTTGAACAGGCGGCTGTGCAAAGCCAGGTTTGCGCCTTTAGTCGCCACAACCAAATGTAACTTGGATGGCAGCTCGCGGCCCAAAGCATGCGTAATTGGGCTGACCCTGAACTGAGGTCGAGCTCCCGATAGGATCACAGGATATCTGTGAA
>NZ_CANMXR010000031.1:0-12944 GCF_947501835.1 uncultured Roseobacter sp. | reverse complement strand
CAAGGGGATGGCGAGGTAGTGTGGAGGGGGGCTGAGCCTTTGTTGCAGCCTGTTCAAAAGACAGCAATGCGCAGAAAGCGGGCTTTGCAAAGTTGCAAAATGTGGATCGGCCGCTTAGCGCTGACGTCCCATTCCCGCTGTTGGGCAATCGGTCAAGATGCTGTAGTCGTTGCCCGCGTTCCTGCCCTTCGCGGCGCACGTATTCCCAACGCTCACTTTAGGCCCGAAGCCAAAAGATCGAACGCTTCAATTTCATCGACAAGGAACTCTATGTCCTGCAATTCGTCATCAAATGGATCGCGTACCTTTGGCAAAGATACTTGGGAATTTTGGTGAACATGGTCACCCCGCCGTTTCCCAAGGTTTTTCAACTGTATCAATAGCGCTTCATCGAACTGATTGGGAGTCATTCCAATTGGAAGGTACAACTCAGATATGTTCTTGGGCATAATTCCATGATTGCCCTTTATGGCTGACCGTTGAGCAGAGATAGCATTACCAACAAGAGTTTCGAATTTGCTCTTGCGTCCTTGCTCAGTAGGATTGTCGGGTAGACTTAGTTGTTTTTGAGACCGGTACGCCAGCATCGCAGCAACTGCATTGGTCACACGCCCGTGCCGATGCCAATGCCTCTCTGCAGCAGTAACAATTTTGCTCGCCACGGTTTCAAGGTAGATTTCCACTTCCGCATGGCAGAACGTAATGAATGCTCGGCATTGGGTTAGCTCGTGGACCGAGTAACTTCCATCCAATCGTTTCTGAAAATTGAGGAACTGGCCTCTAAGGTTACCAACATTCTTCCTGAGCGTTCCGTATTCTCTTGAAGGCAAGTCATACTCCGAAATCAATGGTCGGCACGTTCAATCCAGAAATCTGGGAAAGTGCTTTGGCCCACTTGTTGAATCGGTTGTCGTTCGCTTCGTTGGTTTTGGTTGTCCGTTCGATAGAAGCCAAGAAATCTGGGTCTTGATCGCATAAACGTTTGAACTCGGTGACAATCTCACAACTCTTTCCGCCCAATGCGGCACGCAATTGCGGGTCTCCAAAGAAATGCAACATTATGTCAAAAACCGCTCGGTTCTTCCGTGGCTCAAACTGTTCACCATTCCATTTCCGAAGGTAATTCTCGGCTCCAAAAACCTCTTCAGTAAAGGAAAAAGCGTCTTCCATGGCTTGGACTTGTTCCTCCAGCATCAGTTGACTCTGTGCCCAAGACTCATTGAACCGTCGAGTTGTATCGTCAAGAAATAGCTTCAGATTTCCAGCGTATTCCGAAGCAGAATTTTTGTATGCTAAATATCTTAGAAGTACTTCTGCATCCCTCATCCGGAAGTCTGGCTCTTTGAGCTTCAACGCTGCCCGCAAGCCGATGGATTCGGCAGAAGTATCGTCTACGAAGTTCGAAAAGGGACCGGGATGCAGGGCCTGGCGCAGTTCTTGGGGGGAGAGTTGAACGCTACCTGTATTGATCCGAAGGAAAACCTCCCAAAGATACGTTTCACTTTTCCAGTTTCGAATGACGATCGTTCGAATGCTGGCATTTTGAAATGCAGCGAGATCCTCGGAAAGACCTTCATCATCCAGAAGGCTTTTGTACATTTTTTTGTTAAGGTCGTTTCGTTCTTTCAAGCCCTTAAGCTTTAGCGGTTTGAAGCCGCTTTCATCCCCTTCTGATGCAAATCTGCGAATTGCGAGAAGCCGTTGCTTCCCATCAATCACTATATAAGAACCCTTCTTACGCTTGTCCTCCGCCAAAATAAGCTGCGGAATAGGAAGTCCAAGAATCAAGGATTCTACGAACAAGCTCTGCTTATTCTCCGACCAAGCGGAACGCCTCTGAAAAGAAGGATTAAGGTCAATGTTGCCTCTGTTAAGCTGAGATAGCACAGTCTCGGCTGTCCAGTCAGTCGACCATAGCGCTGCGCCGTCCGCCCAGTTGTCGACGTGCTCAAGATCGTCCAAGTCCTCATTAATGTCCGTATCGAGAAGTGCTTCTTCAGTCATCTTTATTCTTCCGGATTGGAACAAGTTGAGGGTGTGTCATCAATAATGTCAGAGCCTAGACAAAAAAGCTTGTAGTTGCCACGGTGATTTTGCACCTAGGTACAAGAGCTACATAAACCAGCATGCATTGGTGTTCACTGGCAGCGAAAGTCGGCTCTGCTGCCGCAGGCATTGGCGAGTCGGTAAGATGGGTGGACGACCAATCGTGTCTCCTTTGGGCTGCACCCGTCAACCGACCAAAACCGTCGGATGTCGGCAGCGAGCCCATCCTGTGAGTTCGTTTTTTATGCTGCGAGTGCTCGCAGCGCGCATTTTTCTGCGGACGCACAAAAACTCGTGTTACAGGGTCCAGAAAAATCGGCCGTTCATGAGCTATGCAGCGAAAATTTTACATTTCCGCATTGGCATTCTACAAGGCCCCTTGTCGTGTAAGGGTTTCAAGAACACCGCTGATCTCCAGTTTTGAACAATAGGATTTAGAATGTAAGCTTACTCGATAAGAACCTGAGCCAGTAGAATGATGTTCTGGTCTAAATCGTTCATCGATGCGATGCGAACAGCATCATACTCCAAGATGGGTCCGTTAAAAGTGACACCACGTGCGCTTAGAGTTTGTACTACTGCTTCGAGGGGTTCACTCACACGCAACTCTACATTGATTGCACCCACCGCTCCAGCGGCTACTGTCTTGGGTGGATTTGCAGGATGAAGCCCCAGCGTTAGACCGCTTCCTGCGTCAAGCTCTGCCCAAGTTTCGCCTACACGGTTTCGCAATCTAAGCCCAAGAACCTCAGTGTAAAAAATAACAGATTTATCCATATTTTTTACGTATATAGATGCGTTGCCGCCATTGATCATTGTATCCCCCAAAAAAGCCAAATGCCCTTGAAGCAATGTCAAGAGTAATTCTACAGCCAAACATAGACCCTAACGCACGCTACCAACTCGCCATGTTGTTGACAATTGCTAAGGAGATTTCGGTTCGCAATTCGCATGAAACATGAAACATGAAACAACTAACCTCGGCCCTGAAACTAGGCCATAGGGATGTCAGTAATCCGTGCCTTTGCTCTGCTGTCCAACCTTCAGTACTCTGAGCCAGAGTTTTCGTCTTTTCTCGGCATGGCGGGCTATTGTCGCGATCTGAGATTGCCAGCGTTATTAGGGAATAAGCCCAATCGTGCTGTGCGGTCGTTCTTCGTAGCACCCACGAAGAACCGTGTTGTGCGGGCACAAGAGTTTTTCGTGACTCTCGCCTGGATCGAGTTAACCAGAAAAAACCTCAGCATGACCCAATTTCAGGTAGCGTGTAAAATCCACCGAAGATTTCAGAAATCGCTGGATGACCGCCCAGGTCATGTGAGCGCCGTTTTCGCATTCTGATTTTTCTTTGCCCGCGTTCATACTTTGAAAGAACAGCAGGCAGTACTAGCGTTGAACTCGACTTACCTTGAACGTCAATTGATAAAACCCGCAATCGACGATTTCTGCTGTGTTACCGGAAAGTCGATAGGATAAACTTCCAATTTAACATGGCGTCCGCTATGCGTGTTAATCGCAAAGAAACGCTTGTCGGGATGTTTCTCCTTGGTCTCGGCCATGGCCTTGACAATCAAATCGATATTGCCCGGATCGTCATCAGACATACCAAAACGGTGTGGCGGTTCAGACCCGTAGTCTTCTAGCCCCTTCTCAACCGTCTGGTGAATCGCATAGCGTTTGAGCATGGATGTCGGATCTTTGAGTTTCTCGACAGCCTCGCGCTCATCATCGTTCGGAATATTTGCGAGAATCTGCGCGCGAGAGGCGTCATTCGAAACCGCGTAGATCGAAAGATAGTTGGGCTCTTTTTCGATATAACCTGCCGCCAGCAGAATCTGTATTCCAACCTTGATCGTTTCGGCGGAATGGCCCCGCGCAGTGATGATCGACAGCGGGCGACCGTTGTTGCAGGCGTGAACGAACATCGACCACGAAGGAGCTTGCCAATCGGAGGGGTCCTTTTTGGCCAATGCCTCCTTGATGTCGGCAACCAGATACTCTTCGGTATCGTCGTCAGCGCCGCTTCTGACCCTATCTCGGAAAAAGCGGTAGGTTCCGTCATAGATCTCATAGTCCTGCCAGAATCCATGCTCACCCAGTTGTTGTCGTACCGCTGCGAATTCATGAGTACCGATCAGTTTCTCTTTACCGGTCACCGTGTTCCTCAGCGCAACTTTCGTGTCCAGGAACAACGTGTTGTCGTCGAGATCGAACAGATAGAACGTCCAGCTACCATCTTCGCGTGCACCTTTGCTCATGAGGCTTCTCCTATTGTTAGTTCAATGGCTTCACTGCGCGCATTGGGAGCGCACCACGAGAAAAATTTGTTGCCGAATGCAAAGTGATCGACCGGCGAAGCGCGCAACTGGGCGCTCGCCCAGCTGACAATATCGCTTGCCTTGCGCCCCGACATAATCACCTGTGCGATCGTCGCCTGAAACGGCGGGAGGCTCGGATTGAAGGCTGCATTTTCGAGGTATTGCCCCCGGAACCGAACGCCGTCGGCAAATTCGACGGCCAGTCCTGCTGGCGCCTTCGAATATGGGGCATAGCTCTCATTGGCGGCAGTAGTTGCCGCTGCTCCAAGGTCTGATAGCGCGCTGGTTGCGACGAGTTGGTGGTCCGCTAACTTCATCAGTCCGCCTTCCACCCCCAGTTCGCGCGGGCCAAAAGAGTAGGGGAGGAAGCTTTCTAATGTTACCGCGGGTCTACCTGGAATAACAATTTCGAGCGTTTCGGCGCTGTCAAGCTCATTCAGAAACTGGCGGCAATGCCCACAGGGCGGCGCGCTGATCGAGATTCTGGATAGACCGACTTCGCCTGCACCGATGGCATTAGCAACAAGGCATTGCTCACCGTGCACCGTCTGAGCGAGCGGTGCCCCTGCAAACTCAAAGTTTGCGCCAAGGATGAGCGCACCCGATCTGCCGAGGCCAACCGCCCCGACCTTGTAGCCAGAGACTTCGGGCTGCGCATAGTCTGCCGCGACCAAGATCATCTCTCGCATTAAATCGTCTATGTGCTGGCCACCGGCCAGCGCTGCGACCTCGTTGGCGGGCAACACCCCTCCGGGGTTGTCCTCAAGGAAATCTCGGGCGCGCGAGGCCGTATCGCTCATTCGAACATACCCCTACCAAAATAGTCATTTTTACTCCGCAGTCCCGGCGGGCAGAAATAGTATCCGCCATCGACCGTGGTCAGGACGCCGGCTGCGTAGAGCACGTCTTTCCCCGTGTCCGGCACCGGGAAATCAGTATTCATCTGCCACATGTTAGTGACATGCTCGAATTGCTGCTGGATGCTTTTCATGAAGGCGACGAAATGCAGCCCGTTTTTCGATCTACCTTGCGCATCGATCCCATCGAAGAACGGGTAAGGCCGACGCAAGAAGCGGCGTTCAAGATCGTTAAGCCCGAAAAGGTCGGGGGTATTGCGGCGTGGTTGCACCTTGCGAATATGTGAATTGAGCGCGCCATCCTTCGGATCGGTGTGTGACGCGAAAACCGGCGTCAGCCCGCCTGCGCCCCTGCTCTCGCGAGAAAGTGGTCTACCGGTCTCCCTGTGGCGCCCGATCATCGCTTCCTGGTGATCCTTCATCGGGCCTTCCCAAAGCGGCATGTTCTCCGTGATCTTGCGATAAACCATGTAGCTGCCGTTCAGACACCATTCCGGCTCATCGTCGATATCCTCGACAAAAACGAGCCGCTTCATCTCATTGCGATCCATTTGGAGGTTCTGGATACCATCGTCGAAACGCAGGAATTCGCGTTTATCTTTGCGGCCAAAACCCTGTTCAACATCGAAAAAGCGCAGCATGGGGCGGGGATTCGCGCCGTGGTGTATATTGCTGAATCGCGGGTTCAGGTATTCGCTGAAAAACCGCGCGATTGATGTGTTTACATAAGGATGATCACTCGAGATCAGCAAAATCAGGTCACTGGCCTGATTGTCGGTGTCAAAAGTTTCGGCATCCCCGGGGAATGTCGGCATCGTTTTGAGCCATTGAGGTCTGGCAGCGGCGAGGCCATAACGATCTTGCCCGTCCTGATCGATGAACAGGCTCGCTCCAAAACCCACGGTCACCGTGACGCGATAGGACTTGGGGATCGTTTCCAATACGCCTACATGCGCGTCGGAAGGGCCTTTCTCGATCTCTTTAACCGCGAACTGAGTGAGAAGTATTAGCAAAGCCTGCAATTCCGCGCGATCTGCCGCCAGCACATTGGCACGCAGGATCGTCAGAAAATCCTGCCGGGCGGTCCTCCCAGAATACTCCGCAGCATAGCGTTCGCGTACCGTGTACTCGCTGCCGTCGCGCGAACCAACAATGATTTGTTCGAGCACGTCGCGATCTTCTGCTTTCGACTCGGTGGCTACTCCGATTGCGTCGTCGTAGGTCATGGGCCACATCGGATCTATGATGCCGCCTTGATAGGGGAAGCTCTTGTTGAACAAGCTGACTGGCAGTGGAAGTTCAATTTTATTGGTAGGTTTATCACTCATTTTGCGCCTCCGTCCGCCAAGTAAAGCGGTCTGCGACGGTGTTGCTGTTTATGGTTGTCGAACAGCGTGCTGTAGAACTCGGTCCAACCGCCCATGCGGACCCGGAGCAAATCGAAATCGTCCGGACGCGCAGATGCCGCCTCCAAGGTTTCATGGTTTGCCACCGTGACCGTCATCATGTTACTGCCTTCGCCTTTAGCAAACCTGCGTAGGATCGACGCCAGCTCGTCTGGGGGGAAGTCTTCACGGATGTTAATGTCTGCGGGCGCGCCATCGCTGAGGCGGTTAATGGCTTTGTCGTTCCAGGATGGCAGGGCAGCGGAAAATGTGGTCTGCAACAACGGCTCGCCTGTCTCCGGGTTGCGTGGGTCGAGATCCTGCGGCCAAGGCGATGCCGCAAGGTCGGATGCAATTGGCTGGCCGGCACTGCGACCGTCGGGGGTCGCACCGGCAAACATCCCTCCAAAAGCATATTGCTCGAACGTGCCGACACCGGGCGTGATTGCCATGATGAACGGGTTATCCGCGCTCCCGAACTGCTCCTGCAATCGTTCAAGCCCGGCCGTGTGGACCGAATGCTCCAAAGCTTCGCGGTTGGCGTCACAGAACGTGTCGATTACCCGCCAAGCGAGTTCGTCAACCTCGCGATTGCCATGCCCGAATTTCTGCTGAACAAGGCACATTTCGCGAATTTCGGAGATCCTCTCGACAGTTGGCCGTTTGCCGATCGTTATCGGACGCTTTCCCCAGTCCGACCGGAGACAGGCGACCAGCTCCTCGAGCGATATGACTCCCTCATCGAACACCAACTTGCGGATCACATGCATCGAATCCGCAACCGTACTGATCCCTGTCATCAGCGGTGCAAACACATGGTAGTGTGCTCCGCCATCATAAAAATCGCGGCCCTTCTCGATACAGCCCTTGATCATCGAAGACAGGATCGGCGAAGGGCAGACCCGCCCTTTCGCACCGTAAGCAGCGAGCAAACCCGCAACCCCACGATGCGAGCTCAAAACAACATGGTGTTCGAATATTGAATAGAAGTCTTCGAAGTCCTTGATGTCGCGTGCCTGCGGCGTTCGCCAGCTGGCCTTAGTCCCGCGCAGATGGGTTGCCCCGGAACCACCGAACCCCGCGCCGGAGTTGAGCGCTTTTTCTAGATTGTCGATCCCGAACACGTAGTAAAAGCTGAACTCGGTCTTGCCCGCAAAATGCGTCTCATAGCAGCCATCGCAGGCGTAATCGCGCGCGTCGGACAGCCGTACCTCGTCATGCGTTTCATAAAGTGCTGGAATGATTTTGTCGTCATTCATCAGGATCGGGTGCGCGCCGCCGCTCAGGATCGCACTAGCGGCGAGATCAAGTATATCAGCGGGAATATCTTTGTGCACACGCAAATCGACTGTCGGACAATTAAAGGGCAGCTTGCGTGTAGAGTTCAAGCACAGCCGGGTCACCGCATTGCAAGCATCGCGTGATTCCAGCGCTTCGTCCGCGATCACTCCGCCAAGGGTCACTTGCTGCATCCACTGGTTGACCAGCGCGCCTTGGTCAAAGTTGCTCGGCCCACCCACGCCCATCAGCGCGCCATCTGCGGAAGTGAAGTGGTCAGCGACGTGACTATTGTCGAGTGTCGCGCGTTCATCGAGCTTCACCCAAAGGCAGTCAATGATCTCCTGAGCGTCGGCTTCATTCAGCTCATCCGTGTCAAGAAAAGGCTGCAGTATTTGGTCGAGCCGCCCGAGCGAGCTGAGTTCACCGGTCCAGTGCAGGGCACAGTTCATCAGGTAGATGCACTGCACGGCGTCAAGGAAACCTTTGCATGGCTTCGCAGGTACTCGGCGCAATCGATCTGCAGCATCCCGCATTCCCGCGATTCGTTGTTTAAGGATATCGACCTGCGCGTGATCCGGGTGCCCTTTGAGGATCGCGTCACATTTATCAGCTTCGCGCTCGCACTCAGCCGCATAGCCTTCGGCAAAATCGAGCACACCCTCTAATGCAATCTGCACGCCTGCATAAAACGCGACCTGGCGCGCGTCTTTGGCATTTTTGGCGCGAGCTGCGCAATCTGCGATAATCGCATCGATACCCTCGTTAACTACCTTTGCATGGTCGGGGCAGATATGGCCAAAGTTGGACCAGGCGTTAAGGAAACCCACCTCGTTTCGAAGAGCCTCGTCACCCTCATCACCTTCCTGAAAGTACTCCATGACTTCTTTGCCTTGCCCAACCGAAAAGGGAGGCATAGCGCCCACGATCAGTTCGTCTGGGTGAACCTTCATAAAGCCGTCGTGACGGTATTCAGGATCAACTAGCTTGCGCAGGGTTTCCGCCATGGCGTGGCCACGACGAATTTCGAGAGGCTGCGCCATGATATCAGTGCCCAGCGTGGCGACATCGCGAATATGCCCAAAATAGCCGAATTCGGGAAAAGGTTGCCGAGTCCGCCAACCCTCGAACATGGCAAGCATCAAACGGCAAACACGCGGCCGAGGAAGATCCGCGTTCCCAGGTGGTAGCATCTCGAGGTGCTGCCAGTATTGCAGGATACTGTGATGCATGTTCCCCTCCCGGAGGGCTTGCTCTTGGCGCTCTACAACTTGAACTGGCGAATACAGTCGCTGATGAGGTAGATCTCAGTTCGGTTCAGAGCAGTTGGTAATTCAACAGCTGCTTGTTATTCCCGTGCACTCACGGTGCCCTCGTCGTTGTTGCAACAAGCCATCATCGTAATTATCCGCACCAATCATTGGCTGGCCGACTAACTATCTCGGGTCCATGTCGTCGACATAGTCCTTCACGCTCAACTTGATCATGTAATGATCCGACAGGAACCGATCATGGGCCTGAAGGTCGGAGGACCGCATTATGTATTGTCGGGTATATTGAAGTTCCCGGCGATCCTTTGCGACGAAGGCTCGGTCGAATGGTGCCTCACCGTATTGAGAGCTCCAATAGGTTGCCCCGTCATTATTATTCAGATCGATAAACCCGCTATCAACAAAAGTCTCAATAGCGGGTTCGGAATTGTTTAGTATGTTCGTGTCGCCAATTACGATCAGCGTTGGATCGATCGCGCCGTTCTGAAGGCCTTTCACCAACTCATTGCACAGGGTGATTGCTTCTTTGGCGCGCTTACGACGGTTCTCAGTGACTCCACCATAGTTCGATTTCATATGAATAGGAACGACGGAAAGTTTTCGACCTTCCTGTACTATTTTCCATTCGCCGTTCTCGTCCTTGCGCCAAATTTTGATGTCAGAAGTAAAGTTGCAGACATGAGGTTTTCGGTCCCAAAGATTGTCGCCATCTTCGAAATGCGAAACGGGCAGAGGTTGCATATCGTCTAGTTTGACGCGAGTGGCATCCCACATTACCGCACAGAGTTGGCTCTTATCACCTGACGTCCGGTTCGGAATAATTTGGTATTGCCATTCATTTCCGAGATGTTCCTCCAGCAGATAACAAACGACGTCGAGATCTCCATTACGTCGGTCGGAAGTCGCTTTGCTTGGGATTGGCGGACTGCCTTCCACGAGCCGCACTTCCTCCTCTTTCGGAGTCACATAGACTTCTTGCAGCACTAGAATATCGATACCCGCCATTTCGATATGATCAGCCAAGGCGAATGCACTCTGTCGGCGCTGCTCGCGTTGATGGCCACTCAAATGTTCGATATTCCAACTTGCGATCTGTAAAAAGCTCACAGTAAATCTCTCCTAATAGTCGTTTTGGCTTTATACGCCACCCCAAGGACAACCTTAAGTAAGTTTTAGCTAATTTCAATGGTTGTGAGGTTCCCTGCTTTGCACTAGATGGCGTTGGGCACACGTGTACGGCATCGTGTGGTACAAAGATTACGCCATTTTGACACTATCAGGTTCAGCGAAAGCGCTGTTGCGTGCAATGAGCTTTTTTTACAATCTCACTGCGCAGATCAAGCGTTGGGAAGAAACTCAGGCCGGTTAATTCCTCAATTACATTGATCGAAACCTGCCAGGTTTGCAGATAGTCATTGGTCGAAACATACCCCTTTTTACGCTGTGTGTGACTGACATTCGAGATCAGGTGTGCAAAAGTTCGGCCATCATCCGGAAGGTGCACGATTTTATATAGGCCCACGGGTACACCGACCCCTCCTTCTGCAGGGCAGACCGCCGACAAATTTTCGTCATTTTCATCGCAGATCGCGGTTTTGGCTTTTTGCCGTTCGAGCACAATCTCGTTGTCGCAACCGTTCTCGCTCTCTCTGATTGTGATCTTATCTTTACCCCGTGGCGGATAGACGGGCCCAGTAAACACAAACACCCTCTCGCCGGACAACGCCAAGTTTTTGACTCTTTTCTCTAGTGAACTCCAGACGCCGGAGTTGAATCCATCCTGCCACTGCGGGACTGCATTTGAAAAAGTGAAAGTCTGGCCCATCCAATCGGTGTGGCAGGAGAAGTTCGCCGAAGCTGCCATATGACCGCGTGCCCAACCACTGTTTGTGTAGGCGCTATCGGGGACCGGCCTGATGTTTTCGCTTTCATCGAACTCGCGATGGTTCCAGTCAGCCTCTCCCTCTTCGCGTTTGAAGTTTTCCTTTGCTATATCTGCGTCAATAAACTCTGCCACCCAGATCGGCGTGCGCGTAATGTTGTTGTAAAGCGCGCAGAACCGGTCAAAACACACCTCGGCGAGATTTTCGTGTGTGACCAAACCATGATCGAAAACCGGGAGTCCTATCTCACCGTTCATAAAGTTTTGCACGTCGGTCGAGGCATGTAGTGTACATGCCGGCAAAGGGTCATCCGCATAGACTGGCGTTGTGAATAAGAGGCCCAAAGCTGCCGTACCCAATCGCCAAACGCTCTGGCAAGCATATGATAGACGGGCCATCCTATTGCTCCTTGCTTTGGGCCGCAGCAGCTTCGCGGGCCGCCTTTGCCGCAGCATCCGCTTCTTTTGCAAACCGTTCTGCCCGTTCAGCCAGTTCCACAGGGTCGGGGGGTGTTTCCACCTTCATTGCGGCATTCTTTGCCGCCTGCTGCGAGACGGATTTCGAAACGACAAAACTGCCGCCGGAAAGGCCCAGTAAAATCAAAACATTATCTGGAATATTGACAAAACCACCTGCCTCAATGGACAGCATGAGAAAGAGCCCCGCAATCACGAAAGTGAAAACAAGGAATTGGAAGCGTGACAGGCTTGCTTTGGGTCGGTTATTGACCGTGGCGACCGTATCCGGTTCGGAAATGATGCCGAAGAGATCAACCTTTCCGTCGATGATCTGCCACAGAACCGCAGCTGCAAAGGCGACAATCACAGCCGAAAATGCCACGAAACCGACGACTGCGATGTCAAAAGGGCGGGCGCCTTTGTTTATGGCATAGATCGCTCCGCCACTGACCAAAATAAGGAACGCCAAGATGAATCCAACGCTATAATTGCGCCGGCGAATAGCACGTTCTTCTGCAATCCGGCGATCGGTTTCGCTTGCGAAATCACTCGAAAAATCTGTCATTCCCAAAAATCCCCTTACCTATTCTAATAACTTTGCCGCCAAGATACGCCCCTTGACCGCCGCCAAAAACGTAAAGCGCCTCCTCCGGCAGATCGGGCATCATCAATGAACAGTCATCTATATTGACATCACAGAGCGGCACCCGAAGCGTGTGGATTACATAGTAAAAGGCTATGCCTAGTGTCACCATGAACAAGCCGACCCGCTCTGGGTCAATGCCTTCTGTGCCTTGCGAGTGAAATATTCCAACGGTCGCGATGTCTCCATTGACCAACTTCGAAGTCACGACGACAGACAGAGCGCCAAGCCAGACAAGCAGTGCGATCTCTAGCAGATTGATGAGTGACGAAAGCACAAATTCTATTCCCAACGTCAAAGATAGCATCATGTTAGCATAGGATCCGCTCATCTCTGCAAGAAAGTTCAAAGCATTGCCAGATGCGAGCCGCTAAAGTACCGGACATAACAGGATAATAGGATAAGCTGCCTTCCCACCAAGAACGCGGCTATTTTCATGGAAACAGCGGAGGGAAAGGAGCACTCCGACGGTGATCACAGTTCCGGCGTTGATCTGGGGAAGACGACCTGCAGTGTTGCGGGTCTCGATAGTCGCTCCCGCCTGCAGCGAAAGGGCGGTATGTATTTTGCCGGTTTCTTCCAATTCGAATGACCGCAACCGAGAAATTCGCTGCGTCGCCGAAATTTCGCAACTGCAAGTGCGAGCATTTTTTGCGCAAGCATTGGTTGCGCTGGCAAAAGGCGGGTTTGTCCGCATCACCGACCTCTGCCGCTCAAATCCAATGTCGGCTTCTCTAATTGGGCGTTTGGGTCAAGCTCGTTTTCCTTCTTTGTTTGGGGCCGTTGTCGCTCATCCGGGTCACGC
>NZ_CANMXR010000030.1:0-14399 GCF_947501835.1 uncultured Roseobacter sp. | reverse complement strand
GCGGAACAATAAGCCCGCGACCAACGCAGCGAGGCGGCCATCCTCCCAAATCAAAGCGACTTCTTCAACAAAATAGGTTCGTTGCGGACATCCGCCGCAGGATACGTCGGGGTCTGAACGCGGAGATGCCTGCCAGCGCGGTGCCGGATGTTTCGAGAAACTGTTCGCCGGTATTCTCGATGGCAGGACGCCGGGTTTCCGCAATCCCGACAAAGTCGGCATAGGTGCGATCCATGTCCATCTAGGATCTCTGGTCGTGATAAAAAATCCGCCTGATCCTTCGTAAATCGTCAGATATCAAGCGCGCCTCGGCGGGTTTTTGTTGTTGTCTTTTCCTTTGGTTCGCGGGATCTTATCCCGACTTTCGCGGAAGCCCTGCGCCTATTTGAAATTGCTTCAAAATGAGGTCTTGTTTTCAAATGCCTTCTCGATTTCTGCCGAGGCAGCTTTGGCCAGATTTGCGGTCTTTCGACGTCACACGCGCGCATGTCAAAGACGTCGAGGTTGCAGAATTATTGAACCGACACTTCCAGTTAATGCGGTCGCAGTCGCCGCCGGAGAGTTGCCACGTCTTGCCTGCAGAGGCGCTCACCGCTAGCGATGTTCGCCTTTATGCGCTGCGCGAGGATGGTACCACCCTGGCCATTGGTGCCATAAAGATCTGCGGGTCCTGGGGTGAGCTGAAGTCCATGCACACCGCTGAAGAGGCCCGTGGGCGCGGTGTCGGTCGTGCGCTGCTCGCCGGGTTGATGCAGGAGGCGCAGGGTTTGGGTCTTGCGCGCCTGAAACTGGAGACCGGGTCGGGCCCTGAACATGCCGCCGCACGGCGTTTGTATGAAAACGCGGGCTTCAAACAATGCCCGCCGTTCGGCGGCTATGCGAAGGACCCCCTGAGCGTTTTCATGTCCCGCGCGCTCTAAGACTTGCACGAAGGCGCGGCCTGCGGCATGAACAGCACCAGCGGTCCCTTAGCTCAACTGGATAGAGCAGCTGACTTCTAATCAGCAGGTTGAGGGTTCGAGTCCTTCAGGGATCGCCATGTTGCCAACCGGTTGTGGTTTGGGTTTTGGTCCGCGGCCAACGTCACGGCGCGGAATCATTCTTCGCACCTACACCTCTTTAACTCTCAGGCATCCAGCTTGTGAGCTCAGGGGTATTCTGCGGACATAGGCCCAATCACGAATCGGTATAGCCCAAAAGAAGCGCAGCCGCTTTGGTATCCGCACTTGCGGTGCACGTAACTGCACTGTCACGGCGCGCTTCGGGTTTTGCTGGTTTATGCTCCTGACTTCTGGCCAAAAAATCAGGGTGCCGCCAAATCGGAATCCGATATTCCAATCAAAACTGTAAACTTTCATTGACATATTGCCGGGTCAAAATCTAACCTCCAAGAACAATTCCGACATTCGCTAACTTAGAAACTGGAGTCTGACTGCCTGGGGAGTGGACATGCCGTCTCTGAAGCAAAGCTACGAACAAGTCTGTCCGGAGGTCTACCGGAAGACGCAATTGGATATACTGGAACTGAAATCAAAGCTTCCTGCTGATACCGTCGGTGAGATCATTGATGAGGTCTTGGCGCGCGTCAAAGCAATCGGAAAAACCAACACCTATTTGCTCGACCATCCGCCGCAGCGCGTGGTCGACAAACTGTGTTATGCGCTGATTTCCACAGAGAGTGATGAAGCGGCGCAGTTTATCGAAGGCAAACGGCAGGATGGGGCCTCGCTTGAAGCTATCTATCTGGCTTATCTGCGCGAAGCGGCGCGCACATTGGGCGACTGGTGGACCGATGATCATGTGTCCTTTGTCGAGGTTTCGATTGGGACGAGCCGCATTTATTCCATCATGCGCAGCCTTGGCTACCTTTTCGTTCCTGACAAACCGGTTGCGGTCAAATCGGCGGTCTTTGCCACGGTGCCCGGCGAAACCCATATCCTGGGGGTGCGCATGGCGGCTGACCTGCTGGGCAAAGAAGGCTGGGAGATTGATCTGCATGTGAGCCTGTCGCATGACGATCTGTTGAAGGCGATTTCGCAATCGCGTTGTCGGGTCATCGGTTTGTCTGCAGCAGGCATTCATGCATCAGCGGCCTTGGCCCGGCTGGTGATCGCTCTGCGGATCAGCAACCCGGGTGCTCGGATTTTCCTTTCTGGGCAAATAACGCGCGAGGCGCCAGATCTGGTGCCGTTGATGGGTCTTGATGGCGTGGCCAGCGATGTTGAAACGGCTCTGGCGTTGATGAACCGGTTTTGGGCGGAAACGTCCGCGGCCAAGCTGTAGCACTTAAAACTGTCAGGCCGATAGGACATTGATGGTGCAGACGGCGCGCGATGGGCCGCTAGAAAGATGCTGTCGCAGACATTGCCAGGGCACCATCCGCCCGACGCGCCCATAGATTTGCAGCGTCTTTACTCAGCTGTCCCTCAATATGAAACGCGGCCAGCCCCGAAATCGGCGCCAGCCCGCGGAATGTGAAATGCTTTGGCGGTCGGGCCGTTTGGCGACACGCCAGATCAAGCAACAGCGTGGCCGTGAGCGGACCATGAAAAACCAACCCGTCATAGCCTTCCACATCTCGTGCGTAGTCTGCGTCATAGTGAATGCGATGCCCATTGAATGTCAGCGCGGAGTAGCGAAACAACATGACCTGGGTCGGCGTGATGGTTCGGGAGAATTCCGCGTGTTCAGGAGCTTGCGCTGGCTTCGCCGTCTCGGCTTGCGGGCCGGGGTCTGTGCGGTAGACGATGTCATGTTCTTCGCTCAGCGCCAGCTGACCGGCCTGAAGATAGTCATGGTGCACGGTGACAAAGCAGAGCGGTCCGGTGCGTCCTTCTTTTTCGACAACGCTTTTGATCGTAGATCTTTTTGTCGCGGCCTGTCCAAGCAGCAAGTCGGTGTGAAAGGTAAACCGGCCTCCTGCCCACATGCGGCGGGGCAGCATTATGGGCGGCAAAAACCCGCCTCGCTTGGGGTGGGCATCGCGCCCGAGATCGCTGGCACGCGAGGCCTCCAGAAAATAGAGCCAGTGCCAGAGCGGCGGTAGCCGGTCGCCGGTCGCGAAAGTGGGACTACGGTCCAACGTGGCTTGCAAAAAGCGAGCAGGTTCAGGACGCAGGTGGTCTGTCCTCTCGATCTCTCGGCCCACCCAATCCTGCAAATTCACTGTTGATGTCATTCTTATGTCTTCCCGGCTGAGGGTGGTCGTCCACTTTCTGTAATCGGTCCCCTGTCTAAACGAAACTGATCATGTTCGTCGCTGCGATCTCAATTGGCCGGTAGGTCGGTTAAAGGCTGTGGTGTCTGACTGAGTGCTTGGTTGGAGATATCCTCCGCATTCAGACGCGTACGCTTTCCGTGCGTGACTTGTCGCGATATGGGTTAAATGATAGACAACGTCTATGTCTGGCAAACCCTGCCGGGCAAAGGAGATTTCATGTCTACGATTGCGGGAAACCGCTAAGTCCAGCACGGTTGGACACCCGGCAAAAAGGCGCCTGCGCGGAGCGCGACAGGCTCCTAGATTGCGCGGCATCACATCACACAGAACAGGAAGCTTGGTTTTGGCAATGGTGTGAGCCTGCGCGCATCGCATCGAGCTATTCGCTTGTGCGAGACTTAAGAGAGACCACACAATGATAATCAAACTAACAGAGCGCGGTGATATCGCCGATCTGCAAGACGTGCTGAAGGGCACAGCACTGTTCCCAAGTGAAATGCTGCCGGATTTGGTGGCCGGATTCCTTTCCGGACATGGCAGTGATAAACTCTGGCTGACGTGTGAGATAGACGGTAACGCCGTCGGGTTTTGCTATGCCGCGCCAGAAGAATTGACGCAAGGCACATGGAACATGCGCGCGATCGCCGTGCTGCCGGTTCTGCAGGGTACCGGTTGCGGGACTGCCATCATCGCCACTCTGGAAGCGGAATTGCGGGAGCGCGGGCAACGCATTTTGATCGCGGATACCTCCGGAACAGAGGCGTTTTCGCAGACCCGCGCTTTCTATCGCAAGACCGGATACACCGAAGAAGCGCGTATTCGCGATTTCTGGGGGAAAGGTGACGACAAAGTCGTCTTTTGGAAATCGCTTGAGGCAACGTAGCGATACCGCAACTGACCGACCTCATCCTCGGTCAGTTGCCCTGCGCTGATCGGGGTCGCGATGCGCATGTCCGTGGTTCGAAGTTTCGATGCTGGTGTTCGAGCTAGGATTGGAGGCGGCCAAACGAAAACCCGGTGATCAATTGGCGCAATCCAAGTGCTGCTCCTGCGAAGATGGAAACAAAGACAATAGGCGCATTCAACGTCAGCAATGAGAATGCGGAGATGCCCTGTCCGATGGTGCAGCCCATCGCCAGTATAGCGCCGAAGCCCATGAAAACTGCGCCCAGCACCTGTCGCTTTAGCTCGCGAGGGTCTTCGCAGGCTTCCCATCGGAAATGCCCTTTGATGAGGCTGCCGATGAAGGCCCCGGCCAGCACACCGAATACCGAGCCAACCCCAAAGGTGAGGCCGCCGCCGCTGGAGGTCATCAGAAACAGCAGAGTTTCGCCAAGCGGTGATGTGAAGGTGTGACTGTTCACCGGTGATGCGCTGAACCCGGTGTCCGCGACCCATTGGGTGCCCGCCCAGCCGGTGATCACCGCGACACCGACAAGAATGGCCCAGATCATGGCCCTTGGCGTTCGCAGAAAATCGCGGGACCAGAGCGCAGTGCCGGTGATCATCGCGCTGACCATGATCCCCCACAAGACGCCCGACACGCCGGTGACCCTGTTGAGCAGTTGCGGGTAACTCCGCGCCTCTATCGGGACTTCGGTCGTTGAGAGGGCGAGGAGACGCAGGTGTGCCAGCGGGCCGGAGAGCATGATATATGCGCTGATCCCCATGACCAACACGATCACGAAAGAACGCAGATCGCCGCCACCAAATCGCGCCAAGGCCCCGAAACCGCAGTTTCCCGCCAGGGACATGCCATAGCCGAACATCAGCCCGCCGATGATCCCCAGCGCGGGTGTCCAAGGTGCGAGATGGTAGATCGATTGCGCGGGGTCGAGCGCCCCGAGTGCCACAAGGCCAAAGCTGCCCAGACCAGCGATACCAATGGCGAGCCCCCACATGCGCAGGCGTATGTCGCTGCCCTGATAGAGAAAATCTTCGATGGCCCCCAGGGTGCAGAAACGGCCCAACCGCGCGGCAAGCCCCAGAATGACGCCGCCGACAAGTCCAATGAGGGCCAGGAGCCCGGTATCTGAAAGTCCGTCCAGCATTTGCTTCCTCCCCAATGTCTACGGGGCGTGGCGATGCGCGCTATCCGTTCTTGCAGAACAGATCGTAGACCAGATCAAGTATCTGAACCGCACGTTGATCTGTCAAACTGTAATAGATTGCCTTGCCCTCGCGGCGCGGCGAAACAAGCCCTTCGGTGCGCAGGCGTGACAGCTGCTGCGACACCGCCGCTTGCCGGGCCGACAGCAGTTCTTCCAATTCTGTGACAGTCTTTTCGCCGGTGGCCAGATGGCACAAGATCATCAAACGCCCCTCATGGCTGATCGCTTTGAGGAAGTTCGACGCGTTGCATGCGTTTTCCATCATGCGCTCGATTTCGGCGTCAGACATGTCTTTGGTGATGACGGGCAGGGACATTTCGGATCGGATATCTAATACGTTTCAATCCTCATACGCGTGTCGCGGTCGGATGGCAATTCGAGGCCGCTTTGGCGCGACAGGTTTAGGCGCAAATGCTCAGGAATCAGGCGCGGGCGGGACTGCATGTTCATTCAGCAGCTTGCTGAGCAAAAACCAGAAGAATTCGTCACCCGCGTAGCCTTCGATCCGGCCGAGTTCCGCGCCGTTTTCGACCAGGACGAAGGTGGGCGTGAAGACCGGTTGCGATGCAAAGGTGATGTCATCCGGCAGATCGCGCAGGTCGACACGGCGCAATGGCGCGCGTTTCCCATCATCGGTTTTGGGATAAATATGGGCGATATCGGCATTCCACCGTGCGCACCAATGGCACCCGTTTTGCTCTACCATGATTAGATCGGCCGTGATCGCGGGCAGCGGCGCGGTGCTGAGCGCAAGGGCAAGCAGAAGGCGTTTCATCGGGGCTCCGATTGACGGATGAGTTTAAACATATAATATCTTGAATATGTAATCAGCACAAGCACCGGGGCAATTTGGGATGTTGGACGTCACTTTGTTTGGGGCTTTTGTGGGCGGGTTGATCGTCTTCTTTTCACCCTGCGTCCTGCCCATTGTGCCTTTCTACCTCAGTTATATGGCGGGTGCGTCGATGTCCGAGATCAGCGCCGAAGGGACACTTTCCAGTGGCGTGCGCCGTCGGGCGTTTTTCGCATCGATCATGTTTTCACTGGGCATTATCACCGTGTTTGTCCTGCTGGGCGCGGCGGCCTACGGGCTGAGCCAGAGCTTTCGCAGCGCACAGACCGAGTTCCGCATCGTGGCGGCGTTGATCGTGCTGGTGATGGGGTTGCATTTTCTGGGCGTGCTGCGGATTGGCTTCCTCAATCGGGTTTTTCAGATGGAGGCTGGGGATACCAAAAACATGTCGGTGCTGGGGGCCTATCTGGTCGGCTTTGCCTTTGCGGCGGGGTGGACCCCTTGCGTTGGTGGCGTGCTGACGGCGGTTGTCTTTACCGCCAGCACCGAAGCGACAGCGCTGCGCGGGCTCATCCTGCTGTTGGTTTTCGGCGCGGCGATGACCACGCCCTTTGTCATCGCTTCGCTCTTCATCGGGCCGTTTTTGAAGTTTGTCGCCCGGTTCCGGAAACATCTGCCTAAGGTGGAAAAGGCGATGGGAGTACTGATGATCGTCTTTGCCGGGCTCATCGCCACCGACAGCGTCAACTACATCGCGCAGTGGATGCTGCAAACCTTTCCCGCTTTTCAAAACATATAAGGAGACCGTCCGATGAAACGCCTGTTGATCCTGTTGTGCCTGTCGGCGCTGCCTGCTTTCGCCGCCGAGCTGGGCGATGATGGTCTGCACAAGACGGACTGGATGCGCGACACCTTCAAAGATCTGAGCGAAGACCTGGAGGAGGCGAACGCGGAAGGGAAGCGATTGGTCCTGATGATTGAACAGCGGGGGTGTATCTATTGCACGAAGATGCATGAGGATGTTTTCCCGCGCGAGGAGATCGCCAGCTACATCCGTGACAACTTCTTTGTGGTGCAGGTGAATTTGCATGGCGATACGGAGATCACCGACTTTGATGGGGAGGTGCTTTCGGAAAAGCAGGCGGCGCGTAAATGGGGCGTGCTGTTCACGCCGTCGATTCTGTTCCTGCCCGAAGAGGTGCCGGAGGGGGCCACGGCGCAGACTGCCGCGGTTGCCATGATGCCGGGAGCCTTTGGGGCGGGCACCACGCTCGACATGTTCACTTGGGTCCGGGAGAAACGGTACGCGCTTGATTCCGAAGAGGATTTTCAGCGCTATCACGCACGGCGAATTCAGGAGCGGGCGGATGGGTCGGCAGATTGAACCAAAAACAAATTCACAAAACCGAATTTGACCTTGATCAATCACGTTTTTGTGTCCTATGGTATGCCAATAATTGAATGTGTTTGGGAGGACGCATGAGACCCAACTTTCTCGCAATTCTTGTTCTGGCCGCATCCGTCCAAACGGTGAGCGCCGGAGAGATTACCCCGACCGCCGTCGTGTTTACGGATGGCAGCGTCGAAGAATCACTGACCGGTTTACCGGGGGATGCGGAGAAGGGCCGCGAAATCGTCGGCGACAAAAGTCTCGGCAACTGTGTCGCCTGCCACGAGGTCAGTGATCTGGCCGAAGTGCCGTTCCACGGTGAGATCGGGCCGATGCTTGATGGTGCCGGTGAGCGCTGGAGCGAAGCCGAACTGCGTGGAATCGTCGCCAATGCGAAAATGATGTTCGAAGACAGCCTGATGCCATCTTTCTATAAAACAGAAGGTTTTTTCCGTCCTGGCAACGCCTACACCGGTGAGGCCGCGGATGACACATTTGGCCCGCTCTTAAGCGCTCAGCAAATCGAAGACGTGGTGGCCTATCTGTCCACCCTGAAAGAGTAACGACCCGGATGAGGTCAAAGGAGGTTCACGCATGGAACTGACACGACGTAATGCAATTTTGATGGGGGCGGGGGCCGTCCTGATCGCTGGCGTTCCGCTGAAGGTCGCGGCTGCCGCCGGTGCTGACGAAATCGCAGCCTTCACCGGTGGTGCGGAGATCGGCGCAGGGGATATCAAGCTGATCGCGCCGGAGATTGCGGAGAATGGCAATACAGTGCCCATCGAAGTGTCCTCGGACACGGCGGTGGAGATTCTGGTGCTGGCGCTGGGGAACCCGACGCCACCGGTTGCGACGTTCAAGTTCGGCAAGCTTTCCGCCTCGCGCGCGGCGTCCACGCGCATCCGCCTGGCGGGCACGCAGGAGGTTGTTGCCATCGCGAAGCTGGCGGACGGTTCTTTCGTTCAGGATACCTCGACGGTGAAAGTGACAATTGGCGGCTGCGGCGGCTGACCCGCAGGGATCGGCTCCGGTATCCGGAGCGCGCCCAGCGTGACAACAGAATTCAGGAGAATGAGACATGGCAAAAGGTGTGAAACCCCGCGTTAAGGTGCCCAAGACGGCGGCTGCTGGTGACACGATCACGATCAAGACGCTGATCAGCCACAAAATGGAATCCGGGCAGCGCAAGGATGATGATGGCAATGTGATCCCGCGGTCGATCATCAACCGCTTTACCTGTGATTTTAACGGCGAAAACGTCATCGATGTCGTGCTGGAGCCGGCGATTTCCACAAACCCCTATCTGGAGTTCGAGGCCGTCGTACCGGAAGCGGGCGAATTTGTTTTCACCTGGTACGACGATGACGGCTCGGTCTACGATACAAGCAAAAAGATCGCGATCGAGTGACATGAGTGTCTGGGGAGGGACAAGAATGAAAAAGCTGACGGGTGTCATGCTGGCAAGCGCATTGGTGGCCACACCGCTGATCGCGGAGCCGGTGGAGGACACGCTTATTCTCAACGAAGACGTCACACTGGTGACGCGTACCGCAGCCCCCGCACATGTGGCGGATGTCATGGATGAAGTGATTTCGGGCTGGCATTTCCGCGGTACTGAAACGCGCGCCATGCAGGCCGATGATTTCGACAACCCCGGCATGATCTTTGTGGAGCAGGCCGAGGATGTCTGGAACACGGCGGAGGGGTCCGAGGGTAAATCCTGTGCAAGCTGCCACGGTGCGTCTGAGGAGATTGCGGGGGTACGCCCGGTCTACCCGAAATACAACGAGGCCGCGGGCGAGGTGCGCACGCTGGAGATGCAGATCAACGACTGCCGCGAAAACCGGATGGGTGCTGAAAAGTGGAAATACACGGGCGGCGACATGGTCAATATGACCGCGCTGATCGCGTCAGTGTCCCGGGGCATGCCGGTGAATGTGGCCATCGATGGGCCTGCGCAATCCACTTGGGAGGCGGGCAAGGATCTCTACTACACCCGCACCGGACAGCTGGAGCTTGCCTGCGCTTCCTGCCATGAGCAGAACTACGGCAACATGATCCGCGCGGACCATCTCAGCCAAGGGCACATCAATGGCTTTCCAACGTATCGGTTGAAGAACACCAAGCTGAATGCTGTGCACGCGCGGTTCAAAGGGTGCGTGCGCGACACAAGGGCGGAGACCTTTAAGCCGGGCAGCCCGGAGTTCGTGGCGTTGGAGCTCTACGTCGCCTCGCGCGGCAATGGCCTGCACGTCGAAGGGCCCTCGGTTAGAAACTAGACATCGATTGCCCCGCACGGTGGACGTGCGGGGTTTTCTCTTTCGAATACATTCAGGAATGCGCATATGATATCCCGACGCGATTTTCTCCAGACCAGTATGGCCGCCAGTGCGCTGCTTGGTGCGTCCGGTTTTGGACAATGGGGTCGGATCGCGGCGCAACAAACGCTGACCCAGGACCAGCTTTTGCAGTTTGAGACCTTCGGGAATGTCTCGCTGATCCACATCACGGATATCCACGCGCAGCTAAAGCCGATCTATTTTCGCGAACCGTCCATCAACATCGGTGTCGGCGACAACAAAGGCGCTGTGCCCCATCTCACGGGCGCAGAATTTCGCAGAAAATACGGGATCGAAGACGGTTCCTACGCGCATTACGCTCTGTCGGCGGGTGATTTTGAAGCCCTGGCAAAAGGTTATGGGCGCATCGGCGGGTTGGACCGCGTCGCGACGGTGATCAACCAGATCCGGTCCGAGCGACGTGATGCATTGCTGCTGGACGGCGGTGATACCTGGCACGGCAGCTACACCTGCTATCAGACGCAAGGTCAGGATATGGTCGACGTCATGAACGCGCTGAAGCCCGACGCGATGACGTTTCATTGGGAATTCACGCTGGGCTCGGACCGGGTGAACGAGATCGTTGAGGGGCTGCCCTTTGCGGCGCTGGGGCAGAACATATTCGACGCCGAATGGGATGAGCCCGCCGAGCTGTTCCCGCCTTACCAATTCTTTGAACGGGGCGGGGTCAAGGTCGCCGTGATCGGGCAAGCATTTCCTTACATGCCCATCGCCAACCCCGGCTGGATGTTCCCCGAATACGCCTTTGGCATCCGGGACGAAAATATGCAGGAGATGGTTGATCAGGTGCGCACCGAGGGGGCGGAACTGGTCGTGGTGCTGAGTCACAATGGCTTTGATGTCGACAAGAAGATGGCGGGCATCGTGACGGGCATCGACGTGATCCTATCCGGCCACACCCATGATGCGCTGCCAGAGCCAGTGGTGGTGGGGAATACGGTCATCGTGGCCTCGGGCAGCAACGGAAAATTTGTCAGCCGTGTCGATCTGGATGTGCGGGATGGGCGCATGATGGGCTTCCGTCACAAGCTGATCCCGATCCTGTCAGACGTGATCACACCCGATGCGGATGTGGCCGCCGTGATCGACACCGTGCGTGCGCCTTACGAAGACACGTTGGCAGAGGTGATCGGACAGACCGACAGCCTGCTCTACCGCCGGGGCAATTTCAACGGCACGTGGGATGATCTGATCTGCGACGCGTTGCTGTCAGAGCGTGAGGCGGACATCGCGCTCAGCCCTGGCGTGCGGTGGGGGCCGTCGATCCTGCCGGGGCAGGACATCACGCGCGAAGACATCTGGAACGTCACCTCGATGAGTTACGGTGCGGCGTATCGCACTGAAATGACCGGTGAGTTTCTGCATGTGGTGCTGGAGGATGTGGCGGACAACCTCTTCAACCCCGATCCCTATTACCAGCAGGGCGGCGACATGGTGCGCACAGGCGGGCTGGGATACCGCATCGATATCAGCAAACCGCAGGGCAGCCGCATCACGGATCTGATCCTGCTCAAGACCGGGGAGAAGATCGACCCCACCAAAACCTATCAGGTCGCCGGATGGGCCTCGGTCAGTGAAGGCACCGAAGGGCCGCAGATCTGGGATGTGGTGGAGAACCATATCCGCAAACAGGGTACCGTCACCATCACCCCCAACAACAGCGTTGAGGTGGTCGGCGCATGAGCAAAAGAGACACGGAGGCACCTATGTCGCAGAGTTTCAAACCATCCCGCCGCGGGTTTCTGCGCGGTGCCGCGGCCAGCACAGCACTGGTTGCCGGGGCGGCGCGGTCAGGCACGCCTGATCCGCTGATCACCGAGGTGCAGGAGTGGGCCAGCGGTCTCGGGGAGGGTGTGGATGCAACGCCTTATGGGCTGCCCATTCAGTACGAAAGCGATGTGATCCGCCGCAATGTCGAATGGCTGACCGCCGACACCATCAGCTCCATCAATTTCACACCAATCCATGCGCTGGATGGCACCATCACGCCGCAGGGCTGCGCCTTTGAGCGGCATCACTCCGGCGCAATTGATCTCAGAAAAGAAGACTACCGGCTGATGATCAACGGTCTGGTGGACACGCCGCTGGTGTTTTCCTACGCCGATCTCGAACGTTTCCCGCGCGAAAACCATGTCTATTTCTGTGAATGTGCGGCGAATACGGGTATGGAATGGGCGGGTGCGCAGCTCAATGGCGCGCAGTTCACCCATGGCATGATCCACAACATGGAATACACCGGCGTGCCGCTGCGCACGATCCTGGCGGAGGCGGGGCTGGGGGCCGCAGGCGATCTGGCAGACAAATGGGTCTACGTCGAAGGGGCTGACGCTTCTTCCAACGGCCGCTCGATCCCGATGGAAAAGGCGCTGGATGACGTGCTGGTCGCCTTCAAGGCCAATGGCGAAGCTTTGCGCAAGGAACATGGGTATCCGGTGCGGCTGGTTGTGCCCGGTTGGGAAGGCAACATGTGGGTCAAATGGCTGCGCCGGGTCGAGGTCATGGATGGCCCGGTGGAAAGCCGGGAAGAGACCAGCAAATACACTGATACACTGGAGGATGGCACCAGCCGGAAATGGACATGGGAAATGGACGCGAAATCCGTCGTAACCTCCCCCAGCCCGCAAGCGCCGATCACACATGGGTCCGGCCCGCTGGTGATCACGGGGCTTGCGTGGTCCGGGCATGGCGCGATCACGCGGGTGGATGTCTCGAAAGACGGCGGCGTTACTTGGGAGACCGCGCGGCTCGCCAAGCCCGGCGAGAAGATGGCGCTGACGCGGTTCTATCTCGACACCACATGGGACGGCGAAGAGATGTTCCTGCAGTCCCGCGCCATGGATGAAACCGGGTATGTACAACCGACCAAGACGCAGCTGCGCGCGGTGCGGGGGCTGAACTCGATCTATCACAACAACTGTATCCAGACGTGGTGGGTGCGCCCGACCGGGGAGGCGGAGAATGTCGAAGTTTCTTAAACTCTGTGTCGCGCTTGGTGTTCTCAGCACACCCGCGGTCGCCGAAGGATATGGGCTGGGTCGTCCGGCGCTACCCGAAGAAATTGCCGCCTGGGATATAGACGTGCGCCCGGACGGAACCGGCTTGCCCGCAGGCTCGGGTGATGTGCTGACGGGTGAGGAGGTCTTTGCCGACCAATGTGCCGCGTGCCATGGCGATTTTGCGGAAGGCGTGGACAATTGGCCAAAACTGGCGGGCGGTTGGGACACATTGGCGGATGATGACCCGCTGAAAACCGTGGGCAGCTATTGGCCGCATCTCTCGACGGCATGGGATTACGTCAATCGCTCCATGCCCTTTGGCGCGGCGCAAACGCTGGAGGCGGATGAGGTCTATGCCATCGTCGCCTACATTCTCTATTCCAACGATCTGGTGGATGAGGATTTTGTGCTCTCGGACGAAAATCTGGCATCCTTCACGCTGCCCAACGCGGAGGGCTTCATTGTCGACGACAGGATTGAGACGGAACATAGCCAATGGGTTGGTGAGCCTTGCATGAGTGATTGCAAGGAGGCGGTCGAAGTGACCATGCGTGCCATGGTGCTCGATGTCACACCTGAGCAAGAGGCCAGCGCGACCGAGGCGGCGCCAGAGGAGGTGGTCGAGGTCGCCGCCGTTGATCCGGAGTTGATCACATCCGGAGAGAAGGTTTTCAAGAAATGCAAGGCCTGCCATCAGATTGGCGAGGGGGCCAAGAACCGCTCAGGGCCGATCCTGTCTGGCATCGTTGGGCGACCGGCGGGCACGGTGGAGGGGTTCAAATATTCCGGGCCGCTCAAAACCATGGCCGAAGAGGGGCTGGTCTGGGATGAAGAGTCCCTTACCGCCTTTTTAGCTAAGCCAAAGGCGTTCATGAAAGGCACCAAGATGAGCTTTGCAGGCCTGAGGAAAGAAGATGATCTGGCCGCCATCATCGCGTATCTGGCGTCCTTCCCGCAATGACTTTGCGCAGGCTCTCTCTTGTGACGGCGGCGGTTGGGCTTCTGGCCGGATCGCTGGCGGCGCAGGAGTTGGGTGACGCGGAGGCGGGTGAAAAGGTTTTTTCCAAGTGTAAGGGCTGTCATCAAATTGGCATCGGAGCCAAGGATCGCATCGGGCCGCACCTGAACGGCATATTCGGTCGCCGGGCAGCGGCGCATGGATCTTTTGACTATTCGGAGGCGATGGAACGCGCGGGAGCCGACGGGATGGTCTGGACCGCTCGGACCCTGGATGCCTATCTGGAAAACCCGCGCGCCCTGGTTTCCAAGACGCGCATGAGTTTCCGTGGTCTCAAGGATCCGACGGATCGGGCCAATGTTCTGGCCTATATGCGCGATTTTTCCGACAACCCGCGTGATGTGCCGGAGGCGGAACCGACCGCGCGCGCAACAGATCATGACCTGGACCCGGAGATACTTGCGATACAGGGAGATCCTGAATACGGCGAATATCTCTCCAATGAATGTTTGACGTGCCACCGGGCGGATGGCAGCGCTGAGGGTATTCCCTCGATCACGCGCTGGCC
>NZ_CANMXR010000029.1:0-14447 GCF_947501835.1 uncultured Roseobacter sp. | reverse complement strand
CTCCCCCAATCTACAATAGCGAGTGAATCAAAGGACTTGCTTCAAAGCAACAAGACTTCTTCAACAAAATAGGCTCATCGCAGGCCTTCTCCGCACCGCAGGATGTGGCAAAACTCAAACATCTTTGTCACCTGCGATAAGGATCGTCACCGTCAAGTCTGGGAGACAATTTCAGCCAATCGCGAAGTGGTCGATAAACGCCCGCAAGCGGTTCAAGCTTTTCAGCTGCTTTGGATAGTAGAGATAGAAGCGCGGCCGATCCGGTGTGTGATAGGCCAGGACTTCGACCAGCTCCCCGGATTCGATCTGTCCCGCAACGCCTGCACGAAGCGACCACCCGATCCCGAGCCCTCGACTGGCCGCATCCACGACCGATCTCAGATCGTTGAAGACCAGATTACCGGTCACTTCTACCTCGGTATCGGCTCCGTCCACAACGAACCGCCAAGGCGCGATCTGCCCTGTGCTCATCTGACGGTATCGGATGCAGTCGTGATGCAGCAGGTCTGCCGGGGTTTGGGGCGTGCCCCGCCGGGCAAGGTAATCCCTGGCCGCGACATATGTCGCGGCCTGCGGCGCGGTGAGCGCCACAGCGATCATTTCGTCCGCCAGATAGTCTCCCAGCCTAATACCAGCATGAAACCCTCCCGTAACGATGTCTGTCAGTTCTTCATCAACGGACAAGTCCAGTTCGATCTCGGGGCAGGTGTCCCTGAAGCCCGCAATCCGGGGGGCGATGATCAATTGCCAGGCGCGGTAAGGCAGAGTGATGCGCAACTGCCCTGATGTGGTGCCTGCCGCGCTGCGGGTGGCTGTCAAAGCCGCATCAATTTCAGCGAACAAGTTGTGAGTCCGGTCGTGCAATGCGCGGCCCGCGTCAGTGAGCGCCACTGATCGCGTGTTCCTGACAAAAAGGGCCGTCCCAAGGCTGTCTTCGAAGGTCTTCAATTGCTGGGACACAGCGGACGGGTTCACGCTGAGGGCATCGGCGGCTGACCTCAAGGTGCCACTGTCCGCGATGGCCAGAAAGGTTCTGAGGCTATGAAGGTCGGCGCGGTTCATTATGCAAAATTTCTAATCATATTGCTTAGATTATACACCATAGCCACACAAACCAAGCCCGGTATGATCCGTTTCCGTTCATGAAGGTGCGCGCACAATGATCAGTCCGGCAAGCAGCCCGTCCCTCAAATCGGGAATATTGACGATCCTGCTGACCGTCTTCGCGATGGCGCTGACGGATGCATTCGTCAAGTTCGCCAGCGCGGACGTGACGCTGTGGCAAATCTATGTGTGCCGGTCCTTGCTTGCCCTGCCGGTTCTGGTTCTTCTTGCCAAAGGTCAGGTCTGGCCGAAGGCTGTAGGCTGGGTCACTTTGCGCAGCTTTGCGTTGGTGGCGATGTATCTGGCGATATATGCCGCGATCCCGTTGCTCGATCTGGTGGTCGTCGCCGCAGCGCTTTACACCGGTCCGCTCTTCATTGTTCTGCTGTCGGCGATCTTTCTGAGGGAAGCTGTCACGGCGGTCCAATGGGGTGCCGTCACGCTCGGTTTCATCGGCGTCCTGTTCGTTGTGCGCCCCAACGGGGCAGACTTTACCGTCTTGTCCCTCATCCCGGTGATTGCCGCGTTTCTCTACGCCGTTGCGGCGGTTCTGACACGGGCCAAATGCGCGCATGAAGCCCCGGCGTCACTGGCCATAAGCCTGAATCTTGCGCTCATCCTTTTCGGAAGCCTAGCCAGCCTTTGGTTCTGGGCAGCGCCGTCCGCTCGTGCTGCCTCCTATCCCTTCCTGTTCGGCACCTGGTCATCCTTCGACATCAGGACAATCGGCATCCTCTGCATCATGGCTGTACTCATCGTCGGTGTCAGCGTGGGGCTGGCTAGGGCCTATCAGTCCCCCAGTCCGCAGATCATCGCGACCTTCGACTATGCGTATCTGATCTTCGCGGCTTTCTGGGGCTTCGTGTTCTTCCGAGAGGTGCCGGACCTCTGGACCGTTGCGGGTATCGCGCTCATCATCGCGGCGGGCATTCTGGTTCTGGTCCGGCGATCAAATGCGCGGGCATCCAAGCCGGATAGTGCAATTTAAGGAGAACTAGATGTGGCAAGGAACGCTGCTCAGCATCCACACAGCCGTTGAAGGCCGTGCACCGATGGAGGCCCATGACAGCATAAAACTGATCGAAGGCCTGGGCCTCGAAGGAGATCGATACGCGACGGGCAAGGGCAAGTATTCGCAGATTCCAGATATTCGCGAAGTCACTTTGATCGAGAAGGAAACCCTCGTGGCCTTGGAGCGCGACCATGGGGTTACCTTTGATGCGGATGAGCACAGGCGGAATCTGACAGTCTCCGGGGTCCCTTTGAACCACCTGGTCGGGCAGCGGTTTGTTGTCGGTGACACCCTGCTCTTGGCAGGTCGTTTGAACACGCCCTGCCGGTACCTCGATTTGGTGACAGACAAGGCTGTCTGCGATCTGCTGCGCCACAGGTCCGGCTTGAATTGCTCAATCGTTCGTGGCGGCACAATCTCGGTTGGAGATACCATTCGACCTGAATGACCGGTTTGTCCGGATAGTGTTGAAAAAGTCCGTTGATCCGTTGGTGCGGCGTTGATTCACTCGTTTTGAGAGTTTGGAGGTGCGGCGATGATGGGACCGAGGCAGGTGGCGCAGGACGCGCTGTTTTACGAGTTCTCGATTGAGGAATTTGTACCTGCCGATCACCCACTACGCGGCATTGATCGTTTCCTTGATCTGTCGGAAGTCCGGCCCCTGCTGGTACCGTCTTACAGCTCACATGGTCGTCCTTCGATTGACCCCGAGTTGATGATCCGGATGCTGTTGTTGGGCTATTGTCAGGGCATCCGTTCTGAGCGACGGCTCTGCGAAGAGGTCCATGTCAATCTGGCGTACAGGTGGTTTTGCCGCCTCGACCTCACCGACCCGGTTCCTGACCATTCTACCTTCTCGAAGAATCGGCACGGACGCTTCCGGGAAAGTGGATTGTTCCGACGTCTCTTTGAGACAGTTTTGCAGCGCTGCATTGATGAAGGCTTGGTTGGCGGCGAGAGCTTTGGGGTTGATGCCAGCTTGATCCCAGCCAATGCGAACCAGACGCGCGGGATTGAAAGCAAAGAGGGTCTGTCGCCCGAACTGGCGTCGCGCGCCATAGACGAATATCTCGAAACGCTGAATGACGCTGCATTCGGTGCGTCCACTAAAGCTGTCCCGAAATACATCTCACCTGTCGATCCAGCGGCGCGTTGGACCGGGGCTGAGGGCGGAGCCGCATTCTTTGCCTACTCCACCAACTATATGGTGGATTTGGACAATGCCGTGATTGTCGACGGCGAACCGTCGGTTCCGATCCGAACGGCTGAGACCTTTGCAGCTCAGCGCATGATCGACCGGATTACGGATTGCTTCGGCATGACGCCGGACAAGCTGGTTGGCGACACGGGTTACGGATCAGCGGAGATGTTGGGCTGGTTGGTCGAAGAGCGCGGCATCGCTCCGCACATCCCAGTGTGGGACAAATCCAAGCGGACGGACGGCACATTCTCACGCGAAGACTTCGTCTACGATCTGGCGGCTGACAGCTACACATGCCCAAATGGGAAGACCCTTAAGACCTATCGACGGAACTTCTCCAAGCCACGAAAACCGAACGGCGGCAAAGACGGCTTTATCCGATACCGCGCTTCCAAACATGACTGCGATACATGTTCACTCAAATCGAAGTGCTGCCCCGGTGATCCGGGCAGACGCGTGATGCGGTCAGTCCATGAAGCGGCTCGAGACGTGGCCCGTGATATCCGCAAAACCGATGCCTACATGACCTCGTTCATTCAAAGGCGGAAAGTCGAGATGCTTTTTGCCCATCTGAAACGATACATCGGCGTATCGATGATGCGGCTTCGAGGACCTAAAGGCGCAAACGAACAATTCCAACTCGCAGCCACAGCACAGAACCTCAGGAAACTCGCAAAACTGGCTCAGAAACCGGCACCTGCGGGATGATAGGAAAGCGCCAGCTACTTACGGCTTCGCCCGTAACAGCCTCAAACGCATACTTCTTCAACACTATCCGGACCAAAGTGTGAATTCGCTTCACGCGCTCCAATGGCCGCTTCTGTTTGTTGGCTTTAAACTGCTTCTCGCCTGAGCCACGCCGCCCAAACCGCAAAGCACAAACCTAGTGTAGATGCTGCCAGCATCAGGAATAGCAGTGTTTGCGCACCATTAGCTTCTGAGACGAGGTTGCCCGTCGCTGCAGTGAGAACGGCACCTCCAGCAACGATGAGAGCGCCGCTTAGTCCGGCTGCGCTTCCAGCAAGATCAGGTCGGATCGACATGGCACCAGCATTGCTTCCGGGCATGGTTATTCCGTTTCCTAGGCCCACAAAAATTGTACTTGCGAAGAACATTTCCGCTGACGTTATCCCTGATGCCAGGATCGCCAAACCGCCCGCAAGACCCGCACAAGCCACTACCCTGCCTGCGATCATCATGGTCGTCGGCTCAAAGTGCTTTCCTGCTCGACCGGCCAGAAAGCCGCCGATCATGAAGCCAACGGTGATAGTCCCAATGTACAAGCCAAGCTCGGCGGTCGTGACATTGAACGTCGCCTGGGCAACAAGGGGTGCGCCCGTCAAAAAGATGTAGAACGCGCCAACAGACAGCGTGCCGCAGAGGGCGTAGGCCCAAAACAACGGCTCACGGATAAGCGTTGTTATCCCGGGCACTGGCGTGGCGGCACCTGTAGCCTGCTGTGGCCCTGTCTCTCCGAGGTCAAACCAACAAAGCAGGAGTAACCCGAAGCCCGCGACAGCATAGAAGCCAAAGACGGACCGCCAACCAAAGAAGGTGTCGAGCACGCCCCCCAGCATGGGGCCGATCATCGGGGCGACTGCCATGGCCATCCCGATGTAGCCGATCAGGCTCACGGCTTCGCGCTCGGTTCTGGTGTCACGCATGATTGCCAGTGAAAGCGCATAGCCACCAATGATCCCGCCCTGGAGCATTCGGCAGAATAGAAAAACCTGGACGTTCGGCGCAAAAGTGCAACCTAGAGAGGCGATTGTGAAAACAAGCAAAGCCACCAGCAGTACCGGCCGCCGACCGATCCGGTCTGACATGGGACCTATGATGAGCTGGATGACGGCTGTGATTGCCAGGTATCCTGAAACGGCCCAACTAACGGTGCTGTAGTCCGTCTTGAGATCAACAGAGATGTTGGCCAGGGATGGCAGAAACATGTTGAGCGACATGGGCGAAAACCCAGTTAGCAAGATCAATGTAATCAAGTGCGGTGGTGTTCTTGCGCGGTTCATCTTGGTTTTCTGAGCTCTAAAAACAAAAAAGCCCCCGAGAATATCGGGGGCGCATGGAAACGGATATGGAGAACCTTATCGGACCATGCACCTTTTGCTTACTACGACGACGAAATTGAAGGTCATGACCTCACTCCTTTGGCAGGAGGGTAGTCTGGTTGACTGTATGTGGCAATACGCAAAGCTGACCTTAGCCATGCTGCAGCAACTTGGGAGATCTGGGCTCGACAGCAGACATTGGAGCAAATGCGGCATCTACACTTTGACGGTGCCGCCGCTCGACGTGGACGACCCAATCCTGCCGTTCACCGCCCAGTGAAGATTCTGCGGTTGCAGCCCGCTTTGCGGCCATTCGCTGCGCTGGCGAAATCTCGAGCATCGCGAATTAGAAAGGTGCGGACAAAACAGACCTTAAACCCGATGGCGGCAACGGCGCTTCGGGAAAACGGCTACCTCCTTCATGTCGAATTTCACACGCTACAAAAGGTCGTCTTAGCTGGTGACGCAAGCGTATCCCTTTCCATTTTGGCCAACCTAACAAAAATGAGTTTTGTAGACATTTTGAGAGCAACGGGTGGTCATGACGCGCCAAGGCTGCGCCCTACTGATCCATACTTATGGAAATGGCTCCGCATTACTTTTTCCTCTTGTCGGATGCGCAGTGAAAGAACAGCAACATAGAGAGGTAATCCGAATAACAAGACGCCAAATGCCTGTAAGGCCAGTGTGAATCCAATGAGTTCTGGAATGATGTTCAGATAGTAGTTTGGATGCCGAATCCTGTCGAAAATCCGATTGGATATCAGCTGATGGTCCTTCGCTATGATCACTTTGATCGTCCAGAATCTGCCCAAGGTGCAGATCACCCAGACAAGCGCGCACATCGCGAGACCGTAGAGGATCAGACCAACTACAGAAATCGCAGAAATTGGAGAATCGCGCCACAGTCCTTCGGCGATGGCGGCGACGTAGAAACCGATATGGGCGATCGTCAGGATCAGGGATGTTGCGGCATGATGTTCGATTGCGTCACTTTGCAGCATCCGCTTTTCGTTCCGGATGGAGATTGCAAGGGCGGCGAGGCGAAACGCTACAGCGATGGCAATGAAGACAAATAGGGTATAGGGCACGACAATATCCGTATCAGTTTTGTTTGATGGAAGTGTTCCGGGACGGGTTCCGCTTGACCCCGAAGAATGGGGTGCGTTGCCTGGCCGTTCATCCGATGGCAACGCACCGCCTGAACACCGTTTGGGACAAGCGGCGCGTCAGTTCACGCGCGATCAAAACAAGAAGTTGTCCCCACTCAAATCCAGAATGTTTATACCTTCCAAGGTGATTGTATTGCCCGCCAAATCATCGATGATCAGGTTTTCACCATCCTGCCGCAAGTGATCAGCGGTCAGATCGCTCGAGTTTTCGATGGAAGACACTGCTGATAGATCGATAACATCATCGGCCCCGAAACCAACGATCGTGTCGTTGCCGAACCCGTCCGCAAACACGAACGTCTCGTCACCAGCCCCCGCGAAGAAAAGATCATCGCCCTTACCGCCGTCAAAAACATCGTTTCCGCCTGCGCCGTGGAACGTATCATTACCTGCACCGCCGAAGACTGTATCGTGAGCATGGCGACCGTCCTGCTCGGCATCCCAGAAGACATCGTTGCCGTCGCCAAGAAACACGGTATCCCGGCCTTCGTCCCCCCAAACCTGGTCGTCACCGGCACCGGCGTGGATGGTGTCGTAGTGCGATCCCCCGCGTATTATGTCGTTTCCACCACCGCCATAGATCTCGTCATCGCCGGCAAACCCGTTGATCTTGTCATCACCATCGCCGCCGACAAGCAGGTCGTCGGCCCGGGTCCCGTCGATCGTCTGGGCCCTGAACACGAAATCGTCCAGCCCGAGGTCGCCCAATTGAACGGCGCGAAGGGTAATCGTATCTCCTGAGTCGAAATCGATGACCACATCGTCGCCCACTTGCCGCATGTGATCACTTAGAAGCACGTTGAACTTGGTGAGACCTGCGATACCACTAAGGTCAATCCTCTCGGCGTCGTCGGTCGCGTTAAAGCCCCTGATCTCGTCATTACCGTCGCCGTCAGCAAAAGCGAATGTGTCCGATCCTGTGCCACCGAACAGGACATCGTCGCCCTTGCCGCCAATGATCACATCGTCCCCGGCCTTGCCACGGATGACATCGGAGTTTTCCGTTCCGGTCAGTGTCTCGTCGCGCTCGGTGCCGTTGATGGTGGCAAAACGCAATCGGAAGTCCGCAGCATCCAGATCGTCGATATCGACGCCCGTCAGTTTAACAGAATTCCCATCCCCAAGATCAACCACGACATCATCACCGACCTGCGTCATGCGGTTCTGAACCAGATCGGTGAAATCCGTGATTGCTGAAACGCCGGTCAGATCAATCTTTTCGCCATTATCGGTCGCATCAAAACGCCTGATCTCATCAACGCCATCCCCGTCCTTGAACGTAAATTCATCAGATCCAAGGCCGCCACGCATGAGGTCGTCGCCCTTACCGCCATTGATCACATCATCACCGGCCAGACCGCGGATCGCGTCAGCGCCATCGGTACCCGTCAGTGTGTCGTCGCCTTCGGTTCCGCGGATCGCGTTAAAGGAAAGGATAAAATCCGCCTCGTCGAGGTCTTCGATATTGACCGAATGCAGTGTGATCTGGCCGCTGCCGGTGTCGATCACCACATCGCTGCCGTCCTGCCGCATATGGTTGTCGCACAGATCCGCGAAATCCTCGATGTTAGAAACACCGGTCAGATCGATTTTTTCCGCATCGTTGGTTGCGTTAAACCCCACAACGTCATCATCGCCATCACCGTCTTCGAAAACAAAAATATCCGATCCAGTGCCACCAAAGAGCCGGTCGTCGCCTTTTCCACCGATGATCACGTCATCGCCGCCATCGCCGCGGATCTCGTCGTCGCCGCCTCCCCCGCGCAGCACGTCGTCGCCCGCCAGGCCGCGCATCACGTCGTCACCATTCGTTCCATCAAGCACATCATCGCCATTTGTCGCATCCACGGAGATGATCGTGACATTCACGTTGTTCGTGTTGACGTCCTGCCATGTGACCGCGATCCGTCCATCCTCCGTCAGCGTGGCGTCAATATTGGCTCCGTTGTCGTCCGTGACCTCAAAAATCTCGCCAACCGTATCGCCGGACGCATCATAGCGCTGACCGAAAACGCCTATGTTCCCGGCATCCTTGTCGTAGAACACGATGAAGCCGCCATCGAGCAACGGGACAATCGAAGGTTCGTTGTTGTTGTCGCGCGCACCGTCGCCAGAATTGCCCACGTTGACCGTACCACCCTGCGTTTGTCCTGACGCGTTCAAAAGCTGGAACTGCACGTCGATGTCAAACCCATCGTCCTCGGTCCACGCGATGACGAAGCCGCCACCCTTTAGCGCTGTGACCGTCGAATCGTAGGTCTTGGCGTTACGATCACCCGTTTCCCCGATGTTAACGGTCGAATTGTTTTCTCGAAGGATACGGTAGTTGATTTCGCCGCCGTTACCTTTTCCATCGCGGTCCAGGATCAGGATGATATTGCCGTTTTCCAGCGTATCGGCGCGCACCTCGGCGTTCTCATTTCCTCGGAACGCCTTGATCCCGTCATCTCGAGCCCCCGTGCGATTGGTCTCGAACACCTCAAAATTCTCAGACTTGTCTTTCTTGATATAGAAGATACTCGCAGATCCGTCCGGCCCGATGGTCACCGTTGGGTTGGTCGAATCGTCCCGATCAAAATCGAAAATCGAGTTGTCGTTATCGTCGAAGTGAATTCTCCTGTCGATTACATCTGGGTTTCCGTTGCCGTCAAAGGCGACGTTCATCGACATCATCGTGGCAATTTCGAAATCCAAAAAACGGAACTCTTTGACCTCAGTGATAATGTTCAGACGACCATCCGGGGTTTCAGTCATATCGAAATTGGGTTCCTGGGATCGGTGGCCTTCGAAATCGAAGGTAAATTCGTCACTGATCGGCTGGCCAAGCGGGTCGAGAAGCTGCCCCTTGATCCTGAAAAAATCACCGGACGGGACCGCGTAGGCCACCACCATGTTGCCGTTTGTCAGCGTGATGATCTTGGGCGCCTGCGCATTGCCGGACAGGGTCGCTTCGTCAAAAACGGATTGGGGTGTCTCAAACATCTTTAAACTCTTTCATTCTGAAATGGTGTGCGCCCATGCCTTGGTTTGCCGAAAACAGGCCCAACCTCATGCGTGCTTTTGCCAGCCACACATACGCGTCGACCGGCCTGACAAGCGTTGTAACGACCGTTGTATTTGCCCACCAATGGCGTTGTAACGACCTACCAAAAGCGTTGTATTTTCAGCCAAAAGGTCCGGCATGCGCATGGCAGAAAAAACTGCGTGTTTTCGACCGCTGCTCTACGAATCGGCGAGAAAACTCAGCTCAGCGGTCAGGCCGTCGCTGGCAGGTTAAATTGTGAGCAAATATGAGCCTGTCCCGATCCAGTGGGGCATCGGTTCGAAAGACGCCAGAACGCGAAGCTCATATCGCATTCATACAGAGAGGATGTCGGCAAGAAGAGCGACCATTTGGGTTTCTTCATTGTCAATTCCACTTTTCGCCAGATGTGTATCAAATAGGTCTGCCAGAAATTGTTATTGGCAGCAGGGCCGGTTTGCGAATGTTGCTGCCGTCCGTTTGTCGAACTCTGATTGCACTTCGATGTTGCTCGGTAAGGTAAGAATGAGTCCGATCACACCAAGAGTAAGCAGGACACGAAACAGATCAGCGGCACAATCAGGTTGCGCCGATCCGAACGGTCAGTGATCACACCGGCTGGTACGGACAGCAGAAGTCACGGTAGACGCCCAGCGAAAGCGACCAGGCCGATCAGAAAGGGATCCCGGGTGAGAAGCGTTGCGAGCCACGGAAACGCAACACTGGCGATTCTGTCTGCAAGGTTGGTTGCATCCAATGCGCCAATGAGGCGAACGTAACTACGATTTTGCGCGAGAGTCGTCACGAAAAAACTGCACGCTTTCCAGCTGGCGGCGTCAATTAATATGTTGAAAAAACGGACACCCGAACCTTGCGCAGCATCCGGCAAAAAGGTCTCTGAAGCGACCTTAGAGCCGGTGCCTTTTGCGCCCGTAAATCAGGTGATGGATTTCTTGCGGCGGCGCAGCGCGGCGACCCCGGCCAGACCGGACAGCAACAGCACGCCACCGGCCGGCAGCGGCACGGCAGAGATTTCATCTGCCGCGATGGTTAGCTCGAGATCCAGCGTGCCCTCGCCAACCAAGCCAAAGCTTGAGGTCAAGAACGTAATCGGCAGACCGCTGTTGTTCAGATCGTTGAGGTCGATGCCGAAAACCGTCAGGCTGCCCGTCCAGCTGACCTCGGATCCGGCTCCGAACACGAAGATATCCGCACCATCCACGCCGATGCCCCAGTCATCAAAGTCGCCATCATCATCGATGGCCGCCAGATCGATCCGCCGGGTTTCCCCGTCGATGGTTAGCGCGGCATCCCCCGAGACATTCACATTATTGAAAAACTCCACAGAGGTGTAGTCACCGAGGTCAGTCCATACGTTGGCTTGGTTCAAATTGCCATCTTGAAAAAAGGCACCTCTGCCAGCAATCGTTGTCCCGCTGAAGGTCCATGTGGTTTGTCCGCTGCCGGGGGTGCCCGAGATATTGGCGATCAGGGCAGCCTGCGCTGTGGAGGCGGCAACGAGCGCGGCGGCGGTGAGGGAGAGAAGTCTTTTCATATCTGAGTTTCCTGTATGGCGTTGTGTGTCATCGTCAGAATCGGCCCGCACGGCTGTGAGGGTTCCAGTTCAGCTGAAAGTAGAAAAAGAGACATCCGGTGCCTTTCGTGAAATCCGGCACCCGGACAATTCTGCGCGGGAATGGCTGCGCGTCTTGTTCAATGGGTTTTGTGCTATCTGATCCTTTTCTTTCAATCTGGCGGACCAATCACCGGCCCGCTTTGCGCATGCGAGATATCAGTGGGCGGACCCGCCTTGCGGTGCTGTATCGGCGAGGAGCGTTGTTGTGAGCGTTGTCACGACCGTTGTATTGCCGCCCCGGAAGCGTTGTATTGGCCGTTTTACGCCGCCCGCCGCCGGACCGGACGATCTGCACCTGGAGGAAACAGTCCGGCCCTCGCCGGTGCAGAGATCGCGGAAAAATTGCCCTTCAGAAGATGAAACTGTTCTCGTCAAGGTCGGCGATGTTCACCCCTGTCAGAATAATCGTGAGGTCTCTGCCGTCGGTGATCTCCGCACCCTGCGCGCCCTGAACGAGATGATTGGCTTGCAGGTCGGCAAAGTTCTGGATGCGGACTTTGCCGACTTTCACTGCGTCTGCTCCTAGGACTGCTTTCGTAAATCCACAGACCCATGGTCTAGAGCTTACGTCATAGGGTGTGCTAAAACTCCCTGCATCTGGCCAACAGCAAATAGGGGGCGTGTATAGCACACGTGATTCTTGCAAATGCTGAAAAAACTCATGCGGATCGTCGCCCTATTGTTCATTCTGTCCAGTAGTGCCTACGCACAAGAGTCGGTATTTGTCGGCAACGTCCCATTGCCTAACGACGCTATTGAGGCGGAAGAGGTTCATTCGAAATTTGCCGGAACTTGGGTCGGACAGTGGGACGGATGGCGGAACCATATCCTCATTATAGAGCAAGTGAATGACGACGGATTCGCAGACGTCATCTATGCCGTTGGTAGCGACTTGAATGGTGCGGGACGCTGGTTCAGACGTCAGGCAAAAATAGAAGGCGATGATTTGATCTTTGCCGATGATGGTTTCCCGGCACACTACCGGATGTCAGCAACTGGCAGGGTCCGGGGTGTATTCGATGCGGACAAGGGTTTTGCCGTTCTGGAACGCCAGAACCTGAAGGATGTGTTGGCCTTGCCGGACGAGGATTGGTTTTCCATTGGCCAGCAGGAATACCTTCAGACGGACCTGATCGAGGAAGGGAAACCCATTCGGCTCAATGTTGTTACCTATCCACCGCCGGGTGAAGGGCCATTTCCGGTTGCGTTGATCCATCATGGCTCAACAGGTTCTGGTACACGCCCAAGCGACTTTGATCTGATTTGGACCAGCGATTGGCTTGCCGACATGTTGAACGAACACGGTTGGTTTGTCGTTTTTCCTTATCGACGTGGGCGTGGCCTTTCAGATGGGCAATACGACGAGGGTTTCGCGCTAGATCGTTCTAAAGGATATTCGCCCGAGGCGGCGCTTTCCCTGCCGGGAGCGGAGCGGGCGTTGACAGATGCGAACGCGGCCCTTGCCGCATTGAGAAAGCGACTCGACCTAGACCAAGGCGCAATTCTTGTTGGCGGGATATCGCGGGGTGGGGTTGTCGCGATCATGCAAGCGGGGAGTATGCCAACGGAAGTTGCTGGCGTGATCAACTTTGTCGGCGGATGGACTGGCAAAAAAGGTGACCCGTCAATCAATCCGACACTGTTCAACCGCATAGGTTCCTTTGATGGCCTGGTTTTGTCGGTCTACGGAGAAGAGGACCGCTTTTACAGCATCGAGCATTCCAAGGCCAACTTAGCTGAACTGACAGCACGCGGAGCTCAAAGTGAGCTACATATTGTAAAACTACCAGGCTATGGAAACGGGCACAGGGTGATCACAATGCCGAGCCTCTGGGAAGACCAAGTAGACGAGTTTCTTCGCGAGATAAGCAGGTAGCGTTACGTTCGTGTCTAATCGTAGAAAGCCGCCATTCATTTACGTCGCAGCATCAGTGACTCTGGGCTCGTTGCCGCCATCGGAGCAGTCGCAGCATCGTACAGTGCGCGCATATGATCGCGATCAGGACGGCCCATACCCGACATTGGTAAGCGTTGCATCTGACCCCCGCCTTAGGGTCTTCCGGCGCCAACAGCCAAGGCATATATTGGCGGTACGCCAATACGGAAGCACAAAATTGTGTACTTCGCGGCCCAGAGCCGACATCCATCGGAGCGACATTTCCAGCACCGCAGAACCCCCAAAACGGACGTTGGCACCGACCCGCCGTTGACCAGTTGGTCGCTTGCCGCCATGCAGATTCCGAAGAGTGGCTATTCGCTTTTGGCAGCCCCGTCGTTTCACAATGCAACCTTGCAATCATTGATGGCTACAATATGCTGGGGAAACAGCCAGAGGTGGTGCAATATTTGGCTCCACTGCCAGATGTAGAGTAGGCACCGAATTGACAGAGTTTTCACAAATTCCTGGGCTACTTGATCGGCTAGACAAAGAAATTTTACATGGCGACGCATGCGTAGAGGGGTTCATTGACGATCTTCAAATGTTTCAAGACAGACGAAGTTCGGGCAGTCTAGTGGGGCTTGAAGCGAAATTGACAGATGCTGAGCGCCAAGATCAGTTGGAAAGCGCGTTGATGAAAAAAGAGCACTTTGCAAAGTTGCTCGCAAAGATGCAGCATTATCCATCGGCTCAGAAGATATTCGCTCTCTTTCTAGCTCGTATAAATGATGTCTTTGAAAATCACATTGTCCCTCACGTTTCACTACTTGACCGACAGGAGGTCGATCAAATTATTGAAGAGCGGATCATTCAACCAACGCTAAGCGACATGGGATCTGGCTTTGAGCACTTTACTATAACTCATGCACACATTCGAGGCATGATCTACTGGCTTGCCGATAGATGCTACGTTAGGTGGAGTTGATGTTCTCCCTTGCATATACACCGGCATACGATCCGTATCACACTGTTTTTAGGTTTTTGGTTCTCTTGACATCTTCAGAGAACCAAGTGCTCCCTTACCGCTCCACGAGAGCCGCAGATTTTTTCTTTTGTTTTCCATGGTCACTCAAGGATGTCCGGGCTCCTAGAGACATCGAAGGATTTGCCCGGGCTCGAAACGCTATTGTGAAAAAATACCCAAAGTCAGGGTACGACAATTTTCCAAGTGCTAGAGTGGTATTTGAAAGAATGGAAATGATTCAGGCTACTGCTGTCAGCGCCCTAGGGTCAGGACCCATTGATTTCCGCCCTATGACGTGATTCACGGTTCGAAAACCGAGCGGTGAACATGTCTGATC
>NZ_CANMXR010000028.1:0-16047 GCF_947501835.1 uncultured Roseobacter sp. | reverse complement strand
TCCCCCAATCTACAATAGCGAGTGAATCAAAGGACTTGCTTCAAAGCAACAAGACTTCTTCAACAAAATAAGCCCAAGGAGACATGGAACATAACGGATACTAAGGTCCTTACATGAGCGACTATTTCACATTGAAACCAGCTACGATCGAGCATGCCGAAGGCGTCGGCAGAGTTATCAGCGACGCTATTGAACGGGTCAACGCGAAGGACTATCCGCGAGCTGAAATCAATCGTCTTTTGCAGAACTTCACGACAGAGACAATTGCGGCTCTGCTGCAGCAGAGGCAGACTTTGGTTGCTCTGGCCGGAGAACAAATTGTCGGCACTGGGGCAATTCAGGGCGCTGAAGTAAAATCAGTTTTTGTTGCGCCTGATTGGCACCGTAGAGGGATTGGTGTTGCCTTGGTTTGTGAGCTTGAGAAGATCGCTGCGAGAGACGGAATTGAAACACTTGAGGTATCTTCCTCACTCTCTGCCACGCAGTTTTACTCGGCCTTGGGATTCATCGAAAAGTCGCGGATTTTCTTTGGAGACGAAGAGACAGTCCACATGACGAAAGCTATTGCGCGAACCCAATCGAGGTAGAATTCGGAGGTCAGCTTTGTCCCACGTTGCATTAGTTCGCCTGTCTCCCGATTTCGCTTGCGCAGCGAATGGCAGGTTCGACGGGCCGCACTGCAGCATTTGCGCACCTAGCTCAAAGGCAGGTATGGGCCGAGTATGGTTGTCAATCCGAGAATTTCGCTCGAAGGGCAGACTGCAGCAGCGAGGAAAGCTCCGGCCCTACTTTGGTGTAGTCATGCCTGAACACCTGTTTTGTTCCGATAAATGCGGCGTAATCCAGCTGTGCAGGAGCAGCGGCTTCGTCGGCAGTCACGGCGAAACGCCTGGCATACATCTTCGCGATATATGCGACCGGCTGACTATCAACATCTTCAACTGCGCGCTGCACTTGGGCGTCTTGATTTGCCAGTAGACGTATTCCGATATCGATGGAGGGATCGAGTTGGGTGGGTTTCAAGAGATGGAAATGTCTCGCTTGATTGAAGAGCGGGCGCGCCGATAAGCAGCGGGCAGAGCGCTCATGAGTTAGGCAAATCCCTCTAGCATCACAAAGTTTACCGACTCCCGATGTCACGCGTTCTGAGCAAGATAACGTGTGCAATCCCAACGAGTTCGACCACCTGTCTTAGCAGACTAACAGCTTCAGCCGATCGTTGCTCTGGCGGGACAATCATTGGATGCTAGACCATCTCTTTTCTTCAGATAGCGCCACATGAATGGTGCAACAGACCTGTGTCGATGGGGAGGGGAGTTGACAGAATGACACAAGCCTGCTCACTTTACTGGTATTGTGAGCAGACCAGTAGATCAGTCGGCTCCAACCTTGGGAGGAAACATGAAACATATCAGCTATCTTTTGCTTGGTGCGATGCTCTTGGCACCTGCTGCCGGTGCACAGGAGGCCGGCCATCCTGAGCCGCAACGGGCCACCCATGTGATCGAAAACTTCGAATTTCAGACCGGCGAAGTGCTGGCGGAAATGAATGTCAGTTACCTAACGATCGGCGATCCGGCAAACCCCCCGGTCTTGATCACCCATGGCACCACGGGGCAGGCGACCTCGATGCTCGGCGAGGCCTTTGCGGGCAATCTTTACGGTGAAGGTCAGCCGCTGGATGCGTCGAAATACTACCTGATCCTGGTTGATGCTATCGGTGCGGGCCAATCCTCCAAACCATCAGACGGCATGCGGACCGACTTCCCTGAACAGACCCTGATGGATATGGTGAATGCTCAGAAAATACTGTTGGAGGACGGTCTGGGCATCGACCGGCTGCATGTGAAGATCGGTTTCTCAATGGGCGGGATGCTGACCTGGACATGGCTGACGGAATATCCCAATTTCATGGATGGCGGTGTGCCCATTGCCTCGCTGCCCGGGCCGATGGCGGGGCGCAACTGGATGATGCGGCGAATGGTCATCGACGCGGTGCGGGACGATCCGGCCTGGAACAACGGCTTTTACGAAGAACAGCCCCCGATGCTGCGTTATATGTCGGCCTGGTTTGGTATGGCCACCTCGGGAGGCAACCTGCGGCTGCAGGAGCTGGGCGTGACAAACGAGATGGCCTCGGCCTATGTGGATGAACGCAAGGCCGAGCAGAAGGTCGGTGACGCCAATGATGTTATGTATATGTGGAACGCCTCGCGCGCGTTTGATCCGACACCGAAGCTTGGCGATATTACGGCTGACGTGCTGGTGGTGCTGTCTCAGGACGACGAACGCAACCCGGTCGAACTGCCGATGCTGGCCGAGAATATGGCTAAGATCCCCTCAGCTGAGATGATCATTGTACCGGAGGACGCCGAAACGCGGGGCCACGGGACCACGTACAACGCATCCTACTATGCGGATGAGCTTGCCGCATTCCTGGCGCAACTGCCAGGCGCGCCGGAATGATGTAGCAGCACCTCTAAACGGTGGTGGGGCGCCAGAGCATGTGTTCAGGCGCCCCGGTCCTTTGCGGCATCCAGAAAGGCGCGGGTGGTCACGAAAATGCGTGTGGCATGGGTATCGACAGCCCTGACCGCCGCATCGGCGTCTTCGGCCTCCAGCGCGGCAAGGATGGCACGGTGATCCGACAGGCTCTCCGCGACGGACCCGGGTTGGGATACGATGCGGCGGCGGTGTTCCAGTAGGTGGTTGTAGAGCGACATGGCAATGTCAAACAGCGCATCGTTGTGCGCGGCACCATAAAGAGTTGCGTGGAATTCACGGTCGCACAGTAGAAACCGTACCGGATCGCCCTCACACGCTTCCTGAGCGGTGAGCGATGCGCGCAGTTTGTCGAGTTGGCTATCACTGATGCGCACAGCTGCCTGTGCCGCAATGCGCCGTTCGACCAGCAAACGTGCTTCATGAATGCTTTCCAGCGGGTATGAGCCGTCAAACCCGTGGGCAGATGCATCCAGCGACAGGGAGCTGACATCTGCTTTGGCCACCGTGGTGCGCATGCCGTGCACGACACGCAGAATGCCGTGCGAGGCGAGGATGCCGATGGCGCCCCGTACCGTTTCGCGGCTGACCGACAGGGAATTGGCCAGCTCCCGCTCGCCAGGCAGCTCATCGCCAACGGCCAGGACTCCGGAGGAGATCAGCGCCGCAAGCTTGTTGGCAATGGCGTCACGGACCGATTGACGTGAGACATCCCCGATCAGTGCTTTCGTATTTTCGATTGGAAGTCTTCGAACTTGTCCCATCCGCTCTCTCTCTGGTCTTTCGCCTCCGCTGAGCAGGTAGCAGAGACGTCCGTGGATGTGTAGCGGCACCATATCAGAGATCACCGCCACCAGAACCGCAAAATCGGCACGGATGGGACCGGCCGCACAGCCGTCTTGACAGGTTGGACTATTGGTCTAGTGTTCAGACCAGTAGTCCAACAGTTGCCGATGGCAGCGCAGCCGGAAGGGGGAGCCGCATGGACGCGCACGCATTGCTGTTCGACGACCGTCTTGGCCATGTTCCCCGGCAGTCCATGAAGCACACCGTCGCTGAGAAACTCGCGACCTTGATCGCATCAGGTGTGCTATCCGTCGGTGACCCGCTGCCCGCAGAGCGGGATCTGGCGGCAGCACTCGGTGTCAGCCGCGAGACGATCCGCGGGGCGCTTCTGATCTTGTCCACGCGCGGCATTCTGTCGGTCGTGCAAGGGGCACGCACAACCGTCGCCTCGCAGGATCTGGGGGATCTGGGGCTTTTCGCGACGGGCTATGCTGCCATGACGACAGATGCGCTCGATGATGTGCATGAGGCGCGGCTGCTGATCGAGGCACGGGTTGCCGCGCTCTCTGCGGCGCGGATCAACGCTGAGGCGCTGGCCCGCCTGACGGATCTGATCGAGGCGCAGGATGCAGCGCTTGAGGATCCGGTTCGGTTTCTGATTCTCGACCGGGAATTTCACACCGTCGTCTACCGCGCTTGCGGGAACGCTGTGCTGGCTGATCTCGCAACCACGCTTTATTCGTACCTGCTGGATCATCGCCGCCGGGTCGTGGCCCGACCGGGGGCCATTCAACGCAGCATTGATGATCACCGCGCCATCCTTGCGGCCCTCAGGGCGCAGGATGTCGAGGCGGTGGTGCAGGCTTTCGGAGTTCACGAACGCCAAATCTACGAGACGACCCGCCAGCTCATTGCTGGAACGGATCGCGACTTTCAACAAGGAGGAGACCTAACATGATCAATCGCAGAACAGTGACCCAAGCCGTCACCGTCGCCCTGACGGCGGCGGCCTTTGGGATGACTTCCCCGGCCATGGCGAAGGACAAGGGCGAGCTTGTATATATGACCCCGGGGCTGGATCTCGCCTTCTGGCGCTATGTGTCCGAGGGCATGAAGTCGGTGGCCGAAGAGAACGGCTTTGGCTTTGCCGCACTCGATTCCACGAATGACCCACAGACCCAGTTGCAGAACGCACAGGATGCCATCGCACGGGGCGTGGCAGGCATCGTGTTATCGCCGACCGATTCCTCAACCGCGCCGGCGGTGCTGCAACTGGCGCAGGACGCTGGCATCCCCGTGGTGATTGCGGACATCGGCACCGACAGCGGCGAGTTCGTCTCTGTCATCGGGTCCAACAATTACGAAGGTGCAAACGGTGTGGGCGAAGCTCTGGCCGCGGCGATGGTCGATGCGGGCAAGGCGGATGCAACCGTCGGCATCGTCGGCATCAGCCAGGCGCGCCTGAACGGGCAGGCGCGGACCAAGGGTTTCAAGGACGCGATGACCGCTGGTGGCGTGACCGGCGAGGCTGGGTTGCAGCAGATGCAGGCCTATACCGCCGAGGAAACCTTCAAGTTCACCCAGGACATGATCACCTCCAACCCCGATATGGCGGGCATGTTCGTACAGACCGACGGGCCCACGCTGGGGGCTTTGCGGGCCATCAAGGCCGCGCGCATGGACGGTGACGTTCTGGTTGCGGCCTTTGACGGCATTCCGGAGTTCGTCCCGCTGTTGCAATCCGGCGAACTGGTCGTGTCCGGGATGCAGCAACCCTACCTGATGGGCGTGCGATCGGCTGAGGCCATGGTGGAACATCTGGAGGGTGGTACGCCCGAGAAAGAGATCACCGTGCCGATCCTGATCGTCACGTCGGAGAACATCGAGGAGATGCTGCCAACCATCAAGGAAACCGTTTTCGCCAACGAAATCGAGTAACCCGTTCTGCCGGGGTGCGGCATCTGCGCGCCCCGGACAACCACGGTTTTATCATGCTGCAATCCCAGACCCATCAGGGAAAAATCGTTCGGGCCGACCCGTTGCTGACCGCGCGGGGCGTCTCAAAGATCTTTGGCAAAACCCATGCGCTGCGCGATGCGGCGCTGACCATGCGCCCCGGCGAGGTCATGGGGCTGCTGGGAGCAAATGGCGCGGGTAAATCCACCCTGTCGCGCATTGTCTCAGGTCACATCCAGCGTTTCGTCGGTGACGTTTCCTTTGACGGGGCGCCGCTGGCGCTCTCCTCCACCCGGGATGCGCTGCGGCAGGGAATTGCGCTCGTGGCGCAGGAAACATCGCTCGCCCCGGATCTGTCAGTTCTGGAAAACATCTTTCTACCCGATCTGGCCACCCCCGGTCGGCTGTCGTTCCGCGCGATGCGGGAGAGGGCCAATCAGCTTCTGTCCGGTCTGGGGCATGAACATGTGTTGCCGCTGGATGCCGAGGTGCGTACCCTGTCGGCGGCCCAACGCCAGCTGGTCGAGATCGCCAAGGCCCTCGCGCTGGACGCGCGGCTTGTTATCTTCGACGAGCCCACCGCATCGCTGTCCGCGACCGAGGTAGACCGGCTCTTTGACATCATGGCACGGCTGCGGGAAGGGGGTCGCGCGCTCGGCTTTGTGTCACACCGGCTGGAAGAGGTGTTTGCCATTACCGACCGCGTCACGATCCTGCGCGAGGGACAGGTGGTCGCCGAGGATGTGGCCACCGGCACCCTGACCCAGAACGATATCATCCAGCATATGGTGGGTCGCGATATAGGTGCCATCTATGCTTCGCGCCACATGGCCCCGGACGCGGTGAGTGATACGATCTTCGACGTGCGGGGGTTGCGCGCTGCACCTTGGGTCCGCGATATGAGTTTTTCGGTGCGTGCCGGTGAGATCTTGGGCCTTGGCGGTCTGGTGGGCGCCGGGCGGTCGGAGGCGATGGAGGCGATCTGGGGCCTGCGCCCCCGCCAGGGCGGTGAGATCTTGGTGCACGGCAAGCCCGTTCGTCTGAACAAACCGGCCGACGCCGTGCGCGCGGGGCTGGGGTTTGTCGCCGAAGACCGTCGGGCGCAGAACATCATCCCCGATCTTAGCGTGCGCGAGAACCTGATGATTGCCCAGATGGGCCAGCACCGCGGTTTTGGGCGGGGCTATCGCAAGCGGGCGCAGAAGGTAGCATCGCTGATGGCCGATCTGGGCCTGCCTGCTGACAGGCTGGACCAGAGCCTGCTGAACTATTCGGGTGGCATGCAGCAAAAGATCATCATCGCACGGTGGCTACTGACGGAACCCGACATCCTCATTCTGGATGAACCGACCAAGGGCGTGGACATCGGAACACGTTCGTCCATCTACCGGCTGTTGCAGGAGGCCGCGGACAGCGGACTGGCGGTGGTTGTGATTTCGTCGGATTTCGAGGAATTGCTGGGCATCACCGAGCGTGTGGTGGTCATGTCGGATGGTTTGACAATCGCAGACCTACCCACCGCGCGGCTGTCCGAGGAAAAGCTGACGCTGCTGGCCGCGCCGCGCACGTCAACGGCGCGCAATCAGGCGTTGCTGACGGCCTTGATCGAGGACCACGGCGGGGACGCATTCTGGGTCCTGCTGGACGGCGAGGATACCATTTGCCTTGCACAGGCGGGCGCCCAACTGGCCGGTATGATCCCGGGGGAGGCCGCCATGATGTCGGAGACGTCCATTCCGAAGGCCATTCAGAAGCGTGCCGATGTGTTCATCCCAGATCGTGCAGGCCAGACACTGCTAACCCAGATGACCGACAAACGGGGGCATGACCTGGGCTGGATCGGGCTGACTCTGCCGGATGGAGCGACCCTGCCGGACCCAAGGACCATCCGGGCCCAGGTTGCCCGCCTGACTCAATCGGAAGAGGAGAGGCACCCATGAGCGACACCAGCCCCCGCACGGAGGCGCAGTATGGCGCCGCGCCCTGGGCAGGCCTTCTGCGGAGCCTCGAATTTCGCATGCTGGGTCTTGCCCTGCTGCTGGCGGTCGTTCTGTCGTTCTCCTCGGAGCACTTTCTGACCGAGCGCAACATCTTTAACATCCTCGATCAATCCGTGGTGATCGGAATCGTGGCCGTGGGGATGACCTTCGTGATCCTCACCGGCGGCATAGATCTGTCGGTGGGGGCGGTTTTCGGGCTGACGGGCATCATCCTGGCGCAAGCCTTGCAGGTAATGCCGATCCCGCTGGCCATTCCCCTTGGCATCGCCGCGGGTGCCGCTATCGGGTTCTTTTCCGGCGTGCTGATCGCGGTCTTCGGGTTGGCCCCATTCGTGGTGACGTTGGGGGTGATGGCCATCGGGCGCAGCCTGTCATTCATCTTCTCGGGACAGCGCAGCATTTCGGGCCTGCCGCCCGATCTCGATGCAATTGTCTACAGCAGCTTTCTGGGCATTCCGGCAAATGTGCTCTTCTTGATCGGGCTGTACCTCGTCGCTTGGGGGTATCTGACGTACACCAAGGGCGGGCGGACCATCTACGCCATCGGCTCTAATCGCGAGGCCGCAAAGGCGGCGGGCCTGTCGGTGGTATTCTACTCCATTCTGCCGTACGTCATCTCCGGCGCGCTTGCGGCCGTCGCCGTAACCTTCAGCTTGGCGCAGGTGATGTCCGCCGATCCAATGGCCGGGAACGGGCTTGAGCTGGACGCCATTGCCGCGGTCGTGATCGGCGGAGCCAGTCTCTACGGCGGGCGTGGCTCGATCATCGGCACGCTTCTGGGTGTACTCATCATGGTCATGATCCGCAACGGGCTAAACCTGATGGGAGTTTCGCCCTTCTGGCAAGGCACCGCCATCGGCTCGATCATCATTATCGCGTTGCTGGCGGAACGTCTCATCAACTGGCGTTCGACCCGAATCTAGGGAAATATCCATGTCACACCTATCCCGCAGTATCGCACTTTATGGCACCGACGAAGAGATCCCGCCGCCCCGGCTCCTGCGGGCGGGCAAGCTGTCTGCCGAACTCGAAGCGGGAAACCTGCGCTATATTCGATGGCAGGGCGAGGAAGTGTTGCGCGCCGTGTCTTTCATTGTGCGTGACAAGGACTGGGGCACCTATAACCCGGAGATTTCCGATCTGCAGGTGACCGAGGACTCGGAGAGCTTCACCGTCACCCTGCGCGCGGTCGCAGGTGACAGCGCGCAGAGGTTTTCCTATGACGCGCGGATCGAGGGGCGGGCCGACGGGACGCTGACCTTTCACGGGCGGGGCCGGACGCACGGCGGGTTTCTGACCAACCGCACCGGCTTTGTGATCCTGCACCCCATTGAGGGGATCGCGGGGGCACCTGTCACCATCGAGCACACGGGTGGAGAGATCAACGAGACAGTATTCCCCGAGATCATCGATCCCGTTCAGCCGATGATGGATTTGCGCGCGCTGACCCACAACACGCCGGGCGGTCTGACTGTGCGCACGCTGATGGATGGGGACACCTTCGAAATGGAGGATCAGCGCAACTGGACCGATGCTTCCTACAAGACCTATGTGCGCCCGCTGGCGCTGCCTTGGCCTTACCGGATCGAACCGGGCGAGGAGATCGACCAGACGATAACGGTGACGGTTAGCGGCGCGGCGCGCACTGGCGCGGCGGGCGGTTCGGTGAGCCTGCGGGCCGGTGCAGCGCTCGGTCCCACGCCGCCGCTGGGGCTGGGGCTGCGGCCCGAGGATGCGCGGACCGCGCAAGAGGCCGTAGCGTCATTGCGCGATCTGAACCCGGCCTATCTTGTGCTGCATCATGACCCCCGCGCGGGCCATGATCGCGCAAGCCTGGAGTCGATGTTGGAGATGGCCCGGGCGCTCGGAGCGGACCCCTGGCTGGAAGCGGTCATTACCGCGACCGATGACGCGGGTGCCGCGGAAGAGATCTCAGCGCTTGGCCAGACCGCACATGACCTGGGCGACCCCTTCGGCACGGTCCTGGTCTCTCCGGCGCCGGATCTCAAATGCACGCTGCCCGGCTCGGTCTGGCCCGATGCGCCGGAGGCGGCGGCGCTTTACGATGCGACCCGGCGCGCCTTTCCGGGCGTGCGGATCGGCGGCGGCATGTTCTCCTATTTCACCGAACTCAACCGCAAGCGCCCGCCGGTCCAGCATCTGGACCTCGTGAGTTTTACCACATCGCCGATGGTGCACGCCGGAGATGACCGCTCGGTCATGGAAACCCGGGAGGCGCATCCGGCCATCATCAAATCCGTGGCCCAGATCGCCGAAGGCGCGCTCTGGACCGTTGGCCCCTCGGCAATCGGCATTCGCGACAATCCTTACGGGGCAGCGGCCAAAGACAACCCCGACAACATCCGGCAGGCGATGAATTGGAACGATCCGCGTCAGCGCAGTCTGCTGGGTGCGGCCTGGAATCTTGGCTACTTCGCGGATTTCGCCACCGGTGGGGCTGCGGCGGTGGCTCTCGGGGCCTGCATCGGACCTTTCGGTGCGGTCTCGGCTGCCTCTGATTTTCCCCGACCCTGGTTCGAGGCGCACGGCGGTGTCTATCCAGTGTTTCACGTGTTGCGCGGTTTGGCGCGGTTGAACGGCGCCGAGATGCAGGCCTTGGATTTGCCCGCATCCGGGGCGCTGGCCGGATTTGCCGCCCGGCAAGGGGCGGCGACCGAGTACTGGATCGCGAACATGGGCCCCACACAGGTGGAGGTCGTCGTTGCTGCGGCAAACGCTCTGGGCGTAGCAATCCTCGATGCGGATTGCTTTGCCGAGGCGGCTGCATCCCTCGACCATATGGACAGGCTGTCGGATAATCAGAGTGCGCTGACGCTCGATGCGTTTGCAATCGCACGCATCCGGACAGGAGATTAGACCATGCACCTGCTTATCATTGGCGCCGCAGGCATGATTGGCCGCAAGCTGGCCGAGCGTGTGGCCGCCACAGGTGCCATCGACGGGCAGACCGTCGACCGCATGACACTGGCCGACGTCATCGCACCCGATGTGGCGCCGGATTTCAAAGGCCAGCGCAATGTGGTCAAAACTGACCTGTCGGATAAGGGAGCGGCCGTTCGACTGATTGCAGACCGGCCAGACGCCATCGTGCATCTCGCGGCCATCGTGTCAGGCGAAGCAGAGACCGATTTCGACAAAGGCTACAGCGTCAACCTCGATGGCACCCGTTCGCTCTTCGACGCGATCCGTCTGGCAGAGGGTTATGTGCCCCGGGTGGTATATGCCTCGTCGCTGGCAGTGTTCGGCGCGCCATTTCCGGATCGCATTCCGGACGAGTTTCACCTGACCCCGCTTACGAGCTATGGCGCGCAGAAGGCGATGGGCGAGCTGCTGCTGGACGACTATTCCCGGCGTGGTTTTCTCGACGGGATCGGCATCCGGTTTCCGACGATCTGCATCCGCCCGGGCAAGCCAAACAAGGCCGCCTCGAGCTTTTTTTCCGGTATCCTGCGCGAACCGCTCAATGGTCAGGATGCGGTGCTGCCCGTTGGCGATGACATCCGCCACTGGCATGCCTCGCCCCGCGCGGCTGTGGGGTTTCTGGACCATGCTGCCGGCCTCGACACCAGCGGGCTGGGTCCACGGCGCAATCTGACGATGCCGGGCGTTTCGGCCACGGTTGGCGAGCAGATCGAGGCGTTGCGGCGCCGGGCCGGTGACAGAGCCGTGGCTCTGATCCGGCGTGAACCGGACGTCACCATTCACCGCATCGTCTCGGGTTGGGCCCGGGACTTCGATACCGTACGGGCCCGCGACCTGGGCTTTGTTGCGGAGCAGAGCTTCGACGAGATCATCACGGTCTACGTGGAGGATGAACTGGGCGGCACCCTGCCAGCCCAACCTTAAGGGAGGAAGACGACTATGCAGAAGACAGGTATTCTTGCGGCAACCACGGCGCTGTGCCTCGCAGGGGCTGCAGTAGCCGAGACAACCACGCTGCGCATTCAGAACCACCAGTCGGTCGAGAGCACGTCGGGTCGTGTGATCGCGGAATTCGTCGAGAATGTCAGCGCCATGTCCGGCGGCGACATCCAGATCGAAATGTTCTATTCGGCGAGCGTCGTGAAGTCGGTCGAGACTTTCGATGCGGCGGCCTCGGGTATTCTGGACTGCGACATGACGAATGGCAGCTATCAGACCGGCAAAAACCCCGCGTTCCAGTTTGTTGCCGATACAATGGGCGGCTATGATACACCGCTGCAGTATCAGGCCTGGGTCAACGTCGGCGGCGGTCGCGAACAGATCAATGCCCTGTATAATCCTCAGGGTATGACCTTCATCGGCGCCGCCATCGGTGGCCAGGAATCGTTGAATTCGACTAGACGGTTGGCCGGACCCGAAGATTTGAAGGGTTTCAAATTCCGCTCACCCCCCGGCATGCAGACGGAAATATTTGCGGACCTCGGCGCGTCACCCGTGGTGATGGATTTCACCGAAATATTCACTGCGCTCGAAACCGGCATCATCGACGGGGCCGACGCGTCATCCTTGGCCGTTAATGTGGGCCTGGGGCTTTATGACATTGCCAAGCATACGACCTATCCGGGGTTCCATTCGATGTCGTCCGATCACCTGGCCTGCCGTACAGACGTTTGGGAAGCCATGCCCGAAGAGCATCGGCGGATCATTGAGGTGGCGCATAAGGCGATGGCCATGGATCTGATGATGGATACGCTTGTCGAGAACGGCGAGGCGGCGGCGACCCTGCCGGATCAGGGTGTGAAACTCTATGACTGGTCCCCTGAAGACCGCGCAGTTTTCCGCGATGCAGCGCAGGCGGCCTGGGACGACTGGGCCAGCAAAACCACCGAGACTGCAGAGATGGTACAGAGCCACCGCGACTTTATCGCCCGGATCGGCCTGAGCCGCTGATGGACATGGGCGTCTCCACCTCTGGGCTGGGGATCCTCCTACGCTACTGTGTTGAAGCTGGACAGGATTATAACCCAGAATGGTCGTTTCCACCCATTATCGCCAAGAGCACAGAGAATGTCGGCCTGTTGCAGCGCTCGCTTCAGGGCATGGTTTGAAACCCGTACATAGATCTCCATGGTCTTAAGGTTCGTATGCCCTAGGAGTGCCTGGACCATTCGGAGGTCGATACCCTCTTCGATCAGCAGCGTCGCGGTCGAGTGCCAAAAGAGGTGCGGGGACAGGTGGGGTTCGATTCTAGGGCGTTTTGATAGCGCCCGGAGCCGCTTTCGGAAAGTGGCCGCACAGAGCCGACGTCCCACCGTGTTGAGGAACAGCGGCGATGCACTGGAGCTGTGTTCGGAACGCATCTGACAATAGCGATGAAACTCCTCCTGCAGCTCGTGATTTGGCACGAAGACGATCAGCTCCTTGCTGCCTTTGCGCTGCACGAGGATTTGGCCTCCGTCCGGCGAGACGTCGCGAACCTTCAGATTCGTCAATTCACTGACCCGCAGCCCAGTGACGATCTGCAGCTTGACGGTCAGGAGCGTGACGGCATTCTGCGAAGTTGGCGCGGCGTCGACCGCACGGCGATGGTGCGTTAAACTGCGTGGAGAACCGCTTTGAGGGTATCGCGATCGATTGGGCGCGGTAGACGCCGCGGGATCTTCACGGTGATCCGGACGTCTGTGAACGGGGAGGGCAGGGCGCGGTTACGCTCTGCGCGCCAAGCGAAGTAGGACTTGAGGGTGACGAGCTGCCGCTCGATGGTTGCGGGTTGGCGACCAGCTCGTCGCGCAAATAGCGGTGGTAGGCAAGAATGTCGTCCTTAGACAACGGGTCGGTGACCTAGTGCGCTCTGGTGAAGCGCGCAAAGGTTCGTCGGCCCGGAGAGTGTGGTGACCGAGGCTGCGCTTGTCGTGGCGCGAATTGACGAAGGCGGTGTGATCGAGATGGGGCATGCTGAACTCCTGTGATTGAGTTCAGCCAATTCAGCACAGGCAGGTCACCGATCCGAAATCACCCTCAGGTGCGGTAAAGACGATGGGACCCAATTACCGAGTATCATACCGTCAACCGATATTAATCGCCGAGCGGCGAAGGTCTCGAACGAGCCCAACCTGAACCTTGGTCATCCAGCAGCGGATGTCTGGTTTTAACGGCTTCTCAAAACTCTATGAACGCGGGCTGAGCAAGATAGCAAGCGCCAAGAGATAGTTCCGAGAGCGATTGCGAGCGAAGTTTTTTCGCATACGCGCCAGCCCCGCTCAGGCGGGGTTTTTCTTTGCGCAGACAGTATCGCCTCAAACATCCGGCGTGGTTGCCACGGTAACCTTTTACCCACGTCTGACGATCAATACAGCCCTTGAACCTTCCAGGTAAAAGGTGATGCTGATGGTACATTTTCGAAGAAAGAGTGTTTTTATGGACAACAGTAGTGGAAAAGGCAAAGCCTCTCCTTGGAACTCTCTGGAAATCGCGAAGATTCTTGTGTCCGCGATGGTGCCAGTATCGGTTGTGTTGTTCGGCACTTGGACGTCAAGCGCACTTCAAGACAGGCAAGACGCATTTCAACTAAACGAGCGGCTTGTCGAAAAACGGCTAGAGATTTTTGAACGCGTCGCCACACCTCTGAACGACATTTTCGTCTACATAGAAGACCGGGGGCACTATAAGGATTTAACGCCTGAAGACATTATCAAAAGAAGGCGCGAATTATACAAAACGATGGACCCCTATAAGGCTTTTTGGTCAGCAGACACCTATGAAGCCTATCTACATTATATGGATTCTGTGGCCTTTGCTCCCAACGCCGTCAATGCTCGTAGGAACGAAGCCGCCAATAGGGACGCGGTCATCAGAACCGACATCTCACAGAAACAACATCTCGAACCTTGGGAAGGTAAGCAGGCAGATTGGGCAGACTTGCATACAGGAGAACGAGATGAAAACCACGAACAGTCTTACAATAACCTCATTGGGCTAATCTCAGTGGATATCGGCGCACGACCAGCGGCCCATAAGTAAACTAGAGTCCCCAAATGTCGTTTGCGTACTCTGGAGCGTGGTTTTTCATTAAGCACGCCCTTAGGTATGGTGATCGTCGTCGCTGCGGTTGCAGGCATTTCAGCGAATTCCGCCAGGGATGAAAACGTCACAACCAGAACTTAGTACAGCGACACCCAAAAAAGCGGACTTCTAACGGCGAAATACGGATGACGGCTTTGTCCCGCAGAGCGGAACTCAAGTGGATCGCGAGTGAACGGCAATATCGCGGGACTTAGTTGTCGTTTCCCCTGCGCGGATGTTTGACTGCTTTCAAGAACAACGAATTCAACCAATGGCACTTAAAACGTTCAATAAGCGGTTTTTTTGGTAGGTAGCGTAGATGCATCCAGCGAATGCTTAGAGCCCGGTCACCTTCTGATGTGTCCAATGGGTGCGTGAAATCGCATCATCCGTAACGTGAATTGATCCTATCTCACTGCACGATCAAAGGCTGTAGCAATCATCCCGATCAGCTGTGCGTGGATCGCATCCCGCGAATACCCGTTCCCATCTGCACAGATCGGCTCTTCAATGCCTTCCGCCAGGGCGAATTCCTCGGCCCCCGGCTTGCAATTTGCGAACATGGAAAAGTGACTGGCATCTTCGATCACCTCGTAGGTGGCGTTGGGAATAGCTTCCGCGATGTTCGCCGCTTGCGCGGTCAAAGGAATTTCACCTTCTGCGCCGAAGTTTATCAGCGTGACTGGGATCGAAATTCCCGCAAATGACTCGACCAAAAAAACGTCGGCGGGGACTGGATCTATCGCCATGACAAAACTCATCCGGTTGTCTCGATTGTCCCTACTGGCGGCCTCCTTGTCCATCTCGCGCAGATCGACGCCACTTAGGCGCACCCAATCGCACAGCGATGCGTTAAGATCATTCGTGTCGCAATAGCTTGCCAGAAGCTCGTAATCGAGGCGAGCGCCCGCGATAGAAAGGGCAGTATTGCCGCCCATCGACAGCCCCACAACGCCGATTCTGTCGGCTTCAATATGGGCTTGGAAAGCCTGGCTTTTTTCGATGGCGTTAAGAGTCTCCGATAAGTCGGGCGGTCTCAGCCAAAGCTTCATTGTCTCCGCCGCAGAACGGTCCGGGCCGGTATTGCCAGGGTGCGTAGGAGCAGCCACGATAAAGCCTTGTTTGGCGAGCGCCGTAGCAAGCCAACTCATCGCCTCCGCACGTCCAGCCAGACCCGCACCATGCGAAAGGAGGATGACGGGGAACCGCCCAGTTGAGACTGGCGCATCTCGCACTGCTTCGGTTCCCTCGAAGAAAACACTGTCGCCAAGGAGGACAGTCTCGCCCCCCGAAGATGCCGGATACCAGATGGTCACATCAATATGAGTTCCGCGTTCTGGCGCGGGAATTGCGATCTGCTGCACCCCTGCGTTATGCTCACCCGCAGTTGCCCGAAGCGTCGTCGTCATTGAAACGAACGCAGCCCAAAAGGCCAACAATGCAACTGTGGTAATTCTCATTGGCTTCCTCATTTCACTTGAACCGTTCCGCACAGAGTTGGTTGCACATCATGGGATTGCATGACAGATGCGGGGCCTCGACCGCCTTTTGCAGCACAGCGGATCTTCTAGGCTTTTCAACAGAGCTCTTTTGCCATGCAAGCGCAAGCCACCTCGCGTAGCGCAGCCACAAATGCACTTCGAACCCAAACCGGCTGATGAGGTTCGTAGCCCTATCTTTGCATAGCAGCCCTTCGCTGCGTTCCAGAAAATCTACAAGACGGGCTTATTTTGTTGAAGAAGTCGCTTTGATTTGGGAGGATGGCCGCCTCGCTGCGTTGGTCGCGGGCTTATTGTTC
>NZ_CANMXR010000027.1:0-16773 GCF_947501835.1 uncultured Roseobacter sp. | reverse complement strand
GTTCACAGATATCCTGTGATCCTATCGGGAGCTCGACCTCAGTTCAGGGTCAGCCCAATTACGCATGCTTTGGGCCGAAATTTCATACCTCCCACCACGTTTACCATGAGTCAATGGAGGGATTGTGTCCGAGTTCCCGATGCGAGACGTTAACAAAGTGTTAACGAATGCTCAGTCGGGAGGGATAATAGTGCAAACCAAGTCTCGTGTTGAAGATGATCTCGACGTTGAGGCATGGGTCCAGCAGATGATTGCCGAGAACGGCTATGCTCAGATCTCAAAGCATGATCCCTCTTTGGGATTGCCGGGTTTTGCGTTCACAATCGGCCTTGAACACTCACGACAGGTTCCCGAGCTCATGTGTTTGGGCGTTGCGCCGGATATCGCGGCACAGCTGTTTGCGATGTGCATTGAGGGTCATGACGCTTCGCTTTGTGACCTGGCAATAGGCAACCAGAGCGTCTTATGGTTGGTAGAAGGCTACACTTTGCGTTTTCGTTGCGTCAGCCCCGCAATGGTGCTGAAAGCAAATGAGGTTCGTCCGCATCGCCGCGAAGACATCTCGGACATGGTGCAGCTCCTGTTGCCGGACAATAACGGTTTTTCCCAGATGACGCTGAGTGTGATCCCGGAAGTGCCGCCGCGCAAGACACAGATTGGCTGTTAGCGTCTTCAAACGGACTCATTTAAGGGCTTTCAATTATGCTTCGCCAACCGCCGCCTGCAGCAGGCTGAGGAAGTCGCCTAACACCAACAACATCCTCGGCTGGTCGACCCGTAGCCGTCAAATTTGCACGACCAGCCCGTCTTCTGGTATAATGTTTGTGTGGAAATATCGAGTGACTAGAAAGAGAAAGCGGCGATGCAGCGCCGTGATTTTGACGACCTTCAGAATGAAATCGCAGGGCGCGAGACCGGGCGCAGAGCACGGTTCTTGAAAGACGGTCCTGGCTCCGAAGCGGCAAAGAAGAAAGAACGCGACACCCAGCACCGGGAACTCACGCGGTTGGCCCAACTGCTCAATGATCCGGTGTATCGCGCCAAATACGATAGTGTGTTGCAGCAGCTTTCGGATGCGGAACAGGCAACCGAAGCCGCAATCGACAAGCTGACTGACCAAATCGACGACGCCCAATCCGAACTCAACGATATGATGAACAACGCCGCGCGCCTGCCGGATGGCACGCGGGTGTTCCGGGATGCAGACGGCGTGGTAGGTCGCGAGGACAGCTCCGTCGTTGAAGATCATCTCGCCGATACGATCCTCTGGACCGGCAATGAGCCAAGTTTTTAAGACGTGCAGGCGGCGAAGGATCGTTTGGGCGATCTGCAGGTCGCCTTGGATGCTGCGAATGGCTACCAGATTGATGTGCTCGGTCCCGCGCGAGACCGGATCACCGTGTCTAACCTCAGCGCTAAAGGGACAGTTTAGGCTAATTTGATAAGAGGGGGTTTCTGGCCCACCGAGCCGCTGAGCGGACGTGGAAAGCATCACAGCAACTAGAAGACAGGGCAAACCAAACGCGAGGAGAGGGCCAGTGACACAAGTTGTAATTTACGCACGATATTCGAGCGATATGCAGTCTGAGGCCTCTATCGAAGATCGGGTGCGTTTGTGCGCGATGCGCGCCAAGTCGGACGGCCACGTGGCTGTCGAGACATATGCGGACCATGGCATTTCCGGTGCTTCCACGTTGTTGCGCCCGGGAGTGCAAAGACTGATGCTGGATGCCGTGACGGGCAAGTTCGATGCCGTCTATGCAGAAGCACTGGACAGGTTGAGCCGCGACCAAGAAGACATTGCCGCAATCTACAAGCGGCTCACGTTCGCAGGTGTCCAGATGGTGACCCTCGCAGAGGGCGAGATTTCCGAACTTCATATTGGCCTGAAAGGCACGATGAATGCGTAGTTCCTAAAAAAATCTTGCCCAAAGGACCCATCGCGGATTGCGCGGTCGGGCGGCGGGAACGCCTTTGGCTAAGATGTTGTCAAGAATGAAGATGACAAAGGCCAGCGCGTGATCAACAGCACAGAGGCCGCCGTCGTTCAGCGCATCTTTGATGACTATCTCGCCAGGATATCACCCAAGAAGATCGCCTTTGCGCTCAATGACGAAGGTATCGCGGCTCCGACTGCCGCCATTGGGGGTCAAGCACGATCTATGGTAACCGTGAAAGTGGCACCGGCATTCTTAACAATGAACTCTATATCGGTCGGATGGTGTGGAACCGCCTGCGCTATGCAAAGAACCATGAGACGGGGAAACGTGTCTCACGTCTCAACCCGGAGTCCGATTGGATCGTGAAAGAAGTGCCTGATCTGAGGATTGTTGACCAAGCCACATGGGATGCGGTCAAGCAAAAGCAGGGGGCTCTCAATAAGAAGGCGCAGTCCGGGTTTTGGAATGCGCGTCGTCCGAAGAACCTTTTCTCTTATTTGATCAAATGCGTTGAATGCGGCGGCGGATGTTCGTCCGTCAATGCCACACAGATCGGGTGCTCCAGCGCCCGTAACAAAGGCACCTGCAGCAACAAGTTGACGATCAGCCGCAATTACTTGGAAGAAGACATCCTTGGCGCCCTGCAAGGCCAGCTGATGGACCCGGAGCTCTGCGCCTTGTTTTGCAAGGAATATACAGAACACCTCAACAGGCTGCGACGTACACGCATCGATGCCACCGCAGACCAACGCAAAGAACTCGCCAAACTGGAGCGCGAGCGCGTACGCATCGTCGAGGCGATCGAGGGCGGCCTTCCGGCAGAGATGGTCCGCGACACGATGCACAGCGCATCTCAACCCGCATAGAAATCCTTAAGCGCGAATTGGCATGCGAAATCGCACCGGAGCCGATCCTTCATCCGGCGACGGCCGATATGTACGCCCGCGAGGTTCAGAAGCTGATCAAAACACTCAATGAACCGGGCCACCGCGAGGAGGTGGCAGGATTGATCCGTGGTCTTATCGACAGAATCATTCTGAAACAGGACGCTAGCAAGACGCGGTTAGTGGTCAATCTCGAAGGGGATCTGGCAGGTATACTTGCGATATCGGAAAAGCGGTACGCTGCCTATGCGCCACTTTCCATTGATGTTGCGGATATCAAATCATTGACGCTAGCTCCCTACGGCCTCAATGAGCGAGCTGCTCATGAGGTAGTAGGTAAAGCTGGTTGCGGGAGTAGGATTTGAACCTACGACCTTCAGGTTATGAGCCTGACGAGCTACCGGGCTGCTCCATCCCGCGCCAATTAACGTTTGATGCTTCTAAGTCCGTGTAAAAGGGAGTTCAAGCGGATTCCGTTGCATTCATACTAATTTTTTACTCAGACGTCGCATCCATCAGATAGGCAATGACGTTCGCTGCGTCTTCTTCCTTCCTCAGGCCTGCAAAGGCCATGGATGTGCCTTTTACGTAGGCTTTTGGCTTGGCTAGAAACGCCGCCATGGTGTCCGGAGCCCAGGTGATTTCCGATGTCGCCATCGCTTCTGAAAACTTGAACCCGTCCATCTGACCTGCTTGGCGGCCGAAAACAGCGTGCAGCGATGGGCCTGCACCATTCTTACCTGCTTTGACGCTGTGGCACGCCTTGCATTTGCGAAAGACTTTTTTGCCAGCCTCGGCATCGCCGGGCACATCAAGTGCGACGGTTGTGGCAGGGGCGGCTGGTGCCGCCTCTGCTTTCTGTTCCTCTGCATTGAAGATCAACCTCAATGTGATCGGCGCGGTGCGTGTGATCCCCGGCAAATCCGCGAGTTCCATCAGTTTCGTGATGCCCGCGTCGATACCGGCATCTTCGGCACTCAGAAACAACATGTCATTTGTGGTGACCATGACCGATGTGTCCGACAGGCGCGCCACAAACATCTCGGCCTCAATGTCCACGGCGGCACCGACGAGACTCAACACCCCCTCGACATCAATCACAGTCGTTTCTCCGACCGATAGGCCGGAAACTGCAGCCATGTCGATCTGAGCGTTCAGGGTCGCGGCGGGTGCGTTTTTGAACACATATTCGATCATGCGCTCGTTGCGAATGTCGATGTTGGTTTCGACGGACCCAAGCGCAATTTCGATCGTTGCGGACCCATCTGGCGCGACAGTACCGGTCAGGTCTTCGAAACTGTGTACCTCGCCGACGGTATCCTTCTTGATTGATCCGAAGGCGATTTTTGATGATGCGCCGTCCAGCGACCAGGATGTCGTGGCGTGGCCGTCCGCCAAAGACGTCGTCGCTAAACCGAAAACGCAAAATCCGATGAGCGCATATTTGAATGCATGAAACATGGTTGTCCTCCTGTTGTGTCAAACAGCCGTGTGGGCTGCCTTACAAAGAAAACACGCGATGCGGTCGAGTTATTCGTTTGTTTTTTATGTCAGCTTTACGTTGACCTGGGACAGCTACGTGAAAACATTGTCCGGCTCGTTTCCAATCGCTGCTTGAGTCTGAGAGGTGGTGGACAAAAGATCTATGTCGACTAGTTTTCCGTGCAGCGAACTGATTCAGAAAGGGTGCGATCTGTTTATGATCCGGACCCGCGCGTCGCCTGCGAAATAGTTTATCTTCAGAGCATCATCGCGCGGCAGTCAGGTTGCGTTCAACTCTCTGGATCTCTGCGCGAGGTGAGCCCACAGACGGTCCCGGTCCACGGGTTTGGGCATGAGCGGTAGCCCCAGGCCTTTGCAGGTCTGCCGTAATTCGCGCGTGCGGTCCGCGGATACAATCGCGGCGGAAACGGGGCCGTAGGTCTCTGTGATCTGCTGATAAAGATCTGTGCCGGTTCGCCCATTACCCAACTGATAGTCAAATAAAAACGCGTCCGGAATGAGTTGTATCTCATGCATCAGACTGAGCGCTTCTTCGGCGGAGTGTGCATGGATGACCTCACCACCCATGTCTTCGACCACCAGCGACAGCGCGCTGGCCAGCGCCGGGTCGTTTTCAACCAACAGCACAAGCAGCCCATTGAGGTTTTGAGGCGCTGTACTGTGTGACCCCGCAGGGCCCGTCACCCGCGGCAGGGCATCGGTGTCGATAGGCACATTCAGGGAAAAACAGCTGCCGCTGCCCGGCTTGGACCAAAGGCCCAACTCGTGCCCCAATCCATTGCAGGCACGCTCCACGATGGCGAGGCCGAGACCTAGGCCACCATCGGCAGTGTCTGGATTCAAACGGCTGAATTCCTGAAAGATCTGTTCCTGATCTTCTTCGGCAATGCCGCGCCCTGTGTCCCAAACCTCGATCCGGGCGTTGGTGCCGCTGCGGCGTACGCCCAAAAGGACGCGCCCCTGATCGGTATAACGCACGGCGTTGGACAGCAGGTTTTGCACGATGCGGCGCAGATAGGCGGGATCGCTGCGCACCGTGAGCGAGCTGTCGAGGATATCGAGCGTGATCCCCTTGGCGGCAGCTGTGGCGGCCAGTTCGTCGCGCAAGGGGGCCAGGATGTCCGACAGACGAATGGCCTGTTTCTTGAAAATGGCCTTGCCGGCGTCGAGTTTGGAGATGTCGAGCAGCGCCTCGATGATCTGCTGTGCGCCGTTCAGGGCCTTTTCCGTCTTGCCGATCACTGCCTGCGCGTCACCGGTGGTGACCTTGTCAGCCAGCGAGGAGACAAAGAGTTTCGCAGCGGACAGCGGTTGCAACAGGTCGTGGCTGGCGGCGGCAACGAAACGGGATTTGGAGGCATTGGCACGCTCGGCCTCGGCCAAGGCGACCCCAAGCTCCTGCGTGCGATCCCGCACCCGCCGTTCAAGCTGCTCGTTCATCTCAAAGAGGGCACGGGCCGCTTCGCGTTCGGCGGTGACATCGGTAAAGCTGATCACGAAACCATAGTCGGGCATCTCTTGCGCAAAAACGCTGTAGATGCGGCCGTCACCGTGACGGATTTCAAACGCAATCGGCGTGCGTCCGGACGCGCGATTGGCCCACCGGCGCAGACGTTCGGCATCGAACCCTTCGTTGAAAACCAGTTGATCGCGCAGCCGGTCGATCAGATAGGCGAAATCCATTCCTTGCGTGACACGCGGCTTGGGCAGATCCAGGAAACCGTCCATCTTGCTGTTCCAGCCCACAAGCGTGCGGTTCCGGTCAAAGATACAAACACCCTGATTAAGGTGGTCCAGCGTGGCCTGCAGGATCCGGGCCTGTTGGTCGCGCAGCTTGTCGCGTTCCTGCCGTTCCAACTGGATAATGTCGGAGACGTCTGTTTGCAGGATCACCGTGCCGCCGCGAGAGGTGCGGTGTTCACTGACCTGCAGCCAGCGGTCCCGTAGCAGGCTGACATTGAACACCACATGCTGATCGCGGTGGTGATCAAGGCGCTTTTTGGCCCAGTCTTCCGGGGTCTGGTCGTCAGGCAGGGACAGAAACCGGCTCTCGGAGACAAGCGAGACATAATCCTCAAACGGCAGACCCCCGCTTAGGTCCGGCACGATATCCAGCAGGTCCTGGCAAAACCGGCTGTTGAAGAGCACGAGCCTGTCGTCGGTGTCAAAAAGCGCAAAGCCCTCGTCGATGGTTTCAATGGCTTCCGCCAGATTTGAGCGGGCGGTTTCAGTCTCCGCGCGGGCCACTTCGAGACGCGCATTGGAATCCTGCAGCAGGTCCAATGTGCGTTCCAAATCACGGGTCCGTTCGCGCACCTGGTTTTCCAGCAGTGCGGCGCGTTCGAACTGGCGATAGGCGAGGCCGGATTCTTCGCTTTTCTGCTCGACCCGGCGCATGAGCGATTGCGCGATCACCAGCAGCTTTTGGTTCTGCTGCTCGACCGTATCGGCAGGGTTAATCAGCGACATGCGGCGTATCGCCTTCGTCCGCGGGATAGAAAGCGACCCCGCTCATGGTGTGGTTGACATGCAAGGGGCCGATCTGCTCGCCGTAGGTGGAAAAACCAATGACGTTATGCTCGGAGAGCACTTCCGACATGGCGCGCACGATCTGGGATTGTTCGGCCTCGATCCGGCGCAAAATGCAGTCACAGCCAATAATGTCGCTGGGGGCGCCGTCGGTGGAAAGCTCCTGCAGCTTTTCCTGCAGATGGGTGACCATATTCTGAGGGCGCGCGACGGTCAGCACCATGCCCTCGTCCACGGCGGAAAAGAACACCATCTCACCGTTCTCGGTCACCTGCTGAATGGCGCGAACGTGATGCGCATCGCCGATCCGCACGACCACGGGATGGGCGGCAAAGGTAAACCGGTCCAGCTGTTCGGGGTCCTTGCCGACGATACGCGCATATTCCCGCGCGGCGGGTTCGGCGTTGATCGCCTTGACGATACGCCGGGCCGGGTCCGCATCCGTCACGACCATCTGCTGGCCCGTCGGTACCAGATGATCAAGGCTGAAGACCTTCGTGCGCAAACGTGTGCGCACTAGCGTCAGCACGGCGGCATTTTCCGCGACCCGTCCGTTCAGGCCCACTAGCGTCTGCCGGAAATCGGTACCATCACCAGCAGAACCGCCAAAGATCGGCGTGTCACCAAGCGCGGGTGCAATGGTGGCGCTGAGGGTGTCTTCGCTCAGTGACAGGCCATCGACGACCAGAAAGGCAAAGCTATGCGGAAAGGTGGAGGATCGCTGCTGCAGCTCGATCCGCTCCAGCGTGATCTGATCGACGACAGACTGAGCATCGAGATCATCCACCCCTTCGATCATGATCGAGCAGGAGGCAAAATCATCGGCCGGAAAGGCGATCGCCACGATTGTGCCTTCGTCGTAGCCCGCCCCCGTGATCTCGCCCGCCGTGGTGCAGGCAACGATATCCGTGTTAGGGTAGATCCGTTGGGCCTCAGCCACCACACCGGGGAAATCGGCGCTCGGCGTGGCCATGATCGCGATAAAGCTGAACGGCCCGGTGCCGAGTTCGTCATAAAGTGCGGCCACGGGTGAGGTATTGGACCAGCACACTTGGGCGGTCCTTAATGCACAACTCTCCTCAGGCTGCACCGAATTGGCGGCATCCGCAAAGCCAGCGTCGGCGTTCATGTCTGTAATTCTCCCTGACGTGGAGGATAAAACGCCTAGGAAGAAGTTGGCAAGACATTTGCGAACTTGGCGTCCTGGGCTACCAGAACGGCTTGCGTCCGGCTTTGCACGCCCAGTTTCCGCATGATCGCGGTCACATGTGCCTTGACGGTGGTCTCCGCGATGGAGAGGTCAAAAGCGATCTGCTTGTTGAGTTTACCTTCGCAGATCAGCTCAAGAATGCGCGCTTGCTGATTGGTCAGGGACGACAAGCGTGACAAAGCCTTGCTGTCCTGATCCGAGGTCTCGCCTTCGACAAATCCGGCGGGTGTAAAAACCTCGCCAGTTGCAATGTGATCCAGCGCTTCCTTGAACACCGAACGGTGGCTGTGTTTGGGCACAAACCCCGAGGCACCGGCCTCGATGGCGCCGCTGATGATCGCGTTGTCCGTCATGGAGGAGACGATAATGACCGGCGTTTTATCCGCCGCGCGTTTCAGGCGGATGAGCCCGTCCAGGCCACTGACGTCCGGCAGGTTCAAATCCAGCAGGATCAGATCCGGCGCGCTCTGGCCGTCGATCTTTTCCAGGGCATGCTCCATGCTGTCTGCCGTTGTGATCTGCGAAAACTCGGCAACCGATTTCAAGGTCAGCTCCAGCGCATCACAGAACAGCGGATGATCATCCACCACCAGGGCCCAGCCACCAGGCGTTTTGGCTTGCGCGTTGAGGGAGGCGTCTTGCGTGTTCATGGCTTCAGGCTAGCGCCGAAATCGCGGAAAATCTACTTGGCAAAAAGTCTCATAGAAAAAGGCGCACCCCGATGTGGGATGCGCCCGAATTTTCAGCAACCGATCCGGTCAGTTGGCGGCAAGCTGGCGCGGCAGACGGAACGTCCACAGCAGGCCACCTTGGTTCAGATAGCTGACTTTCTTGGCCACTTCACCACCCCAGAGCGGAACCGCACCGCCCCAACCGGAGATCACGGTCACATATTGCTCGCCGTCCTGCTCCCATGTGATGGGCTGGCCGACAATGCCGGAGCCGGTCTGGAAGGACCACAACTGCTCACCGGTTTCGTCGTCAAAGGCTTTGAACTCGCCACCCGGCGTGCCGGTGAAGACAAGGCCCCCCGCGGTGGCCATCACACCGCCCCAAAGCGGCGCTTCATCCTTATATTCCCACTTCAGCTCGCCCGTATCTGGATCAATCGCCTTCAGGCTGCCGATGTGATCGTCGTAGTTCGGCTTGATGGTGAAGCCGGACCCGAGGTAGGCCGCGCCTTTCTTGTAGGAAATCGGCTCGTTCCAGATGTCCATGCCCCATTCGTTTGAAGGTACGTAGAAGAGGCCGGTCTTGGGCGAATGCGACATTGGCATCCAGTTCTTGCCGCCGAGGAAAGACGGGGAGGCAAAGACAACTTCGCCTTTCTTGCCATCCGCAGAGGCCGCCGGGTCGCCCGGGCGGTTGGCTTCGACAAAGATCGGGCGGCCCGTGTCGTCGATGCCTTCGGCCCAGCTGATGTCCTTGACGAAGGGCGTTGCCGAGACAAAAGCACCGTCTTCCCGGTTCAGAACGTAGAAGAAGCCGTTGCGGTCCGCTGTGGCAAAGCGGTCATTGCCTGCACGGTCGGTATAGGCCACGACCTCGTTCACGCCGTCATAGTCCCAGCCTTCGCGCGGTGTGGTCTGGAAGTGCCACTTGATCTCACCCGTTGCGGGATCGATGCCGAGACGGGAGGCGGCATAGAGGTTGTCGCCCGTGTTGCCTTCGGTCGGTGTGCCTGCATCGCGCAGGTGGCTGTTCCAGGGGGCCGGGTTGCCGGTGCCGAAGACCAAGGTGTTGGTGTCCGCGTCATAGGATCCGCCAAGCCACGTGGCGCCGCCACCGGTCTTCCACATATCGCCCGGCCATGTGGCGTTGAGCGTGCCGGTCATGGTGCTTTCTTCGCCATTGAGCGTGCCCATATGGCCTTCGATCACCGGACGGGTCCAGACCAAACCGCCTGATTCCGCATCGCGGGCCTGAACCTCGCCCACAATGCCGAACTCACCACCCGAATTGCCCGTGATCACCAGACCATCCACGATCAGCGGCGCGGCCGTGTAGCTATAACCTGCTTTGTAATCCGCGATCTTCTTGTTCCAGACCACATCGCCGGTTTTCTGGTTCAGTGCGACGATGCGTGCGTCCAGCGTGCCGAAATAGATATTTTCGCCGTAGATCGCGGCGCCGCGGTTGACCACGTCACAGCAGGGCAGGATGCCCTCGGGCAGCCGCGCGTCGTACTGCCAGATTTCCTTGCCGGTTTTCACATCGATCGCATACATGCGAGAGTAAGACCCGGTGATATACATTACGCCATCATGCACGATGGGCTGGGTTTCCTGACCACGCTGCTTTTCGCCGCCCAGCGAAAAGGCCCAGGCCGGAACCAGGTTCTTCACGTTGTCCTTGTTCAGAATATCGAGGGGTGAATAGCGCTGCAGGTGCCGCCCCATCCCGTTTGTCAGAACATCCCCCGTGGATGCCGTATCGTTGAGAAGCATCTCCTCGGTCACTTCCGCCTGAAGCGACGTTGTGGTGAGAAGCGCAGCCGTTACTGCAATCGCGAACCTTTTCATGGGTTTCCTCCCTAAAGCTTTGGCAACAGGTCTCATGCCCAAAGGACTCGGGACCGGTTGGCATGATTATTCAATCAATGGCTGCATCTAGGTATTGGCCAATGGTCGTATGGCCATGCTGCGGCTTTGAGGTGTGGAGTGTTTCTGCAGGATGGGAGGGCGCAGATTTGAAATATGCTTTGATCTTAATGGCTTGTTTGTCGGCTGCAGCGGTTGGCGCAGAAGAAAGCCACGTGTATCTCGAAGCACAGAACGGCACGCGGGTGCAGATTGCAACGCTGATGATCGCCACGGACGGGTCCTATGCGGTGAACATGAATGACACGGTCTTCACCGATCACTTCCTGTCCATGCGGCCCTTCAAGTGCCTCGAAGGTCCCGCCAAACACTGGTGCCACGTGCCGTACCCCTATGAGATTGCGCGCAATATCTCGGGCGATCTGACCGATCTGGAATATGACTTTCTGTTCCTGTGGAAAGGGGCGGCAGAATACGGGATCAACATGTGGAACGGTGTTTATTACGATCTGGTTGAAACGGACGGCAGTTTTACCGGCACGCTTTACGAGCTGGATATGAACACGCTCGCCGCGCCACCCGATGCGGGTGATCTGCGGCCCCTGAAAGCGGGCGATTTGCATGAAAGCGATCCGGACAGCCATTGGCTGCCGCACCTGATCATCGAGTGAGGGGCTAGAAAAACGGTCCGTATTTGGCGGCATCCGCGTCCGGTGTGACCTCATCGAGATCATATCCCGCGCCCTGTAACCGCTTGGCGATGGCAAGCCCGTTTTGCGCGGCCTCGTCGACATATTGGCGTCCCAGGGCTTCATCCTGCGCCACGCCGTGTCCGCGCATCAGGTCGAGCCCATAGTTGAATTTGCCCACGGGGTCGCCAGCCGCAGCCGCGCGGCGATCCCATTCGGCGGCGGCGTCAGGATCGTAGTCGCCCCCCAATCCGTTGTTGTCGAGCTGGCTCATCCAGGTCATCGCACCGGTGTAGCCAGCATTGGCGCAGTTCTCAAACAGCAGCCGCGCGGTGTCGTGATCCCCGGATTTGGTCATCATGTAGCCCATGGAGCACAGAACCATATCCGTCTCGCCCGCGTCTGCGCGCTGGCGAAAGTTCTGCCAGGTCATCTCGTCGGGGTTGGTTGTCCCAAATTGGGTGGGATCTTCACTCTCGGCCCAGACCGGCGTTGCAAGTCCCGCCATCAGGAGGAAATAGATGGGTTTCATGAAAGCTCTATACCACGTGAGTTGGCGCTTTGACAAAACGCAGGATTGCAGCGCGTGTCAGGCAGTGATCGCTCCGGTGAACAACCGCCCATCCGGTCATTCGATTGTGATGTTGACGCGCTGTGTGTCGCCAGTGATGTTGGGGAGCTTTTTGAAACAGCTGCCGGGTTTGACCGCAATGAACCCGATTTCCATCTCACACCTCGTCGAATCGGCTCCCCGGTCGACGGGATGATCCGGGCCTGGTTCTCCTCGTTCTTGCCTGACAGCAGACCGGCGGCACCCAGGCTATGAGCATCAGCGAAAACGGGTACGATTGCGAGGCAAAGGACAAGGGCGGCCAGTCGGCGCATGGAACTCTCTGGTACAAGGGTCAGTTCGTTGGACGGAAGGCGGCGCCCCAGGGGAAGCGGCCTACCTTGATCGATTTGATGGCCTCGCGTTTGGCCACGTCAATCACGGTCACGTCGCCCGAGACACCGTTGGTGGTGAACAAAAGCGAGCGGTCTTCGTTGAAATCCATATGCCAGACGCGGCGGCCGACGAGGATGTAGTCTTCGACCTCGTAAGTTTCCGCATTCACGACGGCCACGTGGTTTGAGGGGCCAAGGGCCACGAAGGCGTGGGTGTCCCCGTTAGTGAATTCAAACCCCACGGGTTGCACGCGATCAGGATGCACGCCCTGCACCTCAAAGCTGATCTTGGCTTTCTCGGCCTGGGTGGCCGTGTCGAAAATCGTCAGCGTGCCACCGATCTCGGAACTGACCCACATCTCGCTGCCATCCCTTAGAAATTCCGCGTGACGCGGGCGGCTGTCGACCAGCGTATTGGCGAAAAGCTCTTGCGTTTCGGTGTCGATCCAATGTGCCATGTTGGTGGTTTCGGATGTCGTAATGGCGATCTTGCCATCGGGTGACACCGCCATGCCCTCAGGTTCTATGCCCACATCGATCTGGGCCACGACCTTGCGGGTTTCGGTGTCCACGACGGTGGTGATCGCGTCATCCTCATTGGCGATATAGAGGTGACGGTCGTCCGGGTGCAGCACGAATTGCTCCGGGTCCTCGCCCGAGGGCAGATCATGCAGGATTTCCCCGCTGTTGGGGTCCATCACCTGCACGGCGTTGCTGTCGGAGGCACAGATGTAGAGCAGGCTGAAATCCTTGGAAAAGGTGATGCCGCGCGGGCGTTCCCCGGTCTCGTAGGTCTTGATCACCTCCAGCGTTTCAGTGGAGATGACCGAGACGGTATCGTCTTTTTCGTTGGTGACCCAGATCTCGCCCGCATGGGCGGTGGTGGTCAGCAAGAGAGCGGCAAGCGTTGTTCGGATCATTGGAAGGCCTCGCATGTGCTTTCGGGTTGGTCGAGCCCGAGTGAATCCAATTCGTTGACCTGATGCAGGAACCCGTCCAGCGGCGCCTGCGCCACCAGGGCGCGCGGGTGCACGATGGCAATGGGCTGGCGCAGCTGACCGTTCCAGGCGCGGTATGTCAGGGGCCGACCTTTGAACCCTGCAAGCTCAAAGGCGTTGGACAAGATGTAGTCACGTAGAGTGGTCGGATCGACGGTATTTGTCCGGGTCACCGCCTCGCCCAGCGTGCGCATTGCAGCCCAGGCGGCGTAATCCTGTGATGTCATCGGGCGTTCGTGAGCCTTTTCAAAACGCGATTGCAGTTGTGCTGCCCCCCATTGCTCGATCACGGGCGACCACGTGACTGCGGACAGCCCTTCCGACCCGGTCACGGGGCGCGCTTCCCAGGTATTATAGAGAACGTAGCGCCCGAAATCGTGCAGCTCATCGGCGAGGATCATTGCGTCGTAATCGCCGAAATCCTGCGTGAAGAGCGGCACTTCCTGCGATGCATTGCGCCGCATGTCTGCGTCGAACGCCCATTCCTTTTCGCCCGAAAGCGCCAACCCGAATTTGGTGAGCGACCGGCGCATGGACTGCGCATAGGTCACATCTTGCAGGTGCGTGCCGGTGATCATGACCAGATCGGTCCACCGTTTTTGGACAAAGACCTGCGCGAGCGCATCCGTGCGCATCGCATCTGATGGCAGGGTGTGAAAGAGATTTGCGCGGCAGTCGGCATCGCGCAACGATAGATCGCCCGCCGAGGTGTTGAAGATCAGCGCGCCCTGCGCCTCGGGCAGATCGGCGATGGCGGTTTGCACGGTCGCAGGCGCGCTCAGGATCAGGTAGGGGCTTGCGCTCAGCAGCTCTTTGGCCATGGCAATGGGGTCGTCCCCTTCCGGCACATAGGTTTCGGCTAGATCGTACTTCTGATCCAGAAACCGCCCGGTGGTCTGATTGTCCTTGAGGCCGGTCAGCGCGCCCGCAAGGCCAATATCTTCGGGCATCGGATCCAGATTGGACAGCGTTGGCGGCAGGGCAACTTCGACATGCAGATAATTGGCGTTCAGCGTCACCTCAGCCGTCGCTGTCACAGCACAGCATATCGCGCATAAAACGGTCATCCATCGATGCATGTGACACCTCCTCCGTTATCGAGGGTAAGGATGCACATGGGGTGTTTGAATAGGACTTTAGTCCCCTGCGTCGCACCCAACCAAAGTCCAATATCCTTTGTGGGAGCGCCTGATTACAACAGATGAAAATCCTACATTCGATCCCGGGAGGAGAGAAATGACACATCTGTTCAAGACCGCTGGCTATGCCGCAGGACTGCTACTGGCCGCCGCGACGTTGGTTTCCGCACATGGTGACGTAAAACCGCAGGCGGTTGATACCAGTGGCTTGCCCGAAACGGGCACCGAGTGGTTGATCGAAAACCCCTATCGGGCGGAAACAGCGGGCGAAGAGGTCTGGCTCCGGGCCGTGGAAATCGGTGCATCGGGGTACAATCAGAACTGCGCGCGCTGTCACGGGCTGGAGGTCGTCTCGGGCGGTCTGGCGCCTGATCTGAGGTTCCTCGAAGCCGAGGAATACGGCGATGAGTGGTATATGGAACGTTTCCGCACCGGGTACACGCAGAACGGTATCACCAAGATGCCCGCCTTTGGCGATCTGCTGGGTCAGGACGCGGCCTGGGCCATTCGCACCTACATCGAGACCCGCCCAGACGGCGATGCGATGGCAGAATACGCCGACGAGTTGAAAGCGATGCGCGATCAGTTGCAAATGTATGCAGAAGGCGCCGAGGGGGCGGATCCCGACGCGCTGAAATCCCGGCTTAGCGAGATTGCCGGGTCCATCGAGACCCTGTCCGGCGCGCCGGTTGCGGATTCGGTGGCCTTTCGCGCCGCCAATCTGATCGATGGCACGCAAGCGCGGTATAAATCTGCGGCCGAAACCCTGACCATCGGATTGTCTGCGGCCCAATAATTGATGCGCTTACAGATCCCGCACCACATCATCTTGATTTTCTCCCTGCTGCTGCCGGCGCCCGCGCTGGCGGCAGACCCTTGTGCGGACCATGTCCCGCAGGTGCGCCCTCAAAACGCCAGCCGCGATATCGTCGGACAGGAACTGGACGTGATCCAGGACCGCGGCCACATGCTCTTTGCCGTCTATGAAGACTACCCGCCCTATAGCTGGGAGGAGGGTGGCCAGCCGCGCGGTGTCGACATCGAAATCGCCCGCATCATCGCCGAAGATCTGGGGGTCGAGGCGCGGTTCAATTTCGTGGCAGCGGCAGAAAATCTCGATGCGGACTTGCGTAACAACATCTGGAAGGGCGCTCTGATCGGCGGCCAGATCGCGAATGTGATGATGCGCATCCCCTATGATTCGGCGTTCAAGTGCCGGGTCGAACAGGTGGTGTTTACCGGCCAATATGCGGCTGAATCCATCGCCATCGCTTATGACAAAGCCAGCTATCCGGAAGAAAAACCGGTGCCGGCCTATTTCCGGTTTGATCCGGTTGCGGTTGAAAACGATTCGATTTCTGATTTCTACCTGTCGTCATTCACAGGCGGACAATTGGCGGGCAAGGTCAGCCGATTTGCCGATATGCAAGCGGCGATGACCGCCCTGCGTGACGGCCAGACGATGGCGGCGATGGGCCCGCTGGCGCAGCTGGAACATGGCGCAGACGAAGGTGTCGGCATTCACCAACCACCCCTGGCGGGCTTTGCGGTTAGCCGTTGGACGTTGGGCGTTGCGGTGAATTTCCGCTACCGTCCCTTGTCCTATTCCGTGGACGATGCGATCCGATACGCGATCGAAGATGGCCGCATTCCGCAGATTTACGCGAACTACGGTCTGACGTTTCAGCCGCCGGAAAGGTAAATGCGACCTTTGTCCTACTCGGATGGTCGCATAGGCCGGGTAAACTGGCGTTGCTATGGTCCTGAAAAATTCAGTAGGAGTCGCAATGCAACTGAGTGACAGTCGAACAATCAACGCCGATGTGGCGACCGTCTGGGCGGCCTTGCTGAGCCCGGAGGTTTTGAAAGAATGTGTGCCGGGCTGCCAGGAGATGACAGGCTCGCCGAGCGAGGGGTTCGAGGCCGTTGTGGTTCAGAAGGTCGGACCGGTGAAGGCGACGTTCAAAGGCGGTGTGACGCTGAGCGATATGGTGGAGCCGGAAAGCCTGAAAATCTCGGGCGAAGGCAAAGGCGGTGCCGCGGGTTTTGCCAAGGGCGGTGCCGATGTCAGGCTGGAGGCCGACGCGCATCAAACCGTGCTGCACTATGACGTGGAGGCCAAGGTGGGTGGCAAGCTGGCCCAGTTGGGCAGCCGGATCATCGATGGGTTCGCCAAGAAGATGGCGGATCAGTTTTTTGACAATTTTCAGAACGCGGTTGGCGCGCCCGAGGAACTCGCGGAGGCGGATGTCGAAACAGGTGGACAGAAAAAGGGTTGGTTCAAACGTCTTTCGGGCGGGTGAACTGCAGGAACTTGAAGGGAGTTTTATAGATGTCTCGGATTGAGATGGTTGTGAATGGGGTTTCGGCGTCTGGTGATGTTGAGGGTCGAACGT
>NZ_CANMXR010000026.1:0-18153 GCF_947501835.1 uncultured Roseobacter sp. | reverse complement strand
ATGTTCACAGATATCCTGTGATCCTATCGGGAGCTCGACCTCAGTTCAGGGTCAGCCCAATTACGCATGCTTCGGGCTGGCACCCGTCAACCGACCGAAACTGTCAGATGTCCACATTGAGCCCATTTTTCCGGATGCTGCGCTCTGTACCAAGGTCCGACAAAGGTGCGAAGCGGTCATTCGAGGATGTTTTTTGCGTCTGTCCGGTGATGGACTAGACGGGTTAGTCAGTAAATTCAGTATCTTAATTGATTCCGTGTGCACCGTATGTGCAACAAAAAATCGCGTTCTGGCGCACTCTGTCGGGCGTTTGGCGATTGTGTGGATTTGGCTAAATTGAAGCGAGTTGGACTTGGAACGGCCTAGAGATCTCACCAAGTCTGCAACGGCACGTAGTCCTTTGTCCTTTGTCGTGCCCATCAAAGAGTTGGTGAGTTGAAGGTCGGCGTTTTCCCGTTTCGGTGGCGGTCGTTGCCATCTTCGTGCTAGCCGCCGCGATCATGCCTGCGGCGATCGAGCGTGCAGTGCTCCATGCGACAGCCACAAACCTCGGCTGAATGTACCTCTTGGTCGCGACGGGATTTGTCTTTTTCGTGCTGTTTCTTGCACTGACACGGATCGGGAGCAGGGGACTGAGCGCCCGGGATCAGAAGGATGCTGTGTTCTCGAACTCGATACTCCTGCCCGTTGCGACGTGCGGCACGTGGTGGCAATGCCCATCCAGCGCGTAGCGTCGACATCGACCATGGACATTGGCGGTACATGAACGAGGTCGCGCATCGTACCAGCGGTGAGTTGTTGTCACGTCCTTCGCTGTGTCAGCCAGATCAGCAGTGCGACTCCGAGCATCGCGGAGAGAGCTGATCCGCTGAGAATGCCCAACTTCGCCGCATTTAGGACGGACCAGTCGAATGCGAGGCTCGCAATAAACAGCGACATCGTGAAACCGATTCCCGTGAGAAACGAGCCGGCGATGATGAATGGCCACGACAGCCCTGGCGCGAGCACAGCCAGGCCTGAGCGGACCGCAAGCCAGCTGAACCCGAGGACGCCAATCGGTTTTCCCAGCACCAGGCCGACAATGATCGCCACGGAAACCGGTTGTCCAAAATCGGCACCGCCAATCGTGATGCCAGCATTTGCCAGCGCGAAGATCGGCATGATTGCAAAGCCGACCCAAGGGTGCAGCATTATCTCAAGACGTTCGACTGGCGAGAGCGATTCGGTGAGCGCTCGGCCCGCCTGACGAAGGTCATGATGGCCTGCAACATCCCCTTGCCGATGGTCGCCGTTCGGAGCGGCGAGTACGCGCCCGAGGATCACACGCAGGCGAATATCGCTCACCCAAATTCGGGTAGGGGTCATGAGGCCCAGAATGACACCGGCGATGGTCGCGTGAACGCCAGAGGCATCGAAGCACAGCCAGACTGCCGCTCCCATGAAGAAATAGACCGGGATGCTTCTGATCCCGAGGCGCGAGGCGGTTGCTACAATACCAATTCCCAGCAAGCCCAACCCGAGGGCCGACCAAGTCAACGCTTCCCCGTATCCAAGGGCGACCACGAGTATCGCGCCGACATCATCAAAGATAGCGAGGGAAAGCAGGAACAGACGCAAGGTGGGCGGGATCCGGTTTCCGAAAAGGGCCAGGCATCCGATCACGAACGCCGTATCCGTCGCCATCACGGTTCCCCAGCCGTGCATCACGGGTTGCCCGTACATCATCGCAAGAAACAGGGAGACCGGTACAACCATGCCACCCACTGCGCCTGCAAACGGCAGGGCGGCCTGTCGAGGGTTTCGCAATTCGCCCAGCACGATCTCCCGCTTGAGCTCCAACGAAAGCACAAAGAAGAAGAGCGTCATCAAACCGTCATTGATCCAGTGTCGCAGCGAGCGGGTGAAATCCAACGAGCCGAATGTCAGGCCAATGGGCGTCTCCCAAAAGCCCAGAAAGGCCTCTCGCCAAGGTGAATTCGCCAGCGCCAAGGCCAGTAGAACCGCCAGAAGCAGGAGCCCTCCTGCCGCCGCTTCGATTTTCAGAAAGCGCACAAATGGCTTTGTTATTCTGTCGGCGGCCTCATGAGGCAGAGTCCGGGGATCGTCGATCATGCGATGAGCGTGCCTTTTCCAATTAGAAGATGCACCGCTCTCACATCACAGCCCTGTAGGCACCCTCGCGCGTCTCTTTGCCCAGGCATCATATCATGGAAGCTTCAGGCGGACAGAGCGCGTGCCTCGGCGAACGACAAAAGTCTGCGGCGATGCTCATCCCAGAGGTGGAGGTGCGCGCAGCGGAGACTTTGCCGAAGCGTGATGCGTTTGGTCTGTGCCAGAATCTCGTGATCCTCGATCACCTCTGGCAGGCGATAAAACGGAATTCGACTGGCCAAATGATGAACATGGTGGACACCGATATTGCCAGTAATCCAGCGTAGAACGCCTGGAAGATCGTAATGTGAGCTTCCGTTAAGTGCTGCTTCGTGGATGTTCCAGTTTTCTTCGTGCCGCCAACTGGTTTCTTCGAACTGATGCTGGACATAGAAGAACCACATGCCGGCGACTGCACCCAAGAACATGGTTGGCAGGAAGACGAACAGAACAACGTCCCATCCACCCAGCCAGACGATCAAGGTCAGCGCCGAACCAATGGCGGCGTTTGTTCCCATCGCGCTCAGCCAGTATCGCCAGCCAGACCGCATTAAGTGAACGGGCAGTCGGTTCTGCAAAAAGAACGTATAGAATGGCACCACCCCGAGCAGGAAAACTGGATTGCGGATAAGCCGATAGAGCGCCCGGCCGAGCCACCCCTTTTCTCGGTATTCCGTGACTGTGAGGGTCGGCATATCTCCGACACCCCGCCGGTCGAGGTTTCCGGTCGTGGCATGATGGATTGCGTGCGTTTTGCGCCAGACGTCATAGGGCGTCAGCGTGATCACGCCGATAACGCGACCGATCAAGTCGCACAGGCGCCGATTGCGAAACAGGGACCCGTGACCGCAATCGTGCTGGATCATGAACAGTCGGACGAGGAACGCCGCATTCACCAGTGCCAGGGCCATTGCCAGCGCAGTACTGATCGAGAGCATCCACCAGGCGACCGCCCATATTGCCACAAACGGGGCCACTGTTACAGTCAGCTCGAAGATGCTGCGCGAATGGATTGGCTGTCGGTATTTCGCCATCGCCCGCGACCAGTCTGACGGAGCCAAATTGGGCTCTTCCCGCATCAGATCAGTCTGACCGGCAGCATTTCGCGTGCCCGGCTCCTTACCCGTGATCGACGAGGTCCGCGCTTGTACTGGGGGCTGCGGCGCGCTCAGAGGCTGAGCTTTGCGGACCCGGTTGGTGGTCTGATCCGGTAACTCTTCTCGATCCCGCCCTTGGCGACGACTGTTGGTTGAATAGGACGAAAGCTTCATCGGCAATAGAAATCCTGTGTGATTGAGCGTTTACACTTGCGGCCTCCGAACGGAGTTGCCACCAGCGATGATCTGGTTGATGAGTGCCGCAACAGATCGGTGCGTTTCCGTTTCGGCCTCCGATCCCTTTGCGTTCTCATGAGTTGCTGCGGCGTCGCGAAGAACACCTACGATCTCATGCTCCGGCAGCAGTCCGCCATCGTTCATGGCAAGCAGAAGTGCTTCGCAGATTGAAAGGGCGGCCTGTCCTGAATGCTCGTTCGCCGTAGACATCTTCGGATTCCCCTTCTTGTTTCGCGATCTGGCCCGAAATCGCACCGGACCTACCCATACTTCTCGCACGATATGAGCTATGCTGGACTGATCGAGAGCAGTCGAAGAAACGATTTCCACGCGGCTGACGGAACTGTCAGGGAGAAGCTATGACACCATTCGAGACCAGCCCGCTCACCCGCAAGCTTTCGGCCTTTGTCGCTTTGTCAAAGGCGGAGTTGGATGTGCTCGAGCGCCTGCACCAGCGCCGCCGCTCCTTCGTCGCTGGGCGCGATATGGTGCATCAGGGGCAGTCGGATCAGGCTGCCTATATCCTGTCCGCGGGTTGGGTCTGTTCCTACAAGCTCCAGCCTGACGGGACACGCCAGATCGTCGACTTCCAGGTGCCCGGGGATTTCCTCGGCTTGCGCAGCTTGCTGTTGCGCACCTCTGATCACAGTTTCGAACCCATCGTGGAAATCGAGGCTGCCGAAGTGTTGAAGAGCGACCTTCTGGCGGCCTTCGCGCAGACGCCGCGGCTTGCGACAGCCATTCTCTGGGCGGCGTCGCGGGACGAGGCAATGGTGGTCGAACACCTTGTCGGGATCGGCAGGCGCGACGCGGACGCCCGGATGGCACATTTTCTGTTGGAACTGGGATCGAGGCTGGCACTGGTGGATATGGGATCCCGGGAAGGATACGACTGCCCACTGACCCAGTATCACTTGGCCGATGTGCTGGGGTTAAGTGCCATTCATGTGAATCGCGTCCTGCGACAGCTGCGCGAAAGAGGGCTGATGACCTTTCGAGACGGGCGCGTGTCCTTTGAAGATCATGCCGGGTTGGTGGAACTGGCTGAGTTTGATGCAGCGTATCTGGATCAGACCGGACCGCTCTTGAAATAAGAAGGGCCGCCGGCCATTGATCGGCGGGCGGCCCCGGTGTTCAGGTCAGACGCTGGACATCAAGCGAGCGCGTGGGTCGCCGCATCGAGTTCTTTGTTGGTCTCGGCGTCGTTCTTCGCCGTGTTGGCTTTCTCGGCTGCCTGGTAGTGCTTCAGCGCCGTGTCCTTCTTCGGACCAGCGGGCGCCTTGTCCCACGCGGCCTTCACGGACGTCATCTTTTCGGCAGTCTTGTTCTGTTCGGGAGTCATTGGAATTGTCCTTTCCTGGACGTTCCGAGAATAAGAAGCGCGCCGACATGCCGACCCTTTTGGGATCGGCAAGCCCACACGCTTCTCGGGTACTCGGAAAAAGATGCACCGCCAAATACTCGGCGGGCACGTCCCACCTAACCGATGTTGGCGCCACGCCGTACTGACGTAGGTTAGTCCTGGCGGCCGCGGCAGGTCGATTGCCTCTGCGCTTCTCATGTCACCACAGTTTGCTGGTGGGAAATCCTTACCCAAGTCTCGTCATCGTTAAGATAGGTCGAGGCGCAGAGCGCCTTGTAGATTGGCACGTCGGGCTTCTCCGCCGAGACCCGATAGGTGAGGATCGCGATGTCACCGCATCGCGTCACGCGCCGTTCGGCCATGACGGCGGAACGCCAGCCGGTCCTTTCGCGAAGATGGGGCCAGATCTGGTCACCCTGGAGGATCCCGGGCGGATAGGGGAAGACCATGACTGCGTTGGTCGCTGTCGTCGCCCGCGCGTTGTCGGCGCCACTGGTCCAGAAGTGTTCCTCCATGTCCCACAGAACGCCCTGTTCAAGCGGTGATAGCGTGCCGGACTTGTGTGCCGCATGGGCCGGTCTCTTCGCGGTCGCGGTTGATACAGTCATTCGCCTGACCCCGACCCGCCAACCATAAACATCTGAAATAGAAGGAAGACAATCGCGAGCACCGCCCAGATCGCTCCGCTTGTCCCCGGGCGGTCGCCGGTCACCGTCGAGGCAGCTCGCTTCAGGCTGCCTGACGCCCGGCCTTCGGGAAGCAGCTCGCTCAAGTCTCGTGCGATCCTACCGTGATCACTGGCGAGCGCGGGTACGTCCCGAAATCGGGCAAGCAGCGTTCCCAACCGTGCCTGCGCGGCATCGTGCCCCAGCATGACCAGTTCAGCGGTTTCCTTCCATGGATCGAGGCCAAGCCGCGCGAGCGTGGAGAGCACAGTCACGGTATAGCCGTTCCGGTCCGCGCCGACCGACGCATGCAGAAACCGATCGAACTCGGGCGGGTGCGGGTTGAGTACATTGGGGTCGGCCATAGCCAATCCTTTCAAGGGTTGCAGGAATGCAGATCATCCCTGTTTCCCAAAGTGTACGCGCAGGTCGGTCCGCGCGCCCTTACACAGGTCAGGGCCGGAAACCTCCCCAGGGTGTTCTCTACCCGCGCGGCGCCAGGGACTAACATGTGTCAGCACAAGTCGAACGTTTCCGAAGTACAAGAGGAGAAATCGTTCGACTGGTCAGGTCCGGAAACCAAGGGGCCGTCAACAGTGGCGAGCGACGGATCTGCCAAAATCGTGGAGGCCAGAGATGAGCGTGCGTTCATCCAGTTTGAGGGTGACTTTCCTGCACCCGTTCAGCCTAGCCGATTTTCCGGACGAACTTCCGGCCGGGGACTACGAAGTCCTGATTCAGGAAGAACTTCTCCGCGGGCAAGGTTTCGAAACGTATCAGAGGACCGCGACCCATATGACCGTTCCTGGCAGAGGAGATCGGGCGGGTTGGATGGAACTGCACACGATATCAGAGCGCGACCTGAATGAGGCGCTGAGCCGGGATCAAGGTCCCACTGAGATGAACAACCACAGCGAAGCGGCGCTTTCTCCGCAGGAGGACTTGCTATGAATACTCCCGAATGGCTCAAACCCGGCATCTATGGTGCCGTGATCGGTGCTGTCTTTGTCGGTGTCGTCGGATTCACGTGGGGCGGCTGGGTAACCGGCAGCACTTCGAATGACCGGGCGATGGCGATGTCCCGTGACGATGTCGTCGCCTCAATGGTACCGGTCTGCCTCGACATGGCGCGGTCAGACCCGGCTCGGGCGGACAAGCTTGCGACGATCCGGGCAGCCTCAACCTACCAGAGGCGCGACGCTCTCATGACAGCCGGCTGGGCGACGATGCCAGGAACCGATGCCCCAGACCGAGACATTGCGCAAGCCTGCCTGAAGAAACTGGACCTCTGAGGTCATGCCGTTCAGAGCCGACGATGTGATGGCGCAAAACGGGTCGCACCGTCAAACGCGCGAGCCACGCATCGCCCCGACTGCCAAAACCGAGATAGGAGCTTGCGATGCCTTCTGATGACAATGGACCGGAAGATCGCGGACCTTGGAAAAACAAGCAGACCCGCGTTCCCCTTGAGGTTGACGCAATTCTCACGCGGGGCCGGGATCGGCTGCACGGCATCCTGCCGGACGGTCTGCCACCGGTGAAGCGTCTTGCAATTGGGGCCGCCATTGCGCTTGCGGCGCTTGGGGCGTGGACTTCCTACTACACGGTGCCGAGCGACTCCGTCGCGATTGTTCAACGGTTCGGGAAATACGCGGCCGAGGTCCCTCCGGGGCTGCACTTCAAGATCCCGTTCGGGATCGACGTGACCACGTTGGTCCCGGTCAAGCGCCAGCTGAAACAAGAGTTCGGGTTCACGACTCCGGGCGCCACCGACCCCTATCAGAGCCCGACGGACGGTCGCCGCGAGACCGAGATGGTGACTGGCGATCTCAACGCCGCACTCGTGGAGTGGGTAGTGCAGTACCGGATTTCCGAACCCCGGAAGTTCTTGTTTGAAGTGCGCGAGCCGAGTGCGACCCTGCGTTACGTCTCGGAGTCCGTCATGCGTGAAGTCGTGGGAGACCGCACAGTCGACGAGGTGATCACCGTCGGGCGCCAGGAAATCGAAAGCGAAGCCCTCCTGAAGATGCAGGCGCTCGCGACCAAATACGCGATGGGCATCAGCATCGACCAGGTGCAGCTGAAGAACATCAATCCGCCCCAGCCGGTTCAAGCCTCGTTCAACGAGGTCAACCAGGCACAACAAGAGAAGGAGCGGATCATCAACGAGGCCCGCCGCGAATACAACCGCGTCATCCCTCTGGCCGAAGGCGAAAAGGACCAGCGCATCCGCGAAGCCGATGGGTATCGCCTAAGGCGGATCAACGAAGCCGAGGGCGATGCGGCCCGATTCACGGCCCTCCTGACGGAATACCGTCTGGCGCCCGAAGTGACCCGGCGCCGGATCTACATCGAAACCCTTCAGGATGTTCTGCCGGGAATTGGTTCCAAGATCATTGTCGACGGGTCCACGGCAAGCATCCTCCCGCTTTTGAACCTTGATCGACAGACAGGAGAGCAACGATGAAGACCCTTTCGCTTATTGCCTCGGGGGTCGCGGTTGCCGGGGTCGTCGCTGCGTCATCCGCCGTCTACACGGTCGGCGAGGTCGAACAGGCCATCATCACCCAGTTCGGCAAGCCGGTCGGCGCGCCGATCACCGAGGCTGGTCTCAAGTTGAAACTCCCCTTCGTTCAGCAGGTCAACCGGATCGACAGCCGGGTTCTGGAGTGGGATGGCTCGCCATCGGATATGCCCACCAAGGACAAGCTCTATATCTCAGTCGATCTCTTCGCGCGCTGGAAGATCACCGATCCTTTGCAGTACTTTTTGCGATTGCGCGATGAGCGTAGCGCCCAGTCGCGCCTCGATGATATCCTCGGCAGCGAGACGCGGAACGCCGTCGCAAAGCACGAACTCATCGAGATCGTGCGCACGACCAGGGGCCGAACGCCGCTTCGGGACACGCTTCTGACGGATCAGGAGCTTGCGCAGGACATTGGCGCATTGGTTCCCATCACGAAGGGGCGGGCGCTGGTCGAGCAGCAGATCTTCGAGGCGGCGGCTGAGAAGGTGCGCGTTTTCGGGATCGAGCTTCTCGATATCCGCTTCAAACGCATCAACTACAACGAAAGTGTGCGACCCAAGATCTATGAACGCATGATCTCGGAGCGGCGACAGATCGCCGAACGCTTCCTGTCCGAAGGCAACGGTGAAGCGGCCCGTATTCAAGGCAACAGGGTGCGGGATCTGAACAAGATCCAGTCCGAAGCCTATCGCGCCGTCGAGGAAATCCGCGGTGCCGCAGATGCCGCCGCAGCAGCAATCTATGCGGGTGCTTACAATGTCGATGCCGTTTCGGTCGAATTCTACGATTTCACCCGAACCATGCAGGCCTACGGCGATATGATCTCGGACGACACGACGCTTGTCCTGACGACGGACAGCGATCTGTTCCAGTTCCTGCGCGGCATGCAGGGCGAGGCAGACCCACTCCGCGATCCGTGCAGCGTCCCAGGCGACGGTGGCGTGGCGTCAATCGGCAGGCCCCGACCAGCGCAAGACCCCGCGACGCCGATCGTGACACGCTCAGATGTCGGCGTTGGCCGATAGTTTCGTGGCCAAAGGCAGCAATCATGAATAGAGGGTATCAAGCGGGAGCGGCAGCGGGAGACAAGACGCTGCCCCCAAAGGAAGACGATGGCGCGGGGCGCGGCGAAAGACTGTTTGCCCTGGGTCTGTTCCACTTCATCGAGCGTCTGTTGCTGGTTGTCATCGTGGCCATGACGCTGCTCGCCGTTGCCTTCGAAATCGTGGCAATATATCGCCTTGGCACCATCCTGCTGGCCGATATTCTGCTGATGTTTCTCTATCTTGAAGTGATCGGAATGGTTGCGGTGTATTATGCCAAGCGCAATTCCGTGTTTGTGTATCCAATTTTTATTGCGATCACTGCGGTCGGACGGCTGGTCGTCCTGCAGGGCAAGGAAATGGCGCCGGAAAACATACTGATCGAGGCGGCCGCCATTCTCCTCCTCTCGTTGTCTGCACTCGTAATCATCTGGGCGATTGGCAAGCAGGCAGCATGATGACGCTCAGGCAAGATCTCGCGCAGGTTTTTGGGCTTCTATTTTGACAATGAATCAGTCTTCAACGAAGGCTGACAGCCATAATCATGGCGGAAGCACGTCAATGACACTCGGACTGCCGAGGTCGGTTTCTTTACGCTTCTGGGCAAGACACACCCACTTAATTTCTGTGCCCCTAACCTGGGTCAGCGCACGATTTACGCTTGGCTGGTAGGTAGATGGCAAGAGTTGTATCGCGATGAGGTGAGGGCCTGCCTGCACACGCTCGAGCACACGACATCCAGCGTCACACCACGCAGCGTGAAGGATGACAAGCCATGACATCAGTGAAAAATCGTACCAGGACGGCCGCAGAGACGACCGATCTTGAACGGCGCGTGCTGGCCCATGAACGGATCCTGCAGGCCCTGATCGCTTACATGGCCCGTACCGAGCCGCGTTTTGTCGACCACCTGCGGGAGCGGTTTGTGGAACCGATGAAACGGACCCGGCACGAACACGACCACCGCGAAACGGACGACTACGCGGCAGAATTGATTCGCGCCGTGATGCTCCTCGGAGAAGCGCGCGTGCCCAAGGCGAAGGAGCCCGAAATGACCAACAAGCAACCCGTGCCACCGAAAAGCAAAGGTGGACAGGATTCTTCCATGAACAGGCCACCGCAGCGCGGTGGAGTTCAGGTGCAAGAAAGAAACGGCATCTGGGAGGTGAAGGTCGATGGCAAGTTCCGCGGCGACTACCACCAGAAGGAACATGCTCTTGCCGCTGCGGCCTTGCACAAGTTGTCGCCCCGATGACCGTTAGTATTCATCCGACAGTTCCGCCGGACTTCGCGATTCAGGTGGCCGAGAACGAAGGCATGCCATCGAGATCGAATTCCAGGGGCTCCCCGCCGCCGCCCGCGCCCACGCGACGGCTGACTGGAACGCTCACGCTTGCGCTATCGAAGACTCGCGCGGCAAACGGCGGACTCTGGTCCGCCAAGGAGCAAGCGGCGATGAGGCATCCCCTCGCGAGGCTGATCGCGAAGACGGCAGTCATAGCCGGTGTGATAGCGTCTTTCGCCTTCCCCGTTCTCGCGCAGGATGGCACGGGCCCAATGCCTGAGAACGCCCAGCCGCGCAGCTATGGCGGCGGATGGGTCTGCGATCTTGGTTACCGGGTGGCGGGCACCGAATGCCTTGCGCTCGACATCCCAGAGCATGCCTATCCAACCGGGCGCTCCTACGGGACAGGGTGGGAGTGCGACCGTGGCTATGAAGAGGTAAACGGGATATCCTGCAATTTCATCCCGGTGCCCGCCAATGCCTTCCTCCGGTCTTCCGGCTACGATTGGCAATGCGAACGCGGGTTCCGGCAGGAGGACGAGGCAAGCGTGCCGATCGTTCTTCCCGAGCGTGCCTACCTGACAGAAGATAACTCGGGGACGGGATGGACCTGTGATCGTGGCTATGAGGCTGTTGCAGGGACATGTTTGCCGATTGCCATGCCAGCGAACATATATTTGACCAACGCAAACTATGGCGCCGCCTGGGTTTGCGAGCGAGGCTTCGTCAAGATCGACGGCCGATGCGACGCCGTTGTCGTGCCATCGCATGCCTATCTGGACGAGGCATCCTATGGACCGGGCTGGAGCTGCGAGCGCGGATACGAGCCGCTGAATGGCGCCTGCGTCGCCTTCGATCTGCCGGAGTACGCCTATCTCGACCGATCCGGAAACCGGTGGAGCTGCAATCGAGGCTTCCGGCTCGCTGACGGAATGTGCGTCCTTGGACGGTGATGCAGATGTTTCTCGTCGTGGAGCGTTAGGCATGCGGGTAAGCATCGGGTGCCGGCTGCTATATAGCTTCCCGCAGTCGACGCCGCTGATTGCGATGCTGAACGTCCACTACTCGCGCTTTGGCGATCTAGAGCGTGCAGATTACCTCGTGACGTCGCCGAGCGTACCGCTCGAAAGCTACCGTGACGGCTTCGGCAACTGGTGTACGCGCCTCATGGCTCCGGCGGGCGACGTCGCGCTGTCAACGGATGGCATCTTCCGCGACTATGGCCGACCCGATCCCGCGTCCCCGGGCGCGCTGCAGCACGCAGTCCAGGATCTGCCTTTCGAGACCCTCGTGTTTCTGCAGGGTAGCCGGTATTGCGATACCGACCTTCTGTCGGAGGAGGCGTGGCGCCTGTTCGAGACCACGGACCCCGGATGGCCCCGCGTTCAGGCAATCTGCGATTACGTGCATGGGCATGTCCGCTTCGACTACATGCAGGCGAAGGCGACGCGCACAGCGTCGCAGACCCTCGCCGAGCGACAGGGTGTCTGCCGCGACTTTGCCCATCTCGCCATCGTGCTGTGTCGTTGCATGAACATTCCGGCCCGCTACTGCACCGGATATCTGAGCGACATCGGTGAACCTCTGCCTCATCCGCCTGGGGACTTCGCCGCTTGGATGGAGGTCTTTCTCGCTGGTGAATGGCACATGTTCGACCCGCGGAATAACAAGCCGCGGTTTGCCAGAATTCTGATCGCGCGCGGTCGCGATGCTGCCGATGTCCCTCTGACCCAGACATTTGGTCAGAACACTTTGACGGAATTCAAGGTCTGGACGGATGAATTGGCCTGACTGACCTTGGCTTCCTTTTTGATGCGCTATCGTAAACGGGGTCGCCAATCCCCATATAACGAACACTGGCGTCAAGCATCCCGGTCCGACATGGATAAGGAGTTGGCGTCGGCCAATCAAAGGATCAATGATATGTCCTTCAAGGACCTGACCGCCAGGGCTGCAGCCGCGTTAAGGCCGAAGCCGGCGAAGACAACGACGACCCCTGCCAAAGAGACCGAGCCCAAGGCCGCTGGCAAGGAAGCTGCAGCGAAATCCAAGACATCTTGAGGCGAAAAAAGGCCACGCCCCCCGCAGTTCGGAATCGGGGCGCGGACCACCCGCAGCACCAAGGGAAAGGATCACGCCAATGGAAGAACTGACGAGCAAGACCGTTGCGGTTTTTTCCCGCCCGTTCACCGTTCCGGGCTTCAACGAGACGCTTCCGGCGGGAGAGTACGAGATCGAAACGGAATTGGTTTCACCCCCGGATCAACAGGATCCCGCAGCTTGGAAAGCCTCCGTCATGGTGAAACTTCATCCCCGGACATCGCATCCGGGGCTTGCACGGTCTCTGACCGTTTCCCTTGCCTATCTGGACGATGCCCGCGCCAGGGACAAGCTGACAGGCACAGCGTTGACCGACTTCTTCCTTGAGGAAATGCTGGCTGATCCGATGGTGCGCCTCGTAATGGAGGCCGACGGGGTCTCTGCAGCACATATGCGGCATCTCTATTCGGGGCAACGAACGCCCCAGTCTGACAGGGATGTCCTGGACCGGAACCCGGCGCGTCTAGGTGCACGTGACATTGCGTCAATCCATGCTGCTGAAAACGAGGGCATGCCTCCACGACCGACAGGGACGTCGGCTATGCGCACGGAAGTCAGCGCGGATTTGACATGATCGCGAACAAAACCTTGGTCGACGTAGCATTTCCGGACATCGCCCGCGGAAGGGCCTTTGGCGACGTACCTCGAGAGCGTCCTTGTCTGAGATGCGATGCTGTTTTCCGGAGTGAAGGCTTTGGAGAACGGATCTGTCGGCGCTGCAAGGGGTTGAGCGCCTGGCGGAACGCCGTTCCCGTCAGCCCCGGTGCATCCCGGCGCCGCTGATGCCCTTCGGTGCCCGCGCCGTCTTCCCAGTACCGTACTGGACCCGTCATTTCGGCCAGTCTAGACATCGCTCACACCACGACCTACCGATGTCTTATGGGGCGAAGAGGGCTGGGAACTCCCCCACCGTCACAGAAAACGCAGACGGCTCTATCACAAGGGCAGCTCTATCATTCGCCTGCGCCCAAGAAACCCAATCAAGAAAAGCCGAAGGTCTCTGCCACAGCCAACTCCATTGCAGGAAAGCCTGCGCTGGCGATTGGTGGGAAAAAGGTAAAGTAATACAGCCTTCTACGCCGCGATTTCTGAAAAGCAGGTTTGAGCTAAATATAGTTCAACAACCTATTGCAGAGACCGATCAGGATAGCCATTTTTCATACATTGGCACTCAGGTGTGGCGAGTGCCAATGTGTCCCTAAGCATGCCACCCCTACCCGGAAATCCCGAAAAGGAGCATTTCCATGATGTTTACACCATTACACGACCGTGTCTTGGTCCGCCGTATTGAAGGCGACGAAAAGACCTCGGGCGGCCTGATCATCCCTGACAATGCAAAAGAAAAACCGCAGGAAGGCGAAGTCGTATCCGTCGGTGCCGGTGCAAAAGACGACGCCGGCGCACGTATCGCAATGGACGTCAAAGCTGGCGATAAAATTTTGTTCGGCAAATGGTCGGGCACTGAAATCAAAATCGACGGCAAAGAGCTGATGATCATGAAGGAGAGCGACATCTTAGGCATTATGGCCTGAACGACGCGTCCCCTTTCACACATCTTTCATTTAGGAATACCGACATGTCTGCAAAAGACGTCAAATTTGGCACGGACTCCCGTGACCGTATGCTCAAGGGCATCAACACGCTCGCCAACGCCGTCAAGGTCACGCTTGGACCCAAGGGCCGCAACGTGGTCCTCGACAAATCCTTTGGCGCGCCGCGCATCACCAAGGACGGTGTTACGGTCGCCAAGGAAATCGAACTCTCGGATGCGTTCGAGAACATGGGCGCACAGCTCGTCAAGGATGTTGCATCGCGCACCAATGACGAGGCAGGCGACGGCACAACAACCGCCACGGTTCTCGCTCAGGCCATCGTCAAGGAAGGTATGAAATCAGTCGCAGCGGGCATGAACCCGATGGACCTCAAACGCGGGATCGACAAAGCGGTCACCGCCGTTGTTGCCGAGGTCAAGGCAATGTCGCGGCCAGTGGGCGATACGGCCGAGATCGCCAAAGTCGGCACTATCTCCGCAAACGGTGAGGCTGCTATCGGTCACCAGATCGCGGACGCCATGGCGAAAGTCGGCAACGAAGGTGTCATCACCGTCGAAGAGAACAAAGGGCTGGAGACCGAGACCGAAGTGGTCGAAGGCATGCAGTTTGATCGTGGCTATCTCAGCCCGTATTTCATCACAGATACCGCCAAGATGACGGCGACCCTGGAAGACTGCGTCATCCTCCTGCACGAGAAGAAACTGACGTCTCTGGCCCCCATGGTGCCTTTGCTTGAGGCTGTCATGCAGGCGAACAAGCAGCTTTTGGTGATGGCCGAGGACATTGATGGCGAAGCGCTCGCAACCCTTGTGGTGAACAAACTACGCGGTGGCCTGAAAGTGGCCGGTGTCAAAGCACCTGGTTTTGGGGATCGCCGCAAAGCGATGCTGGAAGATCTTGCCGTCCTGACAGGCGGACAAGTGATTTCCGAAGAAATGGGCATCAAGCTCGAAAATGTCACGATGGACATGCTTGGCGATGCCAAAAAGATCACAATCACCAAGGAAACAACAACTGTGATCGACGGCGCAGGCGACAAAGAGGCTATCGCTTCTCGAGTCACCCAAATCCGTGCACAGATCGAAGAGACAACCTCAGACTACGACAAGGAAAAACTGCAGGAACGGCTGGCCAAATTGGCGGGCGGCGTTGCGGTGATCAAAGTTGGTGGCGCGACCGAGATCGAAGTGAAAGAGCGCAAGGATCGGGTTGATGACGCCTTGAACGCAACACGTGCGGCCGTCCAGGAAGGCGTCGTGCCAGGCGGTGGCGTCGCACTTGTCCATGCAGGCAAGGTTCTGGAAGGTCTCAAAGGAGATAACGCGGATCAGGATGCTGGTATCAAGATCATCCGCAAAGCCCTTCAGGCCCCGTTGCGCCAGATCGCTGAAAACGCCGGTGTCGATGGCTCGGTCGTTGCTGGAAAAGTACTTGAGAACACCAGCAAGACGTTCGGCTATGATGCGCAGCTGGACCAGTACGGCGACCTGTTAAAGGCCGGTGTTATTGATCCGACAAAGGTCGTTCGGATCGCGCTTGAATATGCGGCATCGGTTGCAGGCCTGCTCGTTACCACCGAAGCGATGGTGGCTGACAAACCTGTCAAGTCCGGCGGCCATAGTATGTCCGACATGGAAAGCATGGGTGGTATGGGCGGCATGATGTAGAAACGAATTTCTGCTCGCGGCATTGGCACCACTCTTTATGAGCTGCGAGCAGCATATTTCTGAAAACGGCTCGCACCAGCGACCCGGCTTTTTGGGTCGCTCTGCCCCCTGAGCAGGTCATGTCTGAAGGCTCCTCTTTCTAACATCAAGTCGCTCCAAGCTGATCTGTGTAAGCGTCGAAAACTGGAATGTAAGCTAGCTAGAAAATGCCCGCTGAAAATTCAGCAGGAAGTGTGTTTTCGAGTTTCAAAGCGGCGCGCAAGTGGCAGTTCCCCAAAAAGAGTTCCTTCTTTCGCGCGCCGCTCTTTCTCGAAGTACCTAGGAAAGGACACCACAATGAAACTCAACACCAATACCATCTCGGAGAAGATGAAGTCCGTCAAAGCCAGCTGTGGAGGCGCACCCTTCGGTGAAAAAAGAACGCAGGCCTGGAGACATTACAACGCTGCTGAGGCCGCGCACAAAGCGAATGACGACATCAAGACGAAATACGAACTCGACGCTGCCAAGAAAGCCCTTGCGTAATAAATAACGGCCGCCTGAAAAAGCGGGCCAGTTTGCGCAAATGCAGAATGCAATACGCCGGGACTTGAACCGCAATCCATGATGGATTGCCTTACCTTGATTGGAAAAAACGTGAAAAATGTAACTCTCGTAGCTGCCCTCATGACATCCGTCGCATTCTCCGCCAACGCAATGTCTGCCGAAATTGATACTGACGGCGACGGCAAGGCATCCCTCGCTGAACTTCAGGTTTCATATCCTGAACTCACCGAGGAAGTGTTCGGCGACATCGACACAAATGGTGATGGGCTTGTCGACGACGAGGAAATGGCTATCGCCGTCGAGCTTGGCAACCTCGCGGATCCTGAAATCGACTCCTGAAACCAAAGGTTGGAGTACGCGCTATGCAGAATCGTGAAGCTTTCAGATGGACCTTCACAGCGTCAGGGCTTTGGCTCATCTTGTCGCCATTCATGCTTCTCGGCGGCCAATCGGCTCTAAGCAATGCCCTCGTTGGCGATGCAGGACTACTCATTCTCTCGGGGCTTTTGGCTTTGACCGTAGCGGGTTACGGCCACAACAAGCACTACCTGGTCCAGACCTACCTGGGAGTTTCCTACGGTTTGATTTTGGTAGCGGCGCCTTGGCTGTTCGGATTCACCGAACCTGTGACCGCCTGGAATGCCGGCGTCGTCGGAACGGCTTTGGTACTGGCGGGCCTTTATGTGTTGTTACAGAAAATGCCGAAACACCACGCATAGTGAAGACACTGTGTGGGGCGGCAAACGCCCCACACTTCTAATCGATTTCCTTGCCAATATGAACCGGCCCGGGTTTACCGGAGATGGCTATTGGCCATTGACCGCGAGTCGAACGCTTCGCTTATGGAGGACTGGGCAGATTGTCCCGTTGAATCAGTGTTTTAACCGCTGGTTGTATGTGCCTCGTGTACAATCCAAGGTGAAGGTCTACAAAGCGCATGGAAGCAGCCTTCTGCGCAAACGCAGCGAACTCACCCTTTGTCCGCGATCCCGCCGTTGATCACTTGAAGCCAATGTCCGGTTAGGGGCTGGGGAACAGACCAACTGAGCCTTAAGCGGCAAGGACCGCTCAACGCCGAAGCAGACTTTGCAGATCCCACCCTTACATCACTTAGGATAAATTCCATCAAAGAAAAGGCAGCTGTTTGCGGGCTGCTTAAAGCAAACTTCCACGGCCAATTCGCCAACTTGATCAAAGCCGTCGACCTTAGCGGAAAATAGGTCCGTGTACGTTTCTCCTGCGTTAATTCTAACTTGATTGTAGGTTTCCTTGGTTTGCTGGTACTCTCCACCAGTGTCAGTGAGAATTCGGCCAAACCCATCGCCGGAGTAAATGTAGTTGACATATCCTTCGTCAATCGGTGCCAGCGTGACCGGAATTCGGACATTTGAGCCAAAGAAAGATATATTCTGGGTCTGAATGCACACTCTCAGGTTGCCCGATTCTTGGCACTTGTCGGTGACTTTGGAAAACTCATCCGAGGAAATGCCATCAATGAAAACAGGTTTGAGGAGCCTGAACGCTTCAAACCTGCAGTCGTCTAAATTCCGACGCAGCCCCTTCAACTGCCGGTTAAGAATGTCATACTCCGTAGAGTTCAAGTTCCCTTCAACGCTTAGACCAAAAAACCTCACGGCAGCTCCGCCTGAGGCACCCCCCTCAAACTCGAGCAATGACCCCGTGTCCCTTTCGGGAACGCCCTGATCGCACATCCTATCAATTGCGTTCAACAATTCCTCTGCACTTGTCTCCGCCTGCGCGAATGTCGCGTTGCAGCAAAGCGTGATACATGCCAAATAGGTTGTAATTCGCATATCTATCTCCTCAACTAATGAGAGAATTCTAGGGTCAGGACCCATTGATTTCCGCCCTATGACGTGATTCACGGTTCGAAAACCGAGCGGTGAACATGTCTGATC
>NZ_CANMXR010000025.1:0-19467 GCF_947501835.1 uncultured Roseobacter sp. | reverse complement strand
GCCGTATTTGATAAGAGATTGGGACGCGGGCTCCTGACCGACATCTGACGTTGCTGTCGATCTCTAGTCCTGTACTCGCCCACCCAGGAAAATCTCCAGACGGGCGATCCCAACAAGGGGAACAGTTCACTAAAATACATCAGAAAATCTAGCCGGAATACGATAGAGTTTGTTGCATTGCACCGGTCCCCAGATGAATTGGTTTTGGTATCTTTCTATTTGGCGCATCATGGCAGCACGGTACTCTGGCAACCTAATATCCTCACCAGCAAGCGATGTAGATGAGACGATGTTTCGATAGTGATCTAGAGTTTTGTACCAACCATGCGTTTCATCATATTTTGACCCGAGCTTGCCTGCATTAAGCACCATTTGCTTTTTTTCCGAGGCGATTCCCTCCATCGTTGCATAATCAAAATACTTCAAATGTAAGGTGTAAAGATCCGGGGGCATATGCCGACGCCCCAATGTGTTTCGATGACCTCCAGGCCCGAAAACAACGGGGCCGCTCACCAGACAAGGCTTACTGTAGTTCCAGTTTGGTCGAAAAATTCTTCTGCGGGACAGGATGGTCTCATGATCCAGAATTGGCAGTGGTTCTTCGTCTGGCAGATGGATCAACTCAAGGCAAAAAGGAGCGAGGTTCTTGGGAGATTTCTTGGAATTTGCATAGTTGGAAAGAAGATAATCCTGAATTGTTGAAGCTGATTGCGGATCCACGATTACGATCTCATCAACATCCGTAACAATTATCCAATTGTAGAATTCTAACAACCCCGTTGCGCAATTTCCCAGCGCCCTCCATCGGCGCCGATCAAACTTGAACATGGTGTCATCACGAGGGAGGTTAATGACGTTGGCATGTTTCGCAATTTCTCTATGCCTTGGGTCATTCCCATGACTGAATACGTAAAGGTTCTCCGCTCCTACCTGTTTGTCGTAATAGCGGTACCAGCGCTCCAAAAAGAAGTAATCTTGGTAAACCATTGTGGCAACGGCAAGTATACTTTTGGTGGGATCCATCAGTTGCCTCTTAGAGCAAGATCAAATCTGCTTCTCACGATACACCCAAATATCACCAATCAGTACCACGACAGTCGCATCACTTCCTACTCGGTGGTCGGCGCCTCGGTGGATTTCATCTTCCTTCAACCGTCCTATGGTTGGATGGCCTTCGCACAAAAATGGATGAGGCTCAGTTGTACAAATCAAACCGTAGACCCTTTTGCGGAGAAGGTTAAGCAGGCAAATCACCCAATGAACCTAGGCTCATTGCGATAATCCTCCAAACGCAAAACCTTAGTCAAACCTGCTGGCACTTTTAGCAACTTACCGAAACTCAGAACAGAAACTCGTCAGCAGTGAAATTCGCAATGACTTCATTCTGAAGTGTTATTGTGTTTCCCAGACCATCGTCAATTACAACATCCACACCGACCTGGCTTAGATGGTTTTGCACCAAATCGTTCCAATCGACAATTTCAGATACACCAATGAGACTAATACGCTCGGTGGTCTCATGCTCAGCAAAGTCCGTGATGATATCCGAGCCGAAACCATCGCTGAAGACAAAAGTGTCCCGACCAAGGCCACCGGTCATCGTGTCATTTCCAGAGCCCCCCGTAAGATCGTCATGACCTCCACCACCGGTAATGACATCGTCACCTGTGCCCCCCCAAAATGCGTTGTGACCACTGGTGTCTGTCAGGGTGTCATCTCCGGCATCGCCATAAAGCTTATCGTTGTTCGCGCCGCCATCAAGCGTATCATTTCCATCTCCACCGTAGAGGTCGTCTTTCCCTCCATGCCCCAGCAGGGTATCGCCACCACCATTCCCATATAGATCATCGTCGTTATCTCGACCTTCGATCAATTCTCCGATCGCGGTTCCTTGGATGTTCTGTTTTTCCATGTTTTGCCAATCGGTAATAAGTACATCCTCAATCAAAATTGAGTCAGAAACCGCATATGTCACCAATACATCTGAACCAGATTGAACCATCGACACCCCATTGGCAGCACCGTCCGGACCCGATATAATAATGCCATCTATAACAAGGGTATCATTCAATACGTTATAGTCCGTAATGGTATCGTCGCCATCACCAGCTTCGAAGCCAAATTTGTCACCATTGAGCCCGCCGGTCAGAATGTCATCGCCTACGCCGCCATACAAGTCATCACGACCGCTACCGCCAGTGATCGTATCGTTTCCGGCCTCGCCATAAAAATCATTGTTCCCAGATGCTGCTGTAAGTACGTCGTTGCCAGCACCACCATACAGAAGATCATGATCTTCAAGTCCATCAATTGTGTCATCCCCAGCCCCGCCATAGAGGGTATCTCTACCGGATGTGCCGGTGATTACACTTGCTGGAGTTACCACCAGCTCTGGCGCAAACACAAAATCATCACTTGTCAAACTGTCGATGGCTGCTTGATCAAAATTATCAAGTCTTATGCTTTCCGACCCAAAGTCCACATAGCTTCGACCTCTCCAGGCCCCATCGCCTGCATAAAGAACCCAAAGCGACAATTCACTGAAGCTCGTCACGCCCCAGTCACTGATATCGATGGTGTCAACGCCTACAGAGAAGTCGGTGATGCGATCTAATTCCCCATCCGCTACCAGCTTAAAGTAGTCTGAGCCGTTTCCGCCTGAGAGCCTTTCGGAACCAGCGCCGTCGACAAGCAGATCGTCTCCGTCGAAACCACGCATATCATCGGTAGCGGTGCTGCCAATTAAAAAATCAGACCCATTGGTGCCAAAAATCTGACCGCCACCCACTGTCCCTATTTTTGCTGAATATCCGGTAACGTCGATCTCAAATTCGATTGTGTTTAAAGTCAAACCACCCGATACAATGAAGTTGTCAGCAGTCAAAGTCTGGGCATTGACGCCCTCCAGATAGATGGAGGTCGTATCATCAATGAGAACCTGAGCCGCATTTTCCAAATCTAGAACATGCAGTGTTCCGGTGATACCGGTTAGCTCCAACTTGTCTGTGTTGACGTCAAAGTCTTCGATGATGTCCGCGCCGTCGCCTGATTGAGAGACAAAGACGTCAGAACCTTCACCCCCTTTTAGAGTGTCGTTTCCAAGACCACCAATCAGCCGATCATTTCCATCGCCACCAAAAATGGTGTCGCTTCCTTCACCACCATCGGCGACATCATTGTCCTTACCTGCTCTAAGTATGTCGTTTCCGGCGCCACCGGTGAGCGTATCCTCACCTTCTTCGCCGTAGAGAAGATCATCGCCATCGCCGCCGTTTAGTTCGTCATTACCCTCATTTCCCCAAAAGCGATCATCACCAGCTTCACCATAGACTTGATCATTTCCAGTGCCGCCGGTTCCGCTATCGGCTCCATTTCCAAGCCATATTTCATCGTTGCCCCGGCCGCCGTGGACATTATCGTCTCCACTACCACCGCTTACGAAATCATCGTCATTGCCAGCCCGAATTACATCGTTACCTGCTTCTCCAAACAGGGAATCTTCCCCGTTTTGCCCAACTAAAACATCGTCGCCGATGCCTCCGTAGAGCATATCATTCCCATCGTAGCCGTAGAGATTGTCGTCGCCCGCCCCGCCTTCGCCACGGTCTGCGCCTTCACCAAGCCATATTCTGTCGTCACCAGCACCGCCATAGGCGACGTCATTACCCTTAAGACCATCGATTACATTGTCGCCATCGTCCCCGTATATCTGATCGGAATACTGCGATCCGATGACACCTTCGATGCTCGTATATGTGTCGCCCTGAGCGAACCCCTGTGTGCCAGATCCAGCAGCAAGGTCAACGATGACTGCCGCAGACGACGTCTGGTACCTTGCTTTGTCAAAACCTTCACCGCCATCTAGAACGTCCGCGTTGCCACCGCCATCCAGCACGTCATCGCCACTGTTCCCGTAAAGGATGTCGACGCCACCGCCACCAAAGAGATGGTCATCGCCGGAACCTCCATGCAGCGTATCTTGGCCATCATTGCCGTGAATCTGATCAGAGCCGTCGTCGCCCCAGATCTGATCATTGCCGGAATTGCCGGACAAATCATCGTCACCACTCCCCCCATATACCTGATCGTTATCGCTCCCAGACCAAATCGTGTCGTTTCCTTCACCACCCAGCACTGTGTCCGCACCTTCGTTCCCAAACAAGTTGTCATTACCGTCGCCACCATCAATCCAATCGTTACCGCCACCGCCATTTATTGTGTCATCGTTGGCGACGCCGTAAATGATTTGCGATGCGTTGTTTGCCGCTCCTTGCATAACAACTCTTTTGTCGATTTCCATGGCGGTCCAAATCGTCCCATCCGCAAACAGGATGGACTCCAATCCTGCGCCACCGCTCTCGGTCTCGTCGAATTGATAGGCCACGGTGATGACCGCGCCGCCTGTACCAGCAATCGTGATGAACATAGTGTCGGATGCATAATCTCGACGCAGGGTGACATCCGAAGCAGCAACATCTGTCAAGTGAAGCATGTCCACTTCGATCATCGATGTGCCTTCATCGTTGATTGTGTCATTGCCATCGCCGCGTGACCAAATATAGGTGTCGCTGCCAGTCCCTCCGAGCAATCCGTCTCTGTTGCCCGTTCCACCTTCAAGCCTGTCGGCACCACCGTTACCGATCAGCCTGTCATCCCCGCCAAGGCCTTTCAGGTCATCCTGACCCGAAGCACCCGTGAGAGTATTTGCGGAACCATTTCCGGTGATTGTCGATATTGTCGGGGTCGATGTGGTGTCGTACTGGTTTCCATAGCCAAGATGTTCCACGCTTTGCGCCATTGCAGCAACAAACTGAGCCTGGGTAATCCGACCTGTTGAAAGGTTTTCCTGCCAGATCTGCGCCTCTACCGCGGAAGGCAACCTGCCAAGCGCATTCAGGAACGCTTGATCGACAAAATTTGCCCCCGTCAGACCCTTAAGGGAATTCGAAGAAACGCCTTGAATGTCCCCATCCAGATCAAGCAGCTTTTGTGCGACTGCCGCGACATCATCCGTGCCTTCTAGCAACAAGCTGGAGAGATAGTCGATTTCATGTGCCGTTGCGTCGCGGTCATAGGCAACATCAACCAAATCCTTGATCACCATGGCAACGTAAGCACGATCAAGAATACGCTCGTACTCTGCCGGGTTCACTTCAACATCAAAGTTGTTTGTGATCCGGTGGCCATTCCCCACCACCAGATGTTCAATAGACTCCGCGAGCTCCGCCGCAAGATCGTTGCGGTCACCCCCGGCATCCAACTGGCGCAAGTGTTTGTCGAGCTCTCCCAAAGACGGCGCACGTCCAAAGGAATTGAGGTACATCTGCGTCACAAAACCCGCGTCCGTCAACGTACCGTACCGAGTCGAGAATTCGTCTGATGACATCAGCGCGGTTGCCAATGCACCCTTATCAAGCTCGCCGTTTGCGACATATTGCACCAAAACCTCGAACTCTTCACGCTGCATGTCGCGGTCCAGAAGCGTATCATAAAGGCGTACAGCTTCATCTGTCAGTCGAGCGATAGAGGGTTGATCCAATCGTATGGAATAGACCTCTGTTTGTGTCGATCCTGACGCCTTTTCCCACGTCTTCGTGGCAGACCAGGTCTCCATCTCAGCGGCATCAACCGTATGCGCAACAAGATAGTGATCATCCCCGCCGGCGATATTAACGCCGTTGTCCCACGTGTATGTACCGTTGCCCGTGACCGACCGCGCAATCGTTTGCTCGACACCGTTACGAAGGATTGTCGTCAACAAGCCATCCGACGTTGTGGTTGTCACAATTCGATTGGTTTCATCACCATCGTCATTGTATCCGATTTCTGTAACTGTTTCGGCGCCACTTGAGGCAACGAAACGCTCCTCAAGCATGTTGATCTTGCCATTCCCGTCAAAATCGAAAGTTTCTGTGGTCGTGCGGCCATCTCTGCTGATGGTAACCGTGTTGCTCGATCTTAATGCTCCGCCTGCATAATGGGTTTCCGATACCGTTTGTCGGCTACCATCGGCGTTCAGTGTTGTCGTAGACTGAGATGAACCATCCAGAACACCATCCCCGTCCATGTCGAAGGTCATCGAAGATGAAAGCCCATTGGCCGCCGTCGTCGTCACCTCTTCATAGGTCAGATGATTTTGTCCCATGGTCTCGGAAAAAGTATCAATCCGATTTCCCGCAGCATCGTAAGTGCTTTGCGACGACAAGATGACATCGAAAGCACCATCGCCATCCAGATCAAATTTGGTTTTGCCACTCATGCGATTGAAGGAAGCGGTTTCAACAATTTCCGCACCGGACAAACCAACCGGGGGAACATCTTTGTATTCTACGGTCAGATCTCGGCTGGCATCTGTTGTGCGGAAAACCTCACGATCAGTGTTTCCGTCGCCGTCTCGATCAAGCGTAAATGTCTCTGACCATCCGTCCGCGCTCACGATGTGTGACGACGTTCTGATCAGAGAGCCATCCGTTCCGTATTCCGAAGTATTCTCCGTTGATCCGCCGTCTGCGCCACGAACCGTTGCAATTAAACGGTTGGTTGTGCCGTCTCCATTAAAATCGTTGCTGAATGTGGTCGACAATTCGCTACCGGATGTTGTCCATGTCGAAGTAGAAAATGGGTTGGACTGACCATCAACTGTTTCCTGAACCCGCGACACATCCCCGTTATTCAAATAGGTGGTTGTATCTTCTGTGCGGAGATCAATGATGCCATCACCATCCATATCCAGCTCTGAGCGTGCAAACAGGCCATCGTCAGACACCAGATATACTTCTCTGGCCAACAAGCTCCCGCCATCGTCCTTATGTGAGAGCGTTCGCGTCATCGCACCGTTCTGAGCATATTCGGTGAGATCGGTTGTGATGACTTCGAAGGTTCCGTCACCATCCCGGTCGGAATAGGTCACTGTTTCAAGCGCATCATCAGAGACGGTTATTCGGACACTCGCCTCAAGCGCGTGGTCAATCGAATAGTGCCGCGTATTGGATGTTGTTGTCCCGGAAACATCCCGGATCTGCGATACCTCAATGTCGTTGAGGTCATCCCCGTCAAGATCCGTGGTTCGCGTGACCATCCGCCCATCGGCGCTGGTGGCCATCGTGGTTTTGCTGAGCAAGAAGGTGTCCGCGGAGCGGCGTTCTGTGGTGATGGTCTCAATACCATCCAGGGACAGGTCGAGCATTGTCAGCGTGGTCAGATCATCTGTGCCATCCGCATTCTCGTCCCAGGTCTCGGTGCGGGTGCGGCCGTCATCACTGATCTCGCTGGATGATGTACGGTAGACTGTGCCATTCGCATCCTTTTCAGTGACGGTTGTTGTTTGCGAGCCATCTCCATACAATACGATAATGCTCTCTTGTGCGCGCTCGAAGGTGCCGTCGCCATCAGCATCCACTTTGGACGTTGTGGTGAGGCCATTGGCGCTGGTGGTCGTCTCGGTACGGCTTTGCAGAACGGCGGCCCCAAGGTCGTCCATGCCCCATTCTGATTGCGTCTGAGTCAGCACGCCGTCATCGGCGATGATGCGCGACGTGATCATGTCATCAACGCCATCGCCGTTCACGTCCGTTATGGTCGCAATGTTGCGGCCATTGTCGTTGGAGGTGGTGGTCGATGCATTGCGCAACGCGCCCGCAGTGTCCCGCAACGCAGAGGTTGTCGAGGTCCCGCCGTCGTCTTGCAGCACGGTGGTCGTGGTCGATATCAGATCAAACGTGCCGTCGCCGTCATTGTCAGATGAAGAAACGGTGATCAGGTTATCATCGTCGGTCTTGACCCGTGACTGGCTGAGCAGATCTCCATTGGCCGCCCGCAGCGCTGTGGTGGTGGTCTGGCTGCCATCCGTGTTGAGCACCGTTGTGCTGGTCTCATCGCGCTCGAAGCTGCCATTACCCTCCGCGTCGCGTTGCACACGCACTGTCAAACCGTCATCGCTGACAGTCGAGACCGTCTTGCTTCGTGTGCTCAGATCGCCGTTCTTGACAATCGTGGTGGTCGCTCTGCTGCCATCGGCCTCCAGAACAGTTGTCGCCTCGGTCACCACATCCGTGACGTCATCCCCATCCAGATCGCTTTCGGTTGTCGAGACCAGCCCATTTGCGCTGATCGAGGTCTGGGAGGAGGCGATCTTTGAGCCATCCGTATTGTTCTGGACTTCGGTCACAACCATCGATCCGTCTGATGCCTCGGTTGAGGTCATGACCACGTCAGCTATGCCATCGCCGTCGGTATCCTGTGTTGTCGTTTTAACCCGACGATCCGCGCTTTCGGTGGTGGTGACTTTGCTCAGAAGCGTCGTGCCGTCACCCGCATAACTGGAGACGGTGCGCGTGATGCTGCCGTCGGTTTCCAGAACCCGTACGTCGACGGTCTGGCTGTCGAAGGCGCCATTGCCGTCGCTGTCCACCTGCGTTGTGGTGGTCAGACCATCCGCGCTGGTCTCAACCACGGTCTTGCTGCGCAGCGTGCCATCCTGGTTGCGGGTCTCGACAGTGCGCGTAGACACGCCGGATCCATCCACCGCCGTTATGTCAGACACAGCCGTGTCCACATCGCTATCGCCGTCCGCATCCGTAGTGCTGCTGAGTGTCAGGCCGTCTTCCGAGGACACCGTGGTGCTGCTGGCCAAAACCGTTCCGTCAGCCGCGCGTGATTGATCCAAAGTGGTACGGTCCTGCGTCGTGCCATCGACGGTGATCGACCGCACCCGTTCATCCGCATCAAAGATGCCGTCCTGATCCAGATCCACCCAGGTCTCCGAGCTGACCTTGTCTGCACCTAAGGTGGTTTTTTCCATCGACCGCACGGAGCCGTCGGTGTTCGTCACCGTGATGGTGTTCTCGCGGCTGCCATCGCCATGGATCACTGTCGCATCTACCGTGGTGGTGTCGGTATCGCCATCGCCATCCGCATCTGACGCGATGGTTTTGGTCAAAGCGTCCGCAGATTGCGTCTGTGTCACAGAGCTGCGCAGGCTGCCATCGCTTGCATCAGAAGAGGCCGCAGGAGACAGGGGAACCTCGCTCAGCAGCAGATCCGTAACACCCCATTTCCAGGTGTCGTTCCGGGCTTGGTCGAAGGTGATCACATTCTCACCCGCAATCATGTCAGACGCCGCAATGTCGATGGTGTATTCGGTCAATCCATCATTCACACCGGCTGCGATAAAACCAAGAGAATTACCATTCAGGAACAGTTTGACCTCGTTGTCGAAGTCGATGTCAAAGCCATTGAAAGTCAGGCGCAGATCACGGCCGACGTTCTGGAACCCGGCTGTGATCACGCCATCAGCATCTGTCTGGCCGTCGAACTTATTGCCGAACTTGCCGGTCTCAAGCGTATCCAGCGCAAGGCTGATATCCGCGGTGGAGGGAGGTGGTGGCGATGTGTCCACCTCACGCAGCAGCAGATCCGTAACGCCCCATTTCCAGGTATCATTCCGGGCTTGATCGAAGGTGATCACATTCTCACCCGCAATCATGTCGGAAGCTGCAATGTCGATGGTGTATTCGGTCAGCTGCTCATCCGCACCGGGTGCCAGAAAGCCAAGAGACGCGCCATTCAGGAACAGCTCGACCTCATTGGTAAAATCAACGTCAAAGCCATTGAAGGTCAGACGCAGATCACGGCCGATGTTCTGGAAGCCGGCGGTGATCACGCCGTCTGCATCTGTCTGACCGTCGAATTTGTTGCCAAACTTGCCCGTCTCGAGCGTGTCCAGCACAAGGCTGATGGCGGTCGTGTTATTGACGTTCAAAACCGAGGTGCTGTTGCCCGATGCGTCCAATGTGATCGACAGATCTTCGACCGTCTCAAACACACCATCACCGTCCAAATCGCGGCTGATGATCTTGCTCTGCCCATCCGCGCCGACCACCATCGTCTCGGACGACCGCAGGCTCCCGTCGCGATTACGCGCAACGGTGCTTTCCGTGCGGCTGCCATCACCGTGTTCGGTAATGCGATGGGTGACCGTCAGATCATCGACGCCATCGCCGTCCTCATCCGTGCCCTGCGTCCGTGTCAGCCCGTCAATGGCGGTGGTCTCGCTGGACCCGCGAATGACCGAGCCATCGTCGGCCAGATCGTTGATCACGATGCTGCGACTGCCATCGATATTGGTTGTCCGGATCTCCTCCTGATCAAACCAGCCGCCCCCCGTGCTGTCCCGCTGGATCGTCACATCTGCACCATCGGCGCTGGTTGTGGTCACGATACGGCTCACCAAAATCGCGGTCACCGTGTCTGAACCGGCTTTGTTCACAACGGTCTCTATTTTGTTCCCGCTGCCATCCGTCACGGTCGTGATCACCTGCAGACGATCCACCACCCCATCGCCATTGTCATCATAGCTGTTTGCGATGTTTGAGCCGTCCGGGCTGGTCACCGAAGTGATCACATAGGCCACATCGCCGTCCGCGGCATAAGCGGTGCTGACCACAACCCGATTGCCCGATCCATCCGTGCTCTCCGCCTGTTCAACGCGATATCCCTGCGCCTCCGCCACCAGCGTCGCATTGGCCACTGTGCCCGTCGTACCATCGCTGCGCGTGAAGGTGGTCTGCCCGGTGATCATCGAGCCATCCGGCAGTTCGATCTGCGTCGTATCCGCGGTTAGATCAATCGAGGTAATGCCAAGTTCCACGAGCGTCTTGGCCGTGGTCGAGCCATCCGGATTGGTCACCAGAACCTTGAAGTCCGCAAACCGCGCGTCAGAGGCGTCCAACACCCCGTCATCATTGCTGTCAAACACCGCCCTGAGGGCAGCCAGGTCATCCGTTGCCGTCGGATCCCACTCGGTGAAGACATACTCCTTCTTCTCCGAAATCGCTCCGTCACCATCGTCATCAATGAACAGAACTGCATCGCCTGCGCCCGCCCAGGCCGTCCGGTGCAGTAGGCCATCCCCGCCCGCGTCCATGAACACGGTCGATTTGCTAAGCTCCGTGATCGAAATGCCGTTGCCATCAAGGTCGAAAATAACGGGGCGGTACTCGCCGCGGCTTGCGCTATGCCCAGACTCACGTCCAGAAGAGTCATGTGAAGCTTCGCGTTCTGAACGAGAACGCGTTCCGTAACCGCGCTGTGCATCAAGAGCATCATGCGCCTTTTGTCTCGGAACACCCGTCTCAGCCACAACAGCGTCGACAACAGCCTCCTCGTCTACCAGACCTTTTTGCAAAGCGTTTTTAACGTCGCTTGGGTCAAAAGACTTGCCCAAATGGTTTGGTTTGGCTGCTCCAAAGACTTTGGACAGCCAGCCTGCAAAACCACTTCCGAACCCGTACGAGCCCGCTAATGAATCCACGTCAGGAAAGGACACATTGGTCGGAGAAGGCAAAAACTGTGGGCCGATCTTTGGGTAAGTATCTACAGGATAAATTGGGCCGTAAACAATCGGCGGTGGGCTGCTATCAACAATCCTGCCAAGCTCGGCCAACTGATCCAGCGGACTCAGGTCATTCACACCAGGGGATGCATAACCAGATTTTGACGGCAAAGAATGGTTGGTTTTCGTTCCGTTTACAGCTGGTCCAACCGGCGAACCTAGTCGATCAATGGGTCCAGGCCTCCCCGGCGCATCATAAGAAGGACCATTTCCTGAGTTTGCAGCTTTTTCACTCGATACGCGCCCCAATGCTAGATCTCGAAGAATAGCATCCGCATAGACTCCAGCGAGATTGGAAGCGGTCGATGCGATTTTGCTCGGGACTCCACTTTCTACAGCTTTCACATAGTCATAGTCTGGCGCTCCGGGAAGCTGCGCTTTGGCCCGCTGAAGAACACCCTGAGGAATATTTGTATGTGCTTCATTTACGGTTGCAAATGCTCCCGTTATTCCCTCGATTGCATTTTCGACAGCCGTTTCGCCCAGGAATCCTCCGCCTACTCCACCGACGATCCCCGCGCCGATAGCAATAGCTGGATGCCCTGTTTGCGCTCCCAGCGAAAAAAGAGCGCCGGCACCCTTAGCGGCGCCATAAACGGCACCTAAAAGTCCATAGCTTTGCTTTATTGCCTCGGATGTGTCTCCAATTGTGACGGCGCTCACTATTTCAGGCAGCTCAACAGCCGCTGTAAATGCAGGACCACCATATCTACCCACTTTGCCCAGTGCCGGGTCAGGAAATGCTTTATTGCTTGAATGCGCGGTTGTGCTGTTGAAGGTTGTCTCGCCTACGAAACTCCACCCAAGCGATTCAATTCCAGAAAAATCCAAATTGATCTTGTTTTCATTTTCATCCGTCATTCGCTAATTTTCACTTTTGTAAATAGCCAGGGTAAAAATTGAAGGAACGCTACTGCAGGAAGAATGGAAGTCAGAACAGCCAAAATTGGGAATGCTGGATACAACAGCAATTGAGACAGACCATTCGGATCGTCAATTGGAACAAAAAAAATAGCTATGAAAAGCAATGCAACAATCAGCATCGATCCATATGCACGGTGTAGCATATTCTTGTTCATGCGTTTTTTTTGACTAGAAGCAGGACGGAACCTATTGGTGAAACATACGCACAGTGCAATCGAAAGCGGAAATACACAAACCAACGCCGCAACATAGTAAGGGATACTAATTGGCGAAAATTTAAGAAGGCTTTCTATTCTGTACTTGATAATCCATACATGCCTTAAACGATCTCCTATATTTTCTGACATAAACTCATTGAGTAGCATTCCAATGGTAAAACAGATAAAAAATCCGCTGCCTAAAATACTTACGATTTGTATGTTAGTAATCGCTTTCCCATCGATGAAGTCGTCTGGGCCGACAGGAGTTCTTTTGTAGCTAGAGTCATTCGTCATCTGGTTTTGAACTCAATTTGGCATAGCGTATATATTTTTGCTTTTGAAACTAGCATATCCAAAATATCTTCTTGTTCTGTGGTCACAGCTTTTGAACTCTTGGCAGCAATGAAGTTCCTTGCTTGTCCTTTCAATGTAAACCAACTCATATCTCGGCGCGTATACAATTCGATGCTAGCATATTGCATCCCACAAATGGACCTGCGCATAGGGAGAATAATCGATCCGTTGAGTTTGCTGATCCAATCAAGCAACGGTAGCGAGCAAACGTTCAATGGCCACTCCAAAGGCTCGCAGCCAATATCGCCATCAAAAACGACTAACAGAGCTGTTTCGTGTCTCTGAACGGCCCGCAGGGTATCAAGTTCGATCTGCGCGCCCAAACAGTTGTGAAGCTCACCATCTGTTCCAACGAACAAGACCGACGGCGTTTCTCTTTCGCTGGAAGCCAGCGAATCCCGCACCAGTTCCACATAGTCTGACCAAACCTCCGGACAGTGAGCAAACTTCTGTTCCCCAGCGAAACTCCGGTTATCAAGTACTGCGTGGATCAGGATGAGTATCAGGGAAATTTTCTTCACAAAACAGCCGATCAGCAATTGCACAAAGCGGTTGCGTTCAACCAAAACATGTACTGATTGCCTCTGGCAATAAGATAGTTAACAAACCTGAATCATGGTTAACGGACCAGCCTTCAGTCCTGCGCCCGACCCAGCCAGCAACGCCGGAAACAACGGAAAACCCGCTGGTCCAGTATTCACAAGGCAGGTGTTTGAGAAGCATCTGATTCATTGCAATACACACACCAGGGATTTGTTTTCATTGACGCAACGCCATATGCTCCAAGCACCAATCAAACCCCAGTGTCCCCATTGGTCGTTCATCTGTCCAACCCCTCGTGGACCGCAAAATCTCTCCAAGCAATAAGCGCACACTGCCAGCCCGGCCTGCTTTGATCTAGATCAAAGACAGGAATATTCTGACGCTAAAGCGCATCACCAGAATTTAACCCTCTTCAATCCAACACAAATCTGTCGCGCTCATACTAAGTCGCAATTCTCACGGCTGCACAGATTGCTCTGCGCATAGCTCTTACCTGTTCCGGGTTTCTATCTCATCTCCACTCCTTGGTGGTTACGATGTGCCGGAAACCCTCCCTTATCAAATCGACCTAAACTGCCCCATTGGTGCTGACGTCAAACACAGTACACAAGCCCAAGCCGAGCTGGCGTCAATTAAGGCAGCAGAGCGACATGGAGAAGGAGAAAGTATCGATTTTCGGATCTAAGGCTCTTTCCCAACGCCAGGAATTTCCGAAGGGCCGATAGCTCTGCGACCAACGCTTTACTAGATTTTCAGCAAGCCAGCCGAGCCGGTCACTTGATGAGAAAACCGTTCAACGATTTCCCTGCTTCAAGCGCTTCTTTGATCCATTTAGGCTGGCGACCCATGCCAGACCATGTCTGTTTCGGGTTTTCCGGATGAGCGTACTTAGCGGGTTTGGGAGCTTTCTTACTAGGCTTTGCTGCGCCAAGAAGCTCTTCGAGCGAAAAGCCATGTTTAGCCACAGCTTCCTTCGCTGCAGCGAGTGCGGTTTTGCGCGCTGTATTCTCTGCTGATACGATTGCGGCATCTACGTCTTTTCGTAGCTTCTTAAGTTCGTCGAGCGACATCTTTGCGAGATTTACTTTTGCCATAGCTGGTGATCTTTCCTCATTTGTTGCGCGGCATTTGAAGCGCCGCGGTAAGATCAACAAGCCATCTTTTGTGTCAGCGCGTTTACGCCAGCATGAAACCTGAAGTGTCTCCGCAGTCGGAGATCATTGAGCGTCAATGCCCGGAACAACGACGTAAGTTGCGATAACTGGAAATCATCTTAACCGCCCTGCCCCACAGTTGATCGCATCCCTCGAAGTAACGATAACCGAGAATTATGAGTACATCTGTAAACCTGTCCACGCTGTCTGCAGAAGACCGTAGACAGCTCAAGATCCTCTACCTTGCAAGGTTTGCGCCAAACGACGTAGAAGACAAAATCGCGCCCGTTGATACCAAGCACGGTATTTTTTCCACCTATCACTACGATCTTTTCCATGAGCTATGTAAACTCGACTTGGACGTTACGCCGAGTCGCAGCGTCGACCATTTAATCGCCCAAAACAGGCGATACAACTACGTGTTCTCTGTCCTCAACCGAGCCAGCTACCGTAACTCAGAATCGCTGGTGTCTTCAGTTTGTGAGTACCTGGGCCTAGCTTATCTTGGCGCTCCTCCACACGTAAGAAGCTTGGCTGAAGACAAGCATCTTGCCAAAACCTTGTTTCGCGCTTGCGGCATCCCTACACCAGAATGGATGGTGCAGAGACACAAGAACATAAGCCAACCTTCAATCGAATTTGAAGGCCCATATTTTGTCAAACCAAGATTTGGAGCGGCTTCCGAACTGATTTCGGAGTCTAGCATTCAAGAAAGAAAGGCAGGTGCAATCGAACAGGTACGATGGCTCCACGAACAAGGCGAGGACGCGCTAGTCGAGCAATATGTGAGTGGGGAAAACGTCTCCCTTGGAGTGTTACAGGCAGAACGACCTATTCTGCTACCGTGTACCATCGACAATAGTGACCTCGCAGGGGGAGTTGTCACATATGGTCAGAAACGAATGGTTGATGGTGGCTTCCAACGTTCTCTTTTTGAGCACAATCCAACTATTTTGAAGATGCAAGAAATCTGCAATAGAATACTAGTTAATGCATCCCCGATGGACTACTTTCGAGCTGATTTCCGCGTCTGCAAGAAAACGAACACCGTGAGTTGCCTTGAATTCAATATCTGCTGTAACCTTGGAAGACATGCGTCTATCGCAATAGCATCAAAAATGATAGGAATATCATACTCTGCTCTATTAGAGCACATTCTATCAGTTAGTTTAAGGCGCCAAAACATCCTCAGAAATTAGCTCAAGTGGATTGAGATTCCAGTGTAGTAACACGCACGGTGACATGTTCTTAAGCAAATCAGCCTTTGAAATTACTCCAGTTCTAGAGACCTCCACAACTCGATTTATTACTTTGGCATTCTCCGTGGCGTATGCTCGATCTGGGTATTGATGTGCAAGATCTGAAAGCTTCTGGATAATCGATTTCTCTTGCCCCAACGCTGCGTTTATGAGTAGAGCATTGAAATGATACTTCTGGAACATCCTGGAGAATGCCGTGGCATCTTTCAATCTCTCTCGAGCGGCGTCTAAATATCTCAACGCCAAATCTCCGTTATCCAAAATAACCTCGCAAACTGATCGATTAATGAGAATAAAAAGATCCGGCATTACAGAGTGAGAGTAGATTTGCGCCTTGCGGAGTTCCAACTGCGCTCCAGTAAGATCTCCTTCCAGTATCTTGCACAAACCACTATTGCAGTGCGAAATATGGAGATTGTTTTGGCCATAGGCGGATAGAGTGGATATGGCGCGATCAACATGAAATCTAGCTTCTCTATTGTCTCTTTGCTCAATGAAAACCGCCGATAAATTGTTGTGCACTGAGCCTACGCCAAAATTGTCTCCCGCCTTCCGTAGTGTTGAGAGAGCCTCGGTCAGCAGTTGCTTTGCCTCTTCAGGGGGAAGGGCTGCGGAAGCATTACGAATAAAGTACGCGTATTGGCGCTCGGATGTGTTTGACACACTGTGGTTCGAAAGAAAAATCCTGGCAGCTTCAATCTGGTTGCTATGAACTAAACTGGACACCTTCACAGCCGCAAGGGACAGGCTTACATGGCGCTTAAGCTTCAATTTAAGAAGCTGGTCAACGAGCGTAATTGACTCCTCATGCCGACGTACTCGATTTAAGCAGATCGACCTGAGTACACTAAAGTGAAGTTCTTGCGAAAGGCCATCTGGCTTTGCCCGCTCTAGGATATCTAGAGCCGCAGCGAAGCGCCGGTTGGCAAGCAGAACTGCGGAATGGAGCGATACGTCATAGTATTCTTCCAAGCCACTATCGTGCATCATGTCATTGATAAATCTCTCAGCGTTCAAGCAGCTTCCGGACGCCAGACTTAGTAAGATTATTCGCTCACCGTGTTTCTTGAGATCGTTTGGAGCAATCTCCTTTGACAAGCGATATGCGATCGAAGCATACTCTGCATCGTATTCCTTAGTGCCACTCAAGCGGCCACATGCGAGACGGTAAAGTTCTTCTGTTTTGGATAGACGCAATGAAATAGTGTTGATTAGGATTTTTACCGCGGGATGTGAGTGTGATGATATTTCGAATAGCTGATCGCCATCCGGTAAACTTGTTTTCCAAACCGCTTCTTCTGCCAATAGATACTCAAGGGCCCTATTAATTCCATGGACGTCAGAAACAAAAATATCCACACTATTTGAGATGACTTCGACTATATCTGATTGCCGTAGTGGCTGGTTAGCTAAATAGAGATATTGAACGATATGATCCATTAAGTATTGTATTTCATGATCTATCACGGCAGAGCATGATGATACAGACTTCCTGAAGCGTGCAATAATCGTTCTAATACTTCCATTCGAAGGCGACAAAACTTGACTAACTTTTTTGTCGTCAATTGGAATGCCAAAGCTCTCAAAAAGAGTGAGTACAAAGGCGGTGCCTGGATCTTTGAAGTTAGTTGAAGATACAGAGTATCCGATGGCGGCTAATTCGTCTTCCAGTAGCGAAGCTCTCTGAGTAACTTCCTCACTTCTTTGAATAACAGCCAAGAAGTAGGTCAAGTTTATACTCGAATGCGATGTCGATATAGTCAACAACTCTCTAGACCATGGATCTAGGTCTTGCGCATCGTCAATGAAAATGACGACTTTTTCCCCCATGGCAATTTCAGCTATGAAGTCCGCTGTGAGTTGTGCAATCAGTGACGGGAATTGCCCTAACTCCTGCTCCTGCTCCGCGAGTTTTGTGTTTATTGCTTCCATTGCTGAACCGCCCGCAACTGGTATCATTCCTGCGAGATAAGGAAGAGCACGAAGCGCCCAGTGGTGTCCGTAACGCTTGTTCAAAATCCGTTCATATTCTTCATAGTGATCAGGAAAGTCACGGTAGAGCGTCAGCAAGATCTGGGAAAACAGATTCCCAGCTACTGCGCTCCGGCCACGAACAAGAAACGAGAGCACTCCATCCCCAGTGCACTCAGCTGCTTTCTCAAGGAAGCGCGAGACACCGCTGTCCGGCATAGCATTTAAGATGCATGTCGCTGGTCCCTCACGTTCAATATCTTCTACGATTGACTGAACGTATTTGAGCTCGTTGATCCGATTCACAAATTTGAGGGGGCCAGTAGGAAGATCAATACTCATAATTCTCGGTTATCGTTACAGCGACCAAAATGTCCGGCCACTTGGGTTAAAATCTTCGAACAGCCTACAGTTGCAGTAGCCGGGAGTCACTATGCTTTGTAGCCAGCTTGACCTGCATCTGGCTGTTGCCAAAGCAATTTCCGTGGACTCCTTTTGCAACTCTGAAGGGGTTGAAAGCTGCCGGCAACTGGCAGCGGCCCCGAACCATTGACGAGGGCACATGACCAAAATCTACATCACTGAATTCGAAGAATACTGCCAAGAACAACTTGGACTGAGCAAACATAGCTTGAGAGCTTACCGACAGGATCTATCCGCTTTTGTAAAGTTTGGAACCAAGGTAGGCCTAATCAATCAACCGACCGGGCAAGATGTGATTGCATTCCAAAAAGATCTGCGAGAGGAGCAAGGTGCCAGCCCATCGACAATCCGGAGACGACTTGTCACTCTCAGATCTTACTTCAAGTGGCGCGAAGAAATGTATCCGGTCGAACAGTCTCCGTTTGACGGATTGCGACTAGATCTAAAGATCCCCAAACGTCTGCCCCGTCCTGTGGATCGCCCTACCTTAAGCGCCTTGTTCCAATCGACTGAACACATCATTGAACTTGATCCCATGGCGGCACCCAAAGGCTTAAATGATGTATCTGCATCCAAAGTAACTGGTCTCATCGCACGTTTACTTGTGGTGACGGGGTTGAGAATAAGCGAACTAACATCACTTAGAGTCCAAGACGTGACCGGGGCAGCAACTCGGATTCGCGTCCGCGGGAAGGGTGATCGAGAGCGCACCGTCTACGTCGCCAACGATCGGCTGCAGAAGGACTTCCGACACTACTGGCAGTGCAAGTTTGATACTCTTGGGTCGCAGGCCTGGCTTTTCGAAAACACCAACGGTGATTGTCTTACCCCGCAAGCATATCGAAAGCGATTAAGGACATTGTCACGATCCCTTCGCATCGAGCCACATCTGACGCCACACCGCTTCAGGCATTCGGCGGCAACCCTGTTGATCGAAGAAGGGGTCGATATCCGTTTGGTCCAAAGGTTGTTAGGACATGCCAGCATCGCCACCACGGAAATCTACACCAAAGTGTCGGACAACTCGTTGAGTTCTGCAGTTGCCGCGGCCGACACGTTGGCAACGGTTGACTGTTTTACAGTGCCTTAGATCGCACCCCATTGAATACGGCGACCGCGCAACCACCCTAGCTGCGGTCGCTCGTGCTCAGTGCGGCAAATGACCAATCTGAGCCTATTTTGTTGAAGAAGTCTTGTTGCTTTGAAGCAAGTCCTTTGATTCACTCGCTATTGTAGATTGGGGGAGG
>NZ_CANMXR010000024.1:0-19758 GCF_947501835.1 uncultured Roseobacter sp. | reverse complement strand
CCCAAAGTACCACATTCTCTACCACTCAAGGAAAGAATATAGACGCCATCGAAAGAAACTCAAGGAAATGATGAAACAGCGCAACCGTTTATTAAACAAATAAAAAAGCCGCCCAGGGTAGCTCATTCAAATTTGGGAAAATGTGGTAGTGGCGGAGAGACAGGGATTCGAACCCTGGGTGGGCTTGCACCCACAACGGTTTTCGAGACCGCCCCGTTCGACCACTCCGGCACCTCTCCGCGGGGGTCTGGTGGACGGCATTTATGCGCCTTTTGATGCTGTGACAAGGGGAGATTGGCCAGCGACCGCTGCACACGGGGAATTTCATTGCCCCGAGACACAATTCCCCTAGACTCTCGCCCAACATCGAACAGATACCAATAATCACAGGAGACCGACATGACCGCCCTGATCCGAAATTATGCTCTGGTGCTGATGGTTGCGCTGATGGGCGTGGCTGCCGCAACCGGGGTGCGCGCGTCAAATCTGGACCGCCTCGAAGCCTTCATGGAAGTGACCGGCTTTGATGTCGCGTTGGAAAGCATCCGGCTGTCGGCGGAGACAGCACCCAATATGATCGGCCTGGAGGCGGATGATTTCGGCACGGAATGGACGCGGCTGGTGGAGGAAGTCTTCGACACCGAGCAGATGCATTCAATGGCCATCGACATCCTGTCCCAAACGCTTGACGAGGAGAATTTGAATCACGCGGTCGAATTCTATGCCTCCGCCCTTGGACAACGCCTCGTGGTCGCCGAAAACGCCTCGCACATGAAAGAGGATGAACAGCTGAAGACCGAAAGCGGCGAGGCCATTGTCGCCGGGCTGTTGCAGCTAGGCTCCCCCCGTCTTGAGGAGTTGAAACGCCTGAACAATGCCACCGGGTCCGAGGACGCCTCCATCCGGGCCATTCAGGAGGTGCAGGTGCGCTTCCTCATGGCGGCGGCTTCGGCCGGTGTGATCGACCTGCGCATGGATGAGGAAGACCTGCGCGAAAGCCTGAAATCGCAGGAAGGCGAAATGCGGCTCAGCATGCAGCGCTCCGCCTTGTCCGGGTCGGCCTATACTTATCAGGCGTTTTCCGATGACGAAATCACCGCCTATGCGGATGCTCTGGAAAATCCGAAGATGCGGCAGGTCTATGAATTAATGAACGCCGTGCAATTCGAAATCATGGCGAACCGATATGAGGCCGTGGCCCAGCGGATGCAATCGATGCGGCCAAGCCAAGACCTCTGACCCATGCGCGCAATCGCTCTTGTCATCACGTTTTGTCTGACGGCGATGCCGCTGTGGGCGGATGCGCGGGTGACCGTCTTGATGGATGCGCTGCGGTTGCCGGATCTGGTCCAGACGATCCGCGCGGAAGGTCTGCGCGATGCACAGGCGATCAATGAGGACATGCTGGACGGGCAGGGCGGCCCCTTCTGGGAGGCGCAGGTGCATGCGCTCTATGATCCGGTGGTGATGACGGATGTGCTGTTTCGCGCCCTGCAGCAGGGCCTGGACGATGACGCGCTTGATGCCGCAGTGACGTTCTTTGACAGCCTGCGCGGTCAACGGATCATGGAGATGGAGATCGCCGCCCGTCAGGCCATGATGGATGAGGCGGTGCAGGACGCATCGATTGAAACCTATGACACGCTGGCCAAGGCTAACGACCCGCATGCAGTACTGGTGGCGCAATTCGTGCAGACCAATGATCTGCTGGAACTCAACGTGGCCGTCGCCATGAGCAGCAGTTACCAGTTTTATCGCGGCATGGCGGATGGTGGTCTTCTGAAAAGCTCCGAGAGCGACATTCTCTCTGACGTCTGGGCCTCGGAGGGCACGGTGCGCAATGAGGCGCGCGATTGGCTTTTTGGCTATTTCATGCTGGCCTATCAGCCCTTGGATCTTGCTGATCTGCAGGCTTACCTCGCCTTCTCCGAAAGCCCTGCGGGCCAGGCGCTGAATACCGCGCTCATCTTCGGATCGGAAACCATGTTCAAGGATATTGCCTACGGTCTGGGGCGGGCTGTTGCGATGAATGCCGTGGGCAATGATATCTGACCCATTCACGCTTGACATAAGCGTCCGGGTGGTGCATCTGGCGGCTTCGTAAAGCAGGTCCGGTTCGCCGGGCCTTGCTGTCTTATAAATGAACACTCCGACCGGAGTGCGCTGTTCGAGGTGGCCATCAGGCCAAAACGCCCGAGACCGGGGACCACAGGACGCGGTAATGCGAAGGAAACGCGATGTTTGCAGTCCTCAAGACTGGCGGCAAGCAGTACAAGGTTCAATCGGGCGATATGCTCCGCGTTGAAAAACTGGCTGCCGATGCGGGTGAAACCGTTCAATTCAATGATATTCTGATGCTAGGGGGCGACAAGACGGTTGTCGGCGCACCTTTCGTCAAGGACGCCGGCGTTCAGGCCGAAGTCGTCGATCAGGTCAAGGGCGAGAAGGTCATCAACTTCGTCAAGCGTCGCCGGAAGCACTCTTCCAAGCGCACGAAGGGCCACCGCCAGAAACTGACCCTGATCAAGGTTACTGATATCCTGGCCTCCGGTGCAGATAAGTCCGGCGTGAAAGCAGCCATGGGCGCAGGCTCCGTTTCCGCAAAAGCGGTCGAAGCGGCAGCCCCCAAGAAAGCGGCCCCGAAGAAAGCCGAAGCCAAGGCCGACGCGCCAAAGGCAAAGGCGGCTCCTAAGGCGGCCAAAGCCGACGCGGGTGCGGACGATCTGAAAAAGCTGTCAGGCGTTGGCCCGGCGCTTGAGAAAAAACTGATCGAAGGTGGCGTGACCTCCTTTGCTCAGATTGCGGCATGGACGGAAGAGGACGTTGCTGCTATGGACGAGAAACTGTCGTTCAAAGGCCGGATCGAGCGTGAAGGCTGGATCGAACAGGCCAAAGAACTGGCTAAAGGCTAAGGAGAGACCAAATGGCACATAAAAAAGCAGGTGGTTCATCCCGGAACGGTCGCGACTCAGCGGGCCGTCGTCTTGGCGTGAAACTTTACGGCGGTCAGGCCGCCATCCCTGGCAACATCATCGTACGTCAGCGCGGCACCAAGTTCTGGCCCGGTGAAGGCGTGGGCATGGGCAAGGATCACACGATCTTTGCAACTGTCGATGGCGCCGTGACCTTCCACAAGGGTCTCAAGAACCGTACGTTTATTTCGGTCCTGCCGGTGGCGGAGGCCGCTGAATAAGCCCTTTCCCAAGGACATGACACATTCAGGGGGATCGGCGACACCGCCGGTCCCCTTTCTCATTTTCGCCATACCGAAATGTTAGGCTCACATGATGTCGAAGAGCATCCACACCGAACGGCTGACGCTGCGTCCTTACCGGGATGAGGATGCGACCGTTGTGGCCGAGCTGATTGGCAACCTGTCGGTATCGCGCTGGCTGACCCGCGTGCCACATCCCTATACGCCACAGGATGCGCTGAGCTATTTCGAGCTTTCCTCAGGCGCGGAAAACGTGCTGGCCATTACGCTTGAGGATGATGTGATTGGCGGCTGCGCAATCGAGACCGAGCTTGGCTACTGGCTGGGAGAACCCTACTGGGGCAAGGGCTATGCGTCGGAGGCCGCAGCCGCACTTGTGGACCGCCACTTCCGCACAAACACCACGACATTGCGGTCTGGCTACATGCCGGGCAACAGGGCGTCAGCGCGCGTGCTGTCCAAGCTGGGGTTCGAGCCTGCGGATGTTGAGGAGGCGGAATGCCGCGCGTTGCACACCACGGTGAGCCTGCAGAAAATGAGGTTGTCGGCTGAGAGCTGGAGGGCGCGGTCATGAGCGTCGCTGTCGCCAGTTTCGCCATCTTTGCCGCCTCGCAGGTCGGCACGCCGGGGCCCGCCAATATGGCCCTGATGGCCACCGGTGCGCGCTACGGGTTTCGTGCGGCGTTGCCTTTTGTGGCGGGGGTGGCCCTGGGCAAACAGCTGGTGATCTGGCCCGTCGGTTTTGGCCTGATGGAACTGGCCGACAGAGCCCCCTGGGTGTTTGAGGCGCTGAAATATGCCTCTGCCGCCTATATCATCTGGCTTGCGTGGAAAGTCGCAAACTTGCGCCTGACCGCCACACAAGATGCCCAGAGCGCGCCCGGATTTGCCGCTGGTCTCATCGTACACCCGCTGAACCCCAAGGCCTGGGCGATGATTGTCGGTGGATTTACGGCTTTTGTGGCGCCTGGCACGCCTGCCATTACCGCAACAGCAACCATTGCTGCGGTATTGCTCGGCTGCCAGATTCTGTTGCATCCGCTTTGGACACTTGCCGGTGAGGCGATCGCCAAGACCGTAGCAGGAACGGCAATGGAACCTTATCTCATGTGGACCCTCGCGGCGTTGACCGTCGCGTCGGTGTTATTCGTATTGTTCGGAGGAGGGACATGACGGTGGAAATGAAAAAGATAATCGCGCAGCCCACGGTGGAAACCGATCGCTTTGTGCTGCGGCCCCTGCGCAAATCTGACATGGGCCTCATCGACCTTTATGGCGGTGACGAACGCGTGGCGCGCATGACCACCTCCATTCCACACCCCGTGCCGCCGGGCATGACGGAGGCATTCGTGGCCCGCGCGATGTCCGATGAGCGTGATGAGGATGTCTGGGCGATGGATGGAACCCTCTCGGATGGCTCTGAACTGATGGGCCTGATTTCGCTGGAACGCATGGACCGCGATCAATCCGAAGTGAGCTATTGGGTGGCGCCGCCCTATTGGAACACTGGCCTCGCATCAGATGCGGTTCAGGCTCTGGTGAGCGCCAATCCGCTGCGCAACAAGACCATGTTCGCCAGCGTTTTTCAGGACAACCCGGCTTCGGCGCGGGTGTTGACCCATTGCGGGTTCGAATACCTTGGCGATGCGGAAAGCTTCAGCGTGGCGCGTGATACCACCGTGCCCACCTGGACCTATTTGCGAAAACTGTGATTGAGGGCAGCGCCCCTTAAGGCTAGGAAGCCCCCATGAAGTTTCTCGATCTGTGCAAAGTATACATCCGCTCGGGCGCGGGCGGCGGTGGCTGTGTCAGCTTCCGGCGGGAAAAATACATCGAATACGGCGGTCCCGATGGCGGCGACGGCGGCACAGGCGGGTCCGTCTGGGCCGAAGCGGTGGAGGGGCTGAACACGCTCATCGATTTCCGCTATCAGCAACATTTCTTTGCCAAGAACGGCATCCCTGGCATGGGCCGCCAGCGTACGGGTGCGGATGGGGATGACATCGTGTTGCGGGTCCCCGTGGGCACTGAAATTCTCGACGAAGATCAGGAAACGGTGATCGCGGATCTGACCGAAGTGGGCCAGCGCGTGCAACTGGCGCGCGGCGGCAATGGCGGTTTCGGCAACCTGCATTTCAAATCTTCCACCAATCAGGCGCCGCGCCGTGCCAATCCCGGTCAGGACGGTGTGGAGCGAACGCTCTGGCTGCGCCTGAAGCTGATTGCGGATGTCGGCCTGCTGGGGCTGCCCAATGCCGGCAAATCGACCTTTCTGGCGGCCACCTCCAACGCCCGGCCCAAGATCGCTGATTATCCGTTCACCACGCTGCACCCCAATCTGGGGGTTGTCGGTGTGGACAATACGGAATTTGTGGTCGCGGATATTCCGGGCCTGATCGAAGGGGCCTCCGAAGGGCGCGGACTTGGCGATCTGTTTTTGGGTCACGTCGAACGCTGTGCGGTTCTGTTGCATCTGGTCGATGGCACGTCCGAAACGATCGCCGAAGATTATCAGACCATCATCACCGAGCTGGAAGCATATGGTGGGGATCTGGCTCAAAAACCGCGTGTAACCGTGCTGAACAAGATCGATGCACTAGATGAAGAAGAGCGCTCAGAGGCCAGAAAAGATTTGGAAAAAGCCTCTGGTGGCGATGTCATGATGATGTCAGGCGTGGCGCGCGAGGGGGTGACGGATGTGCTGCGCCTGCTGCGCGGGCAGATTGACGACGACCGGTTGCGGCACCGCCCCGCCGTGGAGGAAGAGCCGTGGCATCCCTGACCGATGCGCGGCGGATCGTCGTCAAGATCGGGTCGGCCCTATTGGTGGACCGGACGTCCGGTGCGCTGCGTCAGAATTGGCTGACGTCTCTGGCGCAGGACATTGCCTGGCTCAAATCGCAGGGTGTTTCGGTGGTTCTGGTGTCTTCGGGCTCCATCGCCCTGGGGCGTGGCGTGTTGGAGTTGCCCACAGCGGAACTGCCATTGGAGCAGTCCCAGGCCGCGGCCGCTGTCGGGCAGATCCGGCTGGCCCGCGCCTACGAAGAGGTGCTGGCCCCGCATCAGATCACGACCGCACAGGTGCTGGTCACGCTTGAGGACAGCGCCAACCGCCGCAGGTACCTCAACAGCCGCGCGACGCTGGAACAACTGTTGTCGCTGGGCGTGGTCCCCATCGTCAACGAGAATGATACCATCGCCACCGATGAAATCCGCTTTGGCGACAATGATCGTCTGGCCGCGCAGATCGCCGTGACTGTCGGCGCAGATCAGCTGATCCTGCTGTCGGACGTGGACGGTTTCTATTCTGCAAACCCGATCGAAGACCCAAGCGCCACCCGCTTTTCCATCATCGACAAAATTACCGGTGAGATCGAAAGCATGGCCGGGGATGCAGGCTCCGGCCTGTCAAAAGGGGGCATGAAAACCAAACTGATGGCCGCAAAAACCGCCACCGCGGCGGGATGTGCGATGGCGATTACGGAAGGATCGCCGCTTAACCCCCTGAAAGCACTTGAAGAAGGGGCCGCTGCGACCTGGTTCAACGCACATACGGATCCGCAAGCCGCCCGCAAAAGATGGATCGCGGCGATGAAGCCGCGCGGCACTGTGACCTTGGATGCTGGCGCCGTCACCGCCCTGAAATCGGGGAAAAGCCTGTTGCCTGCGGGGGTGGCTGCTGTCTCTGGCGCTTTTCTGCGGGGGGATCCGGTGGCGATTGCCGATGTTTCCGGCCACGTGCTCGGGCACGGGTTAAGCCGATATACAGCCGAAGAAACCGACATTATCAAAGGCAGAAAATCGCAGGACATCGAGGCGTTGCTGGGCTATCCGGGCCGGGCCGCTTTAATCCACCGCGATGATATGGCACTTTAGACCGTGACGCGGAAAACGGCATGGTCGATCTCCAACATGAAGCACAGGGCGCAACACGATGAAAGATCTTGAAAATATTCCCGAAGTGATGGCGGATATCGGCGCGCGTGCAAAGGCGGCGGCCGCCCAGCTGGGCTTTGCCAGTGCAGAGCGGAAACATGCGGCGCTGATTTCAGCGGCCGAATACGTGTGGAAAGACAGGGCAAGCATTCTGGAGGCGAATGAGAAAGACCTTGCCTATGGGCGCGAGAAGGGACTTTCCGATGCGATGATGGACCGGCTGGCGCTGGATGAGGATCGGCTGCGCGGGATTATCGACGGTCTGCGCGCGGTGGCAGAGCAGGCCGATCCTGTGGGTGAGGTGATTGCCGATTGGACCCAGCCCAGCGGATTGCACATCCAGCGGGTCAGAACGCCTTTGGGCGTAGTCGGCGTGATCTACGAAAGCCGCCCCAATGTCACCGCGGATGCCGGTGCCTTATGTCTGAATGCGGGCAATGCGGTGATCCTGCGCGGTGGTTCGGAGAGCTTCCATTCCTCCAGCGCGCTGCACGCCTGTCTGGTGCAGGGGCTGCGCGATGCCAATCTTCCCGAAGATGCCATCCAACTGGTGCCCACGCGGGATCGTGCGGCGGTTTCGGAAATGTTGACCATGACCGACACCATTGATGTGATCGTCCCACGCGGCGGTAAAGGGTTGGTCGGCTTGGTACAGCGTGAAGCGCGCGTGCCCGTTTTTGCCCATCTGGAGGGGATCGTGCACATCTACATCGATGCGGACGCCGACCCTGAAAAAGTGCTCAAGGTCGTGCTGAATGCAAAAACGCGACGCACCGGCATATGTGGCTCTGCAGAATGTCTTTTGATCCACCGGGACGCGGCGCAGACGCTCGGGCGCGGTGTGATCCGCGCGCTCATCGACGCCGGCGTTGAAGTGCGCACCGATGACGCGCTGCGCAGCATCGAGGGCACGGTTGCCGCGACCGAAGAAGATTGGGGGCGCGAATATCTGGATATGATCATCGCCGCGCGGGTGGTGCCCGATCTTGATGCCGCGATGGCGCATATCCGCACCTATGGATCGAACCATACCGATTGTGTTCTGACCGAAAACGCCGAAGTGGCGCGCCGGTTCATGACAGAACTGGATTCCGCGATCCTCATGCACAATGCATCAACCCAGTTTGCCGATGGCGGCGAATTTGGCATGGGGGCGGAAATCGGGATCGCGACGGGCAAAATGCATGCACGCGGACCCGTGGGCGCGGCCCAATTGACGAGCTTCAAATATCTGGTGACCGGGCAGGGGACCGTGCGGGCTTAAAACCGCAGCTTGACGTCGGTTTCGGACATTTCGCTGACGATGCGGCGATTGTCGTCCGCCGCGACCGTGGGCAGGAGCGCAAACTGCACCTGCGCCGGGCGCAGATCCTGCGGTGCCTCTTTGGTGGCGAGGATCGCCCACAGTGGCTCGTCGATGTTCAGCTTGTCCGCCCTTCCGTGCAGCAGCCAGCTGCCATCGTCGTGACTGATTTCAATCCGACCGCCATAGGGCATCGCGTTTTCCAGGCATTGCAGGGCCAGAAATGCCATGCGCACCCCTGCGCGCGGCTGCGGATCGAGCGGGCCCCAGGCAACATCAAGGCGGCTTGCCTCCATCAGATCATCGAGGATCGAAATCACCTCGGCCCGGCCCATCATCTGTTCCCCCGCCGCCCCGAAAGCGATGCGAAAAAACCGAATGCGGGCGCTGGCATTTCCGACGCTTTCCTGGATCAGATCAATCTCCGGTCCGGGCGTGGCACCGGCCATGCCCAAAAGCTCCAACCCATTGTTGATTGCCCCGATTGGCGATATGAGATCATGGCAGATGCGGCTGCCGATTAACGCGGCAAGGTTAACGTTGCTCTGGCCCATCTACTGTCTCCTGCTCAAAAAGGGTTCCATGGAAGATCTGAATGCCATCCTGTCACCCGGTATGTTGGTGCAGCACCCTGATCGCCCCGAATGGGGTACCGGGCAGGTGCAAAGTAACGTAAATGCCCGTGTCACCGTGAATTTTCGGGACGAAGGAAAGATCGTCATTGATAGCACCCGCGTTGCATTGCTTCCGGTATTTGATGGCTGAAGAACCTTGCCAAAAGGTTAACGCGCCCATTTGCTTTGTAAACCCGGCCAAGGTGTCACGTTGCAAGCGAAGCGGGAATTAACTATGTCCAATGGGCATTTGACATGATCACCGCGGACCCCGCCAAAATGGACGCAAAGCCTCAGACGACGTTTTCGATCAAGCTCGCTGAAACTCAAGGCGAGCTCGAAGCGGCGCAGCGTTTGCGTTACAATGTTTTCGTCGAAGAGCTGGGCGGAGGGGGCACCATGGTGGACCACGCCGCGCGGTTGGAGATCGACCGGTTTGATCCCTATTTCGACCATCTGTTGCTGACCGACAGCGCGCGCGGCGAGGTTGTCGGGGTCTACCGGATCATGCGGCGGGATCAGGCGGAGGCGGCCGGGCAATTCTATTCAGCGGATGAATATGACCTCAGCATTCTGCTGAATTCCAATCGCAACGTCCTTGAACTCGGGCGTTCCTGTCTGCACCCGGCCTACCGGGGCGGCATGGCGATGTTTCACCTCTGGAACGGGCTGGCGCATTACATTGCCGATCACGACATCGAAATTCTGTTTGGCGTGGCAAGCTTTCACGGCACGGATATCTCCAAGCTTTCGGAGGCGCTCTCCTTGCTGCATCACCGGCATCTGGCGCCAGAGGACCTCAGGGTCAGGGCGCAGCCCGCCGCATTTCAGCGCATGGACCTGATTGCAGAGGATCAGCTGGACACCCGCGCGGCGATGCTGGCGGTCCCCGCGCTGATCAAGGCCTATTTGCGTCTGGGCGGCTTTGTCGGGGAAGGGGCCTATATCGATCATGCGTTCAATACCACGGATGTCTGCCTGATCCTCGACACCGCACGGATGAACGCGCGACAGGCAAAGCTCTACCAGGGCCCGGCTGCATGAGTGCGACCTGGTACGGCGACGCGCCGCCGCCAGAGGCCCGGATCAGCACGCTGGGGTGGGGGCTGGTGATCCTGCGCGGGGTGCCGCTGGCGTTTCTGGTTTTTGGTGGTCTGTTGCTGTTGCTGCTGATCCGCATTTTCGAACGCCCAGTATATGGCACGGCGCGTCCCCTTACGCCGTTCATCACCGTTTTTGTCTGTCGTACCGCGCTGCGGATCATGGGGATCGGCTTTGATGTGGTCGGGCAGCCGATGACGGGGCAGGGCGCGGTGGTGGCCAATCATTCCAGCTGGCTGGACATCTTCGTGCTGAATGCCCGCAAGCGGATCTATTTTGTCTCCAAATCCGAAGTGGCCGCCTGGCCGGGCATCGGCTGGCTGGCCCGGGCAACCGGCACCGTTTTCATCGAGCGCAATCGCGCCCGCGCCGCGGAACAGGCCGAGGTGTTCCAAGCCAGGTTGCATGCCGGGCACCGGCTCTTGTTCTTTCCCGAAGGCACCAGCAGCGATGGAAAACGTGTTCTGCCTTTCAAGAGCACATTATTTGCCGCCTTTTTCACACCGGAACTGCGCGATGTGCTGTCGGTGCAACCCGCGAGCCTGCGCTACCATGCGCCCCCCGGGACGGATCCGCGGTTTTACGGCTGGTGGGGTGACATGGATTTTGGCAGCCACATGCTGCGCCTTCTTGCGTCCGCAAAACAGGGCCGCGTCACCGTTGTCTATGGCGCGCCCCTCAAAGTTGTAGACTATGGGGATCGTAAAGCGCTCGCCGCCGCGTGCGAAGCGCAGGTGCGCGCGGGGCACCAAGGGTGAGCGCAAGAGACGGTCTCACCCGCGCGCCTTGTCTCAGTGGAAAAAGGCGCCGTCCGGCACCAATTCCAGCCCGTCACTGTCCGGCCCCCATTCCATCATCAGACAGGCGGTGCCCTTGCGCTGAAAATAGGTGGCCTGCAACGGATAGTAACCCGCTGACGGGACATCGACCTCGATCTCGCCCGCATAGCCACAGGCATGCACCTGATCGTAGTCGCCAACGACATGACCGCCGATGCTGATTTCCAACCCGTCGTTGTTCAGAAAATCCAGCACATAGGTGCCCGGCGCATCGAATTTGATGTAGCCGGAAATATCCGCCGCCACCTTCATCGCCTTGCCGGAGGTCAGCGTGGCATCCCCTTCCTTCGTGTCATCATAGGAAAGGCCGACCAGCGGGGTGCCCGCCTCGCTCTTGCGCTTCAGCGCCTTGCGCGCGCTTTGCACGTTGCGCACGTCATTGGGAAACGCATAGGACACCGCCAGTCCGGGGCTCAGCGCGCTGGCACTGGGTTGCGGATCTGCGGGGTTGAGGGTCAGCGGCGCAGCCAGGGTCAGGCCCGGCATCAGCAAGGCAACCGCCACGCAGGCGGATTTCACAGGTATCGTCATGGTCACTCCCGGTTGTCGATCATTGGATCAATGGCCCTCTGCGGGGCCTGTGAGGCGATACTAAGATGGGTTTTCTCGTGGAGACAAGCATTCCGGCGCAAATTGCGGTCACATATTGCGCGATTCAGGTGGTTACAGGCTTGCGATCCCACAACGGCTGGCCTATACGGCGGCCACTGAAACCCACAGGCGGGGTTTGGGCTTATTGGGGGAGACATCCTCAAGGGTCCGCCGGTTGGCACTGAAACACCATAAACAGTGTCATGCCCCCGCCGAGGATAAAACCGGAAAGGTAAACACACATGGCTCTTCCAGAGTTCACCATGCGCCAATTGCTTGAAGCAGGCGTACACTTCGGCCACCAGACGCAGCGTTGGAACCCCCGCATGGGTCCGTTCATCTACGGCGCGCGCAACGGCATCCACATCATGGACCTCACGCAAACCGTTCCCATGCTGGACCAGGCGCTGAACGTGATCCGTGAAACCGTCGCCAAGGGCGGCAGCATTCTCTTCGTTGGTACCAAGCGTCAGGCGCAGCAGCCGATTGCCGATGCCGCAGAGAAATGCGCACAGTATTATATGAACCACCGCTGGCTCGGCGGCACGCTGACCAACTGGCAGACGGTTTCGCAGTCGATCAACCGCCTCAAGCAGATTGACGAGCAATCCGAGCGCGGCTTTGAAGGTCTGACCAAGAAAGAGCGTCTTGGCATGGAGCGGGACCAGGGCAAGCTGCAGGCCTCCCTGGGCGGGATCCGCGAAATGGGCGGTCGTCCGGACCTGATCTTCGTCATCGACGTGAAGAAAGAAGCGCTGGCCGTGGCCGAAGCCAACAAGCTAGGCATCCCGGTTGTGGCCGTGGTCGACACCAACTGCCCGCCCGATGGCATCGATTACATCATTCCGGGCAATGACGACGCCGCCCGCGCCATCTCGCTCTACTGCGATCTGGCCGCACGCGCGGCCCTCGACGGTATGTCCGCGCAACTGGGGGCAGCCGGCGTTGACCTTGGTGCGATGGAAGAAGCGCCAGTTGAAGAGGCCGTAGCGGAAGAGGCCGTGGAAGCCCCAGCCGCCGAGGCGCCTGCGGAAGAAGCGCAGGCCTGAACGGCGTTACACGCATGACATATGGGGCAGGGACAACCTGCCCCAACACGACATGATTTTAGGCGGGCCGTTGGTCCGTGTTTATGGCGGACATCTGGTCCGACGATTCCAAAAGGAGAACCTCAGATGGCGATCACAGCATCTATGGTCAAAGAGCTGCGCGACAGCACCGGCGCAGGCATGATGGACGCGAAAAAGGCCCTGACCGAAAGCGATGGCGATATGGAAGCCGCCGTGGACTGGCTGCGCACCAAGGGTCTGGCCAAAGCAGCCAAGAAATCAGGTCGTACCGCGGCCGAGGGTCTGGTGGCTGTTAAGGTCAACGGCGGACACGGTGTTGCGGTTGAGGTGAACTCGGAAACCGATTTCGTCGGCAAAAACGCGGAATTCCAGGAAATGGTCGCTGGCATCGCGGATGTGGCACTTGGTGTGTCCGACGTGGACGCGCTGAACGCTGCAGACATGGGTGGCAAATCGGTTGCAACTGTTGTGACAGACAAGATCGCCACCATTGGTGAAAACATGTCTGTGCGCCGGATGTCCGCCATCGATGGCGAGGCTGTTGTGTCCTACGTGCACAATGCCGCGGCACCCGGCATGGGCAAAATCGGCGTTCTGGTCGCATTGACCGGTGGCGACGAGGCCTTTGGCAAGCAGGTTGCAATGCACATTGCGGCGGTAAACCCTGCTTCCTTGTCCGAAGACGACCTCGACCCGGCCGTGGTCGAGAAGGAAAAGCAGGTTCAGATGGACATTGCACGCGAAAGCGGCAAGCCCGAAGCGGTCATCGAAAAGATGATCATCGGTCGGATGAAGAAATACATGTCCGAAGTGACCCTGTTGAACCAGTCCTTCGTGGTGAACCCCGACCTGACCGTCGGCGACGCGGCAAAAGAAGCGGGTGCATCGATCACCGGTTTCGTGCGTCTGGAAGTGGGCGAAGGCATCGAAGTGGTCAAGGAAGACTTCGCGGCTGAAGTTGCGAAAGCCGCCAAAGGCTGAAGTAGGCCAAAATCTTTGAGATCTGAGGAGGGCGCAGCACTGCGCCCTTTTTCATTTTAAAGCGGGGTTGAGAAGCTTCACAAGCGATCAACCTAAGAATTATTATTGAAAAATCAGCTTATTATAGTCAAATCTTAATCTTTCACATGTGCTTGCATTGCATCCAGTGCCATGATGTATCCGCGCGCGCCAAACCCGCAGATGATCCCAATCGACACTTTCGCGATATAGGACACGTGCCGGAAATCTTCGCGCGCGTGCACGTTGCTCAGATGTAATTCAATCGCGGGCAGGTCGACCGATGCAATGGCGTCCATCAATGCCACAGAGGTATGTGTATAGGCGCCAGCGTTCAAAACGATGCCGTCCGATACACCGCGCGCGGCATGAATATGATCGATCAGCGCCCCTTCATGGTTGGACTGTGCAAAGCTGATGGTGCAGCCATTGGCATCAGCCCAATCGGCGCACATCTTCTCGATGTCCGCAAGTGTGGTTGCGCCATAGACCTCAGGTTGCCGCGACCCGAGCAGATTGAGGTTGGGACCGTTCAGGACAAGGATAGAGGTCATAATGTGCTCACTTGAAAGGATTTGCCATGCATAGACGCATGTTGCGCGATCTGTCCAGAGCAAGGGCAGGGGCGCCTTGTCAGATCTTATTTTGGGGAGACCAAAGCTCCTGCAATGATGGTGGGCTATTTTTCGAAGATTGCGACCAAGGGCGACGATCCTGCTCAATCACCCCCCACAAGCGTTCCCAGACAAAACACCGAGGTCAGTCCTCCGCTCGCTTGCTCTCCGGCTTCAGCCGCCCAACCAATGCGCCGCAGGTCTCGATGATGGCTTTCAACCGCTCTTCCAGCCGGGTCATTTCGAGCGTCGATGACTTCAGCGTTTCGCTTTGATCCCCCAGATCCGCAAGGCTGGTATAAATCGTCTCGCTGGTCGTCGTTTGAGCTTCGGCATTTGCAACGACCTGTCGCAGGGTTTCCAGCAAATCTGTCGCTGCGGCGGTATCCTCAACCTTGGTCAGCGCCCCATCCAGCGCTGCGATGGAGCCTCGTACAGCATCAAACCATTCGTTTGACAGGCGCGGTTCCTGTTTTGCGCTGAGCATTGCCTGCCGCTCTAACCGTCGCACACCGGATACAACATCGTCCACTGTATCGCGCAGCGCCCCCTGCACGGCGATGATATCATCATTGGCGGTCACAACCTTGGCCAGAACCGTGTCGAGTTCGGCGACGATACCGGTGATGCGATCCAGAAAGAGATTTAGATCGCGCGCCAGAACGCCAAATTCGTCAGAGGTTCGGATTTCTGCGCGATGATCCAGACGCCCGTAGGCACGCGCAAGGTTGCTGATGACGGATCTGAGTTCCATAAGGGGTTCCAGACGCGCGCGCAGGATCAGAAACAACAGCAGTGAATGCAAAACGATCTTTCCGGCCGCGAGAATACCCGTCAATTGCACATCCTTCAGCCAAAGGGCGAAGTCCCGGTAGAGGTAGTTGCGCACCGTGACCGTCCCCAACACATCCCCGACCGCGGCCTGAGTATGGCAGGCAAGACAGAATTCTTCGGCAAGAATATCGGTTTTGAAAGTCTGGAAACGGCCTTCGGGCCAGTCTTCTGCGGGGATGCCGCGCGGCGTAAATCCAAACCCCTCTTCTATGGACGCCACCGTCACAGGCGCGGGTTCGATGGCGATGACATAGCCCAGATCGGACCAGTTTTCCTCCAGAATAGGATACATCGTCCGGGCGGCCACCGGGCCGCCTTCGTTCCGCATGATGGACCGAACGTTCTCCGCAAGATCTTCGGCCACGATTTCGGCTTCGTCTGTGCCGTCGAAGTAATAATTGTAGTAGACCAATGCCGCTTTGAGCGAGAATTCGACAACGGTTACGATGACCAGAACCAGAAAGAAGTCGCGGATCATGTGCACAAGAAATGACTTGTCGAACCGGCCGATGGAGGGACTGTTCTGATCAATCATGCATTTGTCCGACGCTGCACCTGAGGAGACAGGTAGAGCGGCAAGACCTCATTTAAAGGCTCAAGGCCCGGAGCATCAGATTCCAATAACGCGTTTTGTCTCTTCCAAATGGATCGGTGGAGGCCGAGCGGCGGTGCAAAAAGGCAGGGATATCGCGGAAAAGATCGGTCTCGGGCGCCAATGCAACGTGAGCGCGCGCGCTTACCTTTCGCTTCCGGCGTACAATCGCGGAGGCTTGCGGTTTTTCATTGATCGCGTGGCATTTGAGCTATCTTCAAGTTTAATGCAATGGGTGTGATGAAGCCGCTCCGGGCGGCTCTGACACCAACAATGGCCACGCGATCCTTTCACACGAACAGATGGGAACTTTATGACCTTTTCCGACACCGTCCACCCTGCCGCACGTGATTACGCCAAAGAAGTTGCCGCGGGGACCCTGTCGCGGCGCGAATTCCTGACCCGGGCCACATCTCTGGGTGCCAGCGCTGCAGCCGCTTACGGGTTGCTGGGGCTATCGCAACCGGTCAAGGCCGCAGCACATGCGCAAACCGGCGGGACACTTCGGATCGAATCTCTGGTGAAGGCGCTCAAGGACCCACGCACCTATGACTGGCCGCAAATGTCGAATTACACGCGCGGCTACCTCGAATATCTGGTGGAGTACCAAATCGACGGCAGTTTGACGCCAATGCTGCTGGAAGGGTGGGAGATCAATGAGGATGCGACCGAATACACGCTGTCGGTGCGTCCTGGCGTGACCTGGAACAACGGCGATGCCTTCACGGCCGAGGATGTCGCTTTCAACATCGCGCGCTGGTGCGACAAGGGTGTGGAGGGCAACTCGATGGCCTCCCGGATGGGATCGCTGGTGGACGACGCAACCGGGCAGGCGCGCGAGGGCGCCATCACCGTGGTCGACGACACCACGCTGCGCCTGACGCTGGGCCAGCCGGATATCACATTGATTGCTGGTTTCTCCGATTATCCTGCGGCCATCGTGCATCAAAGCTTTAACGGTGACCCACTGGACAACCCGATCGGCACCGGCCCTTATCTGCCCGAGGACTTCGAGGTCGGCATCCGCGCGGTCCTGGTCAAGAACGCGGATCACGACTGGTGGGGGGAAGGCGCCCACCTGGACCGGATCGAATACCTCGATTTCGGCACCGATCAGGCGGCCATCGTCTCCGCCGTGGACGCTGATGAGGTGGACATGGTCTACGAATCCATTGGCGATTTCATCTTCCTGCTGGATGACATCGGCTGGACTAAATCCGAGGCTGTGACGGCCAACACGGTTGTTTTGCGCCCCAATCAAATTGCGGAAGTGGGCGGGGTGCAACCCTATGCTGACGCCAGGGTGCGGCGCGCTCTGGCGATGGCCGTGGACAATCGCGTGCTGCTTGAACTGGGTTTTTCCGACAATGGGCGGGTGGCCGAAAACCACCACGTCTCGCCGTTGCATCCCGAATATGCCGAATTGCCAGCGCCTGTCTTTGATCCCGCGGCGGCCAAGGCGTTGATGGATGAGGCTGGTATGGGCGATTTTGAGCATGAATTGATCTCGATTGACGACACCTGGCGCAAGAACACAACCGATGCGGCCGCAGCAATGCTGCGCGATGCGGGCTTCAACGTAAAACGTACGGTCTTGCCGGGGGCGACCTTTTGGAACGATTGGGTGAAATACCCGCTGTCGACGACCGATTGGGCGCAGCGACCATTGGGCGTGCAGGTGCTGGCGTTAGCTTATCGATCAGGCGAGCCCTGGAATGAGAGCGCCTTTTCCAACGCGGAATTTGACGCGCTGTTGGCGGATGCGCTGGCCATCGCGGACGCGGATCAGCGTCGCGAGGTGATGGCCAAGCTGCAGAAGATCATGCAGAATGAGGGTGTGGTGATCCAACCCTATTGGCGTTCGGTTTATCGCCATCACAAGGAAAGCGTCATCGGTGCGGAGATGCACCCTACGTTCGAGATACATGTTTCCAAGTTGGGATATGCCGCCTAGCGATTGTGGCGGGATTTAACGTCGCCCGGTGGGAATATGCACGCGAGGCGACGTCCTCAATGCGATCATAGGTATTCTCAGTTGATTGCTGGCCCATTTAGTCCGCGACGCACGCGAACCACTGGCATCCAGGGTAGGGCGCTTAGTACCTTCCTCTCAGGGCACTAAGGCAGCAGTGTCCTTGGATTGCTCAATCATCGGGAATAGTTTTGAACACCGCCCGTTGTCTTTGTGAACTCACAGTGTCAACGGAGCATACAATGACATCGGCAAATCTGAACAATGAAGCGTATGGTCAGTTGAATCGCGAGGACCAACCTCCTCCTACGCTATGGACGAGCCAGGTCAGAGGTCGGGCCGAAAGCACGCTGGACTGTGAAACATCGGTTTCATTAGCGTGTCACCTCAATCCCATCTTTGAAATGGCCGAGGATTGGGCCGTTCTGATTCAGTCGCTGAAGAAACAGTGTTTCAGCCTTGTCTTTAAGGAAGGCCAGTTGACGTTGTTCAATGATGTAACAGGGACCAATCTGTGTACTTGTGCGTCACTGGGAATTGAGTTTGCCACATTGAGGGATCGGTTAGGCAAACCCAGCGTTCGGGCGCCGTCTGGCAGATTTATCTCCAAAAAATGCCGATCATAGCAGATTTGCCAGTGCATATTTCCGATGCTCACTCAACCCATGCAAATCCATCAGATTCAGCGCAGCTCGTCGCTTCGCGTCAGGCGTCTGCTGTTTCTATGGGGTCACAGACTTGGATTACCTCACGTTGGAGACTAGCAAGAGAGATGACAAAGATCAGAATTCGTTATGTCTTTGTTTTCTCCAAATAGAGAATCTCAACAAAGCGGTCTCATCATATGACAATCCGACAGCAGCTGTCCGATTTTTTTTGTTGGTGAGACTGCGAGATATGCAAAAACATTTACTTAGCATTTTGAAATGTTGAGATTCACATTTCGCTGAGTTTGTGGATGGTTGAGGATCTTGCCTAACGTCATCGCTAATGGGACAGTTTAGGCTAATTTGATAAGAGAGGGTTTCTGGCACATCGTAACCACCAAGGCGTGGAGATGAGACAGAAACCCGGGACCAAGCGGAGCCACGGTGAGAAGGTCATGAATGACATCCGCCGCGCGCACCACTGCCCAGCCGTTTATACGCAGTATCAATGAGAGGGGCGCAAACAATATTCAGCCGAGGAGAAGATCCGGATTGTGCTGGACGGCTTGAAGGGCGAGGACAGCATCTCGGAGCTGTGCCGCCGTGAAGGCATTGCCCAGAGCCTGTACTACAGCTGGTCCAAGGAGTTCCTTGAGGCTGGAAAGAAGCGCCTTGCGGGCGACCCGGCTCGTGCAGCGACGTCGACTGAAGTCAAAGACCTTCGACGGGAATCCCGCGACCTCAAGGAAGTCGTGGCCGAACAGGCTTTGGAGCTGCGGCTGCTCAAAAAAGCATGATCGCGGAGGGGGACGACGGCGCATGAGGTATCTATTACCCGGCAGGCGATTTGGCTAAGCCAAATCTGCCGAGAGGGCGGCATCCGAGAAGCTGGAGATCATTCGACTGGTTAATGGGTCGCACCTGCCGACCAATCGCACCTTGGACAAGCTGGGCATCCCGAGTACCACTTTCTATCGTTGGTACGACCGGTATCTATCGGGCGGCCCCGAGGCGTTTGAGGATCGCAGCCCTAAGCCGTCACGGGTCTGGAACAGCATTCCGGAGCCGGTGCGCGAGAAGATCAAAGACCTGGCCTTGAAGGAAAGTGATCTGTCGCCGCGTGAGTTGGCCGTGCAGTTCACTGACACGGAAAAGTATTTTGTGTCAGAGGCTTCGGTCAATCGCATCCTCAAGTCCTACGAGCTGATCACCAGCCCGGCCTATGTGGTTCTGTCGGCGGTGGACGAGTTCAAAGACAAGACAACGAGGCCGAACCAGCTCTGGCAAACCGACTTCACCTATCTAAAGGTCATCGGCTGGGGTTGGTTCTATCTGTCAACGATCCTCGATGATTGCAGCCGCTACATCATCGCCTGGAAGCTCTGCACGACGATGAGAGCCGAGGATGTGACCGACACGCTCGATCTGGCGC
>NZ_CANMXR010000023.1:0-34016 GCF_947501835.1 uncultured Roseobacter sp. | reverse complement strand
GTTCACAGATATCCTGTGATCCTATCGGGAGCTCGACCTCAGTTCAGGGTCAGCCCAATTACGCATGCTTTGGGCCGCTGGCGTATATTGCGGTCTTTGGTTGTCCCCTGCGTTGCGCAAGGCGCAGACAAGTAGTTGGTTCCAGCAAACTTGCGGCCCCATTGGTCGGCTAATGAATGATCTCAATCCGCCCCTTCATGTGCGGGTGAAAGGCACAGAAGTAGGTTGTCTCCATTCCGTCTGTTACCCACACTTCACCGATGGCATCCTTTTCCAAAGCACCGGTATCCCAACCAAATTCATCAGCAGTTGCTGTGTGCGGCGCAAGGTCTTTGTTGATCCATCGGATCATATCACCGATGCGGACGTGAATCAGGCTTGGGTCGAACTCAAACGATCTGATCTCGACCTCGTGCACCTTTCCGGTATCCGCCAGCAGGGTAATTGGAACAGGAACGGCTGCCATCGCAGCCGTTCCGACCATCACGCTTCGACGCGTGGGCCTGCGCGTCATCACTGAAGCGCCTTGACCATCATTTCGGCGTGGTGTTCGTGCGCCTTGAAGATTTCCAAACCTTGTACGAACAACGCCCGAACCTCTTCGTTGTCAATGTTGGGGATCATGGTGTTTTCGACCAGTGCGTTCACGGCCTGATGGTAGGCCAGTTCGTTGGCCGCATAGGCTGCGTCGAACTCCGCCCCGCGCAGTTTGACAAAGCCGTTGATGATCTCTTCGGCATTGGCATTGAGCGTCTGGCTGACCGCATTGTCCTGGGCCGTTGCGCCTAGCTTGTCCAGCAGTTCCAACGCTGCCGCGTTCACTGCGGTATGGTCGCGGATCATGGTGTTGGCGAAGTCGTGGATGTCGGGATTGCTGGACAGTGCAAGTGCCAGATGCGCGTAACGAATGTCGATGTTGTCAGCGGTGTAGGCGATATGGGCGTATTCAAGATCGCTCATGTCGGCGACATCCTGTGCAGATGCCTGAACAGCTGTCATGGCGAGCAATACGGCGAAGGTGGAAAGCAGCTTTTTCATCTTGGAGTCTCCTTTGAGGTTGGACTCCGTTTGAATAGCCCCTCATTTGCGTGTGTTTGAATGCGCATGCGTCCCAAATGCTGTGCAGATCGTTCAGACCTCTGTACAGTTTCACCCGGTTCCATATGATTTGCGCATGCTTGACCTTCTCAGTGACATCCTGACGAACCTGTCCATGCGTGGAACGATCTATTTCCGCACGTCTTTCACCAAGCCATGGGGCGTCGCCGTTCCGCGGTACGAGAACGTGGCACGGTTTCACTTCGCGCACCGTGGCAATTGCCTTATCCGCGTCGAGGGTGTCGATGATCCCGTCGATCTGGCTCAGGGAGACTTGGTGATCATTCCGCATGGCGCGCCGCACGCGCTCTATTGTGGACACGACCCCGAGCGGACGATCATGCCCCTTGATACGGTTCTGGAAGTTTCGCGTTTCACCGGGACCGGCGTGCTGGTCTATGGCGGCGAGGAGCCACAAAGCGAAACACAGTTGATCTGCGGTCATTTTTCGTTCGAACCTCATGCGCGCCATATCCTGATGGAGCGTCTGCCACCCATCATCCATCTCAAGAATTATGGTGAGAGTGCGGGCCGTTGGATGGAGGCTACGTTACGGATGATCGGCGAGGAATCCGGTGGCCAAAAGATGGGCGGCGATCTGATCGCCCTGAAGATGTCTGAAACCATTTTTGCGCAAGCGGTTCGAACCTTCATCGAAAGCAGTGATGCCCCGGAATGGGGTTTGGGGGCGTTTGCCGACCGAAATCTGAGCCGGGCGCTGGACGCCTTTCACAAGGCCCCCGCGGACAGTTGGACGGTCGAGACACTGGCGCAAGTTGCGGGCATGTCCAGGACCAGTTTTGCCGTTCAGTTTCAAAAGGCGATGGATATGACGCCCATCGACTATGTCACCAAATGGCGCATGGAGATTGCAAAGAAAGTGCTCCTGTTGCCCGGCTCATCCTTGACGGACGCAGCAGAAAGCGCGGGCTACGCGTCGGATTCTGCGTTTGCCCGCACCTTCAAGAAAGAGGCGGGGATGTCGCCGGCTGAGTTCCGCAAAGCCATCCTAGCCGAAAGTTCAACAGTCTGAACGATCTGCACAAATTTGCGGACGATCCCGCATGTATCGACCGAAAGCGCACCCCTATCTTTGTCCTGTCTAAGTTACACACAGCATCCGAAGAAAAGGACAAGCCACCATGTTTCCCCGTTTTGTCACGAAATCGATTCACGCTTATCTGGACTACCCGGTCGCACTTGGCCTGATTGCAATGCCGTTTCTCTTTGGCCTCGGTGCCGAGAATGCATTGGCGTTCTGGCTGTCTGTTGCCACGGGCGTCGCTGCTTTCGCCCTCACCGTTTTGACCGACCATCACCTCGGTGTCATTCGGGTCTTGCCGTACGCGCTGCATTTGGCGGTGGACGGTCTTGTCGGGATCGCATTCGTGGTCGCTCCAATCGTGCTTGGCTTTGCTGGCCTCGATTTCTGGTATTACATGATCCTCGGCCTGACGGTTTTGGCCGTGGTTGGCCTGCATCAACCCGAAGATCGCCCTGCGGCGATCTGAAGTACCTCAATCGGCAGAGGGCGGCGCAGAGGCGCCGTCCATGCCATAGCGGAGGGCCGCATGCAGTCAAACCGAAACACTGACCTGATCGGCAGCATTATGTCATGCGACCTCTGTGAGGATCTTCCTCTGGGACCCCGACCCATTCTGCAGTTCAATGCGGCGTCCAAGATCCTGATCGCAGGGCAGGCACCCGGGCGCATCACCCATCACAAAGGCATCCCGTTTGACGATCCGTCGGGGAACAGGCTCCGGGACTGGTTGGGCGTGTCCCGCGAGACTTTCTACGATGCATCGAAGATCGCGATTCTGCCGATGGGGTTCTGCTATCATGGAACCGGCAACAGCGGCGACCTGCCGCCGCGCTCTGAATGTGCCAAAGCCTGGCGTAGTCAGGTTTTGCAGGCTTTGGGCTCTGTTGAGCTCACCATTGTAATCGGACGCTATGCGATCAATTGGCATCTGCACGATTACGCCAATCATTCTGTCACGGAAGCTGTGAAGGCCTGGTCAGACTTGTGGCCCGAGAAGATTGTCCTTCCTCACCCGAGCCCCAGGAACAACAAGTGGCTTAAGTCGAACCCATGGTTTTCCAATAGTCTCATCCCATTACTGCAAGACCGCGTAAGGGCCATGACCTAGCTGATCTTCCAACGAGAGAACGGGTCGACGACTTGGAAACCAGACCAACTCCAACACTGCGCGACATGCGTTGAGCCGGGATTACCAACCTGCGCCGTTATTTTATCGGCGGCGAATGGCAGCAATGCGGGCTGCTGGCGCAGCATTGAGCGGCCCTGTTCAACGGCAGGCTTGGGCCATCGTTCTCCAAGCCATTTGGACCTGCGGGCCAGATGCAGTATTTGCTCCAACGACGGCTGCGACCGCATACGAACGTATTTCGCGGATGGACGCTAGTACCGAACTTGGGTGTTTCGAATAGCTAACGCGATTGCGACAAGTGAGATACCGCTCGTCAGCACACGAAGCCAGTTCCATTTCTGCCAGTCCACGCTGTAGCTGGCCCAAAGATCAGCAAAATTGGCTTGGTCAGGTGTGATCGTTAGCCCATCCAAGATCTGGTTGAGCGGCACATTAAAGAGGACAGTTACGACCATCATCGCAATCCATCCTGCCATACCAAGGACAAGCCAGTTCCGGACGAGCCGAGCCTTCCAGTAGAGTGCGATACAGGCAAGAAGGGCAATCGGAGTGCCCAAGAGGGCCACGAACCAAAGCGATTATTGGGTGGCTCGTCCGATGTCCTGATTTGCTTTAATCGCCGCATAGGGTTCGGTCAAATCAAGCCCCGGCATGATCGAAACCGACATGGTGAAGTAGAAGCCGAAAAGAGCTCCAGCGCCGAGAATCGCGGCCATCAAGACCGCCAGTTTTAGGTTTGTCATTGTGCCCTCTTAGCTTCGGGCAACACCTGCGACTCTTTGCAAGAGAGCGATTACCGTCTGACGTTCTTTGGCACTCAAGTCCCCAAGAACATCGTCATTCACGGCGCGCACGATAGCTGGAAGCTCCTCAGCCTTTGCTCTGCCCTGATCAGTCAGGAAGACCAGAAAAGACCGGCGACTGTCAGGATCAGGACGACGTTCGGCAAGTCCAGCATCGACTAACGCATCGACGTTGCGACTGGTGAAGTACTCAGGAAAATTAAGCCGTTGGCCGATCTCACGCTGGTTGATCCCGTCCTGTTGACCGAGCATCATCAGGTTGGCGAAGATTTTGATATCTACGCCGATTTTCTCAAGTTCGACCTTCATCTTTGCGTCCAGCGTCCGAGCAATGGTCTGGATCAGAAAGCCAAAGCTCTCTTCGCGCCGATGATCCTTCAATTCAATCTGAGTCATCAGGAAGCATCCCCTGACCATCGGCATAGCTCCAATGCTTGCAGCGTGCAAGTGTTGCGGTTGTTTTAGCATTTACAAGTCTTACAAATGCAAGTATCGCATATGCAAGTCAAGGCAGTGATTTCGACTCACCACCTAACCAACGGAGATCAAACAATGCTCGCCACCCGTAAAATCATCGCTTGTTCACTCACGGCATTGATCGTTTTGGGAACACCGGTAACGGCCCAAGAAGAGAACGAGGGCCACCGCCTCGCGCAGATGGCTTTCGCATCACTCGACCGGGCCGACCGTGGTTTTATCGACCAGGGCGAATTCTCGAATTTTGGCAGCGACGTTTTTGTTTCCATGGACAGTGATCAGGACAATCGCCTCTCGCTTGGCGAATTTCTGTCCTGGGACTACGGGATGGAACCTTTGGCGCGTGAAGCGGGCCGCGAGGATGCCTATGAAACAGCGCTTCGGGTTGTTTTCGCTTTCTGGGATCGCGATGGCGACGGCGCTATTTCACCTCGTGAACATCGTCTCTCGCTTGGGGCGGATTTTCAACGTGCAGACGCGGACAACGATGCGGTCCTGACAGAAGACGAGTTCACTTCGGGCTTCTCAGTCATGGTTGCGCTCCGTGCGGCCATTAATCCCGCACCTGTCGAATAACGCCAGCACCATTATGGAGGGGGCAGCTATGCTTCAGAAAAAGGGCATCTTTGCCATTGTCGGACTGGTTCTGGTCTTTGCAGTGGTTCATCTTGCATTTCCACCTCAACAGCATGATCCGCGCACGACAGGTACGGTGATGCTTGGTGGCATCGCGTTCCTCTTGATGACCAGTTCGATCATCCTGTCTACGCGCTTGGAGGTGTTTGAAGACTGGTTTGGCGGTCTCGACCGCATGTATCAGGTTCATCGCGTTGCAGGCGTCTTCGCGGCTCTCACAGCTCTTGTTCACTTCTTCGGTGTCCCAAAGGAATTGCCGGAAGGGGTGGACCCGATAGCGAATGCGATCTTCCCATCCGGGCCTTTAGGTATGCTGGGTCTGATTTTTCTTGTGATCGGCCTTTTCATCGCTCTGAACCGGAAAATCCGTTACTCGCGCTGGCGCCCAACGCACAAAGTCATGGGCCTGGTCTACTTTCTGATCATCGGCCACTTCATGACGGCGCCGGACATCTTCTTTGAACGGTTCAGTGCCTCGGGGATCATCATGATCATCGCTGCCGCTATCGGTTTGGTCGCGTTGTTTTACTCGGTCTTTGGCATGAACAAGCGCACGGCACTGCCGTTTGAGATTGAGGCGGTCAACGCGCTCGAACGCGCCACAGAGGTGGTGCTGAAACCCGTCGGTAAGATGCTCGACTTCAAGCCCGGCCAGTTCGCCTTTGTGGAAGTTGAAGGCAAGGGCTGGAACGAGCCACACCCGTTTACAGTTTCCAGCGCACCGGGCGAAGACAAACTGCGCTTCACCATGAAGGTGCTGGGCGACTGGACCAGGAGGGTCCGCGAAGAATTGCAACCTGGTGGTAAGGTGCAGGTGCGCGGCCCTTATGGGCGATTTGATGCGACACACGCCGGGAAGAAACAAATCTGGTTGGCCGGCGGCATCGGCCTCACACCATTCCTGTCCAAGCTGCGTGCGATGGAGATAGGCGATGAGCGCCAAATCCATCTGGTCTATGCCGCGCGCGAAGAACAGGATGCGATCTTTCTGGAAGAGCTGAAAGACCGTGCCGCTGAGCTTGGTAATGTGACCATCGTTCCGCTCTTCTCTGATGAAGGCAATTTCGCCCGTGTCGATATGATGAAGCTGAAACTGCCCGACCCGCTGGGCACTTACGATTACTTCATGTGCGGTCCAAAGCCGATGGTCGATGGGATTATGAAAGACCTTCGGTCCGAGGGTGTGTCGCGCAGTCAAATTCACACAGAGGCTTTCGAGTTCCGCTGAGCCCGCCTTTTGGCGGCTCGGCGCAGCCCGGGCGGGAGGTGCCTAATGCTTGATATCCTGATTATCCTGAACCTGACGATCATGGGGGCGGTCTACGGCTATGCGGTTGCAGCCTCAGCCGTTGCCTATCCAGCCATGATGGCAACAAGCCGCGCCACGGCGGTGGAATTCTTCGCCCCGTTCTTCCACAAGTCAGCCCATATGCAGCTCGTTCTGTCTCTGATCGTGCTTGGCCTGAGCCTTGTCATATCACTAATGGGAGGTGGCTGGCTTTGGCTGATCGGTGGCGTCGTTCTGCAGGTCAGTGGTCCCTACACGATCAAAATCCTGATGCCGGTGAACAACCGCATCATGGCCGAAGGCTCAGACATTAACTCCGATCAGATGACCAAAGACTTGGGAGGTTGGGGCCGTTTGCACTTTCCACGCACGGTTCTGGCCACGCTCATCTTCGTTCTATTCGCGTATCTTGCAGTATCAGGGGCGGCATAAAATGGCTGCGCCAAGAGCTTCATTTGTAAAGCGCGCTTGGATGTCGGCCGGTGCCGGTCCGTATCTCTTTGGGGCAGCGGTGGTCTTAGGGGCCGTTGGTCTCTTTCTTGGACCACTTTACGTCCCAATCTGTGTCGTGATGGCCCTCGCTGCACCGGTGCTACAGATGCCGCGTCAGAAAGCATGGCTGACCCAGAATGACATGCTGGAATTTGCCTCGTTGGGGGCAATGCCCGTCTTGCTCGCCGTTCTGGCTTTTGTCTGGCTTGCGCCAGCGGGCGTCCTGTCGCTTTCAAATATTCAGTTCGATGACTGGATGTGGAAACTCAGCGACACGCGCGTGCTGAACCGGGCCTATATGAAGAAATATGGTGTGGACATCGGCGAAGTGATCATCACTTTCGAAAAACAGCCCTGACGCGCCGTTCAGCGATCGGTGTCAGGGTCTGGTACCGGATCATACCCATCGCTGCCCCGAGGATGGCAGCGGGAAAGGCGTCTTAGCGTCAAAAGCCCACCCTTGATACCACCATGCTTTTGCAGCGCTTCGAGCGCGTAGGCACTGCAGGTGGGTTGAAAGCGGCAGTTGTGCCCGACCCACGGGCTGAAGAGCAGGCGATACGCGTAAATGGGAAGTGACAGAACGCGGGCGAGGGGGGTCATCCGGCTTTGCTGTGCAAATTGTGCACCGCACCCAACAAGTCGGCCTGCAACTGTGCGAAGGGCAGCTTGTCGGTCATCTCATGCCTGCCGATCAGAACGTAATCCATGCCGTCGCGCCCATGGCGACCAAGCACCAGCCGTGCAATTTCGCGCAACCGTCGCTTGGCGCGATTGCGCGCAACCGCGTTGCCGACTTTTTTGGAACAGGTGAAGCCGACCCGGATGCCCGTCGCCTCGCCAATGGGCCGCCGTCGCATTTGCAGAATGAAACCGGGGGTGGCGACACGAGACGCCCGTGCGGCGCGTTGAAAGTCCGCGCGTTTTGTTAATGTGCTCAAACGCAAAGAAACCGCCTCAAGGGTGTCTCCTGAGGCAATGGTGCCTGACGGAGAAGCTTGCGGCGGTGTCATGTCTTTGGACCTTGCCTGTGGCGCTTTTAAGCGCTCAGCGACTTCCGGCCTTGGGCGCGGCGCGCGTTGATGATCTTGCGACCGGCTTTGGTCGCCATGCGCGCGCGGAAACCGTGGCGCCGTTTGCGCACGAGGTTCGAGGGTTGAAAGGTGCGTTTCATCGCTCCGTCTCCATGTCTGCTGACGCGCCGCGCGGAATCGCTGCCCATCAGGTGTTATTCGAAGCCCGTGCACTAATATGCTCTCGCGCCCAAGTCAAACCCTCTGGCCGCAATATTACGAAAGATTGCAATATTTTCCGGCGGGGTTCTCGGCAAATCGTCAACTTGTTTCAAATACCCACACTTTCGGATGTCTGTGGCGGTCAATCTGTCACGCTGGATCAAGCGCCCGTGATAGCCCTATCGAAGCCTGCTCAAAACAGTCATCTACCATTGGAATTGAAACCCGCGCCCCGAAAGGACAGAGTAATGTCAGATATGACGCAAGACGCAAAACCCGGCCTGATGCGCAATCTGCCCCTGATCATCATCTTGGCCGTGGCCGTGCTGGGTGCGTTTACGCTGCGCGATTACCTCAGTTTTGACGCGCTGCGCGACAATAGGGAAGCGCTGATCGCCTTTCGTGATGGCCACTACCTGCTGACTGTCCTTGGTTTTGTGATTGCCTATGTGGTGATTGTCGGGTTTTCCCTACCGGGTGCCTTGATCGCGACGCTTACCGGCGGTTTCCTCTTTGGAACGCTGGCGGGGTCCTTATTCAGTGTCACGGGTGCCACGCTGGGGGCGACGATCATCTTTCTGGCCGCACGCCACGGCCTAGGTGAAAAGCTAAAGGAACGGATGGACGCCTCCCAGGGGGCCATCAACAAGATCAAGAAGGGCCTCGATGAAAACCAATGGTCCATGCTGTTTTTCATTCGCCTGGTGCCCGCGGTGCCATTTTTTGTCGCCAATCTGATCCCGGCCTTTTTGGCCGTGCCGCTTTATCGCTTTTTCGTCTCCACCTTTCTGGGGATCATTCCGGGGTCCCTGGTGTATTCCTCGGTAGGCGCGGGGCTTGGTGAGGTCTTCGAGCGTGGAGAGACCCCGAATTTCGGCCTGATCTTTGAACCTCACATCCTGCTGCCGATCCTGGGGTTGAGCGCGCTTTCACTACTGCCCGTGATCGTCAAAGCTGTGACCGGCAAGAAAGACCTGAGCAAGTGACACGCGTGAAAACGGATATTTTGATCATCGGAGCAGGCTCCGGTGGGTTGTCGGTCGCTGCCGGCGCGGTGCAGATGGGCGCGGATGTGATGCTGCTTGAAGGTCACAAGATGGGCGGCGACTGTCTGAACTATGGCTGCGTGCCGTCCAAGGCCCTGATCGCCAGCGGCAAGGCCGCCTATGCGCAACGGAACGCCGCGCAATATGGCGTGGCAGATGTCGCGGGTAAGGTCGATTATGCAGCGGCCAAAGACCATGTAGCCAACGTTATTGCGCAGATTGAACCAGTCGACAGTCAGGAGCGGTTTGAAGGGCTGGGCGTCAAGGTGATCCGCGAATTTGGGCATTTCATCTCGCCCACCGAAGTGCAGGCGGGTGATACCGTGATCCAGGCGCGCCGGATCGTGATTGCCACGGGCTCCTCCCCGCTGGTGCCGCCGATCCCCGGGTTGGACACCGTCCCATTTGAAACCAACGAAACCCTGTTTGATCTGCGCGAGACACCGAAACATCTGTTGATCATTGGCGGCGGACCCATCGGCATGGAGATGGCGCAGGCGCATATTCGCCTGGGCAGTAAGGTCACAGTCATCGAGGGCGCCAAGGCGCTTGGCAAGGACGATCCGGAACTGGCGCAGGTGGTGCTCGACAGCCTCAAAGACGAAGGGGTGGTGATCGAGGAGGATGCCAAAGCCGCTGAGATCAAAGGCAAAGCCGGTGCCATTGAGGTCGTGACCGAGGACGGTCGATCCATCAAAGGCACACATTTGTTGATGGCGGTGGGACGCAAGACCAATACCGACAAGCTGAACCTGGAGGCGGCCGGTATTGAGACCACGCGCACGGGGATCAAGGTTGACGCCAGCCTGCGCACCACCAACCGACGCGTCTATGCCATTGGCGATGCTGCAGGCGGCCTGCAATTCACTCATGTTGCAGGGTATCATGCGGGCGTGATTATCCGTTCGATGCTCTTTGCACTGCCGTCAAAGGCGAAAACCGCCCATATTCCGTGGGCCACCTATACCGATCCGGAATTGGCGCAGGTCGGCATGACCGAGGCGCAGGCCAAAAAGGAACATGGCATCAATCTCGAAGTCGTGCGTTTCCCTTATCATCACAACGACCGGGCGATTGCCGAACGCAAGACCAAGGGGTTCATCAAGGTCATGGTGGTCAAGGGTCGACCTGTTGGCGCGTCAATTGTCGGCTATCAGGCCGGTGAATTGATCAACCTCTGGGCGCTTGCCCTGGCCAACAAAATGAAGATGAGCCAGATCGCAGCGATGGTCGCGCCCTATCCGACAATTGGCGAGGTCAACAAACGTGTGGCGGGCGCGTATTTTAGTCCGCGACTGTTTGACAGCCCGTTGGTCAAAAAGATTGTAGGGCTTGTTCAACGCGTCGTGCCATGAAACGTTATCGCTGACATGATGAATTCGCTTTCAGGACGACTGGTCATTCTGACCACCATCTTCGTGATGCTGGCAGAAGTGCTGATCTTCGTGCCATCCATTGCGCGGTTTCGCGAAGACTACATGATGAACCGTCTGGAGCGCGCGCAGATTGCATCGCTGGCGCTATTGGCCGACGATATGATTGACCGGGAGCTGGAAGCGGAACTGCTGGAAAACGCTGGGGTTTTCAATGTGGTGCTGCGACGCGATCAGGTCCGTCAGCTGATGCTGGCCTCCGAGTTGCCGCAGCCGATCTCGCGCACCTTCGACATGCGAGACAACGGTGCCGCCGTCCTGATCCGGGATGCATTGACGCGTTTTATCGCCTCTGAAAATGAAGTGATCCGCGTCATCGGCGCGCCGGTGCGAGACGCCGGTTTGTTGATCGAGATCACCATGGAGACCGACCCGCTGCGCGCCGCGATGATCGACTACGGCATCCGAATTCTGATCCTCTCGGCGGTGATTTCCATTGTCACAGCCTCCTTGCTGTTTTTGGCCATGCGGGCGCTTCTGCTGAAACCGATCAAAGGGGTCGTGGGCCACATGCAGAACTATGCGGCCGCCCCCGAGGACGCGCGGCGGATCATCACGCCCTCGGCCAGCGTCACAGAGTTGCGGGAAGCCGAAGAGGCCTTGCAGACCTTGGAGACCGACCTGACGCAGGCGCTGCGGCAAAAGGACAGGCTGGCGCAATTGGGCAGTGCAGTGAGCAAGATCAGCCATGATCTGCGCAACATCCTGACCTCCGCGCAGCTCTTCACGGACCGGATTGAGATGAGCGAGGACCCCACGGTGAAACGAATGGCCCCGAAGCTTGTGGGGTCGATCACGCGCGCGGTGCATTTGTGTGAAAGCACGCTCGCCTTTGGCAAAGCCGAAGAGCCAAGCCCGACGCTGACAATGCTGCCGCTTGTTGAACTGGTCGACGAGGTGATCGACAGCGAACGTCTGGCGGTGGGGGATTTCGACATGTCATTTGCCTGCGATATTCCCGTAGGCATGGTCGTCAGAGCGGATCCGGAGCAGCTTTACCGGGTGTTGGCCAATCTGATCCGCAATGCGCGTCAGGCGCTCGTGGCAACTGGAACACCCGGCGAGATCAGCGTCATAGGATACGAAGATGACGAAGCCTGGTGGATCGAGGTGGTCGATACTGGCCCAGGTCTCCCCGCCAAAGCACAAGAGCATCTCTTCACGCCCTTTCAGGGCGGCGCACGCAAAGGGGGATCCGGCCTCGGGTTGGCGATCTCCGCCGAGCTGGTCAAGGGGCACGGTGGCACGTTGGAACTGGCCAGGACCAGCGCAGAGGGCACATGTTTTTCGATTTGTCTGCCAAAGGGCGATGGCACACTAACGGCGAAGCCAGAGGTGCGTTCACCGCAAAAATCGGTAGGTTGATGTGCCAGCGCCATTGGGGTGTGAAGTCAGGGCAGCGTCGAGAGAAGGAATGCGCTGGAATACTGACCAGAATTTCAACGGAATGGGCTTGCAACTTTACGCCAGCCCAACTAAACCCCGGCGCAGTGGACCGATAGCTCAGCTGGATAGAGTACTTGACTACGAATCAAGGGGTCGGGGGTTCGAATCCTCCTCGGTCCGCCAGAATTTTCAAGGGCTTAGCGTAGAATCGCTAAGCCCTTTCCAATTCTTAGTCTCTTTTTAGTCTCTGGATTGGGAAAGACCTCGAGGAGGCCGTCTAGAATCTTCCAAGAGCGCAAGGATTGAAAATCCTCGTGTCGGTGGTTCGATTCCGCCCCCGGGCACCACAAAATCAAAGACTTATCAGGTTGAGCGGTTTCTTAGGCTCTGCATAGGCTCAGAAGAATGGTTCAGCATTTCACAGCCGCACTCTTTTTGGCTGGTTCAGGAAAATCAGCGACCGGTCTTGTAGTTACTATTTTCTGAGTCCGAATCCGGTCGCGGTTGCGTTGACGATGGCACCGCTTCGCAAGTCTTGTTGCACTGTCGGCTGTCCCGACTACAATATAGCTGAACAACAAAAATGGAGGCTAGAATGGAGTTCTTGGCAGGTAGCTGGATATGGATTGCGTTGGTTGCAGCACTTGTGATGTTCGTAGCTGTACGTTTCTACATTGGATACAACAACAGATCGCGGCAAAATGTTTCAGCTAGAAACAATAGCATCTCTGCCGGAAGAGATGTTAACATGAATAGCAATGGCAAAGAGGATAAGAGCAAATAATCACAGCCTGGCAGCAGGCCGCGACATAAATCTCACAATCGAAAGCGGTCGAGACGGGTTTAACGTCGTCGCAGTGTTTGAGGCATTCTGCGACAATAGAGGTATAACAAACGAGCAAATAATGCAGGCGCTCGGCGTAAGCAGCTTTGAAGAAATAACTTCTGAAGATATTCTGTCCGCTCTGAACCGACTAGCGGTTGAGGCAAAACTAGGCGTGATTGGTTCAGAGCGAAAATACAAAAACCTAGCACACGCAGCTAAAGAAGCTTCAGCGAAAGCAAACAGGATCGCGTCACGTCTATCTGCTGTTGATGAGGCTCTGGTTGTACGTGACTTTGCAAAGGCCTATGAAGGGCTAAAGGTCCTGATCCAAGACGACGATGCAGTATCAAGCTTAACACAGCAAATTGTGGAGGACTGCATTCAGTGCGGATATCTGCATTTTTCAAACCAAGGGCGCACTCACAACTTTGAGGAACTCTCTGAGGTTGCCAATAGCGTAGAGAGTGATCTTATTGCGTTTCCGACCGTGTGCTTCCTAGCTGAAATGCAGCAGGAACATGCCACACGTCAAAAATCAAACCTGTTACTCAAAAACAGTCTTGTCCACATTAATTCTCTGAAAGACCGATACGGAAACGAAAGTCAACAATCCATCCGGCTAATTTTGCTTGAAGCGCTCTGTTTGAGACGTCTTGGAGAACGTGGCGACTTGTCTGCGTTACAACAAGCAGAGAATTTACTTCTTGAGCTAGTAGAGGAAGAAACAGATTATCCAATCGAAATTGTTAACACCCTCGCGAACGCACAACTTAGGCTGCATACAGTTTTTCAAGAATCAGGTGCGTTGGAACGGATGGCTACTACACTTGAGAGTTGTCCAGACCTACCGGACGATGTGGAACTTAGCGAGTTACAAGCATATCCAAAGTTTCTCAACGCCTACGGAAATTACTACAAACAAAGACTTAAGCTTTCTCAGTCGTCTGGAGAATACGCTACCGCCATTGAAAAATATACTCAGGCTGAAGTGTTTTGGACCGAAAAAACAGCTCCATACGAATGGGCAATGATCCAGAAAAATAAGGCCGATGTACGAGAAATCTACCTTAACAACTCAGCATATTTCGATCCGAGTATTCTAATGATAGCGCATCGAGAAATTGAAAACTCCCTAAAATACCGTACGGAATCTAACGCTCCTTATCAATTCGAACGCTCCCGGATTGTGAAGAGCAGAATCCTAGAACTTGCTAGGAAGAACGATATAAATTTGAGCTGATGCAACCTAGTGCAGAGGATGGAAAAGTTTTTCAAGTTGTTCACATTCAAAATTTATGACTTCGATTTTATTGCATAGAACAGAAATTGGAGTTGAATAATTCATTTACCAACTACATCGGGCGTCGTGCAGAAAATCGGGAAACTCTTGCAGCAAACTCTGCAACTTCGTTAGAAGCCACTCAGTTCTTCAAGGACATATAATTCAAACAGGAGTTTACACAAGCCCGCACCACGCAAAGCGGGGTTTGGCTAGTTATCGCCCGATGTACCCTTGAGTATTTTTGTCGAACAGTGGCTCGGACGACCCCGCCCCAATAAAAATCGAAGCGGAGAGCAATGGACTCAAAACGAGCGGTCGCTCGCTAAGCAGCTAGTAATCTCTTTGCAACGCGGATGCGTAGCATTTGCACACTATCGTGTAGTAGAAGAGCGTCCTCTTCAATACATCGTAGGTCATCTACAAAATCTTGCATCACAAAGGGATCGACTGAGATATTTGGTTGTATCATGGTCATTAGGCTAACTTGTAATGGTCGACCAGTTGTAGTGTAGCCAGATGCGATAAAAGAGAATAGCAGTCAGGATATCGACTCTGGTAATATTTGCTCGAAAACTGACTCGGATACATCCGCGAAATATTTTAAGGGCTTAGCGCAGAGTCGCCAAGTCTTTTTTCGATCTAGTCTCTTTCCGAACTGACAGAGACCAAGTCCCGACTTTGCCATGCTGCCGTAGCGCTCGGTTCCTAAGCGGGATTGTTGCTGACTGACCAGCAATCGCAGGCAACTATGCTCTGACGCTCTAAGCTCGCAACACAGATTTCGTTGGATGGTTAGACCCGTCGACATCGAAACAAGTAGTTGCCCTGAAATCACTCGATTTGGTCTATCGCTTTTTTTCCCTTGGATCAGCATTGGAGCATTGTATTCGGGTATCGATGATTGCATCGATTCTTGTTTGAATTGCATTCAGCGCCGCTAGTGGCTGCTTGGCCAAAGTTATGGGTCTACCAACCATAATAGCGTTGGCGCCGCGCGCAAATGCTTCTTCGACTGACACGGTGCGCTTCTGGTTGTCGGCTGCTAGTGTGTCGCCATTCGAGTCTCGAATCCCTGGTACAAGTGCAAAAAAATCATGCCCGAACTTGTTACGTAGGCACGGAAGTTCGATCCCGGACGTGATGATCCCGTCACAGCCCGCATCCAGTGCATTTGCGGTCAATGTGACCACTATCTCCTCAATTTCTTCACGTGTACCCGGCGTTACCGCTGAATCTTCATCCACAGTTGTCAGAACGGTAGTTGTTAATATTGTTGCGCCCTTGGCAACAGATCTGGCTGCAGCAATCGTTTCTTGGGAGTTCGAAACTGAATAGGCATCGACGTTGAAACGACTGAGCTCTTGGAGGGCTTGGCGCGTCGACTCCGGTGTGGCAAGGGCCCGCAGATCAATCAAGATGTACTTTCCTTGGTCACGCAGGTACCCAACTAGATCAACAAGGTGAGAGTGGTTGCCGTACTCAGCCGCGGCAACACGAAAACAGCAGCCCGCATCTCCTATTTCCTCAAACAGCGATCTCCACACCGAGGGTGCCGTCTTGTTCAGAGCAACAATCAGCCGCAACGGATCCTTGTTCTCCGTCATCTTTGCTCTCCATTCGGCGTCACAAGGAGATCTCCACGCAACTTCTCGTTTAGCGTGAAACATCCTGTCAGGGCACCTAATCCTTTGATTCGGCGTTTGAAGTACTATATTCTGGTTTCGAATAAGGGAAACGATAGAATGCCAGCAAGCCGGGCAGTAAAGAGGTCTAACGCTTTAGAACGGGACCCCCCAGGGACAATTCCAATTGGTTGGCAACTTGAAGACCCATTTCTAACCGTTGAGATTACGTTGGGTCCAAGGCGGCCCCTAATTGTAAAGCGGCGAAGGGGACAGATCGCACCAGACCGAGGCGATGAGATCGGTGCATCTTTAACAGATCTAACTCGGTACTATGAGCGCGTTATTAAAGCATATGCATTCTTCGATGAGAGCAATCCTTCCGCCGCACTGACTAACATCGCTAGGATCGGTCAAGGTCTATTCCAAACGCTCTTCAATGAAGAGGAGCGGCGCGCGATCCGCCAACGGCGCGATGAATCCATCTTGGCTGAAAAAAATCACAGAATGGAGGTGGGTGTGGGACAGTATGTTCCGCCGAAAATTCATGTCATTGCAGATCAAGTAAACATCCCTTGGGAGTTCGTCTACATTGACGATACAGGGACGGAGCCAGTTGTGCCGGAGGGATTCCTCGGGACTTCATTCTTTATTCAACAGAACATTTTTATGAACAAAAGCCGGTGGCTCGCTCCAAAACCAATGGCACGAGAGTTTGGAGTACAACTTTATACATATGATGACCTGCCCGCCGCTTCTGGACAGGAAATCCCGACGGTCAAACGGATGTTACAGGCTGCTGGAATTTTGGCGGAGGACGCGCCAGCTCTCGATGGAACCAAGGGGACAACTGATCAGCTGGCAAGATCAATAAACTCATCATCCGCTGACCTGTTGCATTTCGCTTGTCATGCGGGAATATCAAAAGAAAGCGGGAAAGTCGAAATCTGCGTAAACGACCATTATACAGCAGATGATCTGGAGATTAGAAATCACTTAGAACCAAGTAAAAACGGTGCCTTCGTTTTCTTGAACTGTTGCGAGCTTTCGACAACGGATTCCACCCAGTATAACGACATCATTTCAGAATTTCTGAAGAGCAATTTTTCGTCGATAATTGCGACAGAAATCGAAATCGACGATACTGAAGCATGTAATTTTAGTGAAGTCCTTTACGATCTATTGCTTAACCACAGGTGTGGAAGCCTGCAAAACGCAGTATTTCACGCAAGGCGTATTTTTAGAGAGCAACACGACAGTTATGTGGGTTATACCTACAGCTACTACGGCAACTTTGACCTTTTGATCACGTAAGGGGACAGGAATGGCCAATGAAATTCAGATATTTGGTCCGACCGAAAGGACAAAAAGAAGTCCCGGCAAGCCGGATTGGAATGCGGTGGACCAGGGCGTGCTTCAGACAAACCTAGACCAGCTCATCACTTCGCTACGGGAAACGTTCACCAAACTCGACAAAGAGGACGAGACGTTTTCTGTTAGCGAAATTGAAGTTTCCGTAGGGGTATCTGCATCAGGAAAAGTTGGATTGCTTGGGACCGGCGTGGAAGCAGAAGGAACGGCATCCCTGACCGTTAAATTTCAAAGGAGCTAACGGATGGAAGGCGGTCCCAAAAAGTTTCGTCTCAACAATATTTGTGACAACGTTGGTGCGACGCACAAGCCAAAACGGAAAGGCCGCGGTCCAGGATCGGGTTATGGGAAGACCGCCGGGAGAGGTATTAAGGGTCAAAAGTCGCGCTCTGGTGTGTCACTTTCAGGATTCCAAGGAGGGCAAATGCCATTGGAGCGGCGCCTTCCAAAGCGTGGTATGAACGGTGGCGTGACTACCACGCCAAATAAAACCTCAATTAGCGTCGACAAACTTTTTTTTGATCTTGCCGAAACAGATGTTTTTCCAAGCCTGGTGATTGATCGGGATTTTTTTGTTTCCAAGAACTGGTCTCATGATGACTTCTTCATTAAGATAATTGGCTCGCGTAAGGGAGTTCCTGCAGGCCATGATAAGCAGCTCTTTAGTGGGGTTCTGGTCGCCGTGGATGAAATCACTGAGTCTGCAGCCGAGATTTTGAGAGGTTTTGGCGCTACACTGTTCTGTGCGCAGGAAAATCAAGAATACCTGGGCAATGATGACATTGAAGCATTGATTCCTCTGAGGAACCCCAGTTCCAGTATTTACACGAACGCGTATGACGCCTCGGTGAAAGGCATTAAAAGATATTTGGATTCTAAGAATTCTCGCCTTATGGAATTTGTTCACTTCAAGACGATTAGAAAATACCGAGAATCGCTTCCATTCTCTGGCCCGGACGGCATACTTGGTGGCCTGAACATCTCTCTTTATATGTCGAGCGATGCGTGCCACCTGAGAATTTCGCTTTTTAACAACAAACTCCAAAGAAAGGACCTGTTTGGTTTTGTTGTTCGCATCTTTCAAGTGGAGAATGGCATCGAAGGGATCGAGGTACCGATCGTCAATTTTCTTGCCGATAGATCTTATCGGGACATATCTTTGAAAGCCAATCACTTTGCAAAATATTTCAATGTTTACTATAGTGTTAGCAAGGAAAAGAACGAGTTAGTGCGCGGAAAACTGACATAGGCATTTCTCTTCGAGCGTTCGTCACAAAGAGTGGTGAACGCCCGATAGGAGGTGACAAATGAGTTCCACTCAAACGATAAATGATGCGATTCTGAAGGGTCAATCCCAGACGCATCAAGTGTTCTTTGACTTCAATGGTCGCATAGTTAGTCAGTCGTTCATGAAGCAGTGTCTTTTTGCTGCTTCTCAATATGATGACTTTAAGCAGACGTTCGATCCCTACGGCCATCATTCAGGGGGTAAACTGACAGTTGAGAATGGCGTGGTGTACTTCAGGATAATTCATTTCGATCGCTCGATGCAAAGACCGGCCAGACGACCTATTGATCTCGAGACGTCCATTAGCGTCTTACTGTTCTACTCATGAAGGGCGAGCACCACTGTGCCAAGCATGGCAGCCAGAGATTACCGCATTTGATAGCCCACGTATTGTGCGGGCTATTTTCTTCTTGAAAAGCCCGTGTTTTGTATGCGGGCTTTATGCTTCCACAGCGCCATATCATTTTGAGTACCAATATTCTTCCTCCCGGCAACGTTCTCTGCCGGTCGCTAGGTAGCTTCGGATCGAATAGTTCGAAAACTGATTCGGCTAAGCCCGCCCCAATAAAAATCGAAGCAAAGAGCAATGGACTCAAAACGAGCGGTCGCTCGCTAAGCAGCTAGTAGTCTCTTTGCAACGCGGATACGTAGCATTTGCACACTATCGTGTAGTAGAAGAGCGTCCTCTTCAATACATCGTAGGTCATCTACAAAATCTTGCATCACAAAGGGATCAACTGAGATATTTGGTTGTATCATGGTCATTAGGCTAACTTGTAATGGTCGACCAGTTGTAATGTAGCCAGATGCGATAAAAGAAAATAGCAGTCAGGATATCGACTCTGGTAATATTTGCTCGAAAACTGACTCGGATACATCCGCAGTAAGGGACGGACCCTGTGGAAAACCCGATTGTATGGCTAGAAATAAGGCTGTTTTTCGGTTCGAACTTTGTATTTTGGAGAGTAAGCGACGAAAATGAAAAAGCCCCAATCTGGGGCTCAAAATAAGGCTATATTGGGGTTCGAACTCTGTCTCACTCAATGCCGTTTTCCACACTATACTTGATCGGCTCTGGTACGCCTAATACGTCAGCTGTCGGCTGATATTCATCGTCTTTAGTCATTGCTTTGAGTACCTTGAGCCAAGGGGCTGCCGTTAGCCGCACAACGCCTTGACGGATCGAGATCCTATCCGTGCAATTCTTCAGAAGTTCACGCCGTTCTCTGACGGTGAGGACAGAAAACATGTTTGCTATTTCACACCCCCTATCAAGCAAGGCTTCGAGGTCTGCTTCGTTTTTTTGGCGATCCGCAAATCTGCGTTCTTCCTCGCGCAATTGCGCCAACTCAAATTCAGTGTTTTGCTTCCTGGTTTCATAGTCTGCTTTTGGGATGGTTCCATCGACCAGCAGGTCAGTGAGGCGGTCGCGGCGAGAACTTGCATCGGCAATGCGTAGCTTCACCGACGTGGTCATCGTGCAAGGCTCGGTGTTGTGGAGCCAAGCCTGCAAGCGATCTCTCAAGTATTCTTTGTCTTTTGGGGCGATCTGAAGGTGTTGAAGGCGCTTTTGCAATTGTTCGCTGAGACGATCTTCGCGGATCGAAAGGCTCGGACAACCAACAGTATGACAGCGATAGTATATGTGCGCTTTCTGCCGTTCACCGGTGAGTATCTTCTTGCAGTCGGCGCAGATTATCAGGGAACGAAAAGCCATCATATGTTTGGTGGATTTCTTGACGCTGCGACCGGCTTTCACATCTTTTACTTGCTGAAACTGGCCAGCACTTATCAGCGGCTCATGCGCCGCATCATACAGAGTGCCACAAATCAGCATCTTGCCGATGTAGAATGGGTTGCGCAGCATGGTTTCAATGTTCCGGCGCACCACCGGTCTGCCGCCCCAGCCGGTGAGGCCTTTTCGAGCCATTTCGGTGGTAAGGCTGGTGATGGAGTATTCGCCCGAGCAGTAAAGTTCGAACGCTAACTTCACGAATGGCGCTTTGATGGGATCAACAGTTTTGGGTTGTCCTTCGCCGTTGTCGAGGTAGCCAATAGGTGCCCGGAAGGGGTAGTGACCTTGCTTTATTCGGCCATAGAGCCCTTTCTTCACCTCAAAGCTGAGATTGCGGGAATAGTGTGCCGCCAGCACCATTTGGATGTCCGCCATCAGGCGGCCACCTGTGCTATCGAAGTCCAGTCCATCCGCCGCAAAGAACACTTTAATACCTAGCTGCGAAAGTTGATCGATATGCGCCCAGTCGGTGTAGTTGCGGGACGAGCGGTCGATGCGGTGAATGATGACGCCTTCCGCTTGGCCGCGCATAAGACGCTGACGCATATCCTCAAACAGCGGACGACCGACTTTTGAGGCTGTTTCCTGCTCTTCAAACCACTTGGTGACGGTGAGATTGTTCTGACTCGCAAAGACCGTGATTGCATCTTTTTGTGCGTCGAGTGAAGCACCATCGGCCTGTTCTTTGGTGGACACTCGGATGTATCCAAAACACGGTTTCATGCATTATCTGTCGTATTATCGGACTCTACCACATCGTCAGGTTTTGGCGAATCCGTAGCCTGAGCCCACGGCCAAGTACCCTCGCGTTTCATTCTTTCATACACGCGTTTGCAGAGCTCCAGATGCCGTTGCAGATGTTCATCTTTATCCATTCCCCTAGCATACGCGGGGTTCGAAACTGCACTAGCAGCCAGCCTATCCCGCTGAGCGATATGGTGGATACATTGACGCTGAGAACGGCACCAGACGTTCGCCTCTGGCCATCACCTGCAGGTTGGCGCGGTGGTTTGGCTGGTTCTGCAGATCAAAAACCGAGAATGGCGGCAGCATGCGCGCCAGAAACGGCGCGTCTTTTGGCCCCACGCGGAACACTACCAGGTTGCCAACATTTCCGAAGATGGCGTCTGATACGTCGGTATCGATCTGGGACAGGTGCTGGTGGGCCAGGATCAGCCCAAGACCGTATTTGCGGGCTTCGGACAGCATGCCCGCGAAGGACTTAGTGGTGAGGTTCGGGAACTCATCGACATAGAGGAAAAACGGGCGTCTGGCTGTCTCAGGCAGACCATGTCGGGTGGAGGCGGCCAGCATCAAGGTGGAGGTGATCAGACCACCCAGAACATTGGTGATGTCAGCGCCCAACCGACCCTTGGAGAGGTTCACCAGCAGAATCTGCCCCGTATCCATAGCATGCCTGAACCGCAGGGGCTGTCGTGGTTCACACAGCGCTGTTCGGACCGCTGGCTGGGACAGGAAGGCGCCGAGCTTGTTGGCGATTGGCGCAACCCCGTCAGCCGCGCCCTGATAGTTCATCGCCGGGAACTCCATCCGCCAAAAGAAGCGCACCTGCTCGTCGGCAATCTGATCAACCACCTGCCGCCGGAACCCCTTGTTGGTCAGCAGCTTCACAATATCGCGCAGATCGGCCTGTGGCTGCTCCAGCAGTGCAAGCACTGCAAAGCGCAGGATATGTTCCATACGTGCGCCCCACGCGTTGGGCCACTGCTTCTTGAGGGTCTCTATCATCCCTGAGGCGACCAGAGGCCGGTGCAGCGCGGAAACCTTTGCCAGTGGGTTGTATCCAAGCGGACAGACCGGATCGGCGACGTCCCAATAGAGGTGCGGCACCGTGAGGTTCTGGTGAACGGCTTCGGCCAGATCACCGTGAGGATCGATCAGACAAAACCCAGTGCCGTGCTGCGCATCCTGAAAGGCCAGGTTCTGCAGAAGCGTAGACTTGCCGGAACCGGTTTGCCCAATGATGTATAGATGCTGCAGCCTGTCTTTGGTGGCCAGACTAAAGGGTGTAGGGGCGTGATAGCGGCGATACGCGAGACCGAGGGTGTATTGATTAGGTATGAACATGGTCTGATGGTCCCGCAATCAGCGCCGCGCCGATAGCAGCATTAACATCACCCTCACCGATATGGTGACTGCTTTGCCCAGCTCACCCCGTTCGGCACAATGATCCCAGAACAGTTCTTCACCCGCATCGCCTTTCGTCGGGTGCGCCTGAGCAATGGTGCTCGGACGTACCCGACCGAAAGGAGATAGAATATGGGTACCATTCAAAAAGCCAACGCAGAGGCGATCGGCAGCGTGCCGCGCTGTCGCACCTGCCAGTCGGAACGGGTTGTGAGAGACGCCTTCGCCTGCTTCAACCGCGAGAGCGGGCTGTGGGAGTTGGAGAACGTCTTTGACGATGCGCACTGTCATCAGTGCGAGAGAGCAACCAAGCTGGAGTGGGTGTCATCCGACGCACTGCAAAACACCCGCATCCGCGAACTCAATGACCGGTTCCGGACAACTGGCCAAGGCAACGGGATGGTGCTGATCACCTCCGGCATTCGGGACAAGGGCGATGTGTTTGTCGTGCAGGCGGTGGACGCAGTGCGCACTTTCAATGCGTTCTCCAAAGACAACGATCCGTGGGGCGAACATGATTTCGGGGCTGTCGAGATCGACGGCGAAAAGGTCTTCTTCAAGATCGATGCATACAACCCCGACTGCACAGCGGGCTCGGAAAACCCTGCCAATGAGGCACTGACACATCGTGTCCTTACGATCATGCTCGCCAGTGAATACTGAGCATGCGCGAGGGATATGAGACGTTCATCATGGTCTGGACGAAACGGGAGATCACCGTCAGTTGGCAGGCCAACTGGCTCAACTCAGGCCACTGCCATATCGAGCTGCGCTGCGATGAGCGCCTGCCGGTGACAGAGACCGGCTATCGCTCGCATTTTGTCCCGCAGGGGTCCTTTGCGGATGAGGTTGCGGTTGCTGCCTTTGTCACCAAGTGGCTTGACGAGGCGGCTGATGACAAAGTTTGGCAGGCCTATCTCGTCGACAGCCGCCAACTGAAGCTCTTTTGAGACTATGCGCTGCCTCCTAGTCGGGGCGGCGCTTTTGTTCTTTGGCGTTTGTGAGTTGAAAGATTTGGCAGCAAAATACGTCAAGACCAGTGACAGCTTTGAGGCTGGGTCAGCCGCCCAGCCTCTTTCGTTGTCTGCATCAGTCGTTTCTGTTGTGCAGCCACTCAGCGTATGACTTCATGGCGTCTTTATGGAAGATGAACGGGCGTTTGTCGCCAGAATGCCTCCGCATTCTGGATCACATCACGCCAATCATCACCCAATGTGCGTCCTTCCGCCCAAATACCATTCACCGTATCGTCCCTCGCGATATCCTGCCTGCTAGGATGTCGTTTTCTTCCACCATAGACTGAAGCTCTAGACGATTATCAAATAACCAAAAGTCTATGAGTACCCAATTTGCCCTCGACCTGCGTCTTGCGCGCAGGAAGGCGGGCTATACCCAGGGAGATATGGCGCATCTCCTGTCCAGCCACCAGTCCCTGGTGTCTGAGCTTGAGCAAGGTCAACGAGGACCAACGCTTGAGCAGATTATTGAGCTGTCGCTGATATACGGTCGCTCGTTCGAAAGCCTGTTCGAAGCATTACTGGCAGACCGCCAGAAAGCGTTGCGAAGGCGGCTCAGGCGATTGCCGGACCCAGGCAAGCAGACCGCCAATATGTTTAACCGTACCAGTTCGCTGAAACGCCTCAAAAAGCGCCTGGAAAGCCAGATCAAGCATGGAAGCGCTTAGTGTCCTGGCTATTGCAGTGGCCTCAGGAAAGGCAGGCTATGTCTTCCTGCAGGATGGGAAATTGCAGGACTGGGGCATCACCGTGAAGGCGGTGAAGTCCGGCACTGATCTCGTCGGTTTTGTACAAGGCCTGATCAATGAGCTGAAGCCCGATGTTGTCGTCACCGAACATTGTGGTGAAAACTGTCGCAAGGGCAAGAATAGCAGATCGCTGATCGGTTCCATTGCACAGCTCGCAAGCCACAACATGGTGCTGGATGTCTCAGTGGACCGCCCACGCACATACCCGTCGAAGTATGAAGAAGCGGAAGCTCTGGCGGCACTGCACCCCGAGATCGCCGGGTATCTGCCGGACAGGAAGCGGCGGATCTTCGACTTCGAGCCGCGCGGCATGGTCCTCTTTGAGGCGCTGGCACTGGCTGAGGAAGTCATCAAAGGCCCGCCGACACGGCTGGCCTCTGCGATGGGATAGTCCCATCATGTGTTCTTTTCAAACTGCCCAAAGAGGGGCGGTTTTTTGATGGCCAGGTCGTCAAGCAGATCAAAAAAACATTTGACGCACAATAGCGTCAGCCTGCAGACTTGGTGTCATTAAACGATGGAGATTTTAAAATGAGATCATATGAAGCCGCGCGCAATCTGTTTAGCTTTTTAGCGTTTTTCGCAACGTGTGTCATTATCCTTGGTGTGATTGTCGGCATTCTAGGTGCCACCGCTGCCAGCACCGGCTTCCAGTCCGGTCCCAACGGGTTGCAGGCCTTGTTGGGGGCCATACCGGGTGCGGCCATTACGTTGGCCGGTTTCTACGGACTGGTGATGGTGCAGATGGGTCGCGCGTCGGTGGACAGCGCCGAACTCGCACAGCAATCGCTTGAGGTCTCTCGCCAGCAACTCGAAGTCTCGCGGGAAGTTCTGGCGCAGGGGAAAGCCACGGCAGCTTCCTATGCAGCGCTGCTCAAACGGCAGCCGTCGATGAAAGCGCAGCCGTCAGACGCTTCGGACAGCTCGCCTGCAGAAACATCATACGGGGCGAGGCCGGAGCCCATGGGGTCCATTGCGGAGCTGGATGTAGGTGCACAATCGGCTGCACTGGCCAATGAGAAAGCAAACTCACCGGCGCAGCTTGAGAACATGCCTGCCATGAAGGCCGATGACATACTGCCACAGAAACAGGACCCGTCTGCGGTGGAACAATCCAGCACAGAGGCGGCAGGGTCAGACAGCCCCACAAGGAAAAAAGCCCGACCAACCGGTACTCCGCTGGTCAAATTTAGTGGTGTGTAGCCCCCATACAGACCCCCACCCCCTATGGGGGTCGTGTATGGGTACCAGCGAGGTGCATAGCAGAACATTGCAGCGCATTTTGCACGAAACTGCTGCGTGACTTCATCTGCTTTCACAGCTGAATTTCGCGCGCGCCAAAAGCGCTCCCACAAGCGCCCCTGTACCGCCCACCCAATAATATCCGGAAAAGACACCCATGCGTATCTCAATCAAACATCAGACCATCCGGAAGGGGCTGCTTTTCAAAACCACATACTATGAAGTGGCTCTCACTGTGCTGTTCACTCATGAGGAAATCCAGATCATCAGACAATGCAAACTGATGAAGACAAAACTATTTGACCGACGACCAGCCACGGCAAAGGTGGATGATCGGGACAGCAAGTTCGAGTTAACTGTTGGTGATCTGATCAACGGCAAGACGGATCGGTTTCTCTGTGCCACGCCGTCAGCCGCCAAGCGGTACGAGGAGGCATTGCTCGACACCCTGCAGCAGCTCAAACTCTGGATCGGTGACAATGCCGACGAGGCAGATGACTTCGCGGTGGAACTCTGATGGGACGTGAGTTTGGCGATCTCTTTGGCAGTCTGGTGGGGGCCGCGATCATCGTCGTTGGACTGCTGCTGGCGGCGGCCATCATCACGCCGCTGTTTCTGATTGGCATTGCCGCCTATGTTGCTGTCCGCTTGTGGTATGAAAGTCCCGCCCGTGCTGAACGTCTGGCACGCGCTGAGACCATGCAACTCTACCACCACGCCGTGCGCGGACAGGTGCAGCTGAGTGGCGAAGAGATCGATGCCGCCCTTTCCGAGCGCTGGCCTGCGACAACGCCAGTGCCACTGCGGGTGCAGCTCTTGGAGGTGGGGCGGGCTCTCTTTGCCAATGAGGGCCTGAGCCCTGACATCCCGCCACCGCCGGAGCTCTGCAACACCGTTGAGGGTGGCCGGTACCGTGACCTGCTCGCCAAGCAGGGCCAAGCGCGTCATGATACCAATATGCTGGTCTCGGCCTTGGGGGTGATCTCCGAGGCGCTGGCACCAATTGCGCGGGCGGCCCCGCCGATGCAGGGAGAGGTGCTTGTTTCCGTGCAGCAGTTCCTGACGCCGCTGGGGCCAACAGTTGATCAGGTGATCACACCGTTTTTTGCGGACAACGGATACAACCACTTCAAGGCACTGCGACAGGTGCTGGATCAGAACCTGCGCCAGACCCACCGCACCAGTCCCGTCTTTCCCGGCGACTACAAAGGCGATGATGCCGTCGATACCTATCTTTCCGGTACGAAGCTGGCTGATCTCTTCTCCCTGCGCACCCCGTTCGAAATCCCTGACGAGCTGCGATTTGAACACACCCATATTGTTGCGGGCAGCGGCCATGGCAAAACCCAAACCCTGCAGTATCTGATTGCGCATGATCTGCCTGACGTGGCCGCCGGGAGAAAATCCGTGGTGGTGATCGACAGTCAGGGCGATCTGATTGGCAACATCCTGCGCGCCAAGGTGCTGGAGCCGGAGCAGATCGTGCTGATCAACCCCGAGGACATTGCCTTTCCGGTATCCCTGAACCTCTTCTCGGTTGGTCAAGACCGGCTGGATGGATACAGCCCATTGGAGCGCGAGCGGCTTACCAATTCCATCATTGAGCTCTATGACTTTGTGCTGGGGTCACTGCTCTCAGCCGGTATGACCGCCAAACAGTCGGTTGTGTTTCGCTATGTCACACGGCTGATGTTCCACATTCCTGATGCAACCATCCACACCTTGCGTGACCTGATGGAACCAGGAGGGACCGAGAAGTACCGCGGGCAAATCGAGAAGCTTGAAGGGACGCCGCGCCGTTTCTTCGAGGCCGAATTCGACAGCAAGGAGTTCACCAGCACCAGAACGCAGGTGTTGCGTCGTCTCTATGGGGTGCTGGAGAACCAGACCTTTGAGCGCATGTTTGCAAACCCGCAATCGAAGTTCGACATGTTCACCGAGCTGAACGCGGGCAAGCTGATCCTGATCAACACCTCGAAGTCTTTGCTCAAAGAACAAGGCACGGAAATCTTCGGGCGGTTCTTCATCGCGCTGATTGCGCAGGCGGCGCAAGAACGCGCTGTGCTGCGTGCGCAGGACCGTTTGCCTACTATGATCTACATCGATGAGGCGCAGGATTATTTTGACGCCAATATCGGCGTGATCCTCTCGCAGGCCCGCAAATACCGCGTGGGCATGGTGATGGCCCACCAGTACCTCGGACAGCTCTCTGGCGGCCTGCAGGAGGCCTTTGAGGCCAATACGTCGATCAAGCTGGCGGGTGGTGTCTCGGCCCGTGATGCCCGCGCACTCTCAAGCCAGATGCACGCCACGCCCGAGCTGATCCAGCAGCAGCCCAAGGGGTCATTTACTACCTATCTGCGTGGATTGACCGACAAAGCCGTTCCGATTGCCTTCCCGTTCTTTGAGTTAGAGAATCTAACCCGGACCACAAAAGAAGAGCGTGCGGCGATCCTGCAACACAGCCGCGACAGCTACGCGGAACCATGGGAGCACAAGGCGGAACATAGCGAACCGGAGCCCGAAGCACCCGAAATCGTCCTACCAAAAAAAGATGACGATGATCCATTTGCGCCTTCGCCGGAGCTTTGAACCGCGCGATGCTATACCCATGGCACAGCGTCTTCCATCACACCGACCATACGTTCATCCAACCGCACGGGAATTACGATGGTTTGCGCACATCGACCGGCACGGGCCGCAGTCCTCGGAGTTTCTGTTTGAACTGACCCGCGACACGCATCGATGCAAAGATACCAGCCTGCGGCGCCTGCAAGCTCTGCGCGCCGCTGGGTACTTATGTTTGCCACCGCAACAGCGCCAAATCGCCAAGGCTGATTTTAATCCGTATGTATATGATCTGACGCCACTGGGATGGGATGTGCTCTCGTATGAAAAAGACCTTGAACGCAACGCTAGACCCACTGGCCACTGGTGGCATGGGTATTGGGTGTCTGCGGTATCGAGCGCGATTGAGATTGAAGCGACACGGGCCGGGCTGGAGTATATTCCGGCTGCGAGAATTCTGGCGATCAGGAATGTTGGTATGGCTATTCCTGTGGGGCGGCACAAACTGATCCCAGATCAGCTGTTTGCGATCAGGTACCCAGACGGCTATCGGGCGTTTGCTTTGGAGGTGGATCGCGGGACGGAACCGCTGCGGTCATCGGCAGCGCGGAAGTCGTTACAGCGGTCGGTGGGGCAGTATCGAGAAGCGCTGCAGCAAAAAATGCACCACAAGCACTATGGTCTGAAATCCAATCTCGCGGTCTTTTGGGTGTTCACAAGCTTCAAGAGGCGATCTCAGTTCGACAAGCTATTGGATGGCCGCGACAAACAATTCATGTCACAAAACATTGCGACGCAGGTGCCAAACTACGATGGGCTTAGATGGTCATTGAATAGCATTGTCTCTGCGTGAAGAGAGCAGATATTGTTCCCAATCTGTAAGAATCTTCATCCAGGAAATTTCTGTTGATGCCCGAGGTGGCTTCGTTCCCTTTACGCTCTAGGTTCGTGATGGCGTAGGCTGGAGGTATCGGGCTTTCACTGCGCGCTTACCCAGGGTCAGTTCTGCGCAGGAAGCGGACTTTGCAAAGTTGCAGGCCGGCGCGTGTTTGACTCGACTAGATTTCTCGATCAGACTTCCTCAAAGCAGCCGTTCGCGTTGATAGGTTCATTATGTTTCTTTAAACCTACCGCGCGAGGTTGGGATACATTTCTTTAACGCATGATTTGTCAGTTTCTGACAAAGAATCGCCCCTCTCAAACCCATTTCCATCGAAGAGAACTTCAGAGGGTATAGAATACATCATGATGGATTGAGGGTCGAAATCTCTGAGACAGGGGTAGGCGTCACTCTTCCTGAGTAAGTTCCTGTCGATGTGAGCGCGCGTCCATCCGTATGTGCTTTGAAAGTAGTCATAGACTTTTGATACATCCCACTTGATGTCCGCATTGGGGTTTTGATGCTCGTGGACCATCCCTATGGCATGCCCAAACTGATGCAATATATCTGAGTACTGTTCCTCAAGATTAACGGCTTGATTTCTCAACCACATAGTTGGCCTGTCGGCCCCGATCCCGAGCGCCGTTCGACCGATCATCGAAGAGCTCTGGTTGGGCGATGGTAATATGCGAATTACTGCTTCTTCCGCAGCCTCCACGTAACGAAAACTAATATTGCCATGCGAGGCCCATTCATCGGTCGCACGCTCTACAGCATTGCGCATCTCATCCGATGGGTCTTCGAGAAATGAATAAGTCAAATCCGAACGTCGAAAAACATTGCGGCTATTAAAACTGCCGGATTCGTTTAACGCAGAAGAAAGCTGAGGTATAATTGTAAGCTCAGGATTATCTTTTTGTTCCTGCGCCATCAAAGCCAGTTCTTTGGCATTTAATGCCGTAAAGACTCCTGCGCGAGCCAAGAACAACAACACTTCAGCTCGTTCAGCATTCGTTTTCCCGCCCTTCTCAAGCTCAGCACGAACAATCTCATATTGGAACTCGCGTTCACGGGCTTCTGCCTCCAGCTTAGCCAAATTCTCGGAGGATGCGATTTCAAGCTCTTGCTTCAAGCGCGCCTCACTTTCCTGAAGTTCCGTGCGAACTTGCTCTAGCGTTATCGTGTTGGTTGCCTCAACGCTGGCGGTTATGCGGTCAAAAACGAAAGTAGCCGTTAGGGTCACGAGTCCAGCAAGCGCAGCAACGAAAGGTGTGTTCCAAAAGAATTTCTTATTTTCAGAAGCCAGTTGCTCCGCTTCAAGAGCTCTTTGAGCCTCTCGCTCTGAAGCTCCAAGAATTTGTTCTGCTATCTTTGAACGAATGCTCTCGGGAATATCTTTGTTCGACAATAGTTGGAGGTCACTGGATTCCATCAACCTTACCCCCACATTCTCGATGCGATGCCCTGTTCTTCTTTACCCACAGCATCGGCGTAAATGGCCGTTGTGCTGAGCTGGGTGTGGCCCATCCACTTTTGCAGCATATGCAGCGGAATGCAGTTCACGGTTGCGTTGATCCCAAAGCCATGGCGCAAACCTTTTGGGCTGCGGTGGGGCGCATCTGCGATCCCAGCTTCTATCATGATCCGTTTTACGATCTGCCAGACGCGCACGCGGCTGAGCGGCCAGATCGGAACACTTGCCAATTTGCGCGACTTCTGTGCTTCGCGAACGCCGTGCGCGGTGTTGAGCGTATCGAGGTAATCCGGCGGCACGGGAACCGTGCGATAGATGATCTTCTGTACGCCAGAAGCATCCCTGCGCTTCTTCAAAGATCGCAGCGCAACCGTCCCGCCTGACAGATCAACGCGTGCAGGCGTGATCTCGACGAGCTCAGAGGGACGGCATCCAGTGAAATGCAAAGTCTCACAGAGGGTGCGGTCCCGTGCAAGCTGTTTGCGCGCCACATCGAGGAACGCGCTACGTTCTTCAGCATTCAGATAGAGGTGATTGCCGTCACCGTCATAGAGGGTCATTTCGCTCATATTTAACAGTTTAAGGGAAAACCGTTAAACCTCGAAGCGAAAAAGCAGCTTGAGCGGACCTATCCATGATTGGTGAACCACTGATCACTTAACACTATTACTAATAGTGTTAAGCGCACTTATGATACATCTGGCTTTTCTGATCTGTTGCGGGCCTTTTGACTGGCCTCGAACTTCTCCCAGACATGCATCCGACCTTTTTGTCTGGCGTCCGCCAACCACATCTTCTTTCGGGCATCAGAAGTCTCCAATGCTCGATACTGGCCACCAGAGAACTTTGGCCAATCAATCGCTAGACCAAGTTTGACCATCTCGGCAGACAAGTCTTTGCCATCCGGTAGATAGCATTTGCCGACGGCGCGACCGTGATCATCTTTTGCGACGATTTCCGCACGGATCGTTTGCCCTTTGCACATGGACACTAGTGCCCATTTAGCTTTCTTTCCATGAGGGTGGTTCAGCTCGGGCGCATCAACCCCAAATAACCGTATTTGTGTCTTCTTGATAGTAACTGTGTCGCCATCCACGACGTAGGCAGATCCTCTCAGAACCTCTTGCGCAGGTTCCGCCGTCCGTCGATCAAATGGTTTTGGCGTGTTGCGGGTGTTTATGGGTACAATTTGGGCAGGCGGCGGCGCCTCCGATGTATTCTTGTTTCGGATCGCAAAGGCGACGACCACAGCAACAAGGAGGAGTAATATCAATACGGCTTCCATACCGTGATGCTAGCCGACGTTTCGCCAGTGAGAAAACCTTTTCGAGCCCATTCGGCGGTCCCGCACCAGATTTACGCTCCAGCTCGCCGCCCTGTTTGCGGGGCAAACACGACTGGTGCTTGTGTCATGACATACGCACCATCCATCTGCTATAGCTCGTCATGAACCGGAAGTGAGAAAGTCCACTGTTTCTCTTTCGAGCTTGGCCACTTCGCGCTTAACCATCTTCCAATAGATGCCTTCCACTTCAGAACGATCCATTGATCCTAGCGTCTCAAGCGATGTACCTTTCACTAGGTGAATTGCCTTCATCATGTCAGCAAGGCTGAAGTTGTCAAAGTCAGGTATATAAGTCGTGCCATCCCGATTGAACCTTGTCTCATGGTAGGCTTTGGCGAAGCGTTTAACGCTCGAAATCTGATCCTTTAGACCGTACAGCGCTAGTTGCTGTCGTACGAACCGATCCATCCTGTGAAACTGGCCGACGTCTGTCGATTGCCTAAAGAAAAACACCCAGCCGACCGATCTTTCTTCGACGCGGCATCCAGTGATGATCAAGTTCAGACGCCAAAGTACTTGCTCAACCCGGGCAGTTCCTTTCAATGCTCGAAGGCATCCGACAACGGCACGAAACATCTTCTTGTAGGATCGTTCCCTGATCCGGAGGCCACCGCTTGAAATATGATAGCCCAGATATTCTGTACCCACTTTCACAGGAGTGATAGCTGTCTTGTCTGGCTGCTTGGGATCAAGCTCGTGCGTCGTAAGGCGAAGTTCTGTTAGCATGTGGCTTGCTATTTCATCATGAATTCCGACCGCCTCCTCTTCTTTCACTACCAAAAGAAGGTCATCGACATACCTAAAATACCGGTACTTTTGCGCGAAATAACGGTCAAAAGCCTCAAGGTAAAGCATTGATAAAATGTTTGAAATACTCAAACCTTGGGGCACGCCGATATCTGACTTGTCACCCTCATCGAAACCGGTTGGGTTTTTGATTGCCTTCTCAATCAATAAAATGGCTCTTGGGTCCGCCCCCTTATCTCGAAGCTGATTGACCAAAATATTATGATTAACTGAGGGGTAGAAGCTCACGACATCCATACGCAAGAAGCTGTCGGAGGCAGCTGCTTCTTTTGCGGCTTGCGCAACGCGCTTGGTGCAGTCGTGAGGTGGCCGCATCCTGCACTCGTTAAACTGGAACGTAAGGTGATCACATAGAGCACGAAGCGCTATTGCGTCTCGGATTGTAGGTATTGAAATTTGGCGGGGCGGCTTGCGGGCAGTCTTGAGGATCAACTTTTCGCGGAATCTGGTAAACTCAAATGTTCCGCCTAGGACCTTTCTGCCGATCAGAGTGACCTCTGCATCGATGTTCTGCTTGAACGATGAAGCCGAAATCCCGTCCAATCCAATAAACTTGGCGTCCTTTAGTCGATCATCAAAAATCGACCTGAGGTGCGCCTCCGAAAATACTTGCTCGAAGGTAAGCGGACGATCATCCTGCGACATATAGAACGGTTAAAAAGGTGAGCGGTAAGGTGAGAACAAATGCAGCTAAAATGATCCGCAACAAGCTCGCGATTTGAAACTTGATAGCGCGCCACCAGCCAAATGTCACCGTGCCAGATCGGTCCAAAAGTGCCTTTCCCTGGCACCAAACATTTCTGTAGAGCATCGCCTCGTAGTCGAAGTCAGACTGGTTCGGGTAGCGATTTAGAATTTGATGGTATGTTGAAGCATCCTGCCTTGCTTCAACATCTTCGTAGAGGCGTTGCAAGGCTAGATAGCATTCTCGGTGCTCATCGGCAGTTTTTCCAAACTTGAGACCCCAAATCACAAGCGATGCGCAAAGAACTGATAAAGACAGGACAATCGATATCTCCGAGATGTACGGACCAATCCGGCTGCCGGTTAAGTGATGGGAAAACACAGAGAACCCCAACAGCAATACGGAGTATGAGGTCAGAACAATATGTGAGAGGAGGTCATATCGCTTGTATCGTGCGTGTGACTGCATCCGTGTGCGAGATGTAATCCAAATATTCCCAAACTCATCACGTTCTTGGTTTTGTTCTTTTTCTTCCAATTACTTCCTCAAATGTATGTGCGGGCGCAATGATTTCACAGTTTGGATTCCTAGATTATCTAGAAGTAGCCTAAGCTGGGACATGCCCGTGCTTTAAGAATAGTCCCTTCTAAGGGAACTAGCGCAATGCGCTCCGCCCGCACTACAGCTATATGTGCATTCTTGCTAACTTATGCAAGCAAGAGGCGAAAAAGGCGTATAAGCCCTTGTATGTGATGAAAGGGCGTTTGAGCAATGTCCGCTTCTCTAATTGGGCGTTTGGGTCAAGCTCGTTTTCCTTCTTTGTTTGGGGCCGTTGTCGCTCATCCGGGTC
>NZ_CANMXR010000022.1:0-34621 GCF_947501835.1 uncultured Roseobacter sp. | reverse complement strand
TGCTGCACGATGCGCGAAGGTCAGGTTTTGGGAAATGGGTAAATTGATATTAAGTATGGCCGGATGTCCGCAAAGGGGATGTGCCGGCTGCTTCACCCAGCAGGTTAGGCTCTGCCTATTTCGTCCTTGGATGTCTTCGGGGTAGCCCTCGACCCGCCCCCCGGCCAACGTAGCTGCGGACGGCTTACCAGTTGCCGCTGGAAGCATTATGGTGAACAGCAGCAGTGTCCCGCGCTGCCGTCATCCAGTAGAAACCAGATCAATGTCCCGCGTGGGCTATAGATCGACCCAAACATGACTTTTTTAACCGGCGTAATGGACCAGACTTGTCACGCCTTGCATCTTTTTTAATGTTTCTGCGGCCCTGCCACTTCGACCCTATTAACAGCTTGCGATGAGCTGAATAGTTTCTACGAAGTGGATCGCTTTCGTGGCAAATACCTTCATTAGGACCGCCATTTTTCGCCGGGCTTACCAGTTCTTGGATCAGTTCGCCGAACCACGAGCAATTCTTGCGGCTTGAGCTATTAGGACACTAACTGCTATGAAGCTATCTCTGTCAGAAAGGATCCACTGTGCCGGACGGTAACCATAGCCCAAGTCCCTTGTTGCGGGATCAACTTTGTTTCGCGCTGTATGCGACATCGCGGGCGTTCACAAAAGTTTATGCTGATCTGCTTAAGGACATCGGCATTACCTATCCTCAGTATCTCGTGCTCCTTGTTTTATGGGAACAGGGCCCGCTCACAGTGCAATCCGTTGCGCGCGAACTGGAAATCGAAAGCCCGACTGCGACCCCCTTGATCAAGAGAATGGAGGCCATGGGCTTAGTGAAGCGTACTCGGTGCATTGATGATGAACGACGTGTCCTTGTATCCCTGACCGACAAAGCCAACAGCTACCGCGATATCGCGGCACGCATCCCTGAGCGGCTTGGCTGCGCTGTCAAAGTGACCGACGCACAGGCCGGACAACTCCTGACCGAACTTACCAAGATCCGAGACGGGATCGGATGACAGGCCAGTAACAAAAGCGTTCAGATCCAAATCCAATGCTTAAAGATAGGGCACGAAATATTCGTTGACTCTTATCTTAATCATTTACATAGTACGCTAATGATTATCTAGCTAATAAACTGGGAGAACGTTGAGATGATAAAGACCGCTTTACTTAAGACCGTCGCGGTGACCGCGGCAGTTTTCGCAGGGACAACCGGCGTGGTCGCGCAAGACCTGACGGCAAGAACGGCAGTGCTGGTTCATGGTGCCTTTGCTGATGGCTCTGCTTGGGAGGGTGTTATCCCTTATCTAGAAGAAGCTGGCCTCGACGTCATCGCTGTCCAGAACCCCCTTGTGTCGCTGGACGGGGACGTTGCCTTCACGCAGCGCGCCATCAACCGCGCCGAAGGTCCGGTGGTGCTTGTCGGGCACTCCTGGGGGGGGGCAGGTCATCACCGAGGCTGGTGTCGATGACAAGGTAATATCGTTGGTTTACATCGCGGCCTATGCTCCTGATGCAGGCCAATCTCTTGGCGAGGCTGCAGATCTGGAAACGTTCCCCGCGCCGGGTATCGAAGCCCTTCAGCAAGACGGGGATGGGTTCTTCTATCTGCCGGACGATGCGATGGCGACGCTGTTTGCGCATGACGTTCAGGCTGCACAAGCCGAGGTCATGGCCGCAACGCAAGGACTGCTGAACAGTGCAGCACTTAGTGAACCAGTCGCAAATGCCGCCTGGCAGGAAAAACCGAGCTTCTATGTGATTGCGGGCGAAGACTACATGACTCCGACCGCTTTACAGCGCCAATTCGCCGAGAAAATCGGCGCAACAGCACGCGAGATCGATGCCAGCCATGCTGTTGCCGTGTCGCAGCCGGAATTCGTCGCAGAAATGATCATTGAAGCGGCGCGCTGATCCTCCCAGAAAGGCAGACCTATGAAACAGATTATCCTCGGCGCAGCGATTGGCCTCACGGGCATGACCGGAACCGCAACACTGGCGCAGGATGCGCGGACAGGCGTTTATCCCGCCGGAAATGTCCCCATTGCCCCCTATTCGCCAGGCATCCAAACCAGCAACGGATTCCTCTATGTTTCCGGCCAGATCCCTTATGTGGACGGAGAGATCCCCGCATACGCGAACGACGGTGAGAATGACATTCAGGATCAGACAATGATTGTGATGGAAAACCTCAAAGCCGTGCTCGAAGAAGCAGGCTATGATTTCAACGACGCCGTGCGCGCGACGGTCTATATGTCCGATATCTCGCTCTATGGTGGTTTCAACGAAGTCTACGGAACGTTCTGGGGCCAGGGCGAAACGCCGCCGTCCCGTGCGGCGATTGCCGTGCGGGAGCTGCCTGGCGGACGTCCCGATGCGCCGGTTCTTGTCGAAGTTTCGATGATTGCCTATCGATCCGAGTAACGAGTGCGGGCAGCTTCAGCCATGCCTGTGTTGACGCTGCCAGTTCGTATGGCCCGAAAATCAAAAAGGACACCTTCATGAAAACTGCTACCCAATTCCTCGATGATGCCAATGCAATCGTCGAACGCATCCCCTCTGACGTGGCCGTGAGACATCACGGAGAAGACGGCGTGTTTGTTGACGTGCGTGACAGCGCAGACATCGCTGCAAGCGGTACAATCCAAGGTGCGCTGCGCATCCCACGCGGTTTCATCGAATTTGCTGCCGACAGTGAGCTGCCCTACCACAATGAAGCCCTCAAGAAAGATGCGCGGATTTACCTGGTCTGTGGGCTGGGAGGACAAGCGGCTCTTGCCGGAAAAACGCTGAAAGACATGGGTTTTGAAACTGTCTTCAACGTGGGTGGCTTCAAAGACTGGAAAGAGGCTGGCGGTCCCGTAGAGCCGGGATGACCATTTAGACTTTAGACATTTATGCCGGCGCAGTTAATGTAATTGCGCGTTTCAGCCGGGGCTGTTTTGCGACTATTGCGCTCACAGCCTCAACAAACATCAGCTTCGTGAAAGCGGAGCTGACTAAGAATGAAAGTATGCTCATTTTATAGTAGTGGGCCAGTTAACCGCCATTCGCGCCACCGTTGCGAATAGCAGGTTCTGTGAAGCTGCATTGCAGCGTGGCCTGACTCGAAAATGGTGGGAAAGGGCCGCTCATGTCGCCAGCTGAAGCGAAGATTGAGAAGATGCCGCACCGCATCCGATGGGGGCTGAGAGCCCACTTTGTACGTTGCTTCGCTAGGTAGACATCTGCCAAAGAAATGCTGCTGGGACTTCTCGCCAAACGCCAACCTCCGGCATGGCCTGTCTCTGAGGTGAGCAATCCCGCGTCACGCAAAAGACACAAGACGCGCCGTACAACAACTGGGTTGGTTCCAGCGTGATCGGCGATGTCGACAGACGTTCGCACACGATCTGGTTCAACCGCCATGTGGCTCAATGTGTGCAATGCAAGTGACAGTCGGCTGTTGCGCTTCATTCTTCTTTTTCGGGTGACTTCTTGCCTAAATGTAACTTTAGATGTTGCGTTAATCTAGTAACTCCTTAAGTTACATTATCTGAATGCTCCAACGGATCTTTACATGCCAGACCAAAGGCTCCCTGTAACTCTTTTGACCGGATTCCTGGGTGCTGGGAAAACGACTCTGCTCAACGCGATCCTGTCCGATGACACTTCTGGGCGTATCGCTGTGATCGTGAACGAGTTTGGCGAGGCAGGGCTCGATCACGATCTGATTGAGGAGATCAGTGGAGAGATCGTGCTGATGCAATCAGGTTGTCTCTGCTGTTCTGTGCTGGACGATCTATCGAAAACCGTCAAGCGTCTGCTTACGAAGCGCGACGACGGCCTCATTCATTTTGAGCGGGTCGTGGTCGAGACCACCGGAGTGGCTGACCCCTGCCCAATCCTGCAGGCGTTTACACAAGACCCATTTTTGGTTCGAAGTACCTGTATTGACGGCGTTGTAACGGTCGTGGACGGCGTGAATGGACTGGCAACGCTGGATGCACAGTTTGAAGCGGTCTCGCAAGTTGCCATGGCGGATCTTCTCATTCTGAGCAAGAAAGATCTGATACCTGCACCACAAGTGATCGCCGTGACAGAGCGGCTGCGGAGCATAAACTCCACCGCGGATATCGTGATGTCGCGAGACAGCGGCTTTGACCCGAGCAAACTATGGGATCTGACTGGTTTGCGCGACACGGCCAGCCAAACGCAGGCACTTGGCTGGACGACACCCAAAGCTTTGGAGCCGCTAGGTAATTTGTCGGGGTTGGCACCAAAGCCGATCTCGGTGTTCGAAACGCGCGCGCATGACAGCGACATCACCTCCCTCTCGATCATCCTCGACAAAGCGATGGATGATGAAATGTTCGACAAATGGTTCGACACACTGATCCATTACAAAGGCAACGACATCCTGCGTGTGAAGGGCATTCTCTTTCTTGACGGGATCGAGACGCCGTTTGCATTTCACGGTGTTCAGAAGATCTTCGACGCGCCCGTGCCTCTGCAAAATTGGACCGGTACGGACCGCCGGACGCGCATTGTTCTCATCGGCCGCAACCTAGACCGCCCTGAAATCCAGCGAAGCCTTGAGATGCTCCGTGCTGCACAATCGCCCGAGGCAACATCACAATCCGAAAGAGAGGTACTGACCCAATGACCGATACCCGTCTTCCTGTCACAGTTCTGTCCGGTTTCCTTGGTGCAGGCAAAACCACACTGTTGAACCGTGTGCTCAATAATCGCGAGGGTAGGCGTGTTGCGGTGATCGTCAACGACATGTCCGAGGTGAACATTGATGCAGATTTGGTGCGTGCCGATACGGAACTGAGCCGGACAGATGAAACGCTGGTGGAGATGTCGAACGGGTGCATTTGCTGCACCTTGCGGGATGATTTGTTGGCTGAGGTACGCCGACTGGCAGCGGAAAGGCGGTTTGACTACCTGCTTATTGAGAGCACAGGGATTTCTGAACCCTTACCTGTCGCGGCGACCTTTGACTTCCGGGACGAGTTTGGCGACAGCCTGTCCGATGTGTCTCGCCTCGACACGATGGTGACCGTTGTCGACGCTGTGAACCTCCTGCAAGATTTCTCAAGTCATGATTTCCTCCGTGATCGCGGTGAAGTGATGGGCGAGGAAGATGAACGGACGCTGGTTCATCTGTTGACGGATCAGATGGAATTTGCCGACGTTGTCATCCTGAACAAAGTCGCGGACGCGACCCCAGAGCAGGTGGATGCCGCTCGCAAGATCATCCGCAGCCTAAACGCCGACGCAGAGATCATCGAAACCAATCACTCGGAAGTCGCCGCCGAAAAGATTCTGGATACGGGGCTTTTTGACTTCGACAAAGCGCATGAGCATCCAATGTGGGCCAAAGAGCTTTACGGCTTTGCTGATCATGTGCCGGAAACCGAGGAATATGGCGTCACATCCTACGTCTACCGCGCGCGCCAGCCCTTCATCCCCGAGAAAATCCTCGCCGTTTTAAACGGCGACATGCCGGGTGTTATCCGCGCAAAAGGTCACTTCTGGATCGCGACCCGGCCCGAATGGGTTGCCGAGTTCTCCCTCGCGGGCGCGCTGTCAAGCGTCAAGCCGATTGGGACGTGGTGGGCGTCGGTTCCGAAAGAACGCTGGCCAGACCACGCCTCGGCTCAAGACTATATGAAGCAAAACTGGTGCGAGCCCTGGGGTGACCGGCGTCAAGAATTGGTGTTCATCGGCTCAGACATCGACTGGGCGGCACTGAAAGCCAAACTTGATGACTGTCTTTTGCCCCTTGCTGCAGCGGCCGGGCCGGGTGCCTTGCCCGTCGACTTGCCCGACCCCTTCCCAGGCTGGCGTCGCGTGGAGGATGCAGCATGAATTTCACCACAGAGGTTGTCAGAGATGCCGCAATTGGCGTGGGTATCGCGGATGATCCTACCTCCTTGAACGCGTTCCTAAAACCCGGGTGTGCCGCAGCGATCTGGCGTCGGCAAACGCCGCAGGATGTTCAAACGTGGCTGGATGGCCTTGAACCTGATCGGCTGCCGCAAGGGCGGGTTATCCTGCCGAAAGAGGCTGTGGTCAGCACAGTTGCTCGACTTTGCGACATCGCGAACCTTCCGCAAGGCCTCGAACGCGATTGGTTCGAGACTGACATCGGCACGCTGGCTGCCCTGTTTGCGGATTTGATGTCGGCGCGCTATCTGCGACTGCGGCTTGATGTGGTAGCCCACAATGCCTGCCGGAAGTTTCACATCGACGCGATCACTGCCCGACTGGTCTGCACCTATCGTGGCACCGGCACACAGTACGGCATCTCAACCGATGGGCAGGACCCAGCGCAGGTCCTCACGGTTCCAACCGGCGCACCGATCTTGTTGCGCGGAACGCTGTGGCCAACGCAACCAGCTTCCGGCCTGCTGCATCGCTCGCCCCCCATCGAAGGTACTGGCGAGACGCGGCTGGTCTTGGTGCTCGACCCCGTTACCGATCCGGATGAAGAACCCGATCATATGCGCCATCCAATCCACTAAGAGGGAGGATCTGACATGAAAACACGCGCTGCTATCGCCTGGGCGCCGAACCAGCCACTTGAGATCGAAGAGATTGATCTGGAAGGTCCGAAAGAAGGTGAAGTCTTGGTTCGCATCGTTACCACCAGCCTTTGCCACACGGACGTGTTCACCCTGTCCGGCGAGGATCCCGAGGGGCTCTTCCCTTGTATTCTCGGGCATGAAGGTTGCGGCGTCGTTGAGGAAATCGGCCACGGCGTGACTTCGGTCAAACCCGGTGATCATGTGATACCGCTCTACATCCCCGAAGATCCGAATTGCCCCTATATTAAGTCCGGCAAGACAAACCTCTGCCAAACCATTCGCCAGACCCAAGGTGCAGGGGTGATGCCCGATGGCACGTCGCGGTTCTCCTACAAGGGCAAGCAGATCCTCCACTACATGGGCACAAGCACTTTCAGCGAGTATACTGTTTTGCCCGAAATCTCCGTGGCGAAGATCTCCAAAGAAGCACCCCTTTCCAAAGCCTCGGTTATGGGTTGCGCGGTACCAACAGGAATGGGGGCGGTGCGCAACACTGCTAAGGTCGAGAAAGGCGCAACTGTCGCTGTATTTGGCCTTGGTGCGGTGGGTATGGCCGTCATCCAAGGTGCGGTGATGAGTGGCGCGTCGAAGATTATTGGCATTGATATTAACCCCTCGAAATTCCTGTTGGCGAAGTCGCTTGGCGCGACCGAATGCATCAATCCCAAGGACTATGATGCTCCGATCCAGGATGTGTTGGTTGAAATGACGGATGGTGGCCTGGACTATACATTCGAAGCGGTGGGCAATGTGGGTTTGATGCGTGCGGCGCTGGAATCCTGCCACAAGGGCTGGGGCGAATGTACAGTGATCGGCGTGGCCGGTGCCGGACAAGAGATCTCAACCCGCCCGTTCCAACTGGTCACAGGCCGGGTCTGGCGCGGCACGGCTTTTGGCGGTGTAAAAGGGCGCAGCGAGCTGCCCGGCATGGTGGATGAATGGATGAACGGTGAATTCAGCGTTGATCCTTACATCACACACCACATGAACCACGGCCAGATCAACACAGCCTTCGACCTACTCAAAGCAGGCGAGTCAATCCGATCGGTGATCCATTTCCGCCCAGATGAAACCATGACAGTCAATTCACTCCCCGGAGAAATAGTGCCTGAATAGTTTGCAAAGGCCACTTTGCCAGCGCAGTTCAAACGGTAGATCTGTGGAAGAAACCCGACCTTCCGGATAGTGTCCACTAGGTCGGGTTTGTCCCGCGCTTCCGACCTCCAGGTGCTGATAGGCGCTGATGAACTTCGCTTCTGCAGCGAATGTCTGAAATGTAGGCTGCGGCGGCAGCATGCTAGCTGAGCGCCAATGCCGGGTATGGGCCGTTCATCAACGGTGGCTTCGATTTGACCAATAGCTCGGTACTTTATGAACTCATGGCCAATATAGATTTGCTGTTAGCTTATGGCTCCATAAGACAGACTTAGAAATTTGTGGACTTCGCGGTGCAAGTCCTTGCTCAAGTGCCGCAGTTTGGTGCAAGTTGATTTTATGCCTGTAAAAGAAAAATTCACTATTGCCGACGTTCGCATTCCGCTCAAACGTAAGAAAACTCTGGACCCCGCCAAAGTCGAAGACAGCGCTTACGATATACTAGAAAACGGGCAAACCACGCCTATACGCCTGCGAACCGAAAAAGGCGGCGGTTACGTTCTAGTCGAGGGATATCACCGGCTAGAAGCCCTGCGCGCTATTGGTGAAAATGAAGTCGAAGGTTATCTTGTTCATGCTCAGTTGCACTGAAAGTAACCAATTGATACGCCGAGCACGAAAGTCCGTTCTGAGTAAGCTGTACCGCGGCGTAACTTAAGTGATGAACGGCGGCTAGGGGCCGGTTCCAAGTTGCGCACATCCGCATAGACGGGTTGAAGCTTTCCGGCACTGGATATTACTCGAAACTGTACTCGCGGATACCGCCGTGAAGTCCGTTATCATTAAGCGCTATACTTTCAAATGGTGGTGCAACAATGAGTTCGAGCCAACCAAGATCCATGGAAGCGATGAACGGAGCAAAGGCGACCACGCGATTTTGGATCGCTGCCAAGGGTGCCGAAAAGATGGAAGCAGTACCTTCATCCTTGTTTCGTTGGTCCATGTCTGAGCGAACTGCTCTACTGGACCTAGCGCAAGTGAAAAGGAGCTAAGGTAGTGGATTTCGCGCCGGATTTGCGCGTCGACCGGAGGCATATAAACACCGCGGCGCACATAGAGCCCGTCAAGAAAGCCAAGGCGCTTCTGCGCCTAGAAAGTCGATGTAGTCTGGGATTAGGGCATCGATCAGCCCGTTATTGGCCTCGAATACAGCGGCCATTTCTTTAGGAGTGAATAGGGGTTGAATGCAGTCGTTGATGGTTTCCTCGACGAAACACCCCGCGGTGTCGGGACAACAAAGTAGATCGAAGTCGCGGATCGACGCCTTGATGGCGAGCATCTCCGATGAAGCTTGACGTCGCGCCGTTCCATCGACCCACAAATTCGAAAACCTCGTCACGAATGCATCGAGTTTTTCATTCGGAACGCCTCTGCCCAAAACATAGTCCCCGAACGCGGCAGCCCACTCTTTGTGCTTTGATCTGAAAAAGTCGTGACCCCTTGCGACGATCTCTTGGACGTCCATCGCTTTTGTCCCAGAAGCGTATTCGCTTCGGATGACCGATCCCGTGTAGATGCCACCATTCATGAACCGATCCCGTATGAGTGGATCATTTAGATTGCGTGGAAGGGTGGCATGACGGAGGCTCTCACTTGGCTCCCAGCTCTGCAAAAAGACATCATAGTCGTCTTCGTCTCCAGACAAAATCACCTCCTTCATCCAACTAGTCTTTGTTTCCGAACAAGAGATGACATGCCGTCCACTTGAGGCAGGGCAGGGTGCCGGAGTATGCCGGTGACCTATGTGCGGTGAACTGGGCTCGTCTATGTTCGGCGGTTCAGCAGACCCGGGATGAGATCGTGGCCATGACTCTCCCGAATGCGATGCATCTTCCCGTTCAATGCATGTCTAACGACGACTTCCAAGTTTGTGCGAACTGTGCGAGACAGACCCTTGGACTGATCTTGCGCCACTGGCGATTTGCCTGGTCGCTGACATGCGAAGCCTGCGGCCGATCCCTTGTGGCGCGGCATCCGGCCGATCGCATATCAAACCGGCTACACCTCCGCGCTGCTCGCGGCGCGGCAACTCTAAAAACCGCGGTCCAAGCTAACGATCTTCGGTGCATGCGACGGATCGCCCTTACTCTGTACGTTTTGAAGTTGCTCGGTGGCATACACGGGGCAACTCACGTCGCAGAGCGAGTTAGAGAGGTTCATATCGCTTGCGACTGTGGATGTCGGCACTACTCGTCCACTGTTGGGCGCTGCCATCTTGCTGTGCGGAAACGACAGGGCATTCTGGGAGATCCGCCGCACCTTTCCTCAGCACCGTCGGCTGATCGAGAAGGTGCGCAAGCTGTCGCAAGACCCCGAGAGGTGTCTTCCGCGCCAACAGAAAGCAGAGCCTACGCCAAAGCAAGAAACGCAAAAAGCGAACCGACCATTCGTGTCCGATGGTGCCTTGCGGGCAGCCCGCCACGCTATCTCTGAGCTTGGTCCCGATGCAGACCGTCAAGCGCTTTTGGCGCGAGCCGATGCAATATGGAAGTGCCAGAGCTGCGTCAGGCAATGACGCAGAGCCCTGTGGATATATTGCAATTAAGGGTACAAAAACCGCCAAAAACTTATCCAATCCGTAGAATCTGATTAATTAGGGTACAGTGACCTTTGCGGAGCAACTTGCGAAGTATCGCTTTGAGTGCGGTGATGACGGTAATGCAACCGTCCTCGTTGCGGTGATCAGCGCAAGTGGTTTTGGAAGCTAAGCCTGCCGAACGTGCGGTCATCAGGCCAGGGTCTTTTGCCAAGTAGAATCAGGTGGATACAGAGTGATGTTTGCAAAACTCGATGAGGTTGTGAATGGTCTTTGATCCATCAATAAGATGGCTCGGGTCGGTTCCGATCAGTGTGATTGCCGCCTGCGCTTCGTCCTGCCAATCAAGAATGGGCGCGGAGAGTGCAACCAGACCAGGGATGAAACTGCCGTCAACAGATGCAAAGCCGCGCGCCTTAATGCCTTTGACCAAATCATCTATGCCCGCCTGAGTTGGCGCGAAGTCCTTGGCCAACCCTGGATTTCGTCGGGCACGACCCAGCTCTTTGCCTAAGGCGATTCTTGTCGGCTTTTTGGGTCCCCACGCTAGAAACACGCGACCCGCCGAGGACGTGAGAAGCGGCAAGGTGGTCCCGAGGCCCATGGAGGTCACCACCGGCGCGGCCGCACGTTCCCACCGCACGACTGTTGCACCTTCATTACCATAGACCGAAAGCAGCACAGTGAGCCCTGTTTCGTCTCGCAAATCGGCGAGATCGGCAGAAGGACGGTTCACAAAATCATGCCGCCCGATTGCGGAAAGCCCCAGGATTAAAGCCTCTGGTCCAAGGTCGTATTTTCCCGATTTGCCTGCCTGTTCCACCAAACCTGCGTGCTGGAACGACGACAAATAACGGTGCACTTTGCTCAGTGGCATATCGCAGACGCGGGCCAGATCGGAGAGTGTGGTGGACTCGCTCTGATCCGCCAGCACTTTCAGAACGCGCAGGGCGGCATCGAGCGACTGGATGCCACCGCTTTGTCCTGACGCTTCACCGGGTTTCTTCATGAGCATCCATGACTGATCGTACAAGCTTGCATTTCAGCTGTTCTCATACGCTGATCTGTATGGACAAACAACGCGCGTCTCTGGCTGTCGGTAAATCAAACCGTGTCACATATGGTGCCAGCATAGGTCAAACCCAACGACCACGTGTTCGGAGGCCTGCAAATGAGGGCACAAACATCACCATCGCGCATGAGCCGAGCTAATTATGCGCCCGCTTCGACCGGAAAATCGCTTTGGCATCCTCTGCACGACATATTTCGGGATGCCCCAGTTTCGTCGAAGTCACCTATGGAACGGCTTGTCCATCCAGCTGCCAGCACGCGGACAAAACACTGCCCCTGCCAGATCGCAGCCCTGAAAATTCTAAGCTCACTTGTTTGATCAATATTCCTTTCTGTAAAATTAATTGCATATTGTGGAATAATTAAATAGAAGCTGCAAGGGCGAAAGTCGACTGGCAAGGAATAGACAGATGCTGTGCACCAAAACCTTTGTCATCATCGGCGGTGGGCCTGCCGGTCTCTACACAGCGATCCTCTTGCGCCGAATGATGCCGCACGTTCAGGTGAAACTGTTCGAGCAAAACCCACAGGGCGCGACCTTTGGCTTCGGCGTTGTTTTTTCAGATCAGGCGCTGTCCTTTCTGCAAGGCGCGGATCGGGAAATCTACGACTTGATCACGCCGCAGATGGAGCGCTGGCGGAACATGACGCTGCAATTGCCTACTGATCTTGTGGTGCTGGATGGCGTCGGGTTCAGCGCCATCGGACGGCTGGAATTGATCGAAATTCTGCGTAAGCGTGCCGACAGTCTCGGGGTGGAGATGCACTTCTCCCATCTGGTGCCGTCGCTTGAGGATATTAACGCCGATCTGATTGTCGGTGCCGATGGCCTGAACTCCATGGTGCGCGGGCAGAATGAGGCCGTCTTTGCGCCGGAGTGGGGCACCTTCGGGAATCATTTCGCGTGGTTTGGCGCAAACAGATCATTCGAGACGCTGACGCAGACTTTTATCGAGACTGACAAGGGGGCGTTGAACGCGCACCACTACCGGTTCGACCCGGAGCGAAGCACCTTCATCGTCGAATGTGATGATGCGACGTTTTGCAAACACGGTTTTGGAGACATGGCAGAGGCGGACAGCGCGGCCCTGTGCCAAACTCTTTTCGCCGATGTTTTGGAAGGCGCACAGCTCATTACCAACAAGTCGACCTGGCGGCAGTTTCCGAAACTGTGGTGCAACAACTGGGTGTCGGGGCGGCACGTCATTCTTGGGGATGCCGCACATACCGCGCATTTCTCCATTGGATCGGGAACGCGCCTCGCGCTGGAGGACAGCCTCGCATTGGTCACCGCGCTGGCGGGGCACGATAACATTGATACCGCATTGGAGAGCTTTCAGGCGGCGCGTTTACCGGTCGCGCGCAAGATCGTGGATGCCGCGAATACCTCTGCGACATGGTATGACAGTTTTGCGGAGAAGATGGCGCTCGAACCGCTCGATTTTGCCTATGACTACATCACGCGGTCGGGGCGTGTGGATGGGGCGCGGCTGCGGCGGATCGCGCCGGAATTCGCCGCTCGGTATGAAGCATCGAAGGCGGAGGAACCAAACGGGCTGATCGACCCTGTGGCAAAGGACGTCGCGGGCGCACAGGAGATCGGGTTCAACAAAGACGCCTTTCCCAACTGCTCGGCAATCCTGTGGGACAACCTGAACAGAAATCCCGAAAAGACGGCTGTGATCGGACCGAATGGCGCGTTGAGCTATGCTGATCTGACCTCGCTGGCGGGACGCTGGGGGAATGCCTTTGTCGCCGCAGGCCTGACGCGTGGGCAGCGCATTGCGTTCTTCCTCGATGACACGCCGATCTTTGTTGCGGCATTCTTCGGGGCAGTGCGCGCGGGGTTTGTGCCGGTGCTGCTGAACACACAGACGACGCCGGAGACGCTGAACTATCTCCTCAAGGATACCGGCGCGCGCGTCGCCGTTTGCGAAGCTGCCCTGGCTGACAGGTTCGATAAGTCGGTTACCAAAGGTGCCGCGATAGAAACGATTGTGCTGGCAAATGGTGGGCGGGAACAGGCAGGCACCAAATCTGCAGAATCCTTCCTGCGTGGGCAGCCGCCGCAGCTCGAATGCGCGGATACCGGACCCGATGATATGGCGTTCTGGATGTATTCGTCAGGGTCAACCGGGCGACCGAAAGGGATCGTGCACCTGCACCATGATATGGCCTATACGGAGGCGTCCTTTGGGCAGAACATCCTAAAGCTCGATGCCGATGACATCTGCTTTTCGGTGCCAAAGCTGTTCTTTGCCTATGGGTTCGGCAATTCCGTAACCTTCCCCTTTTCCGTCGGTGCCACGACCTTGCTGATGCCGGGACAGCCGCGCCCGGACGCGGTGCTGGAGATGATCGAGACATACCGGCCGACTGTTCTGTTCGGCCTGCCGACGCTTTTCACGGCGGTGGCGCAGCATCCGAACGCGGGCAACACCGATCTATCGTCTTTGCGGCAAAGCATGTCGGCGGCCGAGATCCTGTCCGAAGAGGTCTATACCAAATGGGTCGAATTGGTGGGGCATGGGCCGACCGAGGGCCTCGGCTCGACCGAGATGCTGCATATCTATCTGTGCAATACGATTGACGACCATCGCATCGGCGCCGCGGGCGCGCGTGTGCCTGGGTACGAGATACGCCTTGTTGCCGCGGACGGGACAACGCCATCCGACGGAGAAGAAGGCGTGATGTACGTGCGCGGGCAGTCCTCGGCACCGCTGTACTGGAACCGCCCCGATAAAACCGCCGAGACCATGCAGGCCGACTGGATTTGCACCGGCGACCGTTTTGTCGAGCGCGACGGGTACTATTATTTTCAGGGCCGTTCCGATGAGATGATCAAAGTGTCCGGGCAATGGGTCTGGCCACTGGAAGTGGAGAGGTGTCTGAACGAACACCCCGACGTCCACGCCTGCGCTGTGCTGGCTCACCAGCTGGAGGATCGCCGCATGAGCCTGCGCGCGGTGGTGCAGATGCGCGATGGCCTGCCTGGGGATGATGCCCAAAGTGAGGCGCTACGCAGCTTTGTGAAATCGCGCCTGCAGCCCTACAAATATCCCCGGATCGTGGAATACCGCGCAGAATTGCCGGTGACCGGGACAGGCAAGATAGACCGTCAGGCACTGATGCAAGGCTGATCTGGCACGTTCAAGAATTACAAAAAGCTTTCGGGAGTAGCAATCATGTCATTCGTCTTTCCACCCGCACCGCCCGCCAGTATCGCTGTCTTCAATTCCGATGACCGGCTGCCAGTGCGCCGTATCTTCTGTGTCGGACGCAACTACGCCGCCCATGCCCGTGAGATGGGCAAAGACCCGGACCGCGATCCGCCATTTTTCTTTACCAAGCCCGCCGATGCGGTCGTCGATGACGCGCAGGTGATCCCCTATCCCGCAGAGACCGGGAATTTCCACCACGAGGCCGAACTGGTTGTCGTCATCGGAAAAGACGGACGAAATATTCCGGTCGAGGCATCGTATGATCACGTCTGGGGATATGCTGTGGGCAATGATCTGACCCGGCGCGATTTGCAGCTCGCTGCGCGCGAAAAGGGGCGGCCCTGGGACTGGGGAAAGGCGTTTGATCGCTCTGCTGTGGTCGGGCCGGTACATCCGGTGGCGCAATCTGGCCATCCTGAGAGCGGCAGGATCAGCCTGACGGTGAATGGCGAAGTCAGGCAGGACGCTGATTTGTCGGAGTTGATCTGGTCGGTGAAAGAAGTCATTTCGACGATCTCCCGTTCAATCGAGTTGCGCCGGGGTGACCTGATCATGACCGGCACACCCGCCGGTGTCGGCCCGCTCGCTGTGGGCGATACCTGTGTTGTTTCAATTGCGGGGCTTGGCGAAATCTCGACCGTGATTGGACCTCGGGCATGACGTTGCGACTGCACAATTTCTTCCGCTCATCGACCTCGACACGGGTGCGCGCCGCGCTGAACCTGAAAGGTCTGGACTACGATTACGTCGCCTACAAGTTGCGCGACGCGGAGACCCACACCCAAGACTATCTGCGCATGAACCCCAGCGGTCTGGTCCCGACGCTTGAGCTGGAGGATGGTACGATGCTGGATCAATCGCTTGCCATTATCGAATGGCTTGACGAGATCCACTCCACGCCCGCTTTGCTGCCTGAAGATGCGGCGGGACGCGCGCGGGTGCGGGCGCTTTCTTATATGATTGCCTGCGAAATTCATCCGCTGAATAACCTGCGGGTGCTGACCTATCTGGAGGAACAGATGGGGGCGGATGATGTGGCAATAAAGGCGTGGTTTGCGCACTGGGTGACGACAACCTTTGACGGGTTCGAGACCCGTCTTGCTGCCGACAGCCAAACGGGGCGCTACTGTCACGGCGACACGCCGACAATGGCCGATCTTTGTCTCTTTGCGCAGGTGTGGAACAACAAGCGCTTCGACATAGACCTGTCCAACTGGCCGACGATATCCCGTATCTTTGCAGCCCTGAGCAAGTTGGAAGCATTTCAACAGGCAGCACCGCCCGCGCAACCCGACGCCGCCTAAACAGGAGAGCCCAATGGAAGACGCGCCGACCCACGACACCGTCAAACACAGCATGCAGCCCGAAGATACGCCCGAACTGCGCAAGCTCTATGCCGGGTTCAAGGAGCAGCATATTGTTCCACTGTGGACCCAACTTGGTGATCTGATGCCGATGCACCCCGCGTCGAACGCCGTGCCGCATGTGTGGAAATGGGCTGATCTGATGCCGCTCGCACGCGCGTCAGGTGATCTGGTACCGGTGGGGCGCGGGGGAGAGCGGCGCGCGCTGGGGTTGGCCAATCCCGGTCTTGGCGGCAACGCTTACATCAGCCCAACACTCTGGGCCGCTATTCAGTACCTCGGCCCAAAGGAAACCGCGCCCGAGCACCGCCATTCGCAAAACGCATTCCGATTTGTGGTTGAGGGCGAAGGCGTCTGGACCGTGGTGAATGGTGATCCCGTCCGTATGTCGCGGGGTGATCTGCTGCTGACGCCGGGATGGAATTTTCACGGCCATCACAATGTCAGCGATCACCCGATGACATGGATTGACGGGCTGGACATTCCGTTCAGTCGCCAGAACGACGTGGGCTTTTTCGAGTTTGGATCGGAGACGGTCACCGATTACGCCACACCGAATTTCAGTCAGGGAGAGCGGCTCTGGTGCCACCCCGGTTTACGGCCCTTGTCGGGCCTGCGTGATACCGTCAGCAGCCCGATTGGCGCATACCGTTGGGAATTTACCGACCGCGCCCTGACAGAACAATTGTTGCTTGAGGACGAGGGCCAGCCCGCCACGGTCGAACAGGGCCATGCCGCCATCCGTTACGTCAATCCGACAACTGGCGGCGATGTGATGCCGACGATCCGGTGCCAATTCCACCGCCTGCGCGCTGGTGCTGCCAGCAAAACGCGCCGCGACGTCGGATCGTCGGTGTTTCAGGTCTTCGAGGGCACGGGAGCCGTTGTGATTAACGATATGGAACATCGTCTGGACGTTGGCGATATGTTCGTTGTGCCGTCTTGGGTCTCATGGTCATTGCAGGCAGAAAGTCAGTTTGACCTCTTCCACTTTTCGGATGCGCCGATCATGGAGCGGTTGCACTTTGCGCGGACGGTGGTGATGGATGAATGACGTCGCGCGCGCGGCATTGATAGCGCGGCAAGGGCGGGGCGCGCGGTATGATGCAGCAAACGCACCAGCGCGCGAATTGGCATGGGCGCGGGGCGGGACAGCCTATTTCTTAAGGTTGCTGAACGGTTTGTCCGACAGCGCGCTTGATGTTCGTGCCGTTGGCAGCGCGCGGTCACGCCGGATGATCATTGCCGAAACCGGGTATCATGCGCGCCGTTTTGCTGATGTCATCCATGCCGTGATCCAGGCACCCGGCGCCGGTCGCTTGGGTATCGGCATCTCCCCCGACCAGGCAGAGGTTGCATTGGGGTGCACCCTGCCACCCCGCGCGCTCAGGCATCTCATCGAGCATACATGCGTCCATCTGAATGTCGCTTGGCGCGACATGAAGGACGAGGATTGGGGGAGAACATGCCGCGACCGGGACGGAGTGGCGATCGCGTTGCGAGACTTGCCCCGGTCTCGTGCGCAGATCCTTTGGAACAATGCGCTCGACCTGAGAGCGGGTGGCAGACGGATCGACGCCCCGCCGGACCTATTCGATTTAGCGGTCTGAAGGTGGATCGGTCGTGTTTTCGTGTCACCCAAGCGCTCGCTGAGGCCAGCTTTTGCTAGAGTTTGAAAGGATTTTTTTGAGCATCAAGCTGAATGCTGCAGCAATAGGTTGGCGATGTCAAAACAGACCGCAAGTCTAGTACACTTTGGGGAAAAACCTGCGTGTCCGATCCATGTATTGCTGATAACGATCGCCAAACTGCTCCTTCATCATCCGTTCCTCTTGTGGAATGCGAAAAATGCACATCAGCGAAAACGCGATGAGTGCTGCAGGGCCCGCGATCCAGTTGGCGATCAGAAGCAATTGGGCCGTGGAAATCAAAAAAATCGCTGTGTACATCGGATGTCGAATGTGGGTGTAAACACCCTTGGTGATCAAACCGTGATACTGTCTCAGTTCAAGTGTCACACTCCAGTTGCGGCCCAGATCGACATGGCTCCGCCAGAAGAGCCATAACCCTGTAAGAAGGGCAAAGAAACCGATGGCAGGAGCAACGGTGCCACCGGCGTGATCCGCGAATTCCAGTAGACCGGTGACGAGATGGACCCCCGGGATGACCTGCATCCCAAGCGTGACAAGAATGAGCAGGAGTTGCTCGGTGCCGGCGTTGAAGCGTTGCGCCGTTACCATATCTTGCGTCTTGGTCTGATGTGGATGTCGGATGACAAACAGCGCAACGCTCCCGGTAAACCAGATGAGCGATCCCCAGCCGTTGATTGGCAGACGCCAGATCAGACAGGCGCCAAGGACGACCAGGAATACCCAAAACAAAAGCTGCCGGTGCCGGATCAAGGGCTCAGGTCCTCAACGTCGCTTGGTGAGTTGAGATCCCAAAAGGCCGCATAGCGCCCGCCCTGAGCGATCAGGGCGTCATGTGTGCCTTCCTCCGCAACTTGACCGTTCTCGATAAAGACAATCTTGTCCGCTGCCATGATGGTGCTGAGCCGATGGGCGACGGCGACAACCGTCCGTTCCTTTGCCATGGCCTCCAGTGCATTGCGCAACCGCCGCTCGTCGAGCGCGTCAAGAGAGGCCGTCGCTTCGTCCAGAAGCACAAGGGGTGTATCCTTCAGCAGCGCGCGGGCAATCGACACGCGCTGTCGCTCTCCGCCGGAAAGGGCGACACCACCTTCGCCGACCTGCGTATCGATCCCGTCGGGAAGCCGTTGCAAGGTCGGGCCGAGCTGCGCGGTTTCAAGAGCGGTGGCCAGCTCCGCCTCTGTGGCACCCGGTCGGGCCAGCCTGAGGTTCTCCGCGATGGTCCCGGCGAATAGATAAACATCCTGGAAGACGATGGCGATATCGCGCATCAGCCGCGTGCTCCCGATCTTGCGCAAGTCCACACCGCCTAAGGAAACGCTGCCTTTGTCAGGGTCGAAGAACCGCGCGATCAGGCGCAGAATCGTGGTTTTGCCCGCACCCGAACTGCCAACGAGTGCGACGAAACCCCGGTCAGGTACCGTAAAGCTGAGCCCATGCAGGACAGGTGCGCCAGCATAGCCAAAGTGCACGTCTTGCAGGCCTATGGCATGGTTCTTGGGGGCCTTCGGCGTATCCGGTTCCGGCAGCGTCGGAATAGACAAGAGCTTTTGCATGCGAAGGAGGGTCTCATCGGACATGCGCAATGCCCCTTGCATGTCGGCCGCGCCGATCAGCGGCTCGGCAAAGCGCAGGCCCAGCACGAGAAAAGCTGCCAGTTCCGGCGCGCCGATGCCACCGCCCAGCACGCGATTGACGCCAACGATCAGAAGCGCTGTCAGGCCAAGCTGCACGACCAGCGTAAAGGCCAGAAGCCCGCGCGCCACGGCGGTCATCTGTGTCCGGGCCGCTGCGTGTGTCTCGACCAGCGCGGCATCGAGATCCGAACTTTCCGCGTCAATCTGCCCGAACGCGCGCAGGACAGGTTGGGCGCGGGCGAACTCCACAATACGATTGGCCGCATCGACCGAAGCTGCGTGCATCCGCGCATCCGAGCGGCGAATGAGGGTGCCGGACCAGACGCTTGCGAGGACTGCAAAGGGCGCAACCAGCGCCACCGAAACGGCTAGTTGCCAGTCGATGGCCAGCATGAAGATCAGGACCACGACCGGCGTTACCATCGCCACGAGGATTGGGCGCAGAAGATGCGCGGGCACGGTCATGATGTCGATCACGCCCTGGCTGGTCAGCACGCCAAGCTCGCCCGTGCGCGCATCGGAAAACCAGCCCAGGGGCAGTCGCGCGATGTGAGCGCCCAGCCGTGCAAAGAGCGCGCGGGCGAGGGCGACGGAATTCATGTATCCGGCGAACTGGGTCTTCCAACGTAGGAGCGTGTAGAGCGCAAAAACACCAAGCAATCCCCACCACCACCGAAGGGCGGTTGCTGTATCACCGTTCAGCAATGCGTCAAGAAACGGCACCAGAACAGCAAATCCCACCCCAACCAGCGTGGCTTCGACGACCAGCCCGGCGATCAACAGGTGGAGTGGCGTGCGAAAGTCCGGACCGGCGACATCAATCAGGCGCGGGATCATGAGCAATCCTCCATGCTGTTCGCGGCCCAGAGCCGGGCATAGAGCGCGTTTTGCTCCAACAATGCATGATGAGTGCCGCAGGCGACGATGCCCCCATGATCCATGACGCAGATTTGGTCAGCCGCCACCACGCTGCGCAGATCATGCGCAACGATGAGGAGCGTACGTGCGCCTGACCAAGCATTGAGGGCCGCGCGCAACGCATGGCTGGTTTCCGCATCCGCAAAGGCGAGCGCCTCGTCCAGAACAAGGATCGGACGATTGGCCAGAAGGGCACGGGCGATTGTAATCCGCTGTGCTTCACCACCTGAAAGGGCGGCGCCTTCTCCAACGATGGTGTCATATCCCTGCGGCAGGTCCATAATGCGCTGGTGGATGCGGGCGGCGCGGGCGGCCGTTTCGATCACCGCGCGGTCGGCGTCAGGTGCGCCCAGAGCGATATTGCGGGCCAGAGAACCACGCAGGAGTTGCACCTCCTGAAAGACGAATCCGACCTGGTTATAGAGATGGTCCGGCGCGATCTGCGGCAGTTCGACACCTCCCAGCGTGATCTCCCCTTCGGTTGGATCGATGAAGCGCGGGAGCAGCTTGGCCAATGTGCTCTTGCCTGACCCTGAGGGACCCACCAGCGCCGTTGTGCTGCCCGGTGGCAGGGTCAGATTGATATTGCGCAACACCTCCCGCGCGCCGTCATAACTGGCATGCACCGCCTTAAGACGTACCTCGGTGCCTGTCGGTCGCTGTGCCGCCTCGCCGACATCAAGCAACCGCGCATCAAGTAATTCGCCCAACCGTTCCGCAGCGCGCCGTGCCTGCATTAGGCCCTGTTGGCCAAACGCCAGCGTCAGAAACGGGGCGGTGAGCGCCGGTGCCATCACCAGAAGGGCCAGCGCGTCGACCGCTGTGATCGTGCCTGCCGTTGTCAACATGAGCCCAAAACCTGCGGCAAGCACGACGGCGAACAGCGGTGAGAGCACCAGATCAGTGATGGCTGCAATCTTCAAAAGACCGCTGATCCACGACCAAAAGAAGTCTACGAACCGCTCCGTCCGCTCAGTAAATCTTGAAAAGGCGCGGTCCGTGCCGCTATATGTCTTGATCACCGCGATGCCGCCTGCATACTCCACCGCTGCCGCATTCACATCGGCCAAAGCGGCTTCGTAGCGATCCATCTTCTCGCCGTAGCCGCGCGTTTGAAGAGCGTAGAGCGCGATGCCAATTCCCACTGGGATCAGGGCAACCGGAACCAGCAGGAGATCTGTCCAGGCAAGATAGAGCAATGCCGTAACAGGCGCCGCGATAGCACCGGTGAGTGACGTATAGGCGTGACCCACCAACTCATGCAAAGCCGCCACATCGTCCTGCATCGCCTTTTTCAGCCCGCCCGCCGTGCGGCTGGCGAACCACGACAGAGGCACGCGACGCAGCTTGGTCGCAACCTCACGGCGGATCATCAGTTGCAAATCGGCATCGGCGAAATGGGTGATGCCACCTGCTGCGATCATACAGACCAGTTTGATCGCAAGGGCGGCGGCGGCGATCCAGGCGATGGTGACGGCCTGCTCGGGCGAGGTGCCTTCCAGCAGGACCCGTGTGATCTCGACCACGGCGATGAACGGGGCCATGCCCGCAATGGTGCTGATGGCCTGCATCACGCAGGCAAGGACGATCTTGCCCCGGACAGGCGCAATCAGGCGCGCCGCAGCGGATAGCGATTTGCTCTTCATGCCGGAACGCGCCCAAGATCCAGCCTTTTGACCAGCGCGCCGGCGCTGGCTGCCACCAAAGCTCCTGCAGCGAAGACTGTGGCATAGCCGAATTGACCGGCCAAGAGGCCTGACGCGATCATACCGATCATCGTGCAGAGCCAGTAACTGCACAAGAAAATTGAGAAATCCGTCCCTTCTCGGCCAGGGGTTGCACGATTCATGAAGATGAGGTTCGTCATCACCCCGATGAAACTGAACGCGAGGAAAAAGGTTATAACCGATGCCGCTGCATGCAGACGCGGCAAGGAAAACGCGCTTGCCGCGGCGGCATAAAAGAGTGCCGCGGTGACAACCAGAAGCCCGACTGGGATCATGCGGATGAGACCAAAGCGCGCGATGCCAACGGCTGCGAGCGGCCCACCGGTGAAAAGGGCGATGCAGGTAAAGAGGCCATTTATCAGCCCGATTTCCTCGACGGTGTAGCCAAGATCGACAAGGCGAGGCTGCATCATGCCAAAACCCAACCCAACGCCCGCCGCAAGGGGCGCGATAAAGGCCAATGCGCGGCGGTTCTCCACATCTGCAAGGAAGCTCTGCAGCGCGCCGATGATGCCAGGCACGTGATGTTGCTCTGCAGTTTCTGGTAGCATCAAACCGGGCCCCAGCAGCAAAAGCAGGACCACGGCCATCGTGATCATGGCCACAGCCCAGTTGGTGGCACCGTATACGAGCAACAACCCCGTAGCTCCCATCAGGGCGCCCAGAGCGCCGCCGGCAGGCACCAGCGCAGCGGCCCAGGTCCTGCCGGTACCCTCGAAGCGTTCGACGGTCAGCCCCAGGATCGTGGTGCGCAGCGTGGCGGCGCCCAGCGAGATGAGGAAGGCGAGTATCAACACTGCGATTGTCTGCTCTGATGGGGCCATCCAGGCACCCAAAAGCGTGAAAGCACCCATCGGGATCAACGATGCCGCTGTCCAGAACCGTCGCCGTGCGATGCCGAAGGGGCCGGGGCGCTCGATGTAGGGAGCCCAGACGAAGGCAAAGGCGAAAGGCAGATAAACCAATGCGGTGAAGCCGATCAGTTCAAGCGCTACGCCAGCGTCACGCATCAGCGTCGGCAACCCTACCGAAAAGAACGAAATCGGCATTGCCGCCGCTGCGTTGAGTGCCATGAGGGCGAACATCATGCGCATGCTCTCAGAACCTTATGTCGACGCCAAAACCGATCCTGCGCGGATTGCCGGGTATCGCGCCGGAGACAAAGCCGCCAGTTGGACTTGGCCCGAAAACGAAGGCGCTTTCGGCATAGGTTTCGTCAAAAAGATTGTCGACGAAGGCGTAGAATTCGGTATTGCCGCGCTGCCATCCCAGCCGAACGTCCACGACTCCGAAGGACTCCAGGCTGGTGCGGTTCTGCGGGTCAGTCGCGCGGCGACCGACATACTGATATTCGGCGCGTGCCTTCAGTACACCGGAGCGCCCGAAAAACTGCATATCGCTTTCGTGCTCGACCGCAAGGCTGTAGCTGACCGATGGCGCGAAGGGTACCTCGTTGCCAACCTGCACGGCGGGGTCGTCCGATGCAGTGATCTCGGTCTCCAAAAGCGCCAGCGCGCCTGCGAGCCGTAAGGACGGTGTTGCCTGAAAGCCCGCCTCAAGCTCCAGCCCGTAGGTTTCGGTGTCCGCGTTCTCGATCACCGACTCCAATGTCGACACATCAAAGACCTGCAGATGCTCGTTCTTGGTATCGTTGAAGAAGAGCGATGCCGCGAAATCCAACTGGCCCTCGAACGCATTGCCGCGCAGGCCGATCTCTGCCGTGTCGGTAAAGGCCGTCTCATAACGGCTTACGGATGCGCCTCTCGAGAGATCTGAATCGGCAAGCTGAAAGCCGCCGGATTTTGCACCTCGCGCCAGGGTGGCGAACATCGTGATATCAGGGACGAGGTCATAGGTTATCCCTGCACGACCGGTGACGTAGTCGAACGTGTCACTGCTTGCATCAGCGCCGCTGGCGCCCAGTGTCCCACCCGAGTTGTCGGTAAAGACACTTGTGAACGACTTATCCTCATACGTGTACCGCAACCCGCCAATGAGGTTCAGCCGGTCGGTGACAGGCACTGTAACCTCGCCGAAAACACCGATGCCTTCTGTCGTAAATGAATTGTCGAAGTCGCCTTGAATGATACCGTCAGCGTTGAACGTGAGGTCAAGGTCGAGATCGGCCCTGAAGGCATTCACACCCGCGACCCATGTCCCGCCATTGGCGAATGCACCGTCAAAGCGAAACTCCTGACTGTACTGGATGTCATCATCCTCTATCACACGAAAATCAGCATCGGGGTCCTCAAAAGCAGCAGGCGGCTGACCCGTTCGTGCCTCGAATATAAATCCGTCGGTATCGTCAGAGCGGTAGAAGGAATCGTACCCCTGTACACCCGTGATCGAGGTGAACCGAAAACCACCAAAATCATGCTCGACCGTGAGGCCAAGACCCAGCGTTTCCAGATCGTAAGGCGTGTCCACATCCACCGCCGAGCGCGGGAAATTCAGATCGTCCAGCAGGACGCCCTGTGTCGGCGTCTCCTCATACTTCCCGTATCTCAGAGTGAGCCGAACATCGGTCAATGCTGACGGTCGCCAAAGAAATTTGGCTGCGATGTTGACCTGATCGTTTTCCCGTAGTGCGCCGCCGATGGAGGACAGGTTTGGAATATTGCCGTCCTGCGTGCGCAATTGTCCTGCAAAGCGGTAGGCGAACGTATCGGACAGCGGGCCACTGGCCACCGCCCTCACACGGCCGTAACCGTCTTCACCCACTTCGAGGTTCAGGCGATACTCAGGCGCAAACGTTGGATCAGCGGTTGTGACGTTGATGGCACCGGCCTGCGCATTGCGGCCATAAAGCGTGTTTTGCGGCCCGCGCAGCACGTCAATTCTTTCGACGTCGAAAAGCGCCCTATCTTGTGCGCGCACAGCCAGCGGGATGCCGTCGACAAACACCGGGGTGGAGGCGTCATCCGGGGATTGTGGCAAAAACGATCCGACCCCGCGGATGTTGGGAATGTTGCTGCCACGCAGCCCGGTATCGCCAAGGTTCAGCCCTGGTGTCGTGCGCGCAAGATCAACCGGATCATCCACCCGTCGCGTGTCCGCGGCCTCGCCACCCAGCACCGAAATGCCAAAAGGTACCCGTTGCAGCGGTTCATCGACTTTGCGCGCATCCAAGACCAGCGTGCCCAGATCAAATGGGATCGCTTCCTCGGTCGCTTGCGCAAGAACGGGCGAAGAAAACCACGAGAGAACGGCGATTGCGGTGCCGGACGTCAGGCACGTGTAGGCCGGGCGAAATTTTTTTGGTGTTTGCACAGGTCTGTCCCCTTTTGCAGCAGGGTGACGCGCGCTTATTCCTGAGTCGATAGGTCGGGTTTATGACTTAAGATCAGATTTCTATGCATACGGATCAATTTTTGCATAGCGCGCCGGGGCTCACGCCAAACCGGCGGCGGAAGGCCAGTGAGAAGTTGCTGGCGTGGCCGTATCCGACCCGTCGTGCTGCTTCGGAAACCGTCCAACCTTCGCGCTCAATGCCGTATCGGGCATGATCGAGCCGTACGTCGCGTAGATAGGAGATGGGCGATTTTCCGAACAGTATCGGAAACTTGCGTTTGAACGATGCGGGGCTCATTCCGATGTCGCGAGAAAGACTGGACAGGGTATGAAGGACTTCCGGTTCGCCTTCGATCATGTCGCGCGCACGGTGAAGCGCTGCGCGATTAAGGGGCGAAATCCGTGTTTCACTCCGCCCCGTTTCATCCCGTGCTTCTGTCAATGCACTGGCCAGCACGCCCAGTGCAAAACTCTCCACCTGGAGCTGCCGTATCAAGCCATCCATACGTGGATTTACGATCGACCGCGCCGCGCACCAGCTTTCGCGCGATACCGCAAGCGGCCGTACTTCTGTCTGGCGCGTTAGCATATTGAAAGCCTCATACATGCGTTCGTCCGTCACCTTGTCTGGGTCGCATTGCACCAAAATGGTTTGTGCACGTTGATCCTGCTTGAGAGCGTTCGACAGAACTGCCATGTCCGAGATGTTGACCATGCCGGCTGAGAAAGGGCGCATGTTGAGTCCCGTCGTCCGCGATAGGCGCGCGTTGAATGTCGGCCCCTCCAGCATCATCGCAATCGTGGACGACCTTGAAAGCACAGCAGAAGCGTCCCCACCGTTTGGGGCGGTTACATCACTGCTGACCAGGGTAATCCCGTCCGCTACCGTGAATATTGCGACGGCGCCTTTGTAGACAACATCGCCCCCAGGACCCTCCACAACCGATCCACCGCTACGGAACCGGGGATTCAGTTGCTTTGCGATGTCATCAAGCTGGGATGTCGCAATGTCTCCGTCCAGCGCGTAGCGCGGCACGTCGCTATCTGAGGTAGGGGGGAGCGAAATGTCGGGCAAGTCCAAGTTACACCTCATCAATAGGTTGAGTGTTCTGGGGTGCGCTGTGTCGCTTGCCTGGAAACTTCGGGTTTGACGATACCGCACATCCGGCTTTGCAAGCAAGCATCGATAGAAAAGCCTGTAACCCGTCACGGCCTTTGAGACAGACGGATTGTTTTGCCAAAGGAGTGTCTTTCGCTGATCGTAGTTCTTGAAAGAATACGAGATGAGAACGAAGACAGGGTCGAACGGATCGGCAGACAGACACGATCAGCTGCGCGCTCCGCAGCATTTGGTCAAGTCTGTCGATGTCGTCTACCGGCCGACGGGGCGCTGGTTCGGAGGCATGAAGCAGAGTCCGGAATTCTTCAGCCTCCAGGTCGGGTTCAAGATCATATTCAATATTCATCGTCGTCTCTCGTTCCCATCTAGCCCTTGCGCAGGTCCGTTTCCGTCTGTCCGATTAAGGTCGCGTCAAATGGGGTGGTCAGGTAAATCTCGCTGATCCAATTGCCGTAAAGGAGATGCGCATGGCCGCGCCATCGGTTGACCGGCTGGCCGTTCGGATCATCGTCCGGAAAGTAATCAACTGGCATTTGGGCGTCCGCCCCTGCCAACTGGTTCGCGTCCAGGTCGCGGGCGTATTCCTCGCCCAAGGTTCCGCTGTCGTATTCGAAATGATTGAAGATGTAGAGTGATCGGTGTGCCGGGTCCTCGACCAGCGCGGGACCAACGTCGTCGGAATGCAACAGGATCGGTAAGCATGCTGCTTCTATCTCCTCACGGCGCATCTCGGTCCAGCGGCTGACGGGCATGACCACCTCATCGGAGAAACCCCTCAGATAGCAGCTATCTGGCGCGTGGTTTGCATGCCGATAGCAGCCAACCAGCTTTTGATCGAGCAAGTGTTTGGCAATCCCATGGAAGTGATGGATCATTGCCATCCCACCCCAGCAGACCCCAAATGTGGAATGGACGTTTGTTTGTGTCCAATCCATAACTTCGCGCAGCTCGTCCCAATAGGTAACCTCGTCAAAGGCCAGATGTTCAATCGGTGTTCCCGTGATGATCAGGCCGTCAAACTTCTCGTTCTTGATGGACTGGAAGGTGCGATAAAACGACTGCATGTGCTCGGCAGCGGTATTTTTGGTCTCGTGTGCTGTCATGCGGATCAGGGTGAACTCGATCTGCAGGGGTGTCGCGCCGATGAGGCGGGCGAACTGTGTCTCTGCCTGGATTTTCTTCGGCATCAGATTGAGCAAACCAATACGTAGTGGCCGAATGTCCTGACGCGCAGCGGCGCCTTGATCGATGACCATGACACCCTCTTCCGACAATACGGAATAGGCAGGCAGGCTGCGAGGTAGTGTTATGGGCATGGTAGTCTCCGGTTTGTGTCCTAAGGCGACATCAAAGAAATCAGGTCTCCGAAGAAATGTGTCCCATGCGCAGGAGGTTGTTGTCTGGATCGACAAGCTCCAGTTCACAGACGCCCCAGGGCTTCTCCTCGGCTCTGACAAAGCGAGGTATGCCATGTTCAGCCAGTTTCAGCGGTTCGAACTCAGCCGACAATGCGTTGGCATTCTCGACACGGACAAAGGAACCATGATCCGAGTGTTCAGTCGTTTCATGTCTGTGAGTGCTGAAAAAATGGATTTCCACACTGTCACGGGTGAGGATCAAGTAACCATTTTCCTCAAATCTGGCGACTTCAGTGAAACCGAGCTCTCGATAAAAAGCTGAGGTTCTATCGAAGTCAGCACTTGGAAATATTGGGCATATGCTCTTAAGCATCTGGATTTTCCTTACGTTACGTCTGAACAGGCGTCCTGTAAAATATGGCGCTATGCTTGACCGGATTAGAGGTCGTGGAAAAAATAGAATTGGTTCTCGAAAAGGTCGTGAACCGTAAACTGGCGAAGGCCCCAAGGCTTGTCTTCTGGTTGTTCTCGGATGTCTGCGCCGCGTTCGATCAAGTCAGTGTACGCCTCGTCTACATCATCGCAAAACACCCAGAACGTGCTCGTCTGAGATCGAGTAGATTCACGGAAAAAAAATCGCACATTTCCCATGCGAAACAGCGCCGATCCTGCCTTCTTCATTGAACCACGCAATTTCAAAGCCTAGCTTGTCCCGGTAGTATTCCTGTGCCTCACGAACGTTTATGACCGGAAGCTCTGGCGTGGGTTGGTCAATCTTCATTCAATGTCCTCATTGCTGTTGACGATTGATGCCTCGCCTTGTGGCAGGGCATCGAGGGACGTGAGTTCATGACCTAGTTCGTCGGATCGACCTCATGCTGAGAGCGGAAGCCCAATGCCATCCGGTTCCAGATGTTGATGGTGCCAATGGCAACGGTGAGTTTTGTGATCTCCTCCTCGCTGAAATGCGCCTCCAAGGCCGAGAAATCGCCGTCAGGCGCGCCAGTTTGCGCAACATTCGTAAGGGATTCGGTCCAAGCCAAAACCGCGCGTTCTTTTTCATTGTAAACGGGCGACTCTTTCCACGCCGGAATGAGCGAGATCCATTGATCCCCCATGCCATCCCTGCGCGCTTCTTTGACATGCATGTCGATACAGAAGGCACAGCCATTGATCTGTGAGGCACGGATTTTGACCAAATGGAGCAGGCGCGGTTCGATCCCGGCTTTCTGGGATACAAATTGTTCAAGCCCCCAGACTGCCTGAAATGAGTCAGGTGAGACTTTCATATAGTCGATACGTGGTTCCATTTTCATCTTCCTTTTCTTTCTAGTGAGCTTGGAAATTCGTAGTGGTTTGATGGTTGCCCTTGCCTTGTTCGAGGGAGGCCAGGATTTGGAGCCGTGGCTTATGGCGGCGGCGATAGAGAAACCTCGCCCAAGCCGCGAATATCGGAGTGGCCATACCTGCGTCGATTTCGATTTCTTCCGAGATACGGCAACCGTCTTTGTGAGGAGAAACGCGAAGCGAATGACGCCAGGATTTCACGCCCGCACCTACTTCATCGGACTGGAAGCTCATTTTCTCATGATCCAAGGCGATCACGGTCATTTCGTATGGCTGGTAAGGCATCCAGCTAAAAAGAGAGACATCGACCTGGATGTGTTGTCCTTGATAAATCTGACCGGAAGGCAAGTTTCGGAAACTCACCAACCCCTTGGTGATTGTCTTGAGGTGGTCCAAATCAATCACAACGCCCCAAACCCACCCAGCCGGATAGGTGTAATCATGACTAAGATGGATTGTCTTTGCGCGGGACCCTTTGATGGCCCGATCTTCCTTAGAGGTGCCCATGACATTCCACCTGATGTTTGTTCAATGGGTTGCCGGTCGCGAGCTTGGAAAACCCAATCCCATTCAACATTGTCGCTCGTGTCATTGGGTGATGGGGATTGTCGATCTGCCCTTTGATCTCAGCCAAGAAGCCATCCCGAGGAAACCGGCGGAGAACGGCACCTATGGTATGAGGTGTCAAACGGCGGTAGTGTGAGCCAACAACGTCGAGATGCGCTCCGTTCGCCAACATTTGAGCTTCCGCAAAGTGGTCGGTCGCACAGACATCAAGGTTGAGATGCAAGCTGATTGCCTCAAAAACCATTCCGATCTTGGCTTTATCCCAATCAGCAGACAGGAGAAACGCCTCGGCGGCTTGCGCACCTATAACAGCAAAACAAGCACAATTTGACTTCTGGATATGCGGCTCAACCAGTCCGAGGTCATGCAGGATGCTGGCAATGTAAAACAACTCAGGATCGAATGTGAGGCCGGCCTGTTTTCCCAGTAAATAGCCCCACACATAAGTTCTAACGCAGTGGCTATGTAAAGGCGCACTGGAGACATCCCGAACCAATTCGTCAGCTCGCAGAGCGATGCTTGAATCAGGTATGACTATGTCGTTCACATCAAAGTCGAGCGGCTTGGTGCGACCGAAACCCTTGTAGGAAAGCCATGCACGGTATTCTTTGAGTTGTAGCGTAATGAGCTGTTTGTGCAGGACCAGATATTCGCCACGCGACAGAATGCCGTTGGTTTTTGTTGCCCAAGCCAATGTTCCGACTTTCGACATGCAGTGTGTTTTCCTTTGTTGAGTAGTCGCACCGTTCCGGAGCGAGGCTAGCGTTGGCGACTCTGATTTGTGATACGGACATTGGCATCCAGAAAGGCGCAGCTGCGCGCGGCAAGCGTGCCATCGTCATCCTGGCGGACTTCGACTAAAAGATGCGCGATCGTTACCTTTCTGAGTTCGGCGCGATAGGACCGCTCAGCGCGCAACATTGCCGCGTTGATCTGACACGGCGCTTTAAAGAAACCTTCTGGCACAGGGTTCGGGCCGTTGCGCCGGATTTCCTTACATCTGAATGCAGGCTCAGGACCTTCCACGGCGAGGACAACATCCAACAGGGAAATGTCTTCCGGCGGCTGTGCCAGATGATAGCCTCCCTTTGGGCCAGGAACGGTACCCAAAATGCCCGACCGAGACAGCGCTTGCAGGTGCTTGAGCAGATAGCTCGGTGAGACACCATGGAAATCGGCAAGTGCCGCTGCTGAGAGAACCTGACCAGCTTCAAGTGATGCCAGGATCGCAACTGAATGGATCGCCTGCTCTACCCCATCGCTCAGTTTCATCTAGACCTCCTGTGATTCGTGGATATTTTTTATCTGTGATTTAGATCAACGTCAATGAGCGCATCTGCAGTATGGATGAGGGAAAAATGGAAAGCAGTTTATGGATGGATTGGGGGACTCTGGCCTATCGGGACATGGGTGGCCGACAGCAGCCGTTCGATTGTTTGCCGTCCAGCAGATGCCGACCCTGAAGTAACAGATGGGAAACCAATCCTTAGGGCAGAGTGTCCAAATGGGTCGGCATTGGAGCGCATTGCTTTACTGGAGCACAGGCGTCGCAAGGCGCAGAACGAATTCATCCAAGATTTTTGTAAGGATGCGTCCGAGTGTTGTGGGACGATGAAATACTGCCCACTTGCGAAATCGAGTTCGTGACCTGCCCTCGATTTGGCACCGCTGCAACACGGCGAATGACCGCTTTCCAACCAGATATTTGTGCTTTCGTCAACGTCGGCTGTGGGCCGTCGTCGAAGGCCCTGAATGTTAAGTCAATGGCGATGCTGCGTCGGCACGAACGGCGGGAGTGAACGCAAAGTAGTGGATGCTGCGCGGTGCACCAATGTCCGCTCCTTGGGCTGCGGCCAAAAACGTGATAAATCAAACTGAGTTTTGCCAAGTGTTTGTGGCACAAGATTTTTCAATGCGTGCGGGCGTATCGCCGCCAGTGACAAAAACGACCGTTTTTGACCTACAAGTTATGTCATGGGGTTTTTGTCCAATTTTTTGATTCAAACTAATTTATAGAACGTTCTTCAGCGCTTTGCGGAAGCTGCGGCCAACGGGGACACTCAGGCCATTTGTCATCACCAGCTCTTGGCCACTTTTGCCCGTTTCTGTTCGAGCCAAATGGGCTGGGTTTACCCACCATGACCGATGCACCTGGAGTCCCCCAAGCGGCTCGAGATCACGCACAGCATCCCCCAACCGCATTAAGACCAAAGCACTGCCTTTCAGTGTCGTCACTTCGACGTAGTGATCCTGCGCTTGCACGGTGATAATGTCATGCCCAAGATGATGCGGCAATTTGCGTTGCAGCAGCGTCAAAGTCTGGGGCGCAGGTTCAAGCACAGGACGTTCTTGTCCCACCACTTGAAACTCGAACAGAGCATTGACCACAAACGTCACACCAATAAGCGACGGGGCGACAAACATCGCCAGTCTGAAAAAACCTACGCCATCAAGCCAGCCCTCTTCAAAACCGGTTGCGATACCTTCGCTCAGATAGATGCTGCCGGTCACCGGTATGACACCTGCAAGACCTGCAAGGATGGCCACAATTACCCAGTTCAGGGATTTTGCCTCTGTGAGCCTGTAGGCAAACGTTGAGAGGAAGGTCATGGTCAGCGCCGACAAAGGGATAGTGATCCCCCAATAGACCAAACGTTCGGGAAAGCTGAGGCGCTCTAAAGTATAATACGGCCCTGCCATCGCCGTCAGTATGATAGCCGCCCCGACGACAATCCAGAAAACCGGGTTGGCCAAGGTCGCCTGCAGTTGGCGAAGCGCCAACCACATAGGGCCGTCATTGGCGGGATTTTTTGTGCCGGGCGCGTAAGTTGGCTTGGGTTGGTTCATATCCCGATCAATACCTGTTTGGCAGATTCAGGAAAAGCTCAGGATTACTCATGACTGAATACAATTCAAAGGATTATCCTATCCGCGCAACCGGCTTGGCGAAATGCTTTTGTCAAGTGAAAGCAGTCTTAAACGTGAACCTGGAGGTCACACCAGGGTCTGCCCTGGGGCTATTGGGGCCAAACGGTGCGGGCAAATCCACCAACGCGCATCCCAAAGTGCCGATCATCAAACTCAGCAGGGCGTCTTCCCCTCCGAGGCCAACGGACAATGCCGCCATCCAAGCTACGACTGCCTTGGGATTGGACAAGTTGAGAATGAGTCCTCTTGTGAACAATCCCTTCGCAGACAACGGAGCGGTTTCGTTGAAGGCCGTCTTTCCGGAGGTCGTGCGAATTGCAGAGAATGCCGATCCATACGCGAGCCAAAGCAGATAGTCGCCTCCGGCGATCTTTAGCACTGCCAAGAGGTGCGTCGATGCTTGAAGAACGGCTCCAAGGCCTGTTGCTGCGATAAGCCCCCAAAACGAAAGACCGACCGAAAGATCTGCACCAAAGATCATGCCGCATTTGCGACCTGAAGCGGCAGAAACTGCACCAAGCGCCAAAGTCGCCGGTTCGGGCGACGCCGCAACAACAAAAAACGCAGCGAATACCGCGGCTAAACCAGTCCAATCAATCAAACCTTTTGCTCCATTCCAATGCATCTGTGCCCCGTCGTGATAATCGTGGAGCTGCGCAAGCGTAGCATCAGACAGGCCGGTGTCATGGGGCACAATACCGCGGCTCTCGTTGCCCTTGCTCAGGTCAGGAACTTGACTTGATGTTATTTAGGTATATATGTAACAGAATGACAAGCAAAATAGAACGTACCCAAACCGGTTTGCGGATCGAAAAGCGACTCCTCAAGGTCCTCAAAGCAACGGCTGAACATCTGGATATGACATTAGGTGACTTGGTAGAGGGCATCGCTTTGCACAGTTTCGAAAACAAACCGCCGTTTTCACCGGAAACCATCGAAAAGATAAAGCAACTCAAGTCGGTGTATGATCTCGATCTATGCGCTCAGGACAGTCACACATTCAAAGAGGATGAGGAATGAACCAGACAATAAACCTCGCCCCGATCAAAGTCGCCTTCGAAGCGCATGACATTGACAACGCAGCGTTCGACCACACTGATCACGTTCGCGTCGCCTTTGATCTGCTTGCGAAATACGACTTCATCGATGCTTCAGCCATTTACGCGAAGCGCATAAGGACGCTTGCTGCAAAAGCCGGCGCGCCAAAGAAGTTCAATCTCACCATCACTTACGCCTTCATGAGCCTGATTGCCGAGAGATTGGCCAACTGTCCAAGCCGCGATTTCGATGTCTTTGTCCGTTCCAACACTGATTTGATGTCAAAAGATGTGTTGATGAAATGGTATGACAGCGCACGGCTGCACGCAGACGCAGCGCACGAGATCTTCCTCCTGCCTGATGTCGCTTAAGAGACGCGAGCGCAAATAGGTGCGCGCAAGCTGAAAGGCCCTGCGAATATGATTGCATATGTCACATTTGGCGTTGACGATATTAAGCGCGCCGAGCGCTTTTATGCCGCTTTTCTTCCGGTTCTTGGCTACCAGCAGGAGCGGTATCAGGGCGACCTAAGCTACGCGCTGCCCGTGGAATCTGGCCAAGCTGCGGTCCTGCCGGAATTCTACGTGAAGTCCCCTTTCGACGGAGCCGCCGCCACTGCAGGGAATGGAACAATGGTTGCGTTCGAGGCGCAAAATCAACAACAGGTTCGTGACCTCCATGCCGCCGCTATGGAGGCAGGCGGCGTCGATGATGGGCAACCCGGGTTTCGAGACGCTTACGGGCCGAACTTTTATGTCGGTTACCTTCGCGATCCTCAGGGTAACAAGATCGCACTGTTCTCCAGCAATCCGAACGAACCTGGCCGAGACGGCTGATCGCCTTCCGCCAATTGCAAAAGCTGCTCAACTCGCTGCTTCGATGCGAAGTACAATTTACCGCGATGCTCAAATGAAGTGGGGCCAAACCGAGTTAGACGACGATCGACAGTAGGAGCCAGCGTTTCGAGGTTATATTTTGCAAGGCAGCGAAAGTCGGCTGTCCCAGCTACCATTGCGGCATTCAACCCAAGCGCTGAAAGTCCGCTTCTCTAATTGGGCGTTTGGGTCAAGCTCGTTTTCCTTCTTTGTTTGGGGCCGTTGTCGCTCATCCGGGTCACGC
>NZ_CANMXR010000021.1:0-34673 GCF_947501835.1 uncultured Roseobacter sp. | reverse complement strand
AAAATCCTCCCCCAATCTACAATAGCGAGTGAATCAAAGGACTTGCTTCAAAGCAACAAGACTTCTTCAACAAAATAGGCTCTTTCAGGTCCTTCGCCGCGTTAAGCTCCAAGGTCTCCTTCCGCGAAGCTGCCCGTCGATGGAAAAGCTTTGAGTCGCAAAAGGTAAACCTGGTGCGTTGGAGGAAAGTTGGCTGCCGAAAAATCAAAGGGTTAGTGTCGACAAAATGGAAAAACTATGTGTCGCCCCACACCTGTTGGACGTCAGACGAAATTGACCTTTGCGTCATAAACTGACCCAATCTCCATGTCGTCGCCTGAGGGCTTGTTGCGTTGATCTCACTTCCGTTTTGGAAAATCAGGGCTGATTTGCAGGTTCAGTCGGCGAAGCCACCTGTTCCTGCTGATCTGCCACGTGGCGAACGCGGGAGGGGGCGAGGCAATGCTATTCGACAGGGGTGTTGCGGCCCGCAGGCACGGCCGAGGACACGGCCCTGTCTAATAGGGTTGCCCGAGGGGGAGGGCTGCGCCCTCACCCTGACGGTCAGGAGCGTTTGGCTTGTCCACATCCCGCTGGCTCATAAAAAAAGCCGATGGCCGATAGCTCAGCAAAACTAGTGGGAACGGCCCATAGCTGCCGCCCAACTCGAACTTTGGATGCTGCGGTGCGGCCCGTCGAACCGGCCTTTCGCTGCGACAGCTAAGAGCGCGTTCAAACGGGCATCCCGAATCAGGCACAGGGCCATGCCGCTGTGCCGCAATAGGTCGGCGCGTACGGCGGCATGGCGGTGCAGATCAATATAGTTCTGGGCGGATTTGGTGAGTTCGGGTTGGCGCGCGCCCTTGGGAAGAACTTTCCATGCTCTTTGCAAGTGCCATATCTATGTTTTCGTGCTGATTTGCTAGGCGATTTGAAGGCTCAAACTCGTTGACTGCGCGCGAAGCTTCTTCTGACAATCCATGCCGTAGGATCTAAGAGCCAACCATCCGGATATTCCGAGATAACTGATGCCCACAACGGTCTCGAAGGCTCATTGGCACGTAGAAATTTTGACCCAGACCGGGTCAGATTCCGACTTTTCGATAGCTGATCAATTGCGACGGCTTAGTGAAAAAAGACAAGTCAGTTGACACGTCACGAACCTGTACTCCAGTCTGTAGCTGCAAGAAGTAAAATGGACGTATCGACTTGAACCTCAAAGCAAATGCCCTTTTTCCCTTCCTGATTATTTTTTTGTTCGGACAATTCGTTCTTGGAGCATCTGTAAAAGCTGACGGAGTGTCAAAGTCGGAAGCTTACTACCAATACAAAAGGTGTTTTCGGCGAGCTACGGAACTAGGAGGAGGCAAACGCAACGTCTATGTTGCATGGGCAAGCGGATTGGCGCACACGTGCTTGTTCTCTGAGTTTCCTCCGAATAAAGCGCGACCCTTTGTGCTACGGAAGTGCGAACAGTCGATGCGGAAGCTTCGTCGGCAACTTCGTGTTCAAACACCTTGCATAATTGTTGTCGAAAGAGGAAAGGTTTTAGATAGTGTCTATCGACGCGCAGTCTTCCAGCCGGCTTCAATTTTGACTGCCATCACAGTTTTCGACGGAAAAAACCAACCGAGGAAAATGCAGGGTGTATACCGCGAGAGCCCCACAAAATTTGAAGGACCAAACGCCACAGAGTTAAATTTTTGGCTGACCGGTGACGGAATTCCTTTGTGTTCAGGCAAGATAGTAGCGGCAGGATTCAATCGTGCACGTTGGAAAGCTCGTTGCTTTGACCAAGAGTTTGAAGGTGTGGTACGGGGCGCAAAAACGATTACGCAGAGGGGTTTGGTTTACTTGGTTCCTCAAAAAGCTAGAGTCGAAAGAGAAGGCGCTTGGATAGAAGTCGAGTTTTGAACTTATTCTGCGCAACTTACCGACTCCCAAATCTCTATACAGTCTTTGTTTTGGGGTGCATTTCTTCGTGCCGGTGCTACGCATCCTCGCTCTGTGAGCGTCTCGTTGGGTTTGCAAAGTTCCTTACAGGCATTGTCTTTCGTGGTCTTCAAGATGTTTAACAAATTTGCGTTACGCTGATAATCTGCCAAGGGTTCGTCCAATACACTAGCTACTCTTGCCAGCGCAGCCGAAGTTCGACGTCCCCATTCGCCATCAAGAGGTCCGGGGAGGCAACCTAGTCGATCAAGTTCTCTTTGAAAATCCAAGTCACTCAACTTCTCTCCTGCAGCCAGCCTCTGGCGCTCGGCTTCCTCTGCCGCCAGCTTCTGGCGCTCGGCTTCCTCTGCCGCCAGCTTCTGGCGCTCGGCTTCCTCTGCCGCCAGCTTCTGACGTTCTGCTTCCTCTGCCGCCAGCTTCTTACGCTCGGCTTCCTCTGCCGCCAGCTTCTTACGCTCGGCTTCCTCTACAGCCAGCCGCTGACGTTCTGCTTCCTCTGCCGCCAGCCTCTGACGTTCTGCTTCCTCTGCCGCCAGCTTCTGGCGCTCGGCTTCCTCTGCCGCCAGCTTCTTACGCTCGGCTTCCTCTACAGCCAGCCGCTGACGTGCGGCTAGTCTTGTTTCGGCATAAGCAGAGCAAAGGTCGGAACCCGGGGTTACTTTTGGCATCGCCTCACAAAGAAACAGATGAACTTGTTGAACCGGAGAAAGGCCAGTGGAAATTCTTGATCTTTCCAAACTTAAATAAATCGGAACGCCAGTTATCATGACCACCGCCCACAAAAAGAGTCTTGAACGGAGCGAGCCGAGTTGGCTATGGGTTTGAAAGATTGGCTTACTTGAGAAGTAGTTGCGTAGGTAAAGCGCTGCTGTTCGAGCTAACCACGCAGTTGCGAGTGCTACAACTATCGATACAGAAACGCTTGCTTCGAAAATTGACCGAAAAGCGATGACTATGAGTAGGACAACTAGGCCATACATCGAGGACGCAAAAGCTATCAGCCGATGAATAGCGCGCTTCGCGTTGTCTAAAAATACTGATGTGCCGCTCTTCAAGTCCAATACGCTCCAAATGCGAAGACAGATGTTGGACGCATAGGCTGGCTGCCACGGGCTCTTTAGTAAAGACAGAAGTCTAGACCAGCGAGAATGAAGAAGTCGAGTGTTACAACTTCATCAAACTCTGAGATAGCCGCATGGTTCGCTCATGGGTCAAATCAGAAAGCCTGTCAAATGTGTCAGCAAGCCAAACAATATCCCCGCCGTCCTCACCATGCACCGTGTCATCGTCTGAGCCGCCCGATTCCTGATCGTCGCTGGTCCCGCCCGCCGGTCGCACTGTCGTTGCCATCTTCGCCGCTGACTGTGTCATTGCGGCCGCCCTTGCCGAAAACATCGAACGGCTGCCGATGGACGAGGTGGATCAGTACAAGGCCTTCGCCACGCTGGTGAAACAGGGGCGCGATGCGGCAGATATCGCCGTATCCTTCGGGATCATCGAGCATATGGTGCGCCAGCGGCTGGCGCTTGGGCAGCTACATCCGCCGATCCTCACAGCATATCGCAAAGGCGATTTCACAGGCGGCCAAAGCCGACCTCCAACCGCAGATCGCGAAGCTGCGCGCGGCCCGTCAGATCTGCGTTGAAGCCGAAATTATCCGTTGTCGGCCCTGCGCAAACCAATCATACTGGGGAACCGGATACCTTTGGTTTTACCCTCCAAAGTGCGAGGTTTCGGTGTATTAGTGTACAAACCAGGTTAGGGCTGGGTCTGTACCAGTTCCAGGGCAAAGTCGGTCAACCCAAAGACCGACACAGGGGTTGATCGAGGTAGAGCATGGGCCAACAGGAAGACGCTCAAGGAAAAGGCGACCAGGTCGCGGAGCCTGATGTCGTGGCCGCTCTGCGCAAGGTCATTCAGGATCGCAGGCTCACCAAGGAGTTTGTCGAGACCGATGAGTTCGGGTGTATTCTTGCCGGGCTGCGAGAAACAATTCTGAAGGGAAACCCTTTGGATGTATGGTACAGCCTGTCGATTGCGGGAAGGGCAGCCTCGGTTTCGAAGCCAATGGAAAACGTCTTCTTCCCGATCGTGGGCCAGCGAGCTGACGCAGGACTTCCTCCCTTTGAGGCGCTCCATGATGGCGAGGATCGTTGGTACCTCGCTAAGGCCATGCAGCAAAATCCTTCACCGGAAGTGGTCGAGATTGCCTTTTCAGAAATTGTTCGAGATGACCTGGGGGAGAAGGCAAGGCGAGTATGGGTGGAGGTTGGTCTGGCGGCGGCCAAGACACGTGACGAATTCCTCAAACGAATTAACGAGAATATTGACCTACTTTTTGGATCGGTGCGTGATCGATCCGATACATTGGCGCGACGTATTAGACGGATCAATTCAGCTATCAGCGAGAAGGTTGTAACGTCCGACTTGCCGGCTGGATCCGAGTTCAGTCGCCAACTCAGGATCCTTTACACCGGTCACCTCTCCGAGGAGGGACCGGAGGACCGACGTTTGCGAGACGAAGCGGCTCTCGAGTTGATCGCGTCCCTGACGGACGTGGTTCGCCTTTCATTCGCTGCTGCTTCCGACCCGAGCTCGTACTTCATTGCTCAAGACCTCAGAAACTGGTGGCGGCCAGCATCTCCGCCGCAGGAATTTGAGGCAATTTCTCGGAGGTTGGTACGTCATGGTGCCGAAGCGTTGCATGTATTCGCACGTCAGGGACTTCGTAACAATGCGCTGCGAAAAAGCCTCGTCGCGATTGGCGGTAGCAGTCTCCTAGGGCGGGTCGCGCGGGAGATCGTCGACCGCGATGCCAGCCTGCCTGAGGATCTTTCAACGTGGTTCTGCACCGGTGAAGAACCTGCGAAGCGTCATTCGAGCGCTGCAGTGGAAGCCCTTTCCGGCGAGCGCCTAGACACAGATGTATCGCGGCTGCTCGTTTATGTGAGATCTTCCGAGTTTGATGCAGCTGCAACCGAAAGAATTTCCAAAGATGTGAGTGAGCTCATGCCGGACGAGGGGAAGCTGATCTCTGACATCTCCGGAAGAGCGAAGCAGGTCTCTCAAGTTGTGCAGTCCCTGGCCAAGAGGCTTCATATCAGTCTCTTCCTTGATGTTGGCGAAGTGGTTCAATTTGATCCTGCGCAGCACGATGCGATCAATGAGGGTCCTATCGGTGCAAATGTTCTGGTTGTCAGGCCTGGCACCCGCAAGACCGAGCCAAACCGCTCGCCGCTCATATTACTCAAGCCGAGGGTTAAGCATTCATGAACGAGGAATTCGCAAGACTTATCCTTCAGGGTCTCGTGGAGCGAGCCGCGTCAAACAGAAAGAATACCTTTTTGTCGGAGGCCGAATTGAAGGCTGTTCAATTCTTGATCGGCATCCAGCAAGAAGTGCCTACCGAAGACGCCCCTCGGATCGAACGGGTTCCGTCGACCGACGGTTTTCAGCCGGTCGTCAAGTGGTTGCCCGAGAGCCTTTCGGATGACGAAAGGCTCGTCTGCATTGACTTCGGGACGTCTTTTTCAAAGGCCTACGCCAGCGAAGGAGATGATCCCGAAGAAGCCCCTGAGCTGATCGATATCGCGTTATCTCCCGACGCTGAAGGATCAGCGCGATATCTCATGCCATCCGAGCTCCTGATAAATCAGGGGGAGATCTACTTCGGACGGTCCGCGCGAAAGGCCTTTGACGACATAGCTGCCGAACAGGACCAGCTTATTGATAACCCGAAGCAGTATATGAACTTGAGCAAGGACGTTTCGAACCTCGAGAAACGTATGTTGCCCGAGGCCAAGGTTCCGGATGGGATCTTTGCGGAAAGGGATGCACTCGTTCTCTATCTTTCTCACCTTGTAAGAATGGTCGACCAGTCTCTTGCTTCAGTCGGGCTGCCGCAATCCGTTTCGATGCGTTACACACATCCAGCATGGAAGAAGGAAATTGCGGAGCAGAACTCAGTCTCAATGCGTCGGATAGTTGCAGAGGCGATTGCCTTGGCGCGGAGCTACCCTTCGGATTTCGAGGCGCAGCTGGACATCCGTCGGGCATCGAAGCTTCTGTTGGCCGCCAGACAGGCCTCTGACGAGGATTTGCCGTTCGATATTCTCAATGAAGCTGTTGCTGAAGCTACAGCGGCGGGAGCCGGTGCGTTGATGGAGGCGCAACCGACAGGGAGGCAACATTTCGTTATCCTTGATATTGGTGCAGGTACAACCGACGTTGCGGGATGCATATGCGTAAAAGGAAGGGGGCAGCGCGCAAAGGTATGGGAGATCCAAAGCGCACGCGATGCCAAGAACCTTGCAGGTAATGCGATAGACAACGCGCTCCAGAAATTCATTCTGGAGCACAGTTCTCTCGCAAAGGGCAGCACTGAGTACTTGCAGGCGGAGCGAGCGCTGCGCCGGACCATCCGAGCCGAGAAGGAAGCGCTTTTTTCGACAGGCGAAGTTCTCGTCGAACTTGTCACTGACGAGCTTGTTGAGGTCTCTTTGAAGGATTTTCGTCGCGATCCGATGGTCGAAAAGATCTATAGCTCGATCAAGGATATGGTTTCCAAGGCAGCATTCGCGATCAGGGAAAACAATGCGAAGGTCTACCTTGTTCCAACGGGGGGTGGCGCAAGCCTGTCGTTGGTAGAAGAGCTCGTTTCAGAACCTCTTGTAGACGGTGACCAACGGATGAAGCTCGAGCTCAGAGAGGCCATGCCTGAACAGCTGAAGGAAGCCTACCCGGAGATTGAACCCTACTATCCTCAGTTGGCTGTGGCGATCGGTGGTGCCCATCCTGCGCTGCCGGAACAGAAGCCGACCATCGAAAATTTTGAGGGTGATCCCGGTCCAAAGGTTCTCACGCCCATATACACTTCTCCTCATTCGTAAATTCTGTGTTGCTTGCCCTCCCCGGGCCCACTTGGTGGTGAGGTATTACGAGAAAACCGAACACCCTAGGAGCCCGACGGGGACATCCTTTTGCATCGGTAACGAGTTCGAGCGCAGCAAGCACTTGGGGAGGTCGCAGCAATGGCCCCCTCGCCCGAAGCCGTATTGGGATGCTCCTGTCGAAGTCGGTAGTTATGACTGGAAGAACACCTGTTGCTTACATAGTGTTTCTGGCAACTAGGTTGTGAGCGTGCATCAGAACAAAGACAAACACAGAAGAGCTTCAATGGCAGTCAAGAAATCCGATCTCTATTCATCCCTTTGGGCATTATGCGACGAACTGCGCGGAGGAATAGATGCTAGTCAATACAAAGACTACGTCCTATTCATGCTGTTCATCAAATACGTCTCCGACAAATACGGGGACAGCGATGATCTTGAGCCGCCAATCACCATTCCGAAAGGCGCGAGCTTTAACGATATGGCTGCCCTTACGGGAAACCCGAATATTGGTGATCTGATCAATACGCAGGTCATTCAGCGGCTTGTTGATGCCAATGAGATGCTGGCACGCACGGATTTCCCCGACTTTAACGATCCGAACAAGCTTGGCGAAGGCAATGACCGAGTTGACCGGCTTGGTCGTCTGATTTCCATTTTCTCAAGCCCGGATCTGAATTTCGCAAAGAATCGCGCGGACCATGATGATATTCTGGGCGACGCCTATGAATACCTGATGCGCCATTTCGCGACAGAAAGCGAAATCCGCCTGACCTTGATACACTGCAAATATGCAAGCAATGGAAAGGTCTCAGGGCAGATCGCCAACTTCTATGAGGTTTGCGGGCAGGCCCAGAAGTCCATCGTTGTGAAGCATGAAGGGTTACCGAAGCTGGCAACATCACTTAGAAAGCGCCATGAAAAATGGGCTAAACAAGGGGCTTCACGAGTACTAAAGGGCGACCTCAAGAAGCTGTCGTACTTTGTTGAAAAGTCGCGAAAGGCCAAACTGAGTTTTGGTGTGGTTATCGTTCAGCCGTCCGTCAGTGATGCGACATACACCCCAGCTATGGCCAAGCTACTTGCCAATACTGAACTCTTTTTGAAACGAACCACGGAGGCTAAGTTTCGCTTCATAGGTTCCTAGAAACCACTCCGCAAAACGGATCGACACAGCTCTATTGTCTGACAGCCCCAACCAAGCGGTTATCAGAAACCACCATTTCTGTATCGCCGAAATTTGTTATTGGAGTCTTGTAGACTTGTGAATTTCCGTCTCGCCTGAAAATATGTGTGAACATCGAGACCCGAACGCATTTGAGGGTGTACTTCTTGCAAAACTACAATTTTGACAACCTGAACGACAAAGAGTTCGAGGTTCTGGTGAACGACCTGATTTCAAGTAAAGAGTCCGTGCACGTTGATCGCTTCAAACCCGGTAAAGATGCAGGGGTAGATGGGAGGTTCTTTTCAGCAAAAGAGCACGAGGTAATCGTCCAGAGCAAGCATTGGATAAAGAGTGGGATCGCGGCGCTGATGCGTCGATTGGCCAAGGATGAAGCACACAAGGTCAAGCTGATCAACCCAAAGCGCTACATCTTCGCTACTTCACTTCCACTCTCAAGAGCGGACAAGATCAAGTTGAAAGACATTTTCAGCCCATACATCACCTCGGAAGACGACATTTTGGGTAAGGATAACCTTAACGACTTGCTTGCTCAGTACCCAGACGTGGAGAAAAAACACTACAAGCTTTGGCTATCAAGTAGCAGCGTTCTGGATGCAATGCTCAACTCAGCACTTACAGGGCGCCGCGAAGCAAAGAGAGACCAGATTATTGACGCTACGAAGATGTACGTCGTAACCGAAAATCACTCTAACGCCATCGATAAGCTCGAAGAGCTACATTCTGTTGTGATAACGGGCGAAGGAGGAATCGGAAAAACAACACTAGCGGACCAACTTGCCCACTACTACGTGGGCAAAGGATTCGAATTGTGCGTAATTGAAGATGACCTCTCCGAGGCCGAGGCAGGTCTTAAGAAGGGTAGACAGCAAGTATTCTATTTTGATGATTTCTTAGGTCGAAACTACTTGATGGCCATCGAGGGTAGAACGGATAGCCGCGTTCTCAACTTTATGGATCGAATTGAGATCGATCGATCCAAGCGCTTCATCCTTACTTCGCGATCTTCTGTTCTAAAACAAGGAAAATTCGACAGCGATTTACTCGGCATTAAGAAAGTCGATAAGAAAGAGTATGAAATTACAATTTCATCTCTATCCATTCTGGATAGGGCTCGGATACTGTATAATCATATTTGGAACAGTGGTTTATCAAACGAGCACATCGAACAGCTATATATTGATCGACGGTATGCAACGATCACCCAGCACGACAACTTCAACCCACGGCTTATCTCATTTATCACAGATCCAGACCGAGTTCGGGATGTCAGTATTGAAGACTACCGGGCATACGTCGTCGAAAAACTCGACAATCCCGAAGACGTTTGGGCTCATGTCTTTGACAAACAGATCGATGAAGTTACCAGAATTGCAGTTTTTTTGGTTGTCTACAACGGTACAGCGGTTTCCGAAAGTGAGCTTCGTTCAGCTTTTAAACATCGTGTGTTGAATGATGGATTAGCAACTGCCTCGAACGTTGTTTTCCAGTTTGACTCAATGATGAAAGTTGCCGTCGGCTCGCTTCTTCAAAGGGAGATCAGCTCTACGAGCAAAGGGCCGCAAATAAACCTGTTCAACCCTTCAGTTGCAGACTTCGTGCTTAGACGCCACAACCGCGACAGTGCAACCTTGGGCGCGTTCTTCGTCTGCCTCAACACTGAGAATTCACTCGTTAACTTGAAGAGTCTGAAGGAAAGCTCGCGTCTGTCAAAAGAACTTTATTACAGAATCCTTAGCACGCTTTGCGCTGAGAAGATCAACAAGGGATTTTCTCAGGAACATCCAAAGTACTTCACTCGCCTATTGCAGATGATATCAGACTGATTCTGAAGCTTTTGAGTTGTGCGGTGCCAGCGAGATTGTCGCGAAGGTTGCAGGGATTCTACCGGTCCATAACTTCTCAAACCAGATTGAATTTGCTTGCGATATCTTCGAAAAAGTTGCGTTAACTGGAGCATCCGGAGGCAGAAAGAGTGCTCGCGATTTTGTAAGAACCTATGCTTCCAAGGCAACCTCACCTGAAGAATTTCGCAAGCTATCTGCCCTGCGAAATGTGCTGTCCAACAACGACACGGAAGAGGACAGTGAGCTTCTTCGAGTCCTTCGTGACGAGGCTACATCTTACTGGATGGAAGATGTGTCTGAACTCGTAGAGTACGAAGCTATCTTGGAAGACTATCTCCACGATGATGAAGATGGCGACGCATATAATTCAGTTTGGAGCTTTGTAGAAGACAATCTTGAACCCTTCGGCGTTACCGCGGAAACGATAACAGAGATCGTCGATGCTTTTGACTTTGACCACATTAAGGATGGCAATCGAGACGCCAGAATGTATCAAGAACACGATCAAGCAGAGCCAAGTTCGTTCAATGACGAGGCCTCTGGAGACAACATAGACGCACAAGTTGATGATCTCTTCGAAAGGGATTAGGTGCTCCCCCCAGGTCTCGCGATCTGTGAGTTCAAATTAGCCTGGATTTGGCGGCTACAGCGAATGACGGCAATGCGGGTTGAGACCGCAGCATCAAGACCATGTGTCCAAGGTCGGCTTTGGGCCGGTGGGAATTTTTCCAAACTTTTTTCTTCTTGGTGTCGATTGGCGCTTTTCTCGTCCGTCGTGTGGGTGAAGAGGCAAAAAAAGCCCTTCTCAAACACAGACGAGAGGACAGAATTATGAACTTCAAGAAAATCGCCGCCTACACGGCTTGCGGCGTTGCCGCGCTGGCCGTCGCAACCTTGGCTTTGCCACGGCATGTGAGCATCGAACGCTCGGCCATGATCGAGGCAACACCGGAGGCCGTGATCGACCTGGCCGCGTCCAATACCGGCTACCAGACCTTCAATCCTTACAAGGACCTCGATCCGAACCTGCAGGTCCAGATGTTCGGCCCGGCGACCGGAGTTGGCTCTGGCTTTTCGTTCGAAAGCAAGGACGGTGCGGGCCAGCAGACGGTAGCTTCCGTCACCGAAGAACAGGTCGTTTTCGACCTTGATCTCGGGCCGCTGGGTCAGCCGACACAGGCGATCTCCGCCGTCGCAGTCGATGGTGCGACTGAGGTGACCTGGAGCATGGACATGGACCTAGGAATGAACCCGGTCTTCCGTGTCATGGGGCTTTTCATGGATGGCATGATCGGTCCGAACTTTGAACTTGGCCTTGCCAATATTGCCGACGTTGCGGCTTAATCTGGACAGCTACAAGGGAACTATAACAATGCGTTACACATTTCTTCTCTACTCCGACCCCGCAATGGCCGCCAACATGACCGAAGAGGATTGGGCCAAGTCCAAGGAAATCTACGGCCAGTATATCGGTGCCCTTCAGGAGGCTGGTGTCTTCGTTGACACTGACTGGCTGCACCCGGCGGACACGGCAACGACCGTCACGCTGGCGGGCGGGGAGAAACGGGTCCAGGATGGTCCGTTCGCGGAAACCAAGGAGACCCTGGGCGGCTTTTTTGCCATCGAGGTCGAGAACCTCGATGAAGCCATGAAATGGGCCGAGAAATGCCCCCACGTGCATTACGGCAAACTGGAAATCCGCGCCTCCGCTATGGGCAGCTTGTGAGCCTAACCGGCGCACAGGCGCGGGCGGAAGATGTCGCCCGCGCCGTCTACGGCAAGCTCATCGCGATGCTGGCCAACCGCACGGGCGACATCATCGCCGCCGAGGATGCGCTTGCCGACGCCTTCGTGTCCGCCCTGAAAACATGGCCGGAGCGCGGCATTCCCGACAAACCGGAGGCCTGGCTTTTGACCGTGGCCAAGAACAGACGCATTGATCAGGCGCGCCGTGATGCCCGTCTGGTCATCACAGACGAGGCAAATGAAATGGCCGATGCACAAGCAATCGAACCCGAGGACGCGCAGCTGGATGACAGGCTCAAACTGCTTTTTGTCTGCGCCCACCCGGCCATTGATGAGGGCATACGCACACCGCTGATGCTTCAGACGGTTCTGGGGCTGGAGGCAGAGCAGATCGCCAAGGCCTTTCTGGTCAATCCATCAGCGATGGCGCAGCGCCTTGTCAGGGCCAAGAAAAAGATAAAGTCGGCTGGTATTCCATTCGTCGTGCCTGAGCCGGAAGCGTACCCGGAGCGCATGGGCGCTGTCCTGGAAGCCGTTTATGGGGCCTATGCAGTAGATTGGCTTGAAGGAGATGGCGACCTGAGCCACGAGGCCTTCTTTCTGTCGAACATCCTGGCTGAACTGGCCCCTGAAAATCCCGAGGCGCTCGGCCTTACCGCGCTGATCGGATTCATTGAAGCGCGGCGCGACGCGCGCGTTATTGATGGCGTTCTCGTGCCCGTGCCGAAGCAGGATGTCGAACTCTGGGACAGCCAACTCATCGAGCGTTCAGTGAGTTTGTTGACGCAGGCATCGCTAAAGCGCGTCCCTCAAACTGCCCTTGGTCGGTTTCAGCTGGAAGCTGCGATACAATCCGTGCACGCCGCGCGATCTGTCACGGGAAAAACCGACTGGCTGGCATTGTCACAGCTTTATGCGGGATTGATGCACGCCTATCCGTCCATCGGCGGGGCCGTCAGCCGCGCCGCGGTCGTGGCAGAGGATGCCGGCCCCAGCGAAGGTCTTAGAATGCTGGACGTCATCGATTTCGCCGGGCTGGACACGTACCAGCCGTTCCATGCCGTGCGCGCGTATTGCCTGGCAGAGATTGGGCGGACGGCTGATGCGGCCGAAGCCTACGCAAAGGCTATTTCGCTGTGTCGAGATCGCCCGTCCAAACTGTGGCTGGAACAGAAAATCGCGGGGCTGCAAAAAAAAATGGCGTGAGATGTCGATTGGCGGCCATGGCCTTCGTCATGTGAGCAGAAGGGAGAAAAATTCTCCCGTGCAACGGACCAGGAGGACCAGACCAATGACCATCGCTTACACAATTATCGCCATCATCGCCGCAATCGCCCTCATCGCACTGCTCTTGCCCCGCAAAGTCATCGTGACCCGCCAGGCAGACGTGACCATGCGCCCCGAAGACGTCATCGCCCGCGTCGCCAGCACCGAAGGCTTCCAGACCTTCAACCCCTATTGCACCACCGATCCTGACCTCAAGATCACACCATTTGGCCCCGCAGCAGGCGTCGGCTCCGGCTTCCGGTTTGAGGGCAAGGAAGGCAAAGGGACGCAGACCGTGACGGACGTCACCGCCACCCGTGTCATGCACCTCATCGACCTTGGCGCCATGGGCAAGCCCGTGCAAACCATCGAAGCAAAGGCCACCGACACCGGCGCCCGCGTGACATGGACCGTCACGTCCGACATGGGCTTCAACCCCGTCTTCCGCATCTTCGGCCTGTTCATGGACCGCATGCTCGGCAAAACCTATGAACTCGGCCTCAAAAACATCGCAGCTCTGGCATAGAGGCAAACACAATTCATCACGAAGGCGGGCTCTTGGTCCGCCTTTTTTCGTTTTGCTCCAAGATAATCAGAGCGTCTTCTCTATTGATACTCTGCACGCGCAGCGAATGGCCGCTGAGCGGGCTGCGAATGCCGCATTCCGACGGGGTGCCCAATGTCGGGAATGGGCCGTCCTTTCGGGTTTAGCTTTACCCGGCAGCTCAACATGCTGCGGCCGATCTAACGACCGCGAAGAGCCCATATTACGTGATGCTGCGCTGCGCACGAATGACAGCAACGAGAGCGTCAGCCAAACATCGCTGGCGGTATCCGTTTTGAAGAAATGAAGCGTTTCGCGCGCAGAATTGGGTCTCCAAAATACTGATCCGGCCCAAGGTGCTTCCGGCAATTTAGTTCCCTTGTGCATAGGAGCGGGAAGCTTATCCTCTCGGTCTGTGCAACCCAGCCTGGATATCTTCTAATGTAACCAGCCCAAAATCGAGCCAACAGTCTCTCTCGACATGAGAACCCGTGATAGTCAAAGGCATATGCGCCGTTTGTCGTGTACATATGCGTGCCACTGAAGCCTTCCTCGGGTACTATCCACTCCCCGTAGAAGTCGCTGAACTTTGGCTCTGTCAGAAATACGCCGGTCAAGATGTGACAAGCGCCAAAGCCAAAGAAGATACGGTCCGGTTGCTGCCATCGCTTTTCCGGATCAGATTTGTGATTTCGTTTTGGGATAAACATGCTCCGAACTTTCACACGGGGCTTCTAGGCAAGCAAGTTTCGCCCACCGGGGCAGATCATCAGGATTTGGTGAGCTTGAACTGCAGCATATAGGTAACATTTGAAGACCAGATTTTTCTTCAGAAGCAGCGAAAGCCAGGTTTTACCGCGAAATGCTTAGATGTCCGCCTGGTTGGTAATGCTTGGTCCAAGCAACTATCATTGTTGAATGATTGAAATCCGGCAGGACTACCGCCAGTACGGTGACACACCCTCAAGTGTTGTAGTGCTTCACGGTGGTCCAGGTGGCGCAGGAGAGGTCGAACCCTTTGCACGGGAACTTGGCAGAAGGAGCCATGACGTCCTGGAGCCTTTCCAGAAGGGTCGCTCAGTGAGCGCTCAGGTTGATGAACTCAGGTCGCAGATCGACGCGTACTGTTCGCCACCCGTTGTTGTAATCGGATGGTCTTGGGGTGCTTGGCTCGGATGTTTGTTTGCTGCACGCCACAACGCTCTGATCAGGAACCTTATCCTCGTGGGCAGTGGTCCCTTCGAGGCGCGCTTTGCCTCGGCGATCCGAGCCATGAAAAATTCGCGTTTGACCCATGAACAAAAGATAGAGCTTGAGGCGTTACGCACAGAAGAAGGCGGGGTCGCCGACATTGCTCGATTCATTGAATTGAGTGACGTGGCAGATACCTATTTTCGGGATAATTCGCCGCTTCCCTTCGTTGAATTTGACTCGGCTATTCATGGGTCGGTTTGGGCCGAAGCCAACGAGATGCGAAAAAGTGGCGCGTTGGTAGAGGCACTGTCGCACATTCAATGCCCGGTTTTGGCAATCCATGGCGACTACGACCCAAGACCGTCAGAAGGTGTTCGACTTCCATTGCAAACATCGCTTCCAGAAGCACAGTTCGTCGAGCTTGAGCGCTGCGGACATAAGCCGTGGCAAGAAGTTCATGCAAAGCGCAGTTTTTACTGTTTGCTAGACAACGCTATTACCTGAAGTGGTTAGCCAAGCAGTCATTCGCGCAGCCGTAGCGAAAGCTCAGTTTGTCCCGCAGACTGTAAGCTCCGTTGGTTCGAGAATTTGCAACTGCAGCGAATGGCGACTCTGACGGGCCGCGCCGCAGCATCTTGACCCATTGGCCAACGGCTGGAATGGGCCGCAAACAGAGTTTTTCCTGAAAACCAGACCGGGAATAGGGTGCTCCCTTAATCTAAGAACGGCGCGCCGAGTGCGGCGGCCATGCGCGCGATAGCTGCGATCTGAGGGGCGTCTTGGCTCAGATAATCGTCGCCAGCATAATCCCACCAATCTCAACAACCGTTCGGATTGCCACCAAACCAGTTCCACCACGGCGCGAGTATGGTGAGCGCTTGCGGGTAGAGCAAGACAATGCGATTTGCCTCGGCCCATCTATTGTATCCAGTCAGAACAGCATACGCGTCTCCGATCCGTTCGCGACCCTGCTGGCAGCCGTGGAGCGCAATATGGAGACGACAGAGGGCACCAGCAGTGCAGGCCTCGGGAACATATACGAAAGCCGTGTCGTCCATACCAACTGCACCACCCAGGTACTCAGCCTGATCGAAGGACATCAGCCCCTCATCGCGAGGTTCTTTCGGAAGTAGAAGATCGGCATAAAGCTGGTTGAGGATATCACCTGCTTGATCAATGTCGCAGTCGATCAGAAAATCCGGTCGCGTGATGTTACATTCAAGACTCCCATCTTCGGTGACGAAACCATGGCCGGCCTTGATCTCGGTCTCATAGAAAATTTGATCTGCTGGTACGTTGAGCAAGGCAAATGTCTGTCGCACTGCGTCCATGGAGGCGCGCGCGACAGTATCGTCAGCTTCACCGTGGAATAGATATACCTGATCGGCGGTGAGGTGGGAGACATCGTCTATTTGCCCGGCCTCGGAAAGCTCTTGAATAGTTTCTAGCGCAGCCTCGGCATCGGCTTCTCCCCAGAAAGCGTTCATGCATACCCGTATCGCACGAAACACGCTGCCATCCGAGCATCCATAGGGCCCACCAGCGACCACACCCGCGCCGACGACACGCTGAGAAAACGCCACCTGAATTTGAACTGCCAAGAAGGCTCCACTGGAAAGCCCGGAAACAGTGGTGGCGTCGCGGTCGAGATTCAGAACCGAAAGCGGGTCTGCATGACCAAAAAAGGGCTGCAGGACAAGCAATGCCGTCATTGGCAACTGGCGAAGCATAAGGGCATCCCTTTCTGCAGGGCGGACAGGTCAACAACTCCAATCCCTGTGAAGGTAGGACAAATTGTACCGCTTCGTCATTCGAATAGGCCTCCCAAGCAAGCTCGCCCAAATGGGACGATCAGAGTGCCCTGGGGTATATCAATCTCTTGCTCAGGGAAGCTCGTTGGTGGCTGCGAGCCCACGACAGATCGCTGCGGGCCGCACCACTTTTGTCGAATAGCATTGCCTCGCCCCTCCCGCGTTCGCCACGTGGCAGATTTGCAGGAGCAGGCGGCGTCGCCGTCTGACCTTCAAATCACCCTCGATTTTCCGATTGGGAAACGGGATCAAATGAAACAACCCAAAGGGGTCCGGGCAAGGATCAGGTCAGTTTATGAAGCAAAGGTCAATTTCGTCTGACGTCCAACAATGTGTGTGGAACGTCGCGAATCTTTGACTCAATCGAACGCTAAAACCTCAACAAATCGACGAATTGCGTCATTTAATTCTGGCCCAAACGTCAAGCATTCCTGGCCCAGGTTGCAAAGCGGCCGTTCATGAAGACCGCGGCGGAGATGATAAGAGAGTCCAATCTGTTGAATGCCGCAGCTGCTATAAATGTCGGCTGAGGGTGGGTTAGGGATTGCCGGTGAAGCCACGCGACTCCCAGTAGCCTGCTGTGGATAGAGTTGACCGTTGCTGCTGCGGGGCTTGTTAGCGGTGCCGAAAAAATTGCTTTTGCATGTCGGTGCAAGGCCAAAACGTACAGATATCTGCACACTTCCTGCACAATTGCTGCACGAGGTCTTCGCAAAGCCCGTGTCATTACCTCCCCCAACCAAACGTTGAAAAGGGACGGGACATGCGGGAACAGTTGGTCATTTCTGGGATACCAGACTCAATACGGCAAGACTCTTGGTGGCTGGATGCGGAACCGGCTGCATTGGAAAACAAAGCGCCTCGTCGCGAAACAGGTTTCGCGATCTCTCAGATTCCTTCGCGGTCGATACTTGCGCTGCTCTTGATCATCGCCGCCGCGGACACGCTATTTTGGAACGGTGGGTTTGGCGTTTCGCTTCCACTTTTTGCAGCCTGCTTGGTTGCAGCTGTCAAGATCAAGGCTCCGGACAAAAGTGGATTGAGGAGAGCCTGCACAATCCTGATAGTCAGCGCGGCTCCGGCCATAGAATACGTTCAGTTGCTATCTTTCATGTTTCTGGTCATTGGAACAGCGCTTGCAGTCGTTTCGGTGAAAGTGCCCGACCAAGCTCTCAGGTCAGCGGGAGGGCAAGCGATCGGACTTCTGAGGCATCTACCGATTGCTTGGATTCGCTTGCCCTTATTCGCACTCAAAAGCCTGACCGTCTCAGTTTATCGGCCGGGATATCGGAGCCATTTTGCCTCTATATGCAGTAACTGGGCGTTTCCGGTCGGCGGCGCGTTTGTCTTTAGCGCCCTTCTGATCGAAGCAAACCCATTGCTTTGGACAATTGATGCGCCAAACCTCAACGTCGCGGAAGTGCTACGGCGCGTTCTGTTCTGGGGTGGCATCGCGCTTCTGGCTTGGCCCATTCTGGCCGGGGATTTGGGAGAGGTTCCATCATGCCCTGAGATGAAGATCAACATCACCAAGTTTGGCATCAACGCTGGATCGGTGATCCGATCGCTCTGGCTCTTCAATGCTTTGATCGCCCTCCAAACGGTTTTGGATCTTTCCATCATCCTTGGCGACACTGCGTTACCGGCGGGTATGAGCTACGCTGAATATGCCCATCGTGGTGCCTATCCGCTCTTTGCGATGGCGCTTTTCGCTGGGGCGTTTGCCCTGACGGCCCGACCATATCTCGACGAGGCCGCCGCGATGCGCCCCCTTATGTATCTTTGGCTCGGACAAAATATCGTGGTCTGCGGATCAGCCCTTTTGCGATTGGAACTCTACATTAATGTCTACGGACTGACTTACATGCGCATCTACGCGCAGATATGGATCTGCCTCGTCGCCGCTGGATTGGCACTGACGGCTTGGCAGGTGCATCGAAGCCAATCGAATGCGTGGCTCTTGCTGCGGTGCGCGGGTCTGGCAGGTATAGTGCTTTATGGTGCTTGTTTTGTGAATTTCGCAAAGGTGATCGTTGATCACAACGTTACCCTGGCCGATCCTGACTACGGTTATCTCTGCCGCCTAAATGCAACGAGCGGGATTTATCGCCACGTCACCGTTGGTGAAACCGGCTATGGCGACAACTATTGTCGCTTCAAGATCCCACAAATAGAGACTTGGCAGAAATGGGGCTTTCGGACGTGGCGGGCGCTCCCGTAAGGTTGCGCCAATATGATGGCCCAAACTGTGAAAATCCTCATCGTTGATGATGACCCAGGTCTGCGCAACGTTCTGACCGTTGCGCTAGAGCGGGAAGGATATGTGGTGCAGACCACAGCCAACGGGCGGGATGCCGTGACCCATGTGTTCCGCGAGGCCCCAGACCTGATCGTTCTCGACATCGGCCTGCCGCATCTTAATGGGTTTGCTGCTTGTCGGGAGATCCGCACACGATCCGACGTACCGATCCTCTTTTTAACCGCGCGCGAGGACGAAATCGACAAGGTGCTGGGCTTTGAGATGGGGGCGGACGACTATGTGACAAAGCCCTTCAGCCCGCGTGAATTGGTGGCGCGGGTGAAAGCCATTCTGAAGCGGTCTGATAACAATACCCAACTAGCACAACGTCTAATTGTCGGATCGATCACGCTTGGCATCGCGGAGAAACGGTGCAGTGTTCATGGTCAGCCCGTCGCACTTACTGCGACTGAATACAAGATTCTCGAGCTGCTGATGCTCTCGTCAAGAGTTCTGGTGCCCCGGGTTTCACTGATCCAAGCAATCTGGGGGCCGAATAGCCTCGTCTCCGACAGAACGCTCGACAGCCACCTGCGTAATCTGCGCAAAAAGCTTGCAAGCCACGGGCACGACAGCCCTATTGAAACCGTTCATGGCCAAGGCGTCAGATTGGTAACTACGACATGATCCGACGTTGGCGTCCAACACTCAACTTCGTGCTCGGTGGGGCGCTTTTTGGTACACTGGGTCTTTCGTTCGTTGGTTTGATTCTCCTGCGCTACATCGGTCCAGAAATCGGATTTCGCAATGCCGCGATGTTTCTTGGTCTGTGTATCACGGCGTTGACGGCGGTCTTGGGATGGCTTCTGGTGCGCCTCCTCTTGCGCCCCATTAGAGGGTTGGAGGCCTATGCCTCCGCTCATCTGAAAGGCGACACCACGACGGACCTCAAACACTACGGCACCCAAGAAATCCAACGCACCGCCAAAGGTGTCATTGCAATGGCAGAGGCGTTAAGAGACCGAGAGGCCTCCATCCGGTCCTACACGGATCACGTAACCCATGAGCTCAAGACCCCTGTTTCGGTGATCGTCGCAGCGACTGAATTGCTGGGAGATGGCCCGGTAGATGACCAGCAGAGCCACCACCTCGTCGCTCAGATTGATCACGCCGCACAAAACATCCAAAAGCAACTCGAAGCCTTGCGCACGGCGGCGCGCGCCCGTGAAACCCGCTATGTTGGGACATGCCGATTGGCTGATTTGGAAGAACCGCTCACAGAGGCTTTCCCTAATTTGGCGATTGAGCTGACGAATACATCCAAGGTTTTTCCCATCTCGAAAGACGGTTTACTGATTGTACTCCAACAACTCCTCCGCAATGCGGTTGAGCATGAGGCCAAGAGTGTTTCCCTCAGACCAAGTCTGGAAGTCGATCAGACGCTAACCGTCTCAAACGATGGTCAATGCATTCCTGCCGCGGATCTCGCGCATCTGTTCGATCCCTTCTTTACCACCCGCCGCGATAACGGAGGGACCGGGATGGGCCTCGCGATTACGAAGAACATTTTGGATGCAAACGGTGGCCGGATCACTGCCGTCTCAACACAGGATGGTGCCACATTCACCATTCAATTTAGCTGACTACCCGTGGCAGTTTGCACACATGCTGCGAAAGGCAGGCCAACCGTCGATAGGGTTCACTATGTTTCTTGTCGCCGCGTTGGTGCTGGCACTCGCTGTCGTCGTTTTCGAGCCTTTCAAGCGCGTGCCGGAGATTGGCCGCGGGCTGCCTTCGCGAGATCATGCGGCGACTGAAGAGCTTCGGGCCCGGGTTCGCGCGTTGTTTCCGACACCGATCGCGGCTACCCACATCATCACCGAGCTAGAAGCGCAGGGCTTTGCAATCGATAGCGACAATAACGTTGCATCATTCTGGAAGAACGGTTTTCCCTGCCGTACCATCTGGCGCATATTTTGGGAAATGGACGACGATGGCACAGTGAGTTCGATCGACGCTCTTTACGGCGGCGTCTGTCTGTAGATCTGTACTGACAAGGCGGCCAATTGCGACTGAGCTATGGGCTGTGAGATCGGATTGAAGGACTCGCGATGAAAGATCTTTTGGCAAGAGTTGGGGCTGAGCAGGACAAGGCTTACGAACCTCTTCAGGGTGCTGCAGCGCCTGATCAAATCGAAGCACTGCGGTTGGAGGCTGAGACCCGATTGTCGGCGCGGCTGCCTGATGACTTTCTGACTTACCTGTCTCTTTCAAACGGCACGGACTTCAACGGTTTGATCCTCTATGGAGCAAACAAGTCACCCGACGCACCCGGTCCGGCGGGTTTCTGGCAGGGCCTGGTTGCAGCCAATCTGGCATGGCGTGAGGGAGGGGATCACAAAGATTACGTCATCCTTGGTGAAACAGGCATGGACCTCCTGACCGTGGATTTGCTCGGAGAGAATGCCGTCGGCCGAGACCGCGTCTCGGGAGAGGTCACGGAACGGTTCCTTTCCGCCGGTGCGATGATCGAGACCTATTTGACATCCCACCTTGGATAGCTGCAGCGCGACTTCATCTACTCATCGGGCAGCTCTTCAAGATCGAAATGCAGGGATGGGACGTCGATGACCGGCTCGAATCCGAACTCGGAAACCAGTTCAAACCCCTCCGCCCGCGGTGCCTTGAGATCAACCAGTGCTGAGACGACCGCAGGTTCCGATGTCTGCGTATCGGTGACCTCAACGAAGATACGGCCAAGATCCGCGGACCCGTCAACAGCTTGCGCGTCGCCGGCCCTGAACGTGAAGCCGTCGGCACCTAGATCCGGTTTGGTCTTCGCCAGCCAGGCCAGGAGCGGTTGCTTCAGAGCCACACGGATGTGGTTTTCCCTCATCTCAGGGGGCACGGAGATCGACGTTGGTCTGGCCGTCATCCGACCGTTCTCAATGGACAACCGATACTCGATGGTCGGACCATACTTTCTCACCGGGGACCCATCGTGCCGCTGCCCCGCGTAAGGCCCGGGATGCAGCACGGGCCTTTCCTGCGGCGGTACGTGACCCGCTGCCAATGGCTGGGCGCGGAGCAAAATCGTTACGTCATCGGTGATCAACGCCCAGCCGGGATTGTCCGTTGGCGCCTGCGTCAGTTTCTTCATGCACGTCCTGGCGAGTGTCTCAAATCCCGCGATATCGCCCTCGATCTGCGCTGAATCAAGCAGCAGCGTCGCGTCGAGATCCAGACTTTCACCGACAGGCCGTTCCCGCGTTGGCGGGTTCGTTCCCCATCGCAGGGCGATCTCCGGAACGGCAATCGGGGCCAGCCCACAGCCGTCGAATCTCTTGAGGATATGATCGGCGACCTCGCGCTGCACATCCCGCGCCCAGAGAGATGTAACCAGTTCGCGCAGGCACCGCGATGCATCGCACCTTTTGATGAGAAGGGGAGCCAGCGGTACCGGATCATCGGCACGGATGAAGCTGACCCGGGTGTGATCGCCGCGCCCCTCGATGGCATGGATCGCAAGGCCGGGTTCGTCCGTCCGGTCTGCCAAGCGGGTCGCCTCAACCCGCGTCAGGACTCTCCCGGTCAGCGGGCTGTCCGTTGCAACCAGAGTACCACCTGTGATCAACACAGCCGACAGAATAAGAAGTGAGATATATCTGTTCGGGGTCACTCGAAGGAACTCCACTACAATCCCGCTAGGTGATCGTACAGCCCAGACGGGGCGCCGCCTACCCCTCGGATCGTGATGGCGACGCAATGCAGGCAGTGCCTGGGTCAGCGATATGGATCGCCGAATTCCAAAAATCTGGCAATGTAAATTCTACCGGATGAGCCGTTCCAAGAACGAGAACAACGCCCGACGCGCGCTCGACCTTTATCGGGGCGGGGCGTACAGCCAAGCAAAACTCAGTGCTGTCGCAAGACCGCTCAACGAGCGGCCAAGAAAAACTTGCAATACGCAACCCCGGCAGAGACGATTGCCCGGTATGTTGCGGCGATCCATCGAATCCGCGACTTAGACAGGCCTTTCGCGAATCCTAACTTCGACCGCGTCCCCTTGATCGGTCACCCTATAGCCTTCAGCCAGGGCTGTGAAGAAATCACCGATATCAGCAAAGACCCTTATGCCACCGCCATCACAGTCAATGACGCAGGGTTCAACACTGACCTCTTTTCACAGCTGTGAACCGCGGGTTTGATCCGATCATCCGACTTGCCTGATATTCGTCCATTCGGCAGATTTGAGCGCCAGAGGGTTGACCATATCCGTACCGCGCGCCGGCAGAGGGCGCTCCGCGCTGTCTTCGTAGCCGATGACAAAGCGGACGCGGTTGATGCAGACTTTCGGCATCGCTGCACCAAAGAGGTCGAACAGCGCGTGACGAGCCGCGAGGTCGGGATGCTCGGATTTATAGGCCTGAAGAACCTCGTAAAGACAATCATAGAAGACGCGTTCCTCCAGCGCGCCGGACCTGGCCAGAGCGGCGGAGAGAAAGCGCAGAACGGTCACGAAATGGGCGGTTTGGATGTCATGCACGATGTAGGCGGGCGGCTTGCGTGGCAGAAGGGCACGGATATCCGCATCAAGAGCCGCCATTTCGGGGAAATCCACATCGACGAGGTCGAGATCTCCCTGAAAATCCTTCAGAGCCATAGCCACCGGTATGTCGTCTTCGAGAATCACTGTGATGTTCTGACCGTGCGCGATGAACCCGACGCCGTAGCGGCACAGAGCATGCCAGAGGGGTGCAACTGTCACGGTGAACAGCCGTTTCAGCCATCTGACGAGCGGCACGCCCGCAGCGCGGGCATGTGCCACAGCAAGCGGTGTGCCGCAGGCACCGACGTGGAACAGGGCGCTGGCCATGATTGCCCGCCTGTGGGTGCCAGCAAGATGATCGGCGTTGTCCCGCCAAAGCGCCCCCAGAAGCTCGTGATGGCGATAGGGTGCCTCGGGGCATTGGCTGATCAGCGGGTGGCGCACCCAGTGGCCGGAGACCTCGCGTAGAACGATGACACGATCAGCCAGAACCCGGTCGTTGCGGACCAGCTGATCCAGCCAGTCCGAAATCGCCCCGCCATGGGTGATGTACTTGCCAGGCATGCCACGCCAAGCGGAGGTGTTGAGGATGCCCAGCGACAGTTTCACGTCAAGGGGGCCGCCGTTTGCCGGCGTCAGCGTGCGCAGGCTAGGTGTGGGCAGGAATGCAGGTCCGCTGGGGCCAAGGTCGATCACCTGCCCCTGCACCCGCTCGGCGACAAAGCTCTGCGCCAGATGGGCCTGCAATTGCCAGGGATGCACGGGGATCAGGGCGTAATCCGGTCCGGCGCCCATCTGGTGGGCCCTTTCCGTCAGCGCGCGGAGGGTGTCGGTCCCAAGGGCGCGCCTTAGCACGGCGCGCTCGTCTAGATCACCTGAGCCGCCACTTTGCACATGCTGCCTCTCAACCGCGAGCCAGGACAGCTGGATTGGCTGGCCATATTCTGGGGCATAGGCCTCAAGTGCGGCAACATCCCAGCCCAGACGCCCCTTGTTGGCGACGGCCTTCGGGTGCCCGTTCAGCGCGGCGTGCAGTCGCGCTGCGGGCCAGCGGATCATCTCCTCCGCCGTAGCCTCACCGTAAAGGCGCAGTAGTTCGACGTCTTGCCGCAGGGTGTTCGACAGCTCGCGCAGGAAGGTGGCATGGGTCGCGGGGCTCATCCCAAGCTCGCTCTTTGCATGCATGGTGAATTGGAGCGGGCATGGTGGTGCATCGTCATCCACGCGGAGGCTTTGCGGGTCGATGTCCAGATTGCCCCAGATCCGCCGCGTGGCGCGAAAGCTGTAGCGATGGCCGGAGGCCAGATCAAGCTGGCAGACCTCGTCACCCGTGGGGTGCAGGAGCTCCTCCCAGCTCAGTTCGCTGAGCATCTTGGCCAGGAGTTCGCGTTGCGCGCGCTCGAACAGAGCAGTCACAGGGCGACCCGGCTGAAGAAGTCATCCCGTGCGCAATGCATCAGGGCGGAGCGCTTGTGCGGGAAGTCAAACTCCTTGATCTTGCGATAGGCCAGCTGGTCGGCATAGCGCAGCAGCTTGGCGTTGTCGACGCGCGGCTCGCCCACGACAAGGTCGGTCATCGGGCAATCGAGGAAGATGTAGTGGGTCAGCGCCCGGATCCAAGCCGAGGTCCGGCGGCGGCCAAGGGCCGATTTTTCACCGATCAGCCCATGCCACCCGCGATCCCACGGCCCGGCGTCGTAATAGGCGCCCAGGCGGTCCTCGCGGGCCCAATAGATCTCGAAGTACCCAACCGGGTTGCCATCATAGGCGCCGATGACAGAGAGGTTGTGTGGGTCGGACAGCCGGTCCTGAAGAAAGTCGCGCAGCGCGTCCTTTGATTTGTCTTCCTCCCAGAAATAGGCAACGCGCGGGTCGTTTTGCCACCGGTGGAACATATCGAGATCGCGGTCGAGATCGACCGTCCAGAATGACACGGTCACGCCCGCATCTGCGAAGGCCCGTTCATAGACCAAACCTTCGGGATTGGTGGGCCGCAGCGGATGTGCCCGCCCGTCCGGGCCGTCCGTGAGGCCTGCGGTTGTGCGCTGACGTGGCCGGTGGTGCAGCCAGAGTGCCGGATCTTGAAGAAAGCCGGAGCGGTGGATGCGCAGGTGATCCTCGGCCCGGGTCACATAGCCGGGCAGGTCAGTGGGCAGGGCGGTGTCGCGGGGCAGATCAAGTGCTGCAAGGTCTGGGGCTGCGGCAAACCGTGCCTCGACCCAGCGGGCGAACCCCGTTGCATCGCGTGGGGGGGTGTCCATGTCGGTTGTGCTGTGTTGAAGGGTCATGCGGTCAGGGTCTCCCGGAGTGGATTTGGCAGGTCGAAGAAACTGGCAAGCTGGCCGCGTGCGTCGCCGTCGGCCTCGTTCACGCCGCTGCGGCTGGTGGCGAAATTGCCTTTGCAGGTGAGGGTCGGGCGGGTCAGCAACCGCTCATAGAGCGTGGCATCGCCGGGGGTCGTGTCGCGCGACGTGATCAGAAACGCCCGCCAATCATCGAGCAACTCGTCCTCGCGGGCGAGCCCATCGAGCACCAGCGTTGCAAGCGTGTTCAGCACGCTGTTGACCACCAGGTAATAGATCACCAGCCCGTCGCCGAGCTCGGTGTCCACCACGTTTTCCGACCCCTCGCCGATGCCCGGTGAGGCGCGGGTCAGCAGGTCGTTAAACTCGGCCAGATGGCCGGTGCCCTGACAGTCGCGGACCCAGGCGGCGGCGGGCCAGTTGCTTGCGAGCTGCAGCATCAGGTTCTGCTGATGCGCCCCGAAGAGCAGACCGTAGCGCGCCCGCAACTCCAGCAACGGCCAGATCGCCACATCAAGGAAGCGGCGGAACCAGGGACGCGCAGCATTGGCCCCGAGCGTCGCCACAAGCGAGCCAAGAGGGGAGAGCCCTTCGGGCGGGGCCTCACAGAGGGCGGCCAGCACATGCGGGCCGGGCGCTGCGGGATCGCGGAACGGATTGCTGCGCAACACTGTCATGGTTTCTTCCATGGTCTCGCCGGAGGGGCCGCGCAGGGCGGCAAAAGCCGGCTCGCCCAGGATGTGCAGGGTGGGAAAATCCCTGGCGATGCGCTGGCCCAGCTCCGAGCCGAGCAGGTCCGAGATATGTAGTCCCCGGCGCACCTCGCGCAGGGAGAGGTGACGCGTGGAATTGGTCAGTCGCAGGCTCAGTGACGTCTTGACCATGAACGGTGCGTGCCAGCCGTGCAGGCAGCGCATGGAAGAGGTGGCAGCCCAGTCGCCGCTGCCGTGCCCGAGGTCGTGCAACTGGCCTGTGCTCAGCAGGCGCAGCACGTCGGGCAGGGCCAGCAGCCGTTGCGCCTGCCAGGGATGCCAAGGCAGGGGCAGGGTGCCCTGTGGCGCGGTGATCCCGTCGCTTTGCGCCAGCTTGCGCAGGAAGGGTTCGGCCCCGGTGCTGGCGATGCAGGTCTCCGGGTCTGCGGCCATCCAGTGAAGGGGAAAGCGACCTTCCTGCTCGGGGGCATAGAGTCGGGCCTCGGCTGTGGTCATCTCGTCCCGGCTGCGCGGGTTGGGATGGAAGGGATGCCCGGCCTTCAGGGCCTGCTCCGCCTCGATGAAGGACCAATTTGCGGGGTCCGGGCGGGGCAGAGGGGCTGCGCGGATCGCCTCGAGACTGTCGAGGACTCGCGCTTGAAACTGCTCGCCGCCCTCGGCCGAGAGGGTCGAGAGCAGAGTATCGACACTCTCGGCGGTGCGGGTGCTACCGGTGTCGCGGTCGATGCGCCCGTCGCTGAGGTGACGCAGCGACGAGGCTGCGCGCAGGCCCACGCGGACCCGGCTCCCAGTCCGATCCGCAAAGCTCAGATAGTCCTTCGCGAGGAGAGGATCGCGTAGCATGCCTTCGCGCAGCGCGCTGTTTAGAAACGCATCGAGAGCGGAGGTATCCGATTGTAATCTTGTGGTTTTCACGGATGTGCGTCCTTTCGCTGATCGCCGGATAGAGCGTTTACTTCCAGGGTTTGTCCAATTACTGAGTATTTTAGTCAGGATTCGCAACGCAATATGTCACCGACGTTTCTCTTTGGGCCTGTTCTTGCCGGTTATGCGTTTCAGCAGACCGCGCTGGTCAGCATGGTGCCCGTGTTCACGCAGCTTTTGGGGCTGTCGGAAAGCCAGGTCGGGCTGTCGGTCGCGGCGGGTTTGCTGCTGGCCGGGCTGGGGCCGCCCTTTGTGGGGCTGCTGGGTGGTTCGCGCGTGATGGCGGGCGCGCTGTGGGGCCTCATGCTGGGCAATCTGGCGCTGCTGGCGCTGCTGGGGGTGCGCCCTGAGATGCAGCCCGCGGGCCTCATTCTGGCCGCTCTGGTGCTGATCCGGAGCGTGCAGGGGCTGTCCTTTGCCAGCCTCATGATGCTGGCTCAGCAGGCGAGCTTTCAGACCGGCAACGGCAGAAAGACATTGGCTGCCGTGCAGTCGACTGGAAGCCTGGGGCGGATCGCCGCGGCGCTGTCGGTAGGACCGCTGCTGGTTCTTTCGCCATTGGCGCCTTTGCTGCCGGGGGTGATCGGCGCGCTGGTCAGTCTTGTCCGGGCGCGCAAGGCGAGCGCGCCGCCGCTGCGTTCCATACTCCGCCCGCCGGGTCTCGGGGCGTTTCGTGTGGTGATCTTCAGCCAGATGGCAGTGGGTGCAGCGCAGATCGGTCTGGCCCCGCTGGTCATGGCGCGGTTCGATCTCTCTGCCACAGCGGCTGCCGGGATGGCGGGGCTTTGCCTCGCGGCTGCACATGCGGGGCTTTTCCTTGCGCTGCGGCTGCTGGTGCCGCGCGCCAAGCCAACCCATGCGCGCCTTGTCGCGCTCGGGCTTTTGCTGGCTGCCGGGGGCATGACCCAGGCCGCGCATCCTGCCGCTTTCCTGCTTTTGAGTTTCGTGATCGGGGCCAGTACTGCCTCGCTTTTCACGCTCTCCCTGTCCGATATCCTGACCCGCAAGGACTTTGCCCAGCTTCAGGTCGCTGGCTGGAACGGGACCGTACAGATTGTGTCATTGGCCCTCGGGGTCGCCGTGGGAGCCGCGCTTCTGGCGCTGTCCCCGGCGGCGCCCTTCGCCATGGCCGGCCTGTGCGGTGTTGTTCTGGCGCTTTTCCCTTCTGCCATCGAAAGGACCTGACATGACACACGACCGCGACAGTATCGACCTTGCCGGTATCGGCATCGGCCCCTTCAATCTGAGCCTCGCCGCGCTGGCCGACGGCCTGCCTGATCTGACAACGAGGTTCTTCGAGCGCAAGCGGGCCTTTTCCTGGCACCCCGGTCTCGCGTTCGACGACAGCACCATGCAGACCTCCTATCTCAAGGACCTGGTGACGCCGGTGCAGCCCACAAACCGTTGGGGTTTCCTGAATTTCCTGGTGGAACACGGCCGGTTCTACGACTTCATGGCGGCGCGGTTCGATACGGTGTCGCGCCGCGAGTTCACCGAGTATCTGGCTTGGGTGGCGGGCAGCCTGCCATCTTGCCGCTTCGCGACCGCCATCCGCGACGTGGATTACGACGGGCAGGCGTTCCGGTTGCGGACCGATCGCGGGGAGACTGTAACCGCGCGGGCGATTGCCGTGGGCACGGGTCCGGTGCCGCATGTGCCCGAGGGCGCACCCCTTGGCCCTGCCTGTTTTCACGGGGTGGAGTATCTGGAACGGATGCCACAGATAGCCGGGCGCCGTGTGGCGGTGATTGGTGGCGGGCAGACCGGTGCTGAGATCATGCTGGACCTGCTAGGCAAGGTGGTTGGCCCGGCAGCGCTCAGCTGGATCAGCCGCCGCAGCGCCTTCTCGGCGTTGCAGGAGGGCGGGCTCATCGATCAGATATATACGCCTGCGTATGGAAAGGCACACCAGCGGTTGCCTGCCGAGGTGCAAAGCCGCCTGGTCGAAGATCAGAAACTGAGCAGCGACGGGCTGACGCCGTCGACAGCGGATGCGCTGTATCGCTTGATCTATCAACGGCGATATCTCGATTGTCACAACGGCATTGCATTGCGTCCGGGACAGACGGTGAAAGAGCTTCGGGGGACAGGGGGCGCGGTCCAGCTGATCCTGCAGGACGCGATTGGGGCGCTGGATGTCATCCACGCGGATGTGGTGATCCTTGCAACTGGGTTCCGGACCGTGCTGCCCGACTGTCTTGAACCGCTTCGGGACCGCCTTGAGACGGAGAAGGGTGGGGCATTGCAGTTGGGTGCGGCCTACCGTGTGGTCTGGGACGGGCCCGATGATGCCGCGATCTACGGGTTGAACCACGGGCGGCGATCTTACGGCATTGGCGATCCGCAACTGAGCCTGACGGCTTGGCGCAGCGCGACGATCCTCGAAGACGTCACGGGTCAACGGTTGTTTCCCGCGCTCCACGGCCCGCAGGGTGGGCTGGTTGACTGGACCCGGTCAGCCTCAGGGCGCGAGATGCGGATCAGCGCGTGAGGCTTTGAAGCGCGTCGCTCGTCCTGAACCGGCAGAGCTGGGTCGGGACGGACAGGGGGTCAAAAGGTGACGGCGTAGCTGATGGCGATGCGCCGCCCTTCGTCCCGGACCAGAACATCCGGGTCTTCGCGTACGCTGCTTGCCGTCGGGTTAAGCTGGGTGCTGTCAAAGAGGTTGGTGACCCCAACCGTCAGACGGCCTGCGCCCACCGGGTAGGAGCCGCTGACGTTGACAGTAGTGATATCGTCAAGCTCCGGATGGCCGGATTTGTCGCGTCCGCCCGCATAGATGATCTCGCCCGAGAGGATCAGGCCGTTGGCAAAGCGTCTGTCTGTGAAGAGCCCCGCGGTGAAGGTGGAAGGGATGCGGCTATTGGGCAGCCAGCTGTCGACGCGCCCGTCGCCGTCGTCATCGAATTCTCCTTCCACATAGGCGAGGTTCGTGCCGATGTCCCAATCGTCCCTGAGCCGGTAGTCCGCCACGAACTCGGCCCCCCATATCCGCTCCTTCTGCTGGCTGATCTGGTTGGTGGAACTGTCGAAGACGGTACCTTCGTTCGAGGTGGAATAATAGGCGGAGAGGTCGAAGCTGAAGGCATCGCCGCGGTAGCGGGTCCCGATTTCCCAGGTGTCCACGATCTGTGCGTCAGGCCCGATATGGGCATAAGAGACCGTTTGGCCTGGCAGGAGGGGGTTGGAGGCGAGGGCGCGGCGCGTGAACGCGCCCACATCCGGGATCGAAAAACCCTGACTGAAGCCGCCGTAGATATCCACGGTGGGCGAGGCTTCGAACACGGCGCCCAGATTGCCGACGACCGCATCATAGGAGAAATCGCCCCCAATCACCTCAAGCGCGGGGAAGGCAAGACGCGTCCCGCCGGCCAGGAACACCGCATCAGGCCGCGTGAAATCCGACACCGAGAGCCAGAACCGCTCAGCCCGCAGGCCGCCGCTGATTTCCCAGCGGTCGCCGAGCGACATGCCGAGCTGCGCGAAGGCGGCGAGGTTTTCCTGCGACATGGGCGCGATGATGTCAGTGCCGTTCAAAAGCTCCTGCTCCACGTCGTCGTGACCGATGTCGATGCCCCAGGTCAGCGTGGCGTTGCGCCCGGCCCAGTCCGCCGGGCTGCGCACGGTGACGTTGAGGCCCTGGGTGCTGGTGAAGAGTTCGGACTGGGCATCGGGGTCCTGCGCCGTGCTGCCGGGGCCGTCCGAATAGAAGAGATTGTTGACCACACTGGGCTCGGAGAAGGCGGAGCGGCGGCTGACATCCGTGGCAAATGCGGACACCTCGAGTTCGCCCAGGGCAAAGGCGCTGTTCGTGTAGGTGAATTTCGCGCTGAGGCCCTCATCGGTCACCGGCTGGCCGGTATAGGCCCTGTCGCTGACGCTGACGGGAGTGGTGTCATAGTTGGCGAAGACGTCGATGTCCTGCTCAAACCGGTAGGCATCGAGCCGGAAATCGAACTCGTGCACGCCGGTTGCCCAGTCGGCGGCGAGGCCAAGGCTGTAGCGGTCCGCGTCCTGATCGTCGCCCTGGCCGACCAGCGGGTCGGAGGGAATACGCTGGCCTGATCCATCAAAGGACAGCCCGCTGTGCTCGGCCGAGAGTTCCAGCCGCAGACCCAGATCGCCAATGCGCCGATCATGGGTGAAGGTGGTGCCATAGCCGAGACTGCTGTCGTTGCGGGTCTGAAACGACAGCTTCGTGTCGAGGGTGGTGCGGCCGTCCTCTTCGCCCGCCTTTTTCGTCACGATGTTGATGATCCCGCCCGTGGCGCCATTACCGAACCGCGCGGTAGAGCCTTTGACGACTTCGATCCGTTCGATCGAGGCGGTCGGGATCAGCGCCAGCTCGCGGTCGAACCCGCGCAGTTCGGAGGTGCGCGCCACGCCGTCGATGAGGATCTGTGTCGTGCGCCCGCGCAGGGTCTGGCTTGCACCGCCGATGGTGCCGTTTGCAGGCGCGAGCCCCGGTACGAGGTCGGAGAGGATCGTTGAGAGAGTCTTGCCCGCGCGCGCCTGGGCCTGGATGTCTTCCGCCTCCACCACTTGCACGGTTCCGGGAATGGCGCTTTCGGTGGCGCCGGTGCGCAGCGCTTCGATCACGATCTCGCCCAGATCGAGCGGGGTTTCGGTGTCTTGGGCGTGCGAGGGGGTCGCACAGAGCAGCAGGCCGGGTGTGAGGCCGAGAAGCCTTCGGGTCGACATCATGTTGGGGTCCTCGTGAGAGTGGGAACGGGCGTGCGTCGAACCTGCACCGGCAGGAGCAGCAGGGCGATCCAGCCGGTCAGGCCCGACAGCGCCGTTGCGATGAGAAAGACGGGGCCGTAGCCCATGGCGTTGGCCATGTGGCCCGCAATCATGCTGCCGGCCATATACATGAAGAGTGTGGCGCTGGTGAGCAGGGTGAAGTCGGTTCCGGCCTGTTTCAGCGAGGAAAACCGCATGAAGGCGGTGAAGAGGCCGGTGATCTCGATATAGCGCAGGAAAGTGTCACAGACGGACAGGGCGATGAGGACGGACGGAGCCATGCCGTGGGTGGCCGCGCTGTAGAACGCGGCAAAGGCCAAGGTGCGCCCGCAGATGAGGAAGATCAGGAACCCGGTCAGCCCCCACCAGCGGATCATCAGCGCGCCCATGAAAGCGCCGCCGAGGCCCACGGCGGCCGCTGAGCCGCCGGAGATGGCACCGATCTGCGACAGCGTAAAGCCCTGATCGACCAAAAAGGGTTGTTCCAGCGCTTTGACCAACCCTTCCGGCAGGCGGAAGATCAGAGCAAACCCCAGCATGGCCCAGGCGCCCTGCGCTGACAGAAAACGACGCAGGCCCGGTGCGCCGTCATCCGCGGGCAGGCGGCAGCGGGCATGTGTTTCGGGGGTTGCGAGGAAGGGCGTAATGCAGATCAGGGTGATCGCGGCCACGGTCCAAAGTGTTGCGGACCAGCCGATCAGGTCGTGCAGGATCAACGTGCCCGACCCGCCAATCAGCACGCCGAAAGCCACGGCGCCGCCCTGCAGGGCGCTGCCGCTGGGCTGTTCTTCGGGTGGCAGGTGTTCGATGGCCCAGCCGTCTGACGCGATGTCCTGTGTCGCGGAGGAGACCGACATGATCATCAGGATCGGAAAGAACGATGCCGCATCCTCGACCGGGTGCAGCGCGGACAGCGCGCCGATGCAAACCAGCGTGATCGCGAGGCAGATCGTGATCACCCCCTTGCGTCCCAGACGTGTGCGGCCGAGCTGGTCGATCCAAGGGGCCCAGAGCGCCTTGAGCACCCAGGGGGCCAGCAGCACGCCGAGACTGCCTATGGTGTCGAGCCCAACGCCCAGGGCGCGCAGGATGGGAGGCAGGGCGGCCGCCACCAGATAGAGTGGCACGGCCTGCGCCAGATAGAGGCCCAGCAGCGCGGTGGAGATTCGGGACGAAGGAAGTGCCAGCATCGGGGGTCCGCAAGAGAGGGGTTTTTTGCTGGCAAAATGCTGACTGCCGCCATAAATCATGTCCGGCTGCCAAAAGGCAACTCTTTTTGTCGGATTTGTCTTGGCCACCGCGCATGCCGCACACATTTAGAGCGGCAGGGTGTTAGCCAACTGCCAGACCTCAGAATGAGGGGGATGGATATGGCGGAAAACACCGGGCTGTTGCGGGACCCGAACGGCCGTATTCTGGACTAGTTGTGGCAGGAAACCTTGGCCCTTAGCCTGCATCTGTTGTTGACGGCGTCTCGCCCCGTTGACCTGACGGTCCTGCGCGAGACTGTGTACCGCCATCTCGGGGCTCAGATCGACATCGCCTGGACGGAGGTGCGGCGCGGCCGTCCCGAGAACCTGTATGTGCTGGAGGTTGCCGCCGTCACCGAGGTGTCGTCCGCCTTTCTGCGGCTTCACCTACGGTGGAGACAAGCGGCTTGCCCGAGTGTACATTCTGGGAAAAGGCCACGGCTATTCACGCCTATTGCTTAAAAGGTACGTTTTGCGGAGGAGGCCGCTGTGCGCGCCACTGGTACGATCTCGATTGCCTGGATTGCATAGCCATTGCGAGCGAAGCGATCGTTGATTGCCGACTTGCGGAAGACTTTGCCAATCACAAGCAGCATTTCTTTCGGGAGACCGATCAGGACGGAAATGTCATTAACTGCCAAGCCGCTGTGTCCGGTGCACTCTACCTCATACCGTCAGGCGAAGCACTTGAAGCACTAACGCACGATTATCAGAGAATGCGTGAAGCCGGTCTGCTGCAATCAGATGTTTTGTCTTTCGACACGCCGATCGAGAGGACCTCAAACCCTCAAGACCGTGCCAATGCTGCGCACAACTAAGTTCCCGGCGGAACCAATCGAAGTCAAGGATGCCGCTGGCGATAGGAGAGCTGCGGCGAGACCACAACTTGGGGGCAACGAGTATGCGCCGCGTACAACCCAAGCCTGGAGTAAGATGATCCGGTAAAGCCTTTAAACCTGACCCATCACACCAATCAAATTGTTAACGCCGCGTGGATTCGCCACGCCCTTGAGGACTAAGACTTTCCGGACAGTTTCTACAAATTCGCCTACACAATTGCCAAAGGCGAGCGTGACAAGAAGAGTATTGCTTGGGCTTATGATGAGCTCCAAGACATTATGAACGTGAAAAATCCGACAACCCGATGAATTGTTTGGTTTTGACGAGAAAGGCGTTCCAAACGTAGACCTTGACCGTTCATCGCAAGGTTTATCGCCGGGGGCAACTAACGACGCTGCCTTGAGCCGCGCGTACCGTAGCAGACTCAAAATAGATGTAGCTGTCGCTCAGAGTCGAGATGTATCTCTCTGGTCTGAAGTATTTCCAAAGCACCTCATTTTTCACGATGCATCCGGCAACTATTTCTCGCACAGTATATTCCCGCCTTAATCGCTCACTAAAGACCTCTGCTGCCTTCCAATGGATACAACATCCATTACAGGATAACTGAACGTCCTGTGTGGATGTCTCCTGCATAGCAAGACATTTTTGAGCTGATTTGATCGTCTGTCAGATGCAGTCGTGTGTGGGCCTGTTT
>NZ_CANMXR010000020.1:0-43381 GCF_947501835.1 uncultured Roseobacter sp. | reverse complement strand
CCCTTCAAGGTTCACCTCCATCACCTGCAAAGGCTCCCCCGCAGCAACCGCAACCGCAGCTCGCGTTCTCATCATAAATTATTCCTCCTAGGACCACTGGCTCTTTTGGGGTGTGGTCTCGTTAGAAAGGAGTAGAGCCCCGCCCAAGGCTCAGAACAATTAAGACAATGGTGGGTATTGGGTCCGGTAGACAGCCGACACATGCTTGGCGCATAGTTGATGGGCAGCATGGAGAGACCGCATGACGAAACTCAAAACCCTTGCAATCCTGGCTGCTCTGACGGGTTTGGCGCTGCCAGCACAGGCAGCTGACTTCTCGGACCCCACATGGCCCTGTGTGCAACGCAAGGTGGAAACACTATCCCTAGGGCTGATGTGGCCCAATCCGGTTGATCCCGATGCCGAACCCGCCAGTGATGCGCTGCGCGCCGATATCGCCGATCTGGCAGGCTACCTGTCCCTGCGCCGGGTTGAGCTGGACAGCCTGCAACCCCGCATCGATACATTTGCCGAAACATATGACGGGGATGCCGAAGCGCTTGGGATGGTCTTTGCCAGTGTTTTCGACACGCTTTCCAAACGCCGGACGCGAATCATCACGGGCATTGGGGATTTCTCCCTCAGCCAGATCGCCTTGGCGGACAAGATCGATCTGGCCCGCGCGGAAATGGACACCATCCTCGCCAAATCCGAGCCGGATTTTGATCGCGTGGACCTGCTGGAGGAACAACTCGACTGGGATCAGGTGATCTACACCGACCGGCAGCGCAACATCAGCTATCTTTGTGAAACGCCAACCCTGCTGGAGCGGCGGTTGTTCAGCATCGCCCAGATGCTGCAGCAGGCGGTTCAGGATCAGGGGTAGCCGCCGCTATTCCCATTCCAGCTCGGTGAAAGCGACCGTGGCATTGCGCGGGTTATAGGCGTCAAAGAGCTGCCAATGTGGCGCTTCGCTTTCGGCAATCACCTCCACGGCCTCCCCCAACCGTTGGCCCGCATCGATGGCGGCCCTTGTGTCCGTTTCCAGCACCTGCAGATAGCGCGACATGTCCTGCGCCCCTTCCGGCCAGTCCAGCGCGGGGCCGCCATGCCCGGGCACCACCCTTTGTACGTCCAACGCTTCCAGCTCTGCCAGAACCGCGCGCCACCCGGTCAGCTTGCCATCGAGGGCGGGCGTGTGCCGGTGGAAAATCAGATCCCCGGCAAAGAGGGTTCCGGTTGTCGCATCCATCACCGTCACGTCGGTTCCCGTATGGGCCATCGGCCAGGCGCGCAGCTGCAGCACCCGATCCCCCAGATCGATTTCGCCCATGGTTTCAATTGCCATGTCCACGGAAACGGTCCTCGTGCCCAGCATCGCACCGACGCCGATAAGGCGGTTCAGGCTTTCCAGATAGTTCGCCTGACGGTCTGACAGCGCGCGCGACAGATTGGCATGCCCGACGATTTCAGCCCCGGCTTCGGCGAAGGGCCCTGCACCCAGGGCGTGATCAGGATGCATATGGGTGATGATCGCGTGGGTGACGGGTTTGTCCGTCTGCGCCCGGATCGCGCGCCACAGCGCCTCGCCCATCCAGCGCGCCGAACCGGTGTCGATGACGGCAACACCTGTCTTACCAATCACGAACCCGAGGTTTGTGATATCGCCCAGATTGGTGGCATCCGGTTCTTCGATCGCACCCATATGCACGAAGACGCCAGGGGCCACCTCGGTGACCGACAGCGCGGCCCCGACCGGGGCGCAGCGCGCAGCACCCTGCTGTTGCAGTTCTCCGAAGACATCCAGATCGGGGGTTTTGGCCGCCAATGCGGCGATGCAAACGGCCTGCGTTTGCGCTTCATATCCGGGCAAAAGTTGGTCGCGGCAGGGCCCCTCCGTCAGGCTCACGCAGAGGGCAATCACGGCTTCGAACATGGCAGCTCCTTTCGGCGGCACCATTCCACACGAAAACGTGAGGTCCAATCAGCCTTAGGTATATGTGTCTTTTTGCCTGCAATTGTGGCATAACGTCGCAAATTCCGTGCAGGAGGAGACAGGCATGGCTATGAGACTTGTGCACGCCGCAGCCCTTGCGGCGCTGATTGCGGGGCCCGCCTGGGCCGCAGATTCCGTGAAGAATCCGCTGACCGAAAGCGAGACCTGGAACGATCTGCGCGGCGACGTGATCGGCGAGGCCGAGATCGCCTCTGCCGAGGGGCTACTGTCGATTGAGGCGCCCTACCGCGCCCATGATGCCGCCACCGTTCCCGTGGTTCTCAAGCAAACTGACCCCTCCAAAATCATCACCGCCGCCACGGTGGTGGTAGATGAAAACCCCGCGCCGGTTGCCGCCGTCTTCGGGTTTTCCCCGGCCATGGGGGTACTTGATTTCGAATTGCGCGTGCGGGTGAACCAATACTCCAATGTCCGTGTCATTGCCGAAACGCCGGACGGGTTCCACATGACCGGGCGCTACGTGAAAGCGTCGGGCGGCTGCTCGGCCCCGGCCACCAAGGATCCGGAAGTGGCGCTGGCCAGCATGGGCAAGATGAAACTGCGCAGCTTTGACGATGGTGCCCTGGTCTCGACCCCCCGGCGCGAAGCCCAGATCATGATCCGCCATCCGAATTACTCCGGGCTGCAGCGCGATCAGATCACGCAGCTGTTCATTCCGGCGCATTTCATCGACCACCTTGAGGTCTGGCAGGGCGATGAAATGCTCTTTACCATGGACGGGGGCATTTCAATCTCGGAAAATCCGGTGTTCCGCTTTGGCTATAACGATAACGGATCAACGTCGCTGACGGTCAAGGCGACCGATACGGATGGCAACAGCTTTGAGAGCGAGCTGCCGAAATCCGTCAGCGGATAGAAGACAATCAGAACCAATGCAAAAGCGCTGCCGGAAATGCTCCCGCAGCGCTTTTTTACGTAATCAGAAACAGATGATTTCAGCCTCAGCCTGCGCACGCCGCAGATCAGCCACCAGGTTCTCGGCCATCGCTGCACTTTGGAAAAACGACATGCGCTCACCCCCGACCCGTCGCATCGACAGGACGGTTTCGGCCTCCAGATACTGCTCATAGGGCAGGATCGAGGCGATCTCATCGATGGAACACGCGCAGCGGTCGAGCATTTCGCGGGTCTGCCCATTGGTGACCATACAGGCAAACACATAGTCGGCCCGCGCCGCCGTGGGGTAGTCGTTCAACTGCTCAGCAACCGATTGCGCCGACACGATACCGGGCACCGCCAGCAGAACGCTCAGAGCAACCGCCAGCCGTTTCATGGCGCACCGTCGAGCCGGTGAAAGGACAATTCAGACCGGTAGACCTGCCCTGCAGAGGCCTCCGCCACCAGGCTCATGTACCAGCCCGGCACCTCCTCGGACATGGTCACGCGCAGCTCCAGATCGCCGAACCCCTGCATCTTGTCATGGTTGGGATCACCGGCAAATGGATACATGCGGATGGTCTGGGTGGTGACGGTCTTGCCCTCGACCACGGCCTCACCCTGCACGATGTCCGAGGCCTGCACCAGCGCGTCCTTGACCCGGTTGCGGATATAGAATGGGCTGCCGCCCGCACTCTCGGCCATATCCCGGACAACGGTTTCGTAGAAATACATGATCATCGGATTGCCGACACTAGCCGGGAAACTGCCCAGAGCGCGGTGCTTGCCATCCTGGCGGAACTCCAGCAGCGCCAGCGCCGCCTCCCCCTCGCGGAAACTCAAGGCAATATCGCCCGTGTCCCGCGTGGCCGTATCCGGTTTCAGCGCATTACTGACCTCGCGCCGGTAGACCAGTTCGGCCCCCCGATCGATCTGATCCAATGTGCCGTTCTTGAACAGCATGTCATATGTCTTGTCACCCGCCAGCGGCGCGGCCATCGCCACACCCGCGCAGAATACTGCCACCAGTCCAAGGGCTGAAAATCTGATCATTATGGCGTCCTCCCGACGCCAAGTGTGAGGGCACGGCCCATGGCTGTCACCTCCGACTTTTGTCTGTGTCCGCCGCCTCTGAATGACCGCGAATTTTCCAATCGATCAGTGGCCGCAGCCGTGACAGCTCCGCCGGTTTGGTCAGCACGGACATATCGTTCTGCAGGCCCAGCCGCCGCACGGTCTCGCTGCGGTCCGCGGTGATCAGGATCGCGGGCACCTGGGCGCCGGTGGCCGCACGAATATCCTGCGTCGCCTGAACCCCCGTATCCGTGCCATCCAGCTGATAATCCGCCAGAATGATATCGGGCGGCATGCCCAGATCCGAAATGTGCGCCAGCGCCTCCTTGGTTGACCGTGCGGGCAACACGCTGGCCCCGCGCAGCTCCAGCCATTGCGTTGCGCCATAAAGCACATCGGCATCGTTCTCGATCACCATGACGATATATTCCAGCGTGCCGTCGAAAGTATCCTCGACCGGACCCTGCGGTACCGGCTGCGCCGTCTCAGGGTCCACAACATCCATCTCGATGCTGAAAACCGATCCACGGCCGGGCTTTGAGCGCACCGCCAGTGCGTGATCCAGCAGGCGGCAGGCGCGGTCCACCACCGACAGCCCCAGCCCCACACCCGACCCGATGGGCACATTCTCTGCCCGCGTGAACTCGTCGAAAATCCGCAGCTGATCCCTGGCCGAGATGCCGATACCGGTGTCCCAGACCTCCAGCACAACCTTCGCGCCCTTGCGGCGACACCCCAGCAGCACCCGACCGCCGGGGTCGGTATATTGGATCGCGTTGACCACCAGATTCTGGATCGAGCGCAGCAGATAGACCGGGTCGGAATGCACCACCAGGGTACAGGGCACCACGTCGAGCCGCACGGATTTCTGCGCCGCCAGCAGGCTCTGATCCGCCCTGACCCCTTCCATCAGCCCTTGAAGGCTGACATCGGTGGCCGAAACCGTGTCCGGGTCCGCGCTTTCCAGCCGCGAGATATCCAGCAGCGAATGCAACAGATATTCGGCAGAGGCAAAGGCCCCTTCCAGCCGGTCGACCATCGGGCTGAAGCGCGTCTCGCGGGTGGTCTCCTGCAGCGAGGAAATCAGCAGTTTCGCGGCATTGATCGGCTGCAACAGATCGTGGCTCGCTGCCGCCAGAAAGCGGGTCTTGGAGGATACCGCCGCCTCGGCGCGTTCCTTGGCCACCCGCAATTCTTCTTCGACGCGCGCCTTTTCCTCATATTGCTCGGTCAGGCTGGCGTTGGCGCGGGTCAGCTCCGCGGTGCGCTCCATCACCCGGTTTTCCAGCACTTCCGTGGACCGGGTTTCCAGCGTGACGTCTTTCAGCTCCACCAGAAACCCACCGTCCGGCAGCACGTTGGCCTGCACATCCAGCACCCGGTCGGCACCATGGGACACCCGGGTGGTGAGCGAGCCTTTCTTCTTGAGTTCCTCGCGCCAGGCATCAACCCGCAGCGGCGCATCCTCGGTGATCAGGGCCCGGGTACGCATGAAATCCAGCAATTCCTGCAAGGGTGTGCCCGGCTGCAAAACCGTCAGTGGCACACCGAGGATATCGCGAAACCGCCCGTTTTGCATCATGACTTCGCCAGCGGCAGAGAAGGTGCAAACCCCCGCGGTCATGTTCTGGAACACCGCCTGCAGGTAGTCCGCCTGCCGGTCGATCAGGTGCTCCTTTTCACGCCGGTTGTGCCGCACCAGCGCGGTGATCTCGGTCAGCAGCAGCACCGTGTTTTCCGGCGAGGTCTGTTGCGCGCTCATCTGATACCAACGGTCCCGCGCCACCTCCGCCACCAGCGACACCACGGATCCCGCGTGCTGACCGCTCTCCAGCGCGCGTCGTAGATTGGGCAATGTGCGATCGGTGGATACCAGATAGTCGCTGCCCGCCATCAGGTCGAAACATTCCGCCAGCGTCAGGCCCGGCACGATTTTTTCCGAGATATCCGGCAGCAGGCCTTTGAAAAGGTCGTTGCAGATGTTCAGCGCACCATCAGAAAAAAGCGCCAGCCCCTCCTCCATAGATGCCAGGGCTTCGGCGAGCGTTTTGCGGGTCCGTTCCCGCTCATAGCGCGCGCTCTCCAGCTCCAGTGTCTGGGCCGCCACCTTTTGCTGCAGATCGATGGCCGATTGAAAGGCGCGGTAGGCCGAGGGCCCCACATCCTTTTGACGGCTGGCCCGGCGGATCAGCGCATTGATGATCTTGGCCTGCTTTTCGACCTGCACCTGCGGCGGGTCATTCGGGTCGATCATGCTCAAAAGAACTTCCTTTGATCCGGTCCAAAGAAGGCCACCCCGACAAGCGTCTGGTTCATGTGCACGCCGCAATGCTGCTCGCCATAGGTGTTGAAGCCAAAGACCCGCGCCGCGCCCAGCACGTCCGAGACCGCGCGGCCCAGTTGTTTCTGTTCGATCTCAAGCTTGCGCAGCACGCAGTCGAACCCGAGGATGAAATCCGGGTTACGGCCCTTGTCGTCCTTGATGTTCAGCCCGGTTTGCAGCGTTTCGATGATCTCCTGCCCCTGCCCGAGCGTCATGATCAACCCATCATCGATCGCGGCGAGAAAGGACAGTGCGCCATCTGCGTCCGCATCCGAAATGGCCCGCACGTAGTGGCTGTCCTTATATTCGATCAGCATCGGGTTTTCGGCAAAGATCTGCGGTGAAAGATCCTCCACCGCGCAGCCCACCAGCCGCGCGTATTCGGCAGCGGCTGGCGCGCCGTTGATCTCAAAAACCTTACGCTCTTCGGGGTCGGCATCGGTGATGATGATCTGGCTGTCAGCAGGCAGAAAGTGGTCAAACCCCACGCCCTGGAAGGGCAAATCCGTTTCCAGCAGCAGCAGCAGCGCAGCATTGTGGTGCGTCTTGCCCTTGTGCAGCACATAGGTCTGTTCAAACCGCAGCCCGTCGCCTGCGGAGCCGCCAAAAACCGGCAGATCCCCCAGCACCGTTTCCAGTGTGGAGATCAGAACGTCTTCCTGTTTCGACAGACCATCCGTAAAGATCAGGCCCAGCCGATGCCAACCCGCCGTGTGCTGGAATTTCTGCTCATGCCGTTGCGCCGCGGTTGCGATTGTGGTGGTGGAGAGCGGTTTCAGCGGCTCCAGCAGCACCGACGAGCAGCGAAAATGCGTTTTCGGAAAGGCCAGCAGCAGCAGCGCGTCGGTCTCATAGCCCTCTGTGGTGATCTGACCGGCGGTGGAGCAGCCAAAGACCGGCACACCACCGAGGTTTTCCTCCAGCGTCTCCGCAATGATGGCGCCATCCAGATCGCCGGGCACAAAGGCCAGCACGAAACAGGTCTCGTCGCGGTCGATCTGCGTTGCCGCGTTGCGGGCCGCGGCCTCTTCGCCGACGGCACGGGAGAGCGCCACCGCGATGCAGGTTGGTTTCGCGCGCACATCGAGCATGCCGCGCCCTCCTAATGCTTGAGGAACGCGCGCGCTTCCGGTTCCGCTGCCCGTTGCGCGGCCATGGCCCCCTCGACCATCACCACGGCCTGGGTGCGATTGCTCACCCCGAGACGCCGCAACAAGGCGGTGATATGCGCCTTCACGGTCGCTTCGGCCAGCGACAGCTCATAGGCGATCTGCTTGTTGGGTTTCCCGCAACAGATCAGCTTCATGATGCGTTGCTGCTGCGGTGTCAGATCGGCCAGCTTGGGATGGTCGAATTCAACCGCCTGCGCCTCGCAGTTGCCCGGTGTCTGGTACTCCTTGGGCACATAGGTCCGGCCATTTGTGATCTCGGCCAGCACAGATCGCAGCGCCCGGGCAGAGGTATCCTTGGGCAAGAACCCACAGGCCCCCTCCTTCAGCAGGGACTGCACAAGGTCAAAGGACGCCAGCGACGAGATGACCAGGATCTTTGCATCCGGCAACTGCTGGCGCAGGCTGACAAACCCCGAAATCCCGATCACATCCGGCAGCTTCAGATCGAACATCACCAATTCCGGATCGAACCCGGTTTTGGCTTCGGCCAGGGCATCGCTCAGATTGCTGGCCTTGCGAATATCGCACTCGGCAAAAACCAGCTCCAGAGCCGATTCCAAGGCGTCGTTATACAGCGGGTGATCGTCGACGATCAAAATCCTCGAAACCGAATCCTGATCAATTGGCGCACGTACGTGTTCCATTAAAAAATCCTCCCGCGCATGATCGTACTCGCAAAGCTTGCATTTTCAACTGCTACCCGGTGAATCCCCCCAAATCCGGTCATATTCAGCAAACTCACGGGTTTAGAGCCCCTCTTGAGGGGCCATTTTCGCATTATGTTGCATCTTCTCTCCGTCGCAGGGGTCAGCATGCGGAATCACATTTGCCGCAAAAACGCGCGGGTGAATGTCGCGAGCGACCCGGGCGTGGCCCCCGGATCGAAGATCGATTTGTCCAAGTGTCTGAGCAGCCTGGCGCGCCCCTCAGACGGCCCGTCCCGCCGCAGGATCGCCGCCGCCGCCCGGCGCAATTGCTGCACCTGGCCTGCGCGCGCTGCCTGCCGCATTTGTCTGGCGAGCGGGTCAAAGAGCCCAAATCGCTCCAGCGCCTTCAGCCCCGCCAGCCGCCGCCCGGACAGCGCATACCCGACACCCAAAAGCCCCACCAGACCTGCCAAAGCCGCCATCGGCCACCCCGGCAGGCGCGCGGGATCGGGCCGGCTCAGCGCCAACGACGCGGGCTGTTCCTCCGGCACCGCCGACCCATAGGCCACGCGCTGCGCAGAGATGGTGACCGTCCGCATCACCCGGTTGACCGTATCGTAATAGTCGAAACTCAGCGGCTCCACGATGGTCGAGGTGTCGTTGCTGGGCCGGATGGTCCAGCGCCAGAAGGCATAGGTCTGCGGCCCCCCGGGCGACAGCTCGACAAACCGCTTGTCGGGATGGGCAAAGATCATCGCCGAAGGGGATTTCAATTCCGGCATTGGCGGGATCATCTCGGGCGTCACGCCAAGCGCCTCGATCCGCACCAACCGCAAGACCCCCTCGCCCGGCACCAGCTGATCAGGTGCGTTGGACCATTGGTCCGAAATGCGCAGCTGCTTCACCGGGAACCACCATGTCGACCCCGCAGGGGCCGGAGCCACCTCAAGGGTGACGGGCTCGGAAGTCACCGGATGCTCAAACCAGTCGTCGCGCTCATCCGTCAGGGTCAGATTATGGGTAAAGGCGCCAATGGTCAGCGTCCCCGGCCGGTCGGGATAGACCGCCATGCGCCGGCTGAAGGTCTTCACCTTCTCGCCGTTCAACCGTTCTTCGCGCCAGGTGTCATCCCCCAGTTGCGTCCAGCTGAACCCGTCGAAATCCGGCTGCACCAACTGTTCGCGGGTGATGTGACGCCGGTAGATCCCCTTGATGGTGATCAGCACCATTTCCCGGGCCAGCGGGGTATGCTCGGTCTCCTCCACCTCGACCCAGAGCTTCAGATCGGACGGCAAGACCGCCTTGGTCTGCGCCCGCAAAATCGTCGGCCCCAGCAGCAGGAGGATGCATAACAGCAGCCTCATCGCGGATCCTCCGCCTTGGGTGGGGACAGCCCCAGTTTCACCCGCCGCTTGTGTTCCTGCGCAATCCGGGCTGCCATGTAGTCGCCCGGCACATCGCTAAGCTGTTCCAGCCATCTGGCGTCCGCCACCATGAATTTATCATCGAAAATGCGCCGCACGCTAAACTGACCCCGGCTTCGCAATTCGGCTAGCCCCAGCATGGTATTGTTGTTGGTCACCTCACTCCCGGTCCCGGCGGCACGCGCGTCACCCCGCGCGACAAAGCTTTCCTCGGTCGGCCCCTCCTTGCGCTCCGGCAGCAGCCCCAGCGCCTCAGGGTCGATGCCCAGCCCGGCGTAATAGGCCGCCACCACGTCGAAATTCGCCTGCGCATCCGGGTGACCCCGCGCATGGGCCAGATCGAAGGCTTCGAGGGCGGCGGCATGGTGCCCCCGGAAGGCTTCGGCATTGCCGAGATTGTAATAGTCCCGCGCCTGCGCGAAACGCGCCGCGGCGTCGTCAAATTGCCCGGCGCGATAGTGCGCGGCCCCCTGCCAGTCGGGCGTGTCGAAAAAGGGCACCGCAAGCCCCGGCAAACCGACCGCCATCAGGGCGCGGCCAAAGGGGGCGGCTCCGCCGAGGATCAGCGCCGTCGCCAGCGCCAGCGCGGATATGAGCGCCAGCGCCTTCATGCCGCCTGCCTGCGAAACAGCAAAAGCAGCGGAAAAAGCGCCAGGATCAGCAGGTAGCGCCCCATGTCCTTCCAAAAGAGCAGCGGATAATCCTGCGCCTTCAGCCGGGTGCGCGCTGCCTCTGACAGCCAGTCCGCAAGCGCATCGGTCTGCTCCAGCGTAAAGACCCTGCCGTCGCCCGCCGCCGCGTGGGTCTCAAAGGCCGGATCCGGTGCGTTGAGCGACACCAGCGACAACCGCGCGCCCTGTGCCGCAATCGCGCTGGCGGCCTGCAACGAGGCCGCACCCAGGCCCTCGCCATCGCTCAGCAGGATCACATCCCCGGCCACAACCTCGGCATCCGCAAGCAGATCGGCGGCCATGCGCAAGGCCCGTTCCGGGCGCGATCCCGGATCCGGCACGGTTTTGGCATCGATCAGGGAGAGCGTTTGCCCCAGCTGCAGGTGGTCCAGCGTCATATCCGTGGCGACATAGGCATCCCCGGCAAAGACGATCAGCCCGCCGGGGCGCGTGCCCAACGAGGCCAGCCCGAACCGCCCCATGGTCAGCATCTGCGGCCAACGCGCATCTTCGGTCACACTGGCGGAGGCGTCGATGACAAAGAGCACGCCATCGAGGTTGCGAAAGGACAGGGTATCGCGCCGCTCGATCGCCGGGCCCGCCAGAGCCAGAAGGGTCACCGCCACAGCCGCCAGCATGGCCAGCAGCGGCGCCCGGCTGGCGCTGTTGTCGACCCGACCCAAAGCCGCCATCGCCCGCAGGAGCGCCGGATCCGTCGCCTTTTGCCAGTCGCCAAGGCCACCGCGTCGGGTATAGAGCCACCAGCCCACCCCCGCGAGCACGGGCAGCGCCAGCAACCACAGAGGCCGCAGGAGGGTGAGATCCGCCGCGCTCATGTCAGCTCCCGCCAGCCCAGCCAGAGGCTGAGGCAGACCGCGAAGGTCGCGGGCCACATCCAGTAGTCGCGAAAGACCTCCGCCGCCAATCCGTCACTGTCTGTTGCTTCGAGCTGGTCCAGCGCTTGCGCCACGGCGGCCAGATCGTCGGTGGTTCTGACCCGGAAGCTTTCGCCCCCCGAGATATCGGAGATGGCGCGCAGGGTGGCGGCATCCACCACCCCGCGTTCGCCCAGCTCGGCGGTGCTGAGATCCTTGGGACCCAGCGCGATGGTATGCACCCGGATGCCCATCCCGGCGGCCAGTTCCGCCACCCCGCGCGGATTAGTGGCGCCTGCGTTATTGACCCCGTCCGACAACAGAATAACGACGCGGGAGGCCGCCGCGCTCTCGGCCATGCGTTTGACCGCGAGCCCAAGCCCGTCGGAGATGTTGGTGGCGCGCCCCGAGATGCCGATAGTGGCCCCTTCGATCCGGCGGGCGATGGCTTCGACGTCAAAGGTGAAGGGCGAGGCGTAATAGGCTTCCGACCCAAAGACGATCAGGGCCACCCGGTCGCCGCCGCGGCGCCGCGCGAAATCGGCGCCCACGGTGGTGACCGCTTCGAGCCGGGTGATCTGACGATCATCCAGGTGGAAGTCATCCCGCACCATGGAGCCGGAAAGATCCAGAACAATGGCCAGATCGCGCCCGGTCACTTTCAGCGCGGAGACCGGCGCCAGATCGCGCGGGCCGGAGACCGCCAGCAGCATCAGCGCCCAGATCGCCCAGAGGAGGCCCTGCCGCATCTGCAGACCGGTGACCCCGCCCCGCCCCCGGCCTGCGGCCAGCAGCGCGCCGCCAATGCGGTCAGGCACCTTGATCGCCCCGCCCGCCATCTGCGCCGCCCCCAGCAGGCGCATGGCCAGCAGCGGCAACGGCAGTGCCAGCAGAATCCAGGGATCGGCCAGTTCAAACACGCGCGCCCACCTCCGCCTCCAGCGTCGCCAGATCGACCCCGCCCCCGGGCTGGTAAATCGCGCCTTTGATCTCCGCGTAGTGTTCCGGGGCCAGATCGCGCATCAGATGCAACAGGGCAACGCGCCGCTCGGCATCGGGCAGCTTTTGCACCTCGGCCAGTTGGGTTTTCAGGGTCCTTTCCGGCGCGGGCCGCCGTTTCAGGCTCAACGCCCGCAGCACGCCCGCGATCAGCAGGGCGGCCAGGCTCGCCAGACCAATGGCCACCGCCAGATCCGCCGCCATCCCCCCCGCAGCCTCGGCTGGCAGGTGGATGTCCTGCAGGCTGGTCAGCATCGCCGTTTCGCTGATCGCCCGATCCGTCATGCTGCGCGCTCCGCCGGAAAGGCCGCCACGATGCGCCGCGCCATCTGCTCAACGCTTTCGCCGGCATCCAGCACCAGGGCGGCGCGGCCCGCAATCTGCCGCACCGGGTCCTCGGCGGCCGCCGCGCCGCCGCCCAGCGTCAACCGCACACGGCGCCCATCCGCCATGCGGATCGGGTAACGCCCCTGCGGCATCCGCGCAATCTGCGCATCCGTCACCAGCACCAGCCGGGGCAGCCGTCGCCGCGCGAGCGCATCAAGCCGGTCCGCCAATCCGGCCCCCGGCGCGTCAAACCCCGACCCGATGATCAGCTCGGCCCCCGAGGGCACCAACCGGTCCGCCCGCGACAGCGCCTGATCCAGCGCCGGGTCGTCCGTCCCCTGCCCCGCGACCATCGCCGCCAGCCCCGCCTCATGCGCCTGCACCATGCCGCCGATCACATCGAGCATCCCGCGGGTCCGCCCCCGCGGCGGCACGATCACCGGCTCCCCGGACGTCACCGCCAGCAGGCCTACGCGCCCGCCGCTCTCCACCACATTCCAGCCGATCAGCGTCAGCGCCTCCGCGACCGCCACCGAACGAAAGGACCGGCGCATCCCCCAGAACATCGCAGGCCGGAAATCGGCCACCAGCAGGCTGACCCGGTCGCGCTCCTCTTGAAACTGGCGCACGTGCAACCGCCCCGTCCGCGCCGTGGTGCCGCGATCCAGATGCCGGATGTCATCCCCGGCCACATATTCGCGCATGTCGGCCACTTCGAGCCCATGGCCCTTGCGCCGGGTGGCAAAGCCGCCGGGCAGCGCCGCCAGCACCGGGGCGGCATCCGCGGTCAGGGCGACACGGCGCAGGGCAATCAGGGCATCGGAGCGCAGGGCAACGCCCGGGGCCTGCAGCGCCTCGCTCATAAGGGCGGCGTGGCGTTCAGCACATCCGCCACCACATCGCGCGGCCTGCGCCCATCGGCCACCGCGCGCCAGCTCAGCACCATCCGGTGCGCCAGCGCATCGCCCGCCAGGGCGGCCACATCCTCGGGCATCGCATAATCGCGGCCCTGCAGAAAGGCCCGCGCGCGCGCCGCGGCGGCCAGCGCCAGCGATCCGCGCGGCGATACCGCATGTTCGATGTCCACCGCCTGCGGCCCCTCCCGCGTCGCCAGCACCAGCCGCACGATGTAGTCGCGCAACTCCGGCGCCAGATGCACTGCCCGCACCGCCGCCCGCGCCGCTGCCAGCTCTTCCAGCGTCAGCGCCTGCACCTCCGGCGCCCCACTCTGTGTCTCGGCCTCGACCAAATCGAGGATTTTCCGCTCAGTCTCCAACCCCGGCAGTTCCAGCACCACATGCAGCAAAAACCGGTCCAGCTGCGCTTCGGGCAGTGGGAAAGTTCCGTCATGTTCGATCGGGTTCTGCGTGGCCACCACCAGAAATGGATCAGGCAAGGCATGGGTGTCATTGCCTGCGGTGACCTGATGCTCGGCCATGGCTTCGAGCAGGGCCGATTGCACCTTGGGCGGCGCGCGGTTGATCTCATCGACCAGCACCAGATTGTTGAAGACCGGCCCCGCCACAAATTCAAACGATCCGTCCTGCGGCTTGTAAACCGGCGTGCCGGTCAGGTCCGAGGGCATCAGGTCGGGGGTGCATTGGATGCGGGCAAAGCTGCCTTCCACCGCATCCGACAGCCATTTGACTGCGCGCGTCTTGGCCAGACCCGGCGGCCCTTCGACCAGCAGATGCCCATCGGCCAGCAGGGCCACCAGCAGGCGTTCAATCAGAACCTCATGCCCGACAAGACCGTTCGCCAAATAGGACGACAGCGCCGCCACGCCTGATTTCACAGGCTCCGGTCTCATATCCATAGCTCCTCCCAGCCGCGATTGCGCGGCCTTTTGCCCGTCACGGTACCCCTGCGGGCCCGCTGCGCAAATACCACCGAAAGTATTACCTTCAGATCGGGGCGCGCTGACATCCCGGCGCGACGATGGCGGCAAACCGGGCATCGCCCATGGTTTCAGCCGCCTGCGCCAGCAGGGTATCATAGGCGCTGTCGATGTAGTCGATGAAACCGGGTTCAATGGTCTGATCCACCGGCGCTTCGGCCACCGCGTGCATCATGAAGACGTCAAAGGCGCAGAGCCCGCCGGGATTGGATTTCAGCAGGGCCCGCATGAAATCACGCGATTCCCAAGACAGCCGCTGCAGGTTCAGCGGCGTTTCCTGCAGTTTCGACTGAAACACCGCTGAGCGGTCAAAGAGCAGGATGTCCATGCCGAAGGTGAAAGACTGGAACAGTTCCTCCACCAGAATGGAGGTGTAAAACGACCGCTCCAACACGCCCAGGTGCTTCAGGCCAGGCTGTTTGACCATGATATGGGTCCCTTGCCCGCGCCTGCCGAAAAAGGTTTGCGCCATCGCCGGAGAGGTCGCAGCATAATACCCCTGCGCGGGCAGGCCCAATTGATAGACGCTGTTCATCCAGCGTAAATCCGCCGATAGGGCCTGATTGGGCGGATGCCCGGAGTAGAGCCGCAGGATCACCGTGCGCCCGGAGCCGCAGCCGTCAGCGTCTTGCCCGGCGTAGCGCATGGTCAGCGGCTTGCCGAAAACATGGGCCGCCAGATCGCGAAACGCGTTGATGATTTCCAGCGAATTCGGGTGTGGGCGTTCACCGACGATGCAGAGGCTCGCCCCCGCCAGATCACGCCCGTTTATATGCACCGGGATCGACAGATCACGCCCGAGCATGGTGGTGCGCAATTCATAATTCCAGCCGCGCCGCGCCAGATCGATATAGGCAACCCGGTCCGCCGCCACCGGCGTTATGGCAAAGAGCGCAAGAAACACTCCCAGGATCAGACGATGCATAGGCGCAAAAACTCCCTGCGCCGGAAAGTAGGGCGTGCGGGTAAAATCGTCCATGTATTTGCTGAAATTCCATGTGTACGCGCGTCTTTTTGGTTGTTTTTCAAGCGCCCACTTCGCCGAATCTCCAATTTCTGTTAACCTAACGTCAAGATCTCGGCCCGACCCAAGAAGGAGAATACCATGGGCGTAGATATTCCTGACGACTATGAAATAGATCTCAACCTCAGTGGCGGCGCAACGATTGACGGGGATCTGTCCCTAGACAGCGACATCCGTGTGCGTGAGTTGCCGACCATCGAGCTGAGGGTGCGCGAGTTGCCCGAGATCAGGATCGGGGTGACCGAAATTCCGAAAGTGCAGCTTGGGCTCGATCCCGTTGATCTGTCGCTGCGGATCAAGGAAATTCCGGCGATCCGGGCGCATTTGCCGGCCAATTTCAAGGTGGGCCTGTCGCTGCTGGGCAACGAGCTGCTCTGCATCAATCTCTGCGGTGAGGCGCAGGTCATCACCGAGGATTACAAGCCCAACCCTTGTGAAATCTGCGGCCCCGTGGGCAGCACCACCAATGCGCGGGAAATCGCTGGCAGCGCCAACCGCATTGACCTCGTAGACGACAATGGCTGATCTCAAGGAGGGCATCCAGCTGCGCAAAGGGCAAGGGATTGCGCCCTTCCAGGTCGCGCGACCGCAATCCGGTGTCCTGAAACTCTCCGGCGCGCTGAAGAAAGAGCTTGGGGCGGACGTGAAGGCGCGGCTGCTGCCCCGCAAAGGGCAAACACGGATCGCAACCCGTCTCGGGGCCACCGCCCCGCCCGGCACACATAAGGCCACGCTGGTGACCGAAGAGGGTGAATACCCCGTCGTGGTGGATGTGCCCGCGCGGGAAAAGCTGCGCCTGTCGCCGTCGTCTGTACACGTTACCGGACGGCCCGGTGACCGGGTAGCTCTGGATTTCGTGGTGAAAAATACCGGCAATGTGGCGCTCGAGGTGCCGACGGGCGGTGTTGCCGGGCTCTTTGCCTCCGACGGGCTGGCCGGTGCCTTTGCCGCCGCCTATGGCTCGGAGGCCGAGGCGCCGCTCGACATCTTCGGCGATTTCATCCTTGGTCTGCGCCGGTCGTACCTGGGGCTGATGCGGTTTCGGCTGACGCCGGAGATCAAGGGCCCATTGGGCGCCGGGCAGCACTGCCAGGCCAGCGGCGACGTCGTCCTGCCCGACCCGCTGAACGCGGACACGCAACTGGGCGAGGGTCGCGCCTTTCACGCCGTTGTCGTGATGAAGCAGAACCTGCGGCTCACGGTCCGCCTGACCCTGAGCCATCCGAACCACAAGGGGGACAGCAGATGAAACAGCGAAAGAGCATTTCCAAGGACATGCGCGACACCGTGGACAGCATGTCCGACGTGATGGCGCGGCAGATGGACCTGACCGGCGACATCATCGACGGGCTGGCGGACACAGCACAGCGGTTCCTGTCCTCGCTGACCGCGGGACAATCGTCCAATTGCTGCGACATCCCCGAACCCTGCTGGATGCCCAAGGACCTTGGCGAATACCACTGCAAGCTCTGCGCGGGCAGCACCGGCATCATGGAAATCCGCATCACCAACACCGATTTCCGCCCGCGCAATTTCACCCTAGCCGCCGCCGGACCGGACGCCGGGCGCATCACGCTCTCGCCCAACAGCTTCACGCTGGGGCCAAAAGAACGCCGCACCGTGCGCGCGGAATTCGACACCCGGCTGGATGACACCGTGCACTGCGCGGAATTCGAGGCGCTGATCTGGGTGGTGGGCTGCAACAGCCATTACCTGCGCTGGACCGTGGAGGTCGGCAAGTCGGAGCGCCCCTGCTGCCACCATGTCGAAGTCTTCGACCAACCCGACTATGAACATCACTGGTACGACCACTTCTACTGCGTGCGACCGTGCTACGGCAAATCCACGCGTCCCGGCACCGCGGGCAAGAGTGACGGCTGACCCATGTCGAATACACAATTGAAAGACATTATCGGCCAGGCCATGCGCCTGAACATGAAGTATTACTCCGGCCTCTTTGACGTCACCAAGGACTACCTCAAGGCCCTGCAGGGTCTGGCGGAACAGGGGGTCGCCCAGGACACACCCGCCAAACCCGCCCCGCAACCCGCCGCCCCCGCGATCCAACCGCTGATCCTCGCGGCCCCCGCGGGCAAGGTCGCCACCGCCAGCTTTGCGGTGACCAACAGCACCGGTCAGGAGGTCGCCGCCGATCCGGAACTATCCGAAAATCTCAAGGCTGCGGGCGTCAAGGCCGAACCCACCGGCCGGATGGTGGGCAAAGGCGAAGACGTGGTTTTCACCCTCAAGGGCAAACCGACGGGCAAGATGAAGCTCGACAAGGACGAGCACGGCACCGTCAGCATCCGCCCCTTCGGTGACCGTGAAATCCCCGTGGTCCTGCGCCGCCTGCCCCCCGCCGCCAAACCCAAAGCGAAAAAACCATGAGCGCCCCGGGCGGCATCATGGCCGAGGGCGTGCTGGTGCAGGCCATGCACCTCTATTCCGCGCTGGTGATGAAACCCTATGAACAGGGCCGCAACGCTGGGCTGATTGAACGCACCACCCTGGGCACCCTGCCGAAACCGCTGGACCGCAAGGGCCTCGGCCCGCATTTCTCCAGGAAATATCCCCGCCCCGTGCTGCTGGGCCGGGCCACGGAAAATGACGCGCTGGTTTCCGAATTCGACCGCATGGGCGAAATCTACGACGCCTATGTGCGCCCCTTCTCCACCCCGATCATGAATGCCGCCGTTGAAGAACTCTCCGCCTGGATCAAGCCGGATTTCCGCCTGCTGGATGCGGGCTGCGGCGCGGGCCGTGAGCTGTGTCGTTTGTCGCAGATGGTGCCCGAGGGCGAAGCGGTGGGCATCGATCTGGCCGCGGGCATGGTCAACGCCGCCCATGCCGCCGCCCGGGCCAAGGCCTTTGACCACACCGCGTTTTTCCAATCCGACGTGGGCGACCTGCCGGAGGTTTTCACCGATGGGTTTGATCTGGTCTATTCCTGCCTTGCGCACCACCACTACCCCGACCCGCCCGCCGCCACGCGGGAAATCTTCCGCTCCCTGCGCCCCGGCGGCTATTACACGGTGATCGACGCAGGCCCCGAATGGTTCGTCAAACGCTCCTCTGGTCTCGCGCTCTGGGCCGATCCCGGCTGGATCGGATTTCACACGCCCGAGCAATTCATGGCGCTTTTCGAGGCGGCAGGCTTTGAAAACACCGGCTGGATCGACCTTGTGCCCGGTTTCGGCATCGCCTGCGCGCAGAAGCCGGTTTGAACGAGACCGCCTACGACCGGGCCCTCATCGAAGAGGCCCTCAAGACCGCAAGGACCCGGACCGAAAAGGCGATGACCCGCTTTTTCGATGCGCGCCGCGAAACGGGGATGAATGTGCTTTACGACCAGATCAGCGACTATCCCTTTCGCGTCGGCAAAGGCCTGCGGCCCGCGCTGGTCTATGCCGCCTGTCAGGGCATGGGCGGGACAGAGGCGCAGGCCGAAAACACCGCCACCGCCATCGAGCTTTTCCACAACGGCGCGCTGGTGCATGACGACATCGAGGATATCTCGGATTTCCGGCGCGGGGATGAGACGCTCTTTCGCCGCCACGGGGTGCCGATTGCGATTAACACCGGTGATGCGACCTTTGTCTTTTGCCTGTCGCTGCTGCTCGACAATGTCGACCAGCTGGGCGTGCGCAAGGCCATGCGGATCCTCAAGGATTTCGAACGCCTCAGCCGCGAATCCGTGGAAGGCCAGGCCATCGAGCTCGACTGGATACACAACGCGCAGTTTGATCTGGAGACCGAAGATTACCTGCGCATGGCCTATAAAAAGACCTGCTGGTACACGATGATCGCGCCCCTGCGGCTGGGGGTGGTCGCAGGCTCAGGCCCCGCCATGGTTGCCGACCTCGAAGAGGCGCTCATTGACGTGATGGAGCTGGGCTATCTGGCGGGCATCGGCTTTCAGGTGCAAGACGATCTGCTGAACCTCACCGCCGATGAGGTGCTTTACGGGAAGGAAATCAGCGGTGACCTTTATGAGGGCAAACGCACGGTGATGCTGCTGCATTTCCTGCGCACCGCCCCCAAGCGCCAGCGGGCGCGGGCGATCCGGCTGCTGACCCTGCCGCGGGCAGAGAAGGAACCTGACGAGGTGCGCTGGCTGCTGCAGGCGATGCATGAGCAGGGCTCGATCCGGCACGGTCGGGAACTGGCGCAGGATTTCATCAATCGGGCACTGAAGTTCGAAGCGGAGGGGCTCGCCTTCATGCCCGAAACCCGCCACCGGCAATTCCTGCGCGAAGTGCTGAAATACGTGATTGCAAGACTGAAATAAGAGGGACCGATATGCCACATGACCACGACCACGGGAGCGCCCCACCCAGCCCCTTCGAAGAGCTGATGAAGCTGCAAAGTGCGTTTCAGCAGAGCCTGAGCCAGGCCACGATGCAGTATCTGCGGCAGTTGCAGGGGATCGTCGGGCCGGTCACGCCGGGCACCGTGGTGCAGCAGGTGGAGGGGGCGACGATTGAGCTGAAAATGCGCCCGGGCGCGCAGGCCAAGGCGACGGTGACCGTGGAAAACCGCCAGCGGGTGCATTCGATGGTCACGCCGATGATTACGCCGCTGGTGTCGGATACCGGGGCCACATGGTTTGCCCAGACCGCGTTTTCGCCCCCCACGGCGCTGCTGGCGACCGATGAGGTCATGGAATTCGCTTTGGTATTGGACGCCCCTGCGGAGATGCCAGTGGGCGTTTTCCGGGGCGCTGTGTTGATCTACGGCTGCAGTGACGGTGTGGTGCCGCTGGAGGTCACGGTGACGAAAACCACGCGCGCGGCCCACGCCGCCAAGAAAAAGGCCCCTGCGGCCGCTGCAAAATCAAAGGCCGCCACGGCAAAGAGTAAAACCACCACGGCGGCGAAAAAAGCGCCCGCCAAAAAAACCGCCGCCCGTAAACCTGCCAAATCCAGCTGAGGAGAACGACCATGCCCAATAGCGCAAACATTCGCCTCATCGATCCGCCCGAGGACGCAGGCCGCACCACCGCAAGCCTTTTTGCCTCGCTGGCCAGCCGTCTGATCACGCTGCATTATACCTCGGGCGTCAGCGTGATCGGCTCCACCCTCGCCGGGCTGGCCGAAGCCGGACGCGAGATCTCCAAGACCGCTGAGGGCGCGCGGATCAGGCGCGCGCTGGAAGCCAGTGCCGTCAAGGATAATGGCGAGCTGCTCTGGAGCGCCCTGCGGGTGACCGGCTGGACCGAGGGCATGCCCGCCGCCCCCGTGCTCGATCACATCCGCAACGATCTGGCGCTGCTGCTGGCCGACGATCTGGCCGAGACCATCGACAACGTCCCTGCCCCGCTGGAAAACAAGGTGCATCGCAGCGGCACCGTGCCCGTCCCGATCACCTTCATTGACACGCTGATGGGCCTGTGGATCCACTCCCGCGAGATCGTGCAATCGGTGGAGGCGCTGGCCCGCAGCGCGCCCGACCGCGACGCCATCGAGCCCGGGGACGCGGTGCACAGCGGCCCGATCCTGCGGTGAGCCGCTTTGATGCGCTGCGCCCCCCGGTGCTCAGCGACCCGACGGCGGCAGCTTACAAGGACTGGTTCCACCTCAACGTCTTCCTGCCCGACACCGGACGGGTGGTGCTGATCAACCTGTCGCTGCACGGACCCCCCTGGGACAAACGCGCCCGTGCCGTGGGGGTGGCACTGGCCAGCACACAGGACAGCGACTGGATCGGCGGCATCGAAATCGCCTCCCTCTCGGACAGCCAGATCGACACGCAGGCGCTCTTTCTCGCCACCGTCTCCATGGCCGTGACCCGCGATGGCACAGCGCTGCATGCCCGCGTCGCCCGGCCAGAGGATGGGTTTGAGGCGGATCTTGTCGCCCGCCCCCTGCTCTCCTCGGCCAGCCTCGATCTGACCGCAGGGTTCGGCAGCGGCTGGATCGGATGGAGCGCCATCCCCGCCCTCGCCCTCTCCGGCACCCTCAGGATCGACGGCGAGGACATCGACCTCACCCATGCCCGGGGCTATCACGACCACAACTGGGGCCGCTGGTTCTGGGGCGAGGATGTCGCCTGGGAATGGGGCGCCTGGGTGCTGAGCGAGGACATCACCATCGTCGCCGCCCGCGGCACCGACAAGGCGCACCACAGCCGCCAGCCGCCGCATGTCTTTCTGGTCCACGGCACCCGCGTCTACGGCTTCACTCCCGATCAGATCGACCTCACCTATGACGCCGCCCCCACCCGCACCGCGCGCCGCCTGCCCGGGGCGCTGGCCGCCATCCACCCCGACCGCCGCGCGCCCGACCTGCCCCGCACCGTCACCTTGCGCGCCGACAGCCGCCTCGCCCGGTTTGAGCTCACCTTCGAAACCGACACCGCCGCGCAGCTGCTGCTCAGTGACCCGATGCGCCCCGGTGCGGGCTTCATCAATGAACTGGCCGGGCGCTGCTACCTGACGGCCACGCTCGATCACCAGATGCTACGCGCCACAGGATCGGGGGTGTTTGAATATGTCGAGTGACCCCCGCCACCTGCGCGACTGGATCATCGCCCTCTACGCCGCCCTGCAAGAGGCCGAACCGCACCGCGCCCAGGCCATCCGCAAACTCGCCGGCACACAAATCTCCCGCATGGTGCTGGACGAAGACCGCGTTACCGTCCGCTTTGACAAAGACATGCTGCGGGTCACCCGCCTGCGCGCCACCGCCAGCCTGAAAAGCCCGAACGGATCCACCGACCGCCAGACAGTAACTGCCCTCCTGCTGGGCTATCTGGAAATTTCCGAGGCCATTTCACGCGATTTCATCCGCCTGCGCGGCACTGCTGATGAGGTCATGACGATCTGTGCGATCATCGAAATCCTGGTCGATGCCAGCACCCGCATCCCGGCCCTGCAAGGGCTGGCCGCCGCGTTTCTGGAAACCACCGGGCATGGTGGCCTGCGGGCCGACCGGCGCACTCGCATTGCACAGAGCCGCTTTCTGGCCGAGAAGGAAACGGATCTGCTGCGGCGCGAGGGTCTGTTGAAGGCCCCGGGCGGCCTCTAAAACCCCTGCATCACCATGTCGACGGCCCGGGTGATCGCCTCGTGCTGCGCCTCCAGGCTGGCAACAGGCGCCCCCAGCATCGCACGCGGTACGGCGGCCATGAACTGCGTGACCATCACCACCCTTTCCGCCTCCACCTCGAAGGTCGGGTTCAACCATGCGGCGGGCTTAGGGGCGGCCTCCGCGGGCATCAAGGGTGCCACGACCCGCGTGTTCAATTCCGACAGAAGGTCGCTTTGCAGATCCAGCAGATATCCCGGCCCATCCGGGTTTGGGTAAACGTCATGGCGCGGCATCTAGAATTGCCGATACCTGGTCAGCGGCAGGCCATGAGCCTCGACAAAACTGTTGGAGCTTTCCAGCGCCGCGGCATTCTCCGCCTGCCAGACCGTCGCGCGGGCCTCGGCAACGGCGGCGCGCACCCCCTCTTCCGCCGCGCGCGACAGGTTCACCTTCAACGCGCGCGCCTCGCGCAACAGCGACGTATCAAGGGACAGGTTTGTGGGTTTGCGGTGGGCTGCAGGCATGGGCATCTCCTCTATGCGCAAGTATAAGATTGTAAATCATGCGCGTCAAGGATGCGCATATTCATGCGCACTTAGTATGCTGGTAATAAAACAGTCTCTAACAAGGCAGTTTTCACCCACCGTCTCACAGTTCTTCAAAAGCCCCGGGCATGATTTCCTCCCAGAAAGCAAAGACGGCCTGCGCATTCAGCGCCGACATCCAGCCGTGCCGCTCAAAATCCACCCGGGCCGCCGAGTCCTCGATGCGGGCCAGAAACAGCCGCTTGTCCGCATCCCGCTGTGTCGGCGTCCGGCTGGCCGCCAGATCCCGCACCCGCCCCAACCGCTGCGCCCGCGCGCTGGTGGCCAGTGGCACCGGCTCTTTCGGGGTCTCCGCATAATCGTCCCGCAAGGCTGCCGCCAGATATCGCGCCGGGCTTTTCACCCCGGATTGCGCCGCGACGTAATCCAGCTTCTCGCCCACAAGTGTCTCGCCATGTTCCCCCATCCATTGACGCGCCAGACGGTCGCTGACCCCCATCGCCCGCAACCGGTCATAGACCGGCGCGCGCCGCAGCCCCTCGCCGTCATCCAGGTCAAGGATCGCCAATTGCGGGTTCTGTTTGATCAGAAACCGGATGTCGGTAACCGCCCTGCCCCGCTTGCGCACCTCCGGCGTGATCACGATGTTGCTGGTGCGGTTCACCTCCGCCACGGCCGGTTTGATGATCTTGGCGTTGAGGTGTTTGTAGACCTCGTAATAGGCGCTCTCCTCGACCCCCATCAAGCGCCGGAAGGTTTCCAGCGACCACCACCCGGTGCTGCCCGTGCGGTGAAACCGGTAGCAGTTTTCATAGAGCGCCAGCGCGTGCCCGCTGGTGAACCGGCGCTGGATGTTGAGGTTGATCAGCGCAAACACCTTCGGGTCGGCCAGCTTTTCGGCCAGCGCCGGGGAATAGGCGTATTCGCACACACCGCCCTTGAGCTTGGCATAGCTCAGCAGGCTGGACACGCCCCATTCCTGCTGGCCCACCTCGTCCAGCATGTCCCATTCCGCCACGGTTTCGGCGAGCCCACGCAGCGACGCTTTCAGCGTATCGAAATCATTGGAGTTATACCCCACCATCAGGCAGAGCGTGCGCGCATCCATCTGGAACGAAGCTGCCTGGGTCAGCGTGTCATAGGCGTTCAGCAGCAGCACGTTGCTCAACTTGCGTTGCAGCAGCGTCAGCTTGCCCGACACGTGGATCGCGGCCACATGCTTTTTGACAGCGCCCCGCCGGAGCGACCCCGTCAGTTTTTCCTTTGGAATATCGTCCATCCTGCTCACGCCTTTTGGCCAGACCTCTGAGGGTCCCTGAGCGGTATCTTAGCCTCAAAGGCACCCGAATTCAATCCGGGATCGGATACCTTTTACGCCGCTGAGGCATCCGGCCGGAAGGTGTCGGTTCAACGGCTAAGGAACCCAAATACGGGACAAGAGACGGGCGATCTGCACAATGTCGGTCTCTAACATACGCAATAGGCCCTAAATCCCGAGAATCGGTACCTTTCCGCCTGCGCTGGGGTCCTTGAAATCCCGGATCAGGGTACCTTTGGTCCTGTATGCAGGCGCCCATGATGCTTTAGTTCTTTGATAAATTTAGACTATTCTAAACCAAAGTCTTTAAAGACTCTAAAGATTCTCAAACCCAGCCCGCTGATATTGCCCGTTTTTCCACGACAGGGTTTCACTTTTGCTGTTTCATGTGTGATAGTTTTTGGAAAGTTAGAAAAAAACTATCACATCGGCAGTTCAGCATGACATCTTTTGGAAAAGACCCCCTCCCCCCGTATTTCGGCATCGATCCCAAGCAGGCTGCGGGCCGTCTCGTGGAGCCTATCCATACCGCGCGATTCGCGAAAGCGGCGGCTTTCGCCGCCCGTGGTCGCGATGAGTTGGCCAAGAGCGGACATGCCCCGGACGGCAATAAGCGGTTGCGGCGCTTCTCGACATGGGAGGTCTGTCGTTATCTGATCCCCGTCGCTCCCGCGCATTTTCGCCGGGTTCTGAAAAACGATCCCGTCCTGCCTCAGGGCACCGGTGAGGGAAATTCCAAGTGGTTCTCGCTTGAGGAGGTCATGACGCTCCGCGATCACTTCGCTGAGGAAGGTGCTGCTCACCGGGAGTATCGCCCCTATCGCCCGGAGGGACTGGACGCCAAGGTGATTGCCGTCGCGAACTTCAAGGGCGGCGTCGGCAAGACCTCCACCTGCGCGCATCTGGCCATGAGCGCGGCACTGGATGGTTACCGCGTGCTGGTGATCGATCTCGACAGCCAGGGCTCGATGACGAGCATTATGGGTGGTCAGGTGCAGGATGAATGGCAGACCGCCTTCCCAATCCTCGCGCGCGACTACGCGCAGCACATCGGCGGTGAGAACAAGGTGCGCGCCGCGCGCGGAGAGACCCCGATCCCGCTGGACGAAACCCTCACTGAGGCGCTTGAGGTTTCGCCGCGAAACCTGATCCAGACCACGCATTGGTCCAACATTGATTTGATCGGGGCGCAGCTGAACCTCTACTGGGCTGAGTTTCAGGTGCCGGTCTGGCGGATGCAGAGCCGCGGTTGGCCGCTCTGGGATGCGCTGACCAACGGGTTGGACGACAGTGGCATTCTGCAGGACTACGACCTCGTGCTGCTCGATACACCGCCCGCGCTGGGGTATCTCACGATCAATGCGCTGGCCGCTGCGGATATCCTGATCGTCCCGTTGGGCGCGTCCTTTCTGGAGTTCGATTCCACCGGGCGTTTCTTCGATATGCTCTACTCGACATTCGCCAGCATCGAGGACGGCGAAAACGCGCAGCGCCGCCACGCCGGGCTGCCGGATGTCAAATTCGAATGGGACGCCGTGCGGACGCTGATCACCCGATTTGACGCGGCACAGCAGACGGATCTGGCGAATGTGATCCAAGCCTATTTTGGCGACCTGATGACCACTTTCCGGCAGGATATGACCGCGATGGTCGGGCAGGCCGGTGAGCAGGTCAACGGCATCTATGAGGCCGACTACAGGGATTTCAACCGGGACACATATGTGCGGGGCCGCGAGGCCTTTGACCGTACCTGGGCGGAGGTCAAGGAGCTGATCGTCGGCGCGTGGTGGAAAGATGAGCAGGAGGCAAAACATGGCGAAGCGTAGAAAAGTCAGCGCCCCGAGCGCGGATGATCTCAATCGGATCGAGGAGGAGTTTCGCCGCGAAACCCTTAACCGACCGAACGCAGCCTTAGCCCCAATTTCACAGGTTTCTGCCGAGAGCGCGCGCAGCCATGAAATGGCGGATCCCGAAACCCGGGCAACGCAGGCCCAGAACACAGCGGATGCGGACCGGCTGCGCGAGGCTGAAGGGCAGGGGCGGCTGATCCTGAACATCCCGCTCGAAGACATTCAGGCCGACGCGATGGTGCGCGATCGGACGGTCATCGACCCCGCGGATATGGATGAGCTCAAAGCCTCCATCGCGGCACATGGCTTGCGCCTGCCGGTGGAGGTTTTTGAGCGCTCTGGCGAGGGGCAGGCCTATGGGCTGCTGTCGGGGTATCGCCGCCTCTGGGCGGTGCGCGAACTGGGCGCGCTGACGGGCGATGCCAAGTATAAGACCATCAAGGCGCTGGTCCGTGACCCCGACGCCCTGGGCGGCAGCTTTGCCGCGATGGTGGAGGAAAATGAAATCCGCACCAACCTGTCGCATTACGAACGGGGCCGCATCGCGGTTGTCGCGGCGCAGCAGGGCGCCTTTGCCAGCACCGAAGAGGCGGTGGCCCAGCTCTTTGCCATGGCGAGCAAGGCGAAACGTTCAAAGATACGCTCGTTTTCCGTTATTTTTGAAGAGCTTGGCGATATGCTCGAATTTCCCGAAAACCTCAAGGAACGCGATGGCCTGCGGCTGTCCGCAGCCCTGCGCAACGGTGCGGAGATCAAGCTGCGCGATGCTCTGGCGCTGGCGCAACCGGCTTCAGCGGAGGAGGAATGGGCGTCCATGGAGCCGGTTATCGAGGCCTTTGAGGTCACCGGAAGTGACCCCAAGAAAGGCGGCAGACCCAAGAAAAAGGCCCCCAAGATGGGTTGGGAAGGGCGCGATACGGTGCACCTGTCGAGCGGCGTGACCCTGCAATACGGCAGCGACAGCCAGGGCTATCTGATCCGCCTGAAGGGCAGGGGGGTCGACCGCGCCCTGCTGGAACGGGCGCTGGAGCATTTGCAGTATCTGTTCGATAAGGAGTGAGGGCGCCACCCTGTCGCGTTGGATCGGCCGGGTGGCATAACGTTGATATCCACCGCCGGATATCAGCGTGTGCCCATGCCAATCCCGTCTCCAACAGCGCGAAGCGCTTTAGTCCAAACGCAATTTGAAAATCGCGTAGACCAGCAACCCGAAGCAGCTCAGACCCGCGAGGACAAATGGCGCGCGAATGGCCATGTCACGCCCCAGATCGTCCTGAAGGACCGATACGGCAAACCCCCCGGCGAGCGCGCCAAGCGGCATCGAACCCCATCCGAAGAAGCGGTAGATGCTGTTCACCCGCCCCAGAAGATCGGAAGGGATGCGCCGTTGCCGCCAGGAGACGGTGATCACGTTCCACAGCATCGCTGCGGCCATCACCGCGAAGAGCGAGAGCGCCATGACAAGGCTGCTTGTGCTGATCCCGATCAGGACGTACCCGGCACCCCATGTGGCAACCGACAGGTAGAGGCAGAGCTGTATCCCAAGCGCTTTCGTGATCTGGGGGGCGAGCAGGCTGCCGGTGATCGCCCCCACGGCGGCCACCGAAAGAATGAAGCCATACTCAGCCGCCGAGAGCCCCAGAACCTCTTGCGCAAAGAGCACTTGAACGGTGAGCGTCGCGGTTGCCAGGAAATTGGCCACCCCCAGGACGACGGCGAGGCGCAACAGCAACCGGTCACCGCGCATGAAGGCGATGCCCTGCAGCAGCGCCTCGCGGAAACTCGTCTGGACCCGCAATTGCGGTTGCAGGGTGATGAGCCAGACAAGACCCGCCGCCAGCACCAGCAACGCCACATCGAGCCCAAAGGGGATGCCAATGCCAGCGGCAATCAGAACGCCCGCGAGCGGTGGCCCAATGAATTGGCCTGTCAGCTGTTCGGTGCTCCAGAGTTGCCCATTCGCCGCCTCCAGATCGTCGGGATCGACGATGGAGGGCAGAATTGTCTGGGCCGCATTGTCCCGCAGGACTTCGGCAGAGCCCAGGAGAAAGGCCAGACCGGCCAGAAGCCACACAGCGCCGGGCACCTGGTCGTTCAGCGCCAGCATGAGAATGGTGAATACAATCACAGCGCGCAGAAGGTCCGCTCGTGCGATCAGCTTCCGGTGGTCGGCCCGGTCTATGATCACCCCGGCAGGAATCGCGAAAAACAGCCATGGCAGGCGCCCCGCAGCCGCCACGGCACCAATCGCAAGCGGGTTTTGCGTCATCAAAGTGGCGAGCCAGGGCAGGGCAAGAACGATCAGCCCGTCCCCCAGATTTGTCAGCGCGCCGGCGCTGAACAAGAGGCGGTAGTTCCGGTTTCTGGACAGTAGTGCAGCGGGCATTCGCAATCTCCCATGATGCGCTCAAGCTCAGGGTCCGCAAAGCGGATGGAAACGTCAAGCGTGTCGCGCATCGATACCCCCGAAGAGGCGTCGCCCTTGGCCGGTTTCTGCGGCATCTGAGCCGTCCCGCGGGGTGCCCGGGCGCTGCGATGGGCCGCCCAAGTTCTGCACAGAGGTCCCTGCGACCAAGCCAAATTTCGCCGATAGCTTGACGATTTCTATTTCTGGTTGAATTCAATAGGTAAATCTAAAAAAAAGACGTACGGGCAGAATCTTAGCCATATTAACGCACCACATCTTTTTTGATGAAGGTGTTGAAATATTTCAGTCAGCACTCGTTTTTTTCCGCACTCAAGCAACAAGATGCCAGTTGAAAATTGGCATCATCCAACATGCACAGCCGTGATGATTTGCGGTTGTCCGATAGGGAGTCTCTAACGATGCCATCCACAAAACAAACGACCACCCAAAGGTGGGTTAACGATCAGACGCCAGACCATCCGTTTGGCAAAAACGAGGGTTGCGAGGCCTTCCTCGATGACGTCGGCGCGCGGACCCGCAGCCTGACCCCGACGACTTGAATTTACGCCTCTGGCATCGTTAAGAAAGGATGATCTGAACATGTGCATCATGTGTGAAATGGGGTACGGCCCCGAGCAAGAAACGTCTTTTGGAAAGATCGGGTTTCAAAAGGCTGGATTTCAGGCGAACTTGGATGAAGCGATAGCTCTGCAAGAGACGACGCCTGATCTGGCCGCGCTCGAAGAAGGGAATGACCCGGATTCCGTTGCCTCGGGCGGTTCTACCGGAACCCCGGACGCCGCCAACGGTCCCGAAGCGATGCTTTCGGGCTCAGATGACGGGTCCCTTCCGGCGTCGGGCGACGCGCAAATTGAGACCGACGACGCCAGCGCGCCATGGTGGGTCAACGATCAGACGCCGGACAACCCATTCGGTAAAAGTGAGGATTACGAAGCCTATCTCGACTATCTGGGGGCTCTCCAGCGCGACCTGACGCCAGAGATCGCGGGTGAAACGATGCGGATCAATGTCGAGGAGCTCAACGACCATCCAGATTACAAGGCATCCGTGATCGGCGCCCTGGAGATGTGGGCCTCAGTCGCGCCCTTCCAGTTCGAGGTCGTCGATGATGCGCCATATGATGAGGACACGGACTGGATGCAGATTGTCAGCCCGGAAATTGGTGAGCAGAGCGATGGCAGCGCCTTTTCCAGTAACCGGTACATCAGCGTTGGCCAGCGGTTCCACGACACCGAGCCCAACCTGACGGACATCGGCGGCTATGTGTTCGATACCTTCATCCATGAATTGGGTCATGAGTTCGGTCTGAACCATCCCGGGCTCTACAACTACAGCGGTCCTGGTGGGGTGCAGATCAACTACCTGAACAATGCGACCTGGATCTATGACCGTCAGCAGTACAGCGTCATGTCCTATTTCGATGGGATCGATGTTGGCGAAGACAGCCGCTGGTCGGCCTCGACGCCGCTGATGGGGGATATCGAAGCGGTCATTCGCAACTATTTCTCCACAGTGGACGATGATGGGGAGCGGACCTATCAGACCATCGACCTCAATACCGGTGACGACGTCTACGGGTTCAACAGCGCGAAATATGGGTATGAGCTCACCTCATCGGGCATGCAGCGCGACATCGGGTTCGTGATCCACGATACCGGCGGCACCGATACCGTCGACTTTTCCGGCTCCACCGCGGGCACGATCCTGGATCTGCGCGCCGGGCAGTTTTCCAGCGTCAACGGGCACAACAACAACGTGTCGATCTTTGCCGGGCACAACGCCGATGAGACCGAGTATTACATCGAGAATGGCATCGGCAGCAGCTATGACGACATTCTGATCGGGAATGACGGCGACAATGTGCTGGATGGCCGTGGCGGCGCTGACCGGATGGCGGGGAATGATGGCGATGACACCTATTTCGTCGATTCCATTGACGACATCGTGCACGAGGAAGCGGATGGCGGCAACGATACGGTCATCGTGATGTCCCGAGACATTGACGTCGGCGAAATCGCTAATGTCGAAAACATCATCTACGCCGACGGCACAGCGGACCAGGTAGCGGCGGCGGACCAGCCAGAAGACACTGGCGGTGAAACCGCGTCCAGTCCGGGTGACAACACCCGGACCAGCATCATCTTTGGCGATGACAGCGCTGAAACGCTCGACGGCGGCAGCGGTGACGACACGATCTTTGGTATGGGTGGCGATGACACGCTCATCGGGGGCCGCGACTCGCTCGCCAGCCGCGATGTCAACAACACCATCGACATTGAAGACCTCGAAGACCAGACCGAAAGCGACGATGGCAACGACTCGCTTTATGGCGGGGACGGGAACGACACCCTCCTCGGTGGTCAGGGCGATGATCTTCTCGATGGCGGGGACGGCGACGATATGATGAGCGGTCAGGCCGGTGTCGATGTCTTCCGGGGCGGTGACGGTGTTGACACGGTTGACTACAGCCGCGAGAGCCCGTTCCAGCTGCTTGTCAATCTTGAGACAAATGTCGCCAGCGGTGGCACCGCCTCGGGCGATACCTTCTACGACATCGAGAACCTGATCGGGTCTGATGACCGCATCGACCGGTTCATCGGCACCTCCGCAGCGAACCACTTTATTGGTCAGGGCGGCGGCGATGTGTTCAACGGCCGCGACGGCGATGACATATTGGATGGCGGCAGAGATGGCGACATCCTCTATGGCGAAGGCGGCGATGACACGATCATCGGGGGCGCGGGTCAGGACTATATGGATGGCGGCGAAGGCAATGATACGGTTGTCTACCGGGGCAGCTCCAGCGGTGTGACGGTCGACCTTGTCAATGGCACGGCCACGGGCGGTGACGCAGACGGGCCGGTGCAGATCGTGGGCCGCGGCACGACCATCCGGCACGACATCCTCGTCGATCTCGAAAACGTCGTGGGCTCTTTCCACGATGACCGCCTGATCGGCGATTACCAGATCAACGCGCTTTCGGGCGGGGCAGGGGATGACACGCTGACCGGTGGCGGCGGCGAAGATCTGTTGAACGGCGGGGCCGGCAGTGACACGGCGGATTACTCCGATGCGACCAGCGGGGTCCGGCTCAGCCTGCGCCGCGACACATCCGAGGGTGACACCTATGTCTCGATCGAGAACCTCTCCGGATCGGGCTTTGACGACCGGCTGCAGGGCGATTCTGCCGCCAATGTGCTGACGGGACAGGGCGGCGACGATGTGCTGCGCGGCGGTCGCGGGGATGACACGCTGCTGGGCGATTTCGCCTATCAGGGTGATGCACTGCCAACACCGGGAATGGGCACCGGCTATGCCACGCTGGGAGCGGATGCGACGAATAACTCCATCGCGACGGCCTTCGACATTTCCGACAACTTCTCTCTGGAAGAAGATCCCAACATCTTCGATTCGACGACTGTCCTGCATACGACCGTCAACGCCACCGGAAACGGCCAAGGCGGCTATTACAGCATCGATCTGGCCGCGGGCACCATCCTGTCCATCGATATTGATGGCATTGCCGATCCGAACGTGCATGACAGCTGGGTCCGGCTGCTGGACAGCAATGGCGATGTCGTCACCGAAAACGATGATGGCGGCGGCGATCCCGGCTCAACAAGCAATCGGGATTCAAGCACGGTTTTTGTCGTGGAGGAGACAGGGACCTATTACATCCTGCAGGGCAGCTGGACGGCAGAGTCCGAAGAAGGCGGCTGGACGGAAGTGGTGCCCGAGGGGTCGACCTATACGCTGAACGTCTCGGTGGACTTCCCACCGGCACCTGCAGAACCGGGGGAGGCGGGCTCTGATACGCTGCGCGGTGGCAGAGGCAGCGACCTGCTGGATGGCGGGCAGGAGGCCGATACGCTCATTGGCGGAGAGGGGGAGGATTCCTTCCGGTTCTCGACCGCGCTGGGAGACGGCAACATCGACACCATCGAGGATTTCCAGGTCAGCGAGGATGTGATCCTTCTGGACAATCTCATCTTCGAAGATGTGGGTGACGAGGGCGTGCTTTCGTTCGGTGCGTTCCACGGGAGTGCGACGGGGACCAGCCGTGACAGTGATGACCGCATCATCTATGACACCGGCAACGGGGCGTTGTCCTATGATGCCGATGGCACCGGTGATGGTGAGGCGATCCAGTTTGCGCAGCTGAGCGCCAATCTGGATCTGTCCGCGGACGATTTTGTTGTCATCTGAGGCGACGTGGGTGGGGCGCTGTTCCGGCGCCTCGCCCCGGTCCATGCCATCTGCGCAAGGGCGTGATTACATGAGAACAGCAATGATCAGGGAGATTTTGCAATGAAGTCCGCCATCAATCGCCGGACCCTCTTTGTCGCGGCAGGATCGGCGGTGGTCGCTATGACCGCCGGAGGGGCATCGGCGCAATCAGGAGATATGCGCGGTGCTGTCGAATTCGAAGGAGGCAAGGTCATCCCGAAGGGCCAGATCGAGATTTCTCTGGAGGACCCATCCGTTCAGGAGAAAGGGTATTTCAGCGACATGAAAACGCGCGTCAAAAGCGATGGCGGGTCGGAGAAGATCGCGTTTGCCCTGGCCGTGCCTGCCCGTGCGGTGGCTTCGCCAACCCTGCAGGTTGTGGCGCGACTCGAGCGCGACGACGGCTGGCTGCTTGCCCGCGGCAGTGCAAAGGCCGAGGCGGGCGCGCCCGTTTCCATCACACTCAACACGGCGATGTACTGAAGGTACCGGGGCCAGAGTGTTGCGGCGGCGTCTGCCGGGCATCAAGGGGCTGATGTGAAAGGCCCCGCGCGGGGGCCGCTTTCCTGACGCAGGATATTGGCGTGCGGGCGCGGCTATTGCATTCACCGCCCCGGATGCCAAGACTGCGCATATGCCTGCTGACATTGAATTCTCCTTTCATCAGCTGACCGATGTCGCTCAGCGGCACATCCGGGTCTTCCAGATACATCAGTTCCTGGACCGATTTGCCATGGGCCTGGCCGTGGCGGTTGTGGCCCTGGCCCTGGTTGATCGAGGCATGGATCTCTTTCAGATTTCGCTGCTGTTCGCGGTCTACTCAGCCACAACCATTGCGATGGAATTGCCGTTTGGCGGGCTGGCGGACAACATCGGACGCAAGCCCGTCTTCCTCTCTGCGGTTGTGGCCAGCCTGATCTCGTTCGTCCTGTTTCTGTCGTCGAGCGATTTCAACATTCTGGCGCTGTCGTTTGCCTTTACCGGGTTTGGTCGGGCTTTGCGCTCGGGAACACTGGACGCATGGTTTGTCGAGCGATTCAGGACCGTGGCGCCAGATGTAGATATCCAACCCGCGCTTGCAAAAGCGCAATGGGCCAATGCCATGGGCCTGGCGTTTGGTGCCATTTGCGGGGGTCTCTTGCCCGATGTCTTCGGCGTCGTTGCGATCCGGTTTGGGTTCAGCATTTACGATACCTCATACCTCGCAAGCCTCATCGTGATGTCGGTGGTGTTTTTCTACACCCTGGCTGCCATCACAGAGACGCCGCGTCCGCTGAACCCCGAGGCACTCAGGCAGGGCTTCCTAAAGGTTCCGACCGTGATCAGAGAGGCGGGTCTCCTCGCATGGACAGATCGCACGCTGTCGCGCCTGCTGATGGCGCTGGCGCTCCTCCTGATGGCGACGAACCCGGTCGAAGTGCTGTGGCCGACCCACGTCAAGGCCATGCTGAGCGAAGGTTACGCCAACACGGCGATTGGCGCGCTGACGGCGACCTATTTTTTCTCGATGGCGTTTGGCGCGGCCTTGTCGCCCCGGATCAATCGGATGTTCAGACGTCGACATGCCGTCACGCTCTCGCTGGCCCTCGCGTGTCTTGCGGCCCTGCAGATCGCAATGGCGCTTCAGGGCAGCATCCTGGGTTTCGTTGGTGTCTTCATCCTCTATTCTGTCATCTTCGGTGTGATCGAAACACCGGCCAGCAGTATTCTACATTCCTGTGTCGAAAATCATCAGAGATCTACTTTGTTGTCGCTACGCTCACTCGTGCAGCAGTTCGGGGCTGCCCTTGGTCTGATGTTGGTTGGGGGCCTCGCGGAGGGCTATTCGCTGCCCATCGCATGGGTCGGCGCGACCGCCTTTATTGTCATCGCCGCGCTTTTGGCGGGCGGATTGGCACGCAGGGCAAAGTGAGATCGGGAGCCGCCGGTTGAGCAATCCGTGACATCGCGCCCTCAGCATCAGGCACGCGCCGGACACGGCGGATCTATTCCGCGGGTTCTGCCTGTTTGCCGGGCATTTCGCGATAGATCAGGGGGGCGTCACCTTGGGCGGCGTGGGTGTCGGCCAGGGTCTGGAGCGCGCCGTGGTGCGGAGATTTGATGCAGACGGGGTCCGTGGCCGCCGCATCGCCCACAATCGCCATGGCCTGACAGCGGCAACCGCCGAAATCCACCGTTTTGCGCTCGCAGCTCTGGCAGGGCTCCGCCATCCAGTCGGTGCCGCGGTAGGCGTTGAAGGCCGCGCCCTGGTACCAGATGTCGCTGAGCGACCTGTCCTGCACCCGCTCAAAGCTCAGATGCGGGATCGATTGCGCCGCGTGACAGGGCAGCACGGTGCCGTCGGGGATCACATTGAGGCCGGAGGTGCCCCAGCCGCCCATACAGCGCTTGGGGTAGTCCTCGTGGTAGTCTGCGGGCACATAGTCGATCACCAGCCGCCCTTTGAGCCTTGTACGGGCCTCTGTGACGATCTGAGTGGCCTCGCGGGCCTGTGCGCGGGTGGGCATCAGCGCATCACGGTTTTTCAGCGCCCAGCCGTGGAACTGCACGGTGGCGACCTCAATCCGGCGGGCGCCCATTTCTTGCGCCATTTCCAGCGCGCGGGGCAGCTGGTGCAGATTGCGCCGGTGCAGAACCGCGTTGAGCGTCAGCGGGAAGCCGATTTGGCCGATCCACCCGGCCACCTGCATCTTGCGTTTGAAGCCGCCCTTATAGCCGCCAATCTCATCGGCCATTTCCGGGTTGGTGCCCTGCAGCGACAGCTGCACGTGATCGAGGCCCGCCGCATCCAATGCGGCCAGTCGTTTTTCGGTCAGCCCGATGCCAGAGGTGATGAGGTTGGTATAAAGCCCTGCATCGCGCGCCGCCGTGACTAGATCGGTGAGGTCGCGGCGCGAGGCGGGTTCACCGCCGGAGAGGTGCAGTTGCAGAACACCCAGATCGGCGGCTTCGCGAAACACCCGCGCCCAGGTGTCGGTGTCCAGTTCCGCCTCCTGACGGGTCATTTCCACCGGGTTGGAGCAATAGGGGCAGGACAGCGGGCAGCGGTAGGTCAGTTCCGCCAGCATCGCGATGGGGGGCGGGACGGTCACGGGGCGACGTCCAGAAACCGGCGATTGCGCAGCGCGTCGAGAAAACCGGCACTGTCCTTGACGATCTGGTCGATGGGCGCGTTGTAGCGTTCCGCGAGGGTGCCGGTGATCTCGCCAAAGCTGCGGGTGCCGTCGACTTCCGTCAGGATCGCATGGCCGACCGGATCGAGGGTGATCGCCCGTTCAGGGGCCAGCAGCACCCAGGTGTCGCGTACTTTGTCGTGGTGCAGGCGCACGCCGCGGGGCAGGGCGGGGATGTCGGTGGCCAGCATGTCAGGACGCCTTTTGCAGCAACAGGCCCTCGTCCGGGGTCCAGGCGCCGGGCGGGATGCGGGCAGGATCGACATAGGCGCCCCAGAGCGCATCGAGCTGCGACCAGAGCACATCTGTTTTGAAGATCAGCGCTTGCGCGGCGGCCTCCTGTTTCTCGGCGGTATCGGCGTGGTCGAGGACCCAGGCGAGACCGAAGGCCACATCCTTGGGCGCTTCTTTCAAACGGTTCTTGAAATAGCTGAGCGAGCTATCATCGGCGAAGTCGTAGTTCTGCAACAGCCCCTGAATGCGATTGGCGTGGATCTTGGGCGCAAAGAGTTCCGTGAGCGAGGCGGCGACCGCCTCCAGCAGAGACTTTTCGCGCACAAAGCGGACATAGGCATCCACCGCGAATTTGGTCGCGGGCAGCACGCCGCGGCAACTGGAGACGTAATCGGGATCGAGCCCCACGGCTTCGGCCAGCCGCAGCCAGCGGCGGATGCCGCCTTCGTTGTCGTCGGTGCCGTCGTGGTCCTCGATCCGGGACCGCCAGGCGCGGCGCAGCGCAGGGTCCTCGACGCGGGACATGAAGGCGGCGTCCTTCATCGGGATCGAATGCTGGTAGTAATACCGGTTGATCACCCAGGCGCGTACCTGATTGGGTGTGCAGCCGCCACCATGCAGCAGGTCGTGGAACGGGTGCAGATCGTGGTAGCGTTCGGCGCCGATCTGGCGCAGGCGTGCTTCAAATGCGTCGCGGCTTTGGGTCATTTACGTGATCTCCATTCCGTCCTGTCCGATGATCCATCCGGCGGCTTCGGCTTGCGCCTTTTCAGCCGAGTCCGGGCGCAGCACCGGGTTGGTGTTGTTCATGTGCACATAGACCTTCCGGGCGATGTCCAGCCCGTCGAAAGCGGCCAGAGAGCCGTCCGGCCCGCTCATGGACATATGCCCCATGCGTTTGCCGGTCTTTTGCCCCAGACCGGCCTGTACCATTTCGTCATCCTGCCACAGGGTGCCGTCGAAAAACAGCAGATCCGCGCGGGCCAGCCGCGCGCGCAGATCATCGTTGAGCAGCGCACAGCCGGGGATGTAAAAGGCGGTTTTGCCCGTGGTCTCCAGCTTCACGCCGACAGTCTGATCGCCGATCAGATCGGTCTGCACCTGCTCCCCCTCCAGATAGAGCGGTACCTTGCCGGGCACGGCAAAGAGCGTGGCCATCAGATCGGGCGCGAGCTCAAAGGGTGTGTCGAGTGCGATGGTCTCGCGGGCCACCACGGCGCTGTTGAGCGCATCGAACATCGGGTTCTGGGCCAACACCTCGTGGATGCCGGCGGTGGCAAAAAGCGTGAAGGGCTGCATTTCGCGCAAAGTGAGCAGCCCCGCAACATGGTCGATATCACCATTGGTCACCAGCACCGACGCAAGCGGAAGTTGCCGCAATCCTGTGGGGTGGAGAGACCGGGATTGCGACAACTGGTGCCGTATATCAGGAGACGCGTTCAGAATGGCCCATGCGGAACCATTGGCCGTAACAGCCAGGGAGGATTGGGTCTGTGATGGTATCGCGCCGGAGCGCGCCAGATTGCAGTTGTTACAGCCGCAATTCCACTGAGGCAGTCCACCACCGGCGGCGGCCCCAAGGATTTGCGCGCGGAATGACATATAGGCCGCCCGCGCGCAAATTGATCAGAACAGGACTTCGCGCTCTTCGTCGCTGTCCGGTCCGTACATGTTGATTTCCATGCCGCACTCGATTTCGCGGATGATTGGTTTGGTCCAAGCCATGGTCGTCTCCTCCAAAAATGCGTAGTAAACTACAGCGCTAGGGTGGCAGAGCTTGGCGTGATGAGCGACTCTTAATTTATAAGAAATCATAAGACTTTGGTCTATATCACGCGTCATCCACGGCGGGCATCAGACCGGTCAGACAAAACCCCTGATTGCGCAACGTCTTGATTTCCATGCCGAAATCGGAGGTCGCGAGCTTTTTGCGCAGATATCCGATGTAGACATCGACCACATTTTCGTTACCGGCCCCGTCGCTGGACCAGAGGGTCTCGTAGATCTCGATGCGCGGCACAGGCGCGTCCAGATGGCGCATCAGCAGTTCCAGCAGGGCGCATTCACGTTCGGTCAGGGCGACGCTGTCTGTTGCGTTCTGCAGGGTGCGCGCGGTGCGGGACAGGCGGGCAGGCTGCGGGCGCTGCGCGCTGGCGCGATGCTCTTGTACCCGCAGGCGGGCCACCAGTTCATCGAAGCTGAAGGGTTTGACCACGTAGTCATCCGCCCCGGCCTCAAGCCCGGCGGTGCGGTGTTCGACCTCCGAGAGGGCGGAGAGCATCAGGATCGGCAGGGTGGCCCCGGCGGCGCGGGCCGTGCGCACCAGATCGATGCCGCTGTCGGCCCCCAGCATGACATCGACAATCGCGCCCACATGGGTGCCGGTCTGCAACCGTTCCAGCGCCCGGTCGGCGCGGTTTTCCGTTTCGGTTTCATAGCCGTGCAGCGCCAGACCGCGGGCCAGGGCCGAGGTGATCTCGGGATCGTCGTCGATGATGAGAAGTTTGCTCATGGGCGCAGGTTATGCCGTCCCGCGCGGAAGGCGAACCGAGATTTTGGTCCCGGGTGCGGTGCCGATGGCCGCGTCGTGGGGCAGGGGGCTGATCAGGTCGATCTCGCCTTGCTGCGCCTCGACCACCCATTGGGCCAGCGCCAGACCCACGCCAAACCCCTGATTGGCGGTGGCGGAGGTGCCCTGTACGAAACGATCAAAGATTTTCGTCTGATCCTGCGGCGCGATGCCGGGGCCGTTGTCCGTGACGCTGACACCGGCTTGGGTGTCCGCCACCACCGGCGCGATCCGCAGGTGCTTGCCTGCGCGGGCGTGGCGGATGGTGTTGCGGATCAGGCTGACGATCACCTGCCGCACCCAGTTGGGATCGCAGTGCAGCGGGATGTTCGGCATCTCCGCGATCTCCATCTCCATGCCCGCGTTGTCGATTTCCGCTTGAATCTCGCTCTGCACCGCGTGCATGAGATCCGGCAGCGCGACGGTTTGCGGATCCAACGCCAGCTCGCCTGTGTCGGAGCGCGCCAGCCGCAGCAGATCGTCGATCCGGCGGTTCAGCCGTTCCGCCCGGGCCTCGATGGTGGCAAAGGCCGCACTTGTCTCGGGGTCGCCCTCTTTCCTGCCGATCTGTGCTTCCATCAGGATCACGGTCAGGGGGGTGCGCAATTCGTGGCTGATGTCGGCGAAGAACCGGCGGCGTTTGTCGTCGATTTCGGCCAGCGCGGCATTGGCCGTGCGCAGCTCTTCGGTGCGCTGTGCGATGGTGTTGTTGAGGCGGCCCCATTCCATCCGGACCTCTTTCTGCCGGGCCAGCAGGGCGGCGGCCATGCGGTTGGTTTCGGCAGAAAGCCGGCCGATCTCATCCGCCCGCGTGACCGGCAGGCTGACGGAAAAATCCCCCTCGCCGATCTGATGCGCCGCGCGGTGCAGATCATCCAGCCGCCGGAATTGCGGGCGGATCAGGCCGAAATAAAAGGCAGTGACCGCCAGCAGGGTCGCCGCCGCGATGCTCAGCGCGATCAGTGTCAGCCGTTGGCGCAGGGTGTCGATGCCAGAGAGGATGTTGTTGCGAAACAGCACTTCGGTGTTCACCGCCTGGCTGAGCAACTGATCGAAACTGGAGGCAAACCGGTCGAGGTAGGCGCGCAGGCGTTCGGGGTCTTCGATGTCGGAGATCAGGCCCTGCTCGGTGTCCTCCAGCATGGCCTGCATCCGCGCAACGCCCAGCGATTGGGTGCCGTAGCGGGATTGCTCGTCCAGACCCAGCGCCTGCGCGGCATTGACCGCCTCGGCCACATCCTTGTGCAACTGCACAAACGTGCGGCGCATCTGGTCGGTGACGGGGGCAATGCGGTCCGCGCGGACATCTCGCGGCTGGCCGATCTGCACGGCTTCGGTCGCGACCACCAGAAAGGTGGAGGCTTGAGTGGACAGGCTGGAATAGCGCGCCATGCGGGTCTCGGAGGCCAGGGCGGTGTCGAGCCGTCGCGCAACCTCGTTGAGCCCGAAGGAGAGAATGAGCGCTGTCAAAACCGTGCCTGCGCCCAAAAGCGCCGCGCCCACGGCAAGCCGCAGCTTCAGGGACAACGCGGGTTTTGGGGCGGCAGCCGTCATTCGCCCATGACCGCAAAAAGAGGCAAATTTGCCGAAAATTGCCGGAATTTCCTGCTTTTAGGGCTCAAAATAGTGCCAGAAGGGAAAGTTAAGAAGAAATTTACCGACTTTAGTATATGTCCAGCGCGTGCGTACGAGCAGAAATAAAAAACAGGAAACCCTGACCCATGATCGAACTTTTGTTTGTCGCGTGCCTGTCTACGGCACCGGATGAATGTCGCGAGCGCAGCCTTGTCTTTACGGATGTCTCGCCGATGCAATGCCTGATGGGCGCGCAGCCCGAACTGGCCAAATGGACGGCGAGCCACCCCAATCAGAAGATCAAGAGCTGGCGCTGCCGCACCGTGTCTTTCGCGGAGCGGGATACCTAGGGCCACGCGCTCACCCCTTGCGCTTCATCAGCCCGCGCGCGGGATCATAGCCCCAGACGGCCAGCAGACTTAAGGCAAGCGTGCTCAGCACGACCCAGGCGAGGGCGTGAAAGTTGAGCTGCAGGTAAAGCAGGAAGCGGATCAGCTCCACCACATGGGTGAAGGGGTTGAAGGCGCAGATGTCGCGCAGGAGCGGCGAGCTTTCCGCCATTTTCCACAAGGGATAAAGCGCGGAAGACAGGAAAAACATCGGGAAGATGACGAAGTTCATCACGCCCGCGAAGTTTTCCAGCTGCGAGATGAAGCTCGACAGGACCAGCCCGAGCGCGCCCAACATCAGCCCCCCGAGGATCAGCCCCGGCAGTACCGCGATATAGCCCAGGGCGGGCAGCGTGATCCCGAACAGGGCGGCGATGGCGAGAAACGCGTAGACCTGCAGGATCGAGATTGCGGTCGATCCAAAGAGCCTGCAAAAGAGCAGCCACCAGCGCGGGTAGGGGCTGGTGAGCAGGAGCCGCATCGAACCCATCTCGCGGTCATAGACCAGGCTGAGCGAGCTTTGCATGCCGTTGAAGAGCAGCACCATCGCGCAGAGACCGGGCACGATGTAGGTCTCGTAGGTGATATAGGTCTGGTAGGGCGGGATGATCGACAGACCCAGGGCCGCCCGGAAGCCCGCCGCAAAGATCAACAGCCAGACGAGGGGCCGCACAAGGGCCGCGATAAAGCGTTCGCGCTGGTGGATGAAGCGTAGAAATTCGCGCCCGACGATGGCGCGGGTGACGCCCCAGAACCCGCTCATGCGGGGGCTCCGGTGCGGGTCAGAAACCAATCCGACAGTGTTTGCGCGCCACGGATGTCGCCGGTGACGCCTGCGTCGATGATCTGCCCGCGGTGCAGGACCAGCAGCGCGTCATCATCGCGCACCTCGTCCGTCAGATGCGTCGTCCAGAGCACACAAAGCCCCTGTTGGGCAAGGTCATGCACATGCTCGGTGATCGCTGCTCGGGCGGCGGCATCGAGCCCGACCGTGGGTTCGTCCAGCAACAGCACCGATGGCGCGTGCAGCAGCGCGCGCGCCAGTTCCATCCGGCGGCGGTGCCCGCCATTCAGGGCACGGGCCTTCTCATCCCCCCGGGCGCGCATGTCCAGACGGTCAAGCGCTGCGTCGATCCGGCCCGGCATTTCGCTACGGGGCAGGCCGTGCAGCGCGCCGAAATAGCTCAGGTTCTGCCGCACCGTCAGGTTCAGGTCGAGCGTCGGCTGCTGAAACACCACCCCCAGTTCGGCCAACGCCTTGCGCGGGGCCGTGCGCAGATCGTGACCGGCCACATGAATGTCCCCCGTCGGCGCCACCAGCAAGCGGGTGAGCAGCGACACCAGGGTCGACTTGCCCGCGCCGTTGGGGCCCAGCAGTGCACAAAATTGACCCTGCGGTACGGCGAGCGAGACACGATCCAGCGCTTTCTTGGGGCCATAGTCGAAGCTGAGATCGGTGACGCGCAGCCCCCCGGTCATTGCCGCCATCCCGTCTGGATATTCCCGGTCACGCCTGCTCCCCAAAACGCTGAAATCCTGGATCACAGCTTGCCCCGAAAGCCATGGCGCGACAAGCGGCGCGACATAGCCTTTGGTCTTAGATGCATAAATCGCGCCGGGCCATCACAAACATGTCATTGCGGGATTTTGGGACGATCGCGTAACTTTGCCACGTTCCGTTCGGAGGTACGACCATGCCGGTCACACGACGCGAGACATTGGTTTCGGGATCCGCCGCCCTGCTGGCGCTTGGGTTTCCGGGCGATCTGGTGGCGCAGGAGATCACGGCGGAAGAGGCCATCGCGGCTTTTGCGCAAGGGGCACAGATCACACCCGGCGGGGTGATCCTGACGCTCGATGCGGTGGCGGAAGACGGCTACAAGGTGCCGGTCGAGGTCGCAGCAGAGGGCGCGCGTGCCCTGATGATCATCGCCCCGGAAAACCCCGTACCGCCGGTTGCGATGATCCGTTTTGGGCCGATGGCGGTGGAACAGCAGTTTTCCACCCGCATCCGTCTGGCCCGCACGCAAGAGGTCATGGCGCTGGCGCGGATGCCGGATGGGACAGTGCTGAGTGCCGCGCAGCTTGTCGATGTTGTCGTCGGCGGCTGTGGTGCCTGAGGAGGGTTAATCGATGGCAACCGGTGTGAAATCCCGCGTCAAACTGCCCAAGACGGTCAGAGCAGGGGAGGTCATCACGATCAAGACGCTGATCACCCACCGCATGGAAAGCGGGCAGCGTTTCGATGAGGCCGGTCAGACGATCCCGCGGTCGATCATTCACCGGTTCACCTGCGATTTCGACGGGGAAACGGTTGTCGATGCTACGCTGCATCCGGGCATTGCCACCAACCCGTTTTTCGAATTCAAGGCGCGCGTGCCCCGCTCGGGGGTTTTCAGTTTCGCATGGTACGATGATGACGGGGCCATCTATACAGCGCAAAAAAGCATCGCCGTGACGTGATCCAAGACCTGCGACGCAGACGAAAGTGGTGCTGTGACGCGGATGGATTTTGCGTGATACTGCGGCCTATGTGGCGGGGGAATTTTCGTGCATTCTGGTGCGGGGCAGTGGTTGCGAGCCTGGTGGCATCGGCGACCGCGGCTGCAGACGCGACCTGTTCAGAACCGATTTCCACCCCCGGAGATGCCGCCTATGGGGCCTATCTCTCCAATGAATGTTTGACGTGCCACCGGGCGGATGGCAGCGCTGAGGGTATTCCCTCGATCACGCGCTGGCC
>NZ_CANMXR010000019.1:0-46224 GCF_947501835.1 uncultured Roseobacter sp. | reverse complement strand
GTGGACTGGTACATGGACGGCAAGATCGAGATCGACCCGATGATCACGCATAAGCTGACACTGGACGAGATCAACCAAGGCTTTGAGCTGATGCACGAAGGCAAGTCTATCCGCGCTGTGGTGGAGTTTTGAGCTGATATGGAGCTGGTCTCGGAAAACAGAAGTTTCGGCGGGAGCCAGAAGGTTTTCAAACACCCCTCCAATACCTGCGGGTGCGAGATGACATTTGCCGCCTACCTGCCGCCCCAGGCCGAGATCGGGCCGGTGCCGGTTCTGTGGTATCTGAGTGGTCTGACCTGCACCCATGAAAACGCGATGACCAAGGGCGGGTTTCAGGAACACGCGGCCGAACACGGGCTGGCGGTGATTTTCCCCGACACCTCGCCGCGCGGCACAGGCGTGAGTGATGACGAGGCCTATGATCTGGGGCAGGGGGCGGGGTTCTATGTGAATGCCACGCGGAACCCGTGGAAAACCCACTATCGCATGTACGACTATATCGTCAGCGAATTGCGCTCGATTGTCATGGATAACCTGCCGGTGCAGGATCGGCACGGCATCACCGGCCATTCGATGGGTGGGCACGGGGCGATTACCATCGCCATCCGCAACGCCGGGCTCTTTGACTCGCTGTCGGCCTTTGCGCCGATTGCCAACCCCACCAAATCCGACTGGGGCCGCAAACAGCTGAGCGCCTATCTGGGCGATGATGAAAGCAGCTGGGCGGAACATGATGCAACGCTGCTGCTGCAGGAACATGGCTGGAAAGGCGATCTGCTGGTCGATCAGGGCTCGGGGGATCAATTCCTTGATCTGCTGAAACCCGAGGCGCTGGCGGATATGATGGCACGCCGTCGGCAGCCCGGGCAGGTGCGGATGCAGGAGGGATACGACCACTCATATTTCTTCGTGAACAGCTTTGCGCGGGATCACGTCAAATGGCACGCCGCCCGATTGCATTGACGGCACACGACCCAGGTTCAACCCAAGGAAGGTAGAAAATGTTGAAGAAGTTTTTGGTAGCAACCCCATTGATGATGCTTCCCGCGGCGCTGTTCGCGGATGGTCATGTCACCGGAGATGCTGCGGCGGGCGAAAAGGTGTTCCGCAAGTGCAAGGCCTGCCATGCGGTGGGCGAAGGCGCTGAAAACAAGGTGGGTCCGGCGCTGAACGGTGTGGTCGACCGCGCCGTAGCCTCGGTTGAAGGGTTTTCCTATTCGGACGTTCTGGTGGGCCTGCGCGACGCGGGCAAGACCTGGACGGCGGAAGAGCTGGCGGCCTTTCTCGAAAAGCCAAGGAACTACGCCAAGGGCACCAAGATGTCCTTTGCCGGTCTGCGCAAGGAGGACGACCGGGCAAACGTAATCGCATATCTTGCGACCTTCGCTGCTGAAGGCTCGTAAGACCAAGAATTTCCTGCTCAGCCGAGGGAGAGACCGGCCGCGCAGGGAAAACCTGATGCCAAGCCCGACCCGGGCCTGCGTGTCATTCTCGCGGCAATTCCGCCGCATACCAGGGAGGTACTTTGATGAAAAAGCTCAAGCTTTTCACGTCTGGGATCGCTCTTTGCGCCGCCAGTATGGCCTTTGCAAACGACGATCTCATAGCCCAGATGGACAACGCCAGCCAATGGGCGATCCAGACCGGCGACTACAAGAACCAGCGTTATTCCGCGCTCGACCAGATCAATGCGGAAAACGTCGGTGATCTGCAGGTTGCCTGGACGTTCTCAACTGGCGTTCTGCGCGGCCATGAAGGCTCGCCACTGGTGATCGGCGACACGATGTACGTGCACACGCCGTTCCCGAACATCGTCTATGCGCTCGATCTGGCCAATGAAGGCAAGATCATCTGGAAGTATGAGCCCAAGCAGGATCCGGATGTCATTCCGGTGATGTGCTGTGACACCGTCAACCGCGGTGTGGCTTATGCGGATGGCAAGATCTTCCTGCATCAGGCCGATACCAAGGTTGTCGCGCTGAACGCGGAAACCGGTGCGGTCGAATGGGAAGCGCAAAACGGCGACCCGGCCATCGGTGAGACCAACACCGCCACCGTGCTGCCGGTCAAGGACAAGATCATTGTCGGCATCTCCGGTGGTGAGTTTGGTGTGCGCGGTCACACGACGGCCTATGACATGGCCACCGGCGAGCAAGTCTGGCGCGCCTATTCCATGGGTCCTGACAGCGACATCCTCGTTGATCCCGAAAACACCACGCATCTGGGCAAACCAGTGGGGACGGACTCAGGCACCAATACCTGGGAAGGCGACCAGTGGATGATCGGGGGCGGCACCACCTGGGGCTGGTATTCGGCCGATATGGACGAAAACCTGTTCTACTATGGCACCGGCAACCCCTCGACCTGGAACCCGGCACAGCGCCCGGGCGACAACCGTTGGTCCATGACGCTGATGGCGCGTGACATCGACACCGGTGTGGCCAAATGGTTCTACCAGATGACCCCGCATGACGAGTGGGATTATGACGGTGTGAACGAAAACATCCTGACCGAGCAGATGATCGACGGGGAAGAGCGCAAGCTGCTGACCCACTTTGATCGGAACGGTCTGGGCTACACACTGGACCGCGTGACCGGCGAACTGCTGGTTGCCGAAAAGTTCGATCCAGTTGTGAACTGGACCACGGGTGTGGACATGGACCCAGCCTCTGACACCTACGGGCGTCCGGCGGTTGTGGCGCAATACTCCACGGCGCAAAACGGTGAAGACGTGAACTCCACCGGCATCTGCCCGGCGGCTCTGGGCACGAAAGACCAGCAGCCAGCGGCCTATTCACCCAAAACGGAAATGTTCTATGTGCCGACAAACCACGTTTGCATGGACTATGAACCCTTCCGGGTGAGCTACACCGCAGGTCAGCCTTACGTGGGCGCGACCCTGTCGATGTATCCGGCGCCTGACAGCCATGGTGGCATGGGCAACTTCATCGCCTGGGATAACATCAATGGCGAAATCAAGTGGTCCATCCCCGAGAAGTTCTCGGTCTGGTCCGGTGCTCTGGCCACGGCGGGCGATGTGGTGTTCTACGGCACGCTTGAAGGTCATCTGAAAGCGGTGAGTGCGGAAACCGGGGAGGAGCTCTATCGCTTCAAGACACCCTCGGGCATCATCGGTAACGTGATGACCTACGAATCCGCGGGCAAGCAATATGTCGGCATCCTGTCGGGTGTCGGCGGCTGGGCCGGGATCGGTCTTGCGGCTGGTCTGACAAATCCAAACGACGGCCTTGGGGCTGTTGGCGGATATGCAGCGCTCAGCGACTATACCGCGCTGGGGGGTCAGCTGACCGTCTTCGCTCTGCCGAACTGATCACGCTTTCGGTGATCTGAAAAAAGCTGGCGCGGCCCGCGGGTCGCGCCAGCATCTGGACACAAGGGAGTGAACATGAGAACAGCAGCACGTCTTTTCGCAATTGGCCTGATGGCAGGATTTCCAATCGCAGCATCAGCCGACAATCTTGCGGTGTCCTACACAGAAGATGGGCGCTATTTTACAGATGACGACATTCCGACATTCAATGTGGCTGAAGATGGCACCGTAGACTGGCTGACGTTCAATGGCTTCCGGCGCTACCATGCCGAATGCCATGTGTGTCATGGTCCCGAGGGCGAAGGATCGACCTATGCGCCCGCGCTGAAGGCATCCGCCATCGACATGGATTACTATGAATTCGTCGATGTCGTCGTGAACGGCCGCAAACGTGTGGGTGCATCCGAGAATTCGGTCATGCCGGGCTTTGGCGACAACCGCAATGTCATGTGCTATCTCGACGATATCTATGTCTACCTCAAGGCACGGGGTGCCGAGGTGGTTCCCCGCGGACGCCCGGCCAAGAAAGAGGCCAAATCCGACGTAATCCGAGAGGATGAAGATGCCTGCATGGGCTGAGAATTTACGACACCTGACTGTAACCCTCTTCCTGGGTTTCTCCCTCGCGGGATCTGCAGGTGCACAGACATCTGACCTGGTATCTAACAATGCCTTGCGTGTCTGTGCGGATCCCGCGAACTATCCAATGTCCGCCAAGGACGAGACCGGTTTTGAAAACAAGCTTGCGGAGCTTGTGGGCGCCAAGCTGGAGCTGCCGGTGCAATACACCTGGTATCCGATGGCCACCGGGTTCATCCGCAACACGCTGCGCGCCAAGCAATGCGACGTGGTGATGGGTTACGCGCAGGGCCATGAGCTGGTGTTGAACACCAATCACTATTTCACCTCCGTCTATACCCTGATCGTGCCGAAAGACAGCGATCTGGCGGCGGTGCAGTCGCTTGCGGACCCAGCGCTGAAAGGACAGCGGATTGGCATTATCGCAGGCACACCACCCGCCGCCCATCTGGCGCGCAACGGTCTGATCGGCAAATCCAAAGGGTATAATCTGGTGGTGGACCGCCGACATGAAAGCCCCGCGGTGGACATGCTGGACGATCTGGGATCGGGCGAGATCGACGCGGCGGTGCTCTGGGGGCCATTGGGTGGCCCGTTGGTGAAAACTGACTATGCCGATTTCAAGGTGATACCCCTGATCAAGGAAGAATTGCCGCCGCGTCTGTTTTACCGCATCACCATGGGCGTGCGGATTGGCGAGAAGGTCTGGCAACGCAAGCTGAACTCGCTGATCCGGCGCAATCAGGATGAAATCAACGCTCTGCTGGTCGAGGCAGGGGTGCCGCTGGTCACGGACCTTGGCACCGAGGTCATGGAGATTTCCAATTGATCCGAGGCCTGCTTGCGGCAGCGCTTATCGTGCTGCCGCTGGCAAGCTGGGCGCAAACGGTTCCTGAACCTGCCGACTACCGGATGGATCACTACCGAAACCCGGTGCCCGCGACGCTGGCCGGGGCGACGGTGGTTGGACCTGAAGGCGCGCATGCGCTGTGGCAGGAGGGTAAGGCTGGTTTCATCGACGTGCTGCCGCAACCGCCGAAACCCGCCAACCTGCCCAAGGGCACAATCTGGCGCGACAAGCCGCGCAGCTCCATCCCCGGCGCGATCTGGCTGCCGAATGTGGGCTATGGCGCGATTGCGGATGTGACGGCTGAGTACTTCCGCGCGGGTCTTGAGAAGGTCACACGGGGTGATGCGTCCCATCCGATTGTGATCTTCTGTCTGGAAGACTGCTGGATGAGCTGGAACGCTGCCAAACGCGCCCTCGAATGGGGCTATACCAATGTCTATTGGCTGCCCGAAGGCACCGATGGCTGGCAGCTGTGGGATTACCCGCTGGAACGGGTCACGCCCGAGGACGGCCAGCCCCAGACCAACTGAAACCGTTAAAAGCCTGCCAGATCTTTGTGTACATGGCTGACTGCGCCACTGGTATCTGTCATCGTGACATCGACCGAGCGCGTACTCTGCGGCACCGCCAACCCGAGGCGGGGGTTTTCGGAGAGTGAAATCGAGCCCGTCAGATCGACGAAACCCGCGCCATCGAGATCGATCTCGACGTTCTCCACATAGCGCATGGGGATGAACAGCAGCGAGATCTGGTCCATTTGCATGCCGGAATGCGAGGGGTGCGAAATGTCCACGTCCATGCGGCTGAGGCGGGAAGCGAGGCTGGTGAGCTTGCCTCCTTGCACGCCCGGCACGGACCCGACGACATCGATGTTCATCTGCCCAAGCGTCGCCAGCGCGATCTCCGGGTCTGTGCCCGGCGGGGCAGCGCAGGCCCCCTGGCCTGAGGTTTTCACAAAGGTTTCCGAGACAAACAGCCTGCCATCGGAGGTTTCGGCGACCACATGCATCGGCGTCGGGCCGTTCACCCGCATCGTAATGTCGAAATAGAACCCCGGCTGCGGCGTTTCGAGGTCGAACACCGCAGAGACCGGCATCGGGTTTTCATCCAGCACCACGGTCACCTTGGCAATCTGCGCACCGGGCGGGGCCTTGATCTGGGCGGCCAGATCGGTGCGCGCGTCGTCGTATGTCCGGTAGGGGGCGTCGATGGCGATGATGCCCTCGCCGCTCAACATCGCGCGCTCGCCATAGAGCTGTTCTTTGACCGAGTCCCAGGCCTCACTGCTTGCCAGCGCCGGCAGGGCGGTGCAACATAGGAAGGCTGCGGTTAATCCAAGGTTTTTCATTTGCTGTCTCCCAGAATAAACGCACCAAAGGCGCGCGGGCCGTCGCAGGTCTCTATCTCGTCTATCATAGAAAGCGTCTCTGCGTTGAAAATTGTGACTGTATTATCGAACCAGTTGGCCACAAGGATGTGGCGGCCATCGCTGCTGGTGTCGATGCCTTCGGGGTATTCGCCGGTGTCCAGCGTGCCCGCCGGTTCGAGCGTTTTGAGGTCAATGACGCTTACGGTGTCCTCATATTGGTTGGTGACAAAGGCGCGGCCCTGGGCGAAGGCAACGCCGTAAGGTCGTTCGCCCACCGGTACCGTTGCTGCGACCGCGCCGCTCTCCACATGGATCACCGTCACGTCATTGCTGCCGACATTGCCGACAAAGAGCCGACCATCGGGGCTAAAGCGCAGACCGAAGGGACGGCTGCCCACGTCAATTCTGGCACGCAGGTCCAGCGTGGCCGCGTCGAAAATGGACACCTGATCGGCGTCACGATCCGCGGAGGCGACAAACCGACCGTCCCCCGAAAGCGCAAGCCCGGCGGGTGCCGCGCCAACGGAAAGCTCCTTGCGGATGTCCAGTTTTTGATCGTCCAATACCCAGATCCGCGCGTTGTACCAATCGGACACAAACACCTGCCCGTTTGCCACATCATACGCGATGCCGATGGGGCCACCGTCCAATTGGACGTGGGTCAGCACGCCGCCCGTTGCCGGGTCGTGTTTGCGCAGGGTCTTGCTGTCTGGGGCAACCGTGAACACCGCACCATGTGACGCGGCGACGCCCGCCGGTTTGCCGGGCACCGACCAACGCGCAACCTCCGCGCCTGCGTCGATGTCCAGCACACTGACACCATCGCCGTTCTGGCAGGTCACATAGGCCAGATCCCCCGCCGCAAGCGGTGTCGCGGCAAGCGTCAGCGCAAGGCTGAGATCAAGAACCGGGGGCACCAAATGTCGCCGTCAGCGCATCCAGCCCGGCCTGATAAACACCCGTGACAGCCGCAATGGCGGCGGCGTCGTTCAGCTCTTCGGGCGGGTCGTTGTTCGGGTATCCGCGATAGAATGCGCCGCGCCATTCGATGATTGATCCGCCCGCGTCGCGCGGCATGACCGTCAGATGGGAGGAGTAATTGGTGACCGGCAGCACTTCGACCGCCACCTCGGTGATCCGGTAGGAATAACTCATCTTCTCGTCGCTGAATTTATAGAGGATTTCGGAGATGGTCGGACCATCCGCAGCGCCCAGCGTCAGCACACGTGTCGCGTCGATCTCATTACCGTTTTCACCGGTCGAACTGTGGACCGCCGGATGCCAGGACATGTCCTGGAAATTCCCGATGGCGGCCCAAACCTCTGCGGGTTCAGCCGCCACCTCGGTTGTCAGTGTCACCTTTTGCCGGGTGGGACCATGCGCCATCACCACGCCCGGCAGAACCATTGCAGCCAAGCAAACCCCTAAGAATGCGCGTTTTTTCATTGTTTCTCCTTCACGAAAAATCTGTTTTTCAGGATGTAGCGCATGCCGCGCTGCCAGCTTTCGTCGGTGTTGCCGCGGATGTCGACCACACCGCCCTTGACCATCTCACCACTGTCGGCGGCCCGCAGTTGCAGGTTGATCGCGAGGATCAGGTCAGATACTTTCTGCACCTCGCCCACCAGCGAGTAATCCGCGCCAAGCTGTGTCGCGATGCGTGTGTCACAGCCGTAGCATTTGGCGAGATTGACCACCCGGTCGATCTCTTTGCGGGCGGGCTCGATGTCGACCAGAACGTATCCTTCCTGCGTGAACCGATCGGTCACCATCGCCTCCAGCATCGCCAGCCGGTCAAGCTCTGCGGGGTCCTGACCAAGCGTGCTGGTCTGCAAGGACGTGTCCAGCAGGGTCATGCCAAAAAACGCCACACGCTCCTGCGCGTGAACAGCACTGGCTGCCAGCAAAGCAAACAAGATCAGTCGCATATGCCCGTTCTTAAAAAATAAGAATCGTGCTTTATCGTGCGGCTGCTAGGCTCGTATTCACAACCCGGCCAAAAGTATCGGTTCACCTGATCGTATCGGCTGGGAACAAAAGGGAGGCCCGGCACACTACCCGGGTAAGGGAGGTTCACGTGCGTTTTTGGCACGCATCGCTTTTGGCGGCCATTTCCAGTGTGATGACAGCGGGATCGGCTTGGGCCATCGATGTCAAAGCCGCGGTTTTGCGCATCGATTACCCGACGCTGTTGCCGATCAGCCGCTATGATCTGCCCCCTGCCGATCTTGGGTTTGCCGGGGCTGCCCTGGCGGATGAAGACAATGGCACCACGGGTGGGTTCCTGGGGCACACCTATGAGACCACAACCGTCGCTGTGCCCCCCGAAGAGGCCGATGCAGCGATGGCGCAGATCCTGGCGGATGGGATCAGGCTTGTCGTCATTCAATCCCGCACAGAGGATTTGCTGCGGCTGACCGATCAGGCGGCGGCGGCGGGCGCCCTGGTCTTCAATGCGCGCGCTGCCGATAATGCGCTGCGGGATGACGCATGTCGTGGCAACCTGCTGCACACCGCGCCCTCGCACGGGATGATGGCCGATGCGGTGGCGCAATTTGCCGTTTGGAAAAAGTGGACGGATTGGTTCCTGATTGCGGGCTCAAATCCGCAGGACATCGCACTGGCCGAGGCCTACCGCAAGGCGGCGCGCAAGTTCGGGGCGGAGATCGTCGAAGATCGTTCGTTCGAAGACACCGGCGGGTCCCGGCGCACGGATTCCGGCCATGTGCTGGTGCAACGCCAATTGCCTGCCTTTACCCAAGAGGCCGAAGAGCATGACGTGGTGATTGCCGCCGATGAAACAGATTATTTCGCACGGTACCTCAGCTACCACCTCTGGACCCCGCGCCCGGTGATGGGGTCGGGCGGGCTGGTGCCCACCACCTTCCACGGCGCGCATGAAGCTTACGGGGCCACGCAATATCAGACCCGGTTTGAGGAACTGACCGGGCGGTATGCCAAGCCCGAAGACTATAACGTCTGGTTGGCGCTGCGCGTGGTGGGGGAGGCCGTCACGCGCGCCAATACGGCGGAGCCAGACGGGGTACGGGACTATGCGATTTCGGATGAATTTGAGCTCGCCGCCTTCAAAGGGCAGAAAGTTACCTTCCGGAACTGGAACGGGCAGCTGCGCCAGCCAGTCCTACTCTATGACGGCACGATCACCGTGAGCGTCAGCCCGCAGGAAGGGTTCCTGCACCAGACATCGCCGCTCGATACCATGGGGCTTGATCGTCCTGAATCCAGCTGCACCGCCTTTGAATAAGGGGAGATATACGATGAAGTCCTTTTTACTCTCAACCGCGCTGGTTGCTCTGATCGCCGCTCCGGCCTATGCGGGCAAGGCGTTTATCTCCAACGAGCGCGGCAACACGATCACCGTGCTGAACACCGAGACCTGGGAGGTCGAAACCGAGTTCTTCGCAGGCAACCGCCCGCGCGGGATCACGGCCAGCCCGGATGGTAAGGTCATCTATGTCTGTGCCTCGGACGACAATCTGGTGCGGGTCTTCGATGCGGAAACCTATGAGGAGCTGCCAAGTCTGCCCTCCGGCCCGGACCCGGAACTGTTCATTCTCGAACCCTCGGGCAAGCGCCTTTACATCGCTAATGAGGACGACAATCTGGTCACTGTGACCGACACCGAAACTCGCACGATTCTGGCTGAGGTCCCCGTGGGCGTGGAGCCGGAAGGCATGGGGATGAGCCCGGATGCGAAATTCGTGGTCAACACCTCCGAGACCACCAACATGGCGCATTTCATCTCCACCGAAGACTACAAGATCAAGCACAATATCCTGGTCGATCAGCGCCCGCGCTATGCGCATTACACCGCTGACGGTAAACGGCTGTTTGTGACCTCCGAGATCGGCGGCACCGTGACCGTGATGGACATCGCAGAGGATGGCGCGCCGACGGTTGTGGGCAAGATCAGCTTTGAAGTCGCAGGCGTACAGCCCGAATGGCTGCAACCGGTGGGCGCGCGGGTGACCTCGGATGGCAAACGGCTGTTTGTGGCGCTGGGGCCTGCGAACCGGGTGGCCGTTGTCGACGCGCAAAGTCTTGAGGTGCTCGACTACATCCTGGTGGGTCAACGGGTCTGGCAGCTTGATTTTACGCCGGACGAGCAGTTCCTACTAACGACCAATGGCAACTCCAACGACATCACTGTTATCGATGTGGCCAAGGAAAAGGCGATCAAGTCCGTTCAGGTCGGCCAACAGCCCTGGGGTGTGGTGACCATTGAATGACCGAGATCAGCGAAACAGGGAGAGTAAAAACATGAAGAAACTTTTGATGGCCGCGGCCTTGGTCCTGATGGGCGGGCCTACGCTGGCTGCACCGCTCTGCGATGACCTTGGCTTTGCCGGTCTGCTGGCCAAATGCAACCGGGGTGAGGATATCCCACTAACCCTCGCGTCCGGGCAACCGCTGGGCGAGGACGTGACCCTGGAGTCGGGGGCCTACTACACGCTGGTTGTCACCGCTGATGGCTCGGCGGAACTGGCGATTGAAGGGGCAAGCTTCTTCCGCTCGATCTGGATGAACGAGATCGTCATCAACAAGATCGAGATCCGCCCGATGGCCATCGACAGTATCGAGTTTGACAAGGCGGGTGTGGTCGAGATGTCGTTCATCGCCATCAAACCCGGCCGCCACGTTCTGCGCATCCCGGGTTCCACCGGCGAGACGCAATCCATTACCATTTCGATTCAATGACCCAAGGAGCTAGATCCATGAAACACCTGTTTGTCCTTGCAGCTGCAACCCTGATTTCCGCGCCGGCCTTCGCCGATGGGCATCTGGATGCGGAAACCATTGAGAAGATCGAAGCCATGCTCGCCTCCATCGAATGCCAGATGGATCCCGATGATATCGAGGTCGAAGACGATGGCTATGATCTGGACGATGTGATTTGCAAAGGCGGCAATCAGTTTGACATCAAGCTCGACAAGGACCTCAATGAGGTGAGCCGTCGCGCGGAGTGATCCGCGCCATGCGAGAGGAAAACCATGATGCGCTTGATCCAAGCCCTTTTTGCGCTCTGTCTGGCGTCGTCAGGTCCTGCCTTTGCTGAGGAGCCGCCCACGATCCGGGCGGCGGTGCTGAAAATCGGCACCGTCAACTGGGAGCTGGCCACGATCACCGAAAACGGGCTCGACCGGGCCAATGACTTCGTGCTTGATGTGCAGCCCTATGCGGATAACGGCGCCACCCGGATCGCGGTGGAGGGTGGCGAGGCCGACATGGCCGTGGCGGATTGGATCTGGGTCGCCCGCCAGCGGGCGGCGGGGAAGGATTACGTCTTCATTCCCTATTCACGTGCAGTTGGCGGGGTGGTTGTGCCGGAGGAAAGCACAGCGCAAACCCTTGAGGATTTGAAGGGCGGCAAGATCGGGATTGCCGGGGGCCCGCTCGACAAATCCTGGCTGATCCTGCGCGCCTATGCGCAGCAACAATACGGCATGGACCTCAAAGCGGATACCGAACAGATCTATGGCGCGCCGCCGCTGATCTTCAAATCGGCCATGGGCGATGAATACGCGGGTGCGATTAATTTCTGGCATTTCTTGGCGAAGAACAAAGCGGCGGGCATGCGCGAGTTGATCTCGGTCGAGACGGCGGGGCAGGCGTTGGGGCTCGATACCGACACGCCGCTTTTGGGATACTATATGAAAGAGAGCTTTCTGGCAGACCACCCCGGTTTGGCGCAGGCGTTCTTTGAGGCCAGCCGCGCGGCCAAGGACAAGCTCGCCACCTCGGATGCGGCCTGGGAAGCGGTGCGCCCGCGCATGAATGTGCGATCCGACGCGCAGTTCGACCAGATTAAATCCGACTGGATCGCCGGGATCCCCGCGCGGGGTCCGGTGAATGCGGCAGCGGCGCAAAAGATGCTGGTGCTGATGCGCGATCTGGGCGGTCCTGAACTGGTGGGCGAGGCCACATCGCTGCCCGATGGTCTTTTCGCCGATGTGAAATAGCCGCCGCCAGATGCAGGCTGCGCGGCTCATCCCGTTTCTGTCGCTGGTCGGGTTGCTCTTGCTCTGGGTGGTCGCCGCCATCCTCACCGACGACGCGCAAATCCTGCCAACGCCCTGGACATTGGTGCCGCTTTTCAATCAGGAACTGGCATCGGGGGAGCTGCTGACCCATCTCGGAGCCACCATCATCCGCGTGCTTTGGGCCTTTGCGCTGGCGATGACCCTTGGAACGGCATTGGGGCTGGTGATGGGGCGGTCGGCGCGGGTCAACAGCTGGCTGGATCCCTGGCTGGTCATTTTCCTGAACCTGCCCGCGCTGGTGCTGATCGTGCTGTGCTATCTTTGGATCGGTCTGACGGAGGCCGCCGCGATCACCGCCGTGACCCTGAACAAGGTGCCCAATGTCGCGGTGGTCATCCGTGAAGGGGCGCGGGCGCTTGATCCGGATCTGGACGCCATGGCGCGGGTCTACCGGATGTCCTGGCTCACCCGGATGCGGCATGTGGTGTTCCCGCAGCTCGCCCCGTTCATTGCTGGCGCGGCGCGCTCCGGTGTCGCGGTGATCTGGAAAATCGTGCTGGTGGTTGAATTTCTGGGGCGGTCTTCGGGCATTGGGTTTCAGATCCACCTCTATTTCCAGCTCTTCGATGTGGCGATGGTGCTGGTCTATGCCTTCTCCTTCATCTGCGTGATGTTGCTGGTGGAATGGCTGATCCTGCAACCCTTCGAGCGCAGCACCAGACGGTGGCGCACCGCATGATCCGCGTCGACATCACATCAAAAAGCTTTAACGGAACACCGGTGCTGGGCAGGGTGGCTTTTGAGATCGCACCGGGGGAAACCCTCGCGCTGGTTGGCCCCTCAGGGATCGGCAAGTCGACCTTGCTGCGCATCCTCGCCGGAATTGATGCGGATTTTGAAGGGTCCGTCGAACGCCCCGATGCACTGGCCTTCGTATTTCAGGAGCCAACGCTTTTGCCGTGGCGGTCGGTTCTGAAGAATCTCTTGCTGCCGCACCCGGATCTGACCCAGGATCAGGCGCGGGACATGCTGGTCCGCGTCGGGCTGGCCGGCAAGGATGGCCTCTTTCCCGGCCAGCTTTCGCTGGGGCAGCAGCGGCGGCTGTCGCTGGCGCGCGCCTTTGCACAGGCGCCCGAGCTTTTGATCATGGATGAACCCTTCGTGTCACTTGATCCCGAGACAGCCGAAGTGATGCTGCGCTTGACGGAAGGGCTGATTGCCGATCATCGTCCGGCCACGCTCTTTGTGACCCATGACACGCGCGAGGCTGACCGGCTTGCGGATCGGACCCTGACGTTGCGCAACCACCCCGGGGGGGCGGTTATCGACTAATACCATTAACCTGAAAACGCTGGCAGCAGATCGTCGGCAATGCGTTTCAGCGTGGTTTCGATATCCGCATTATTATACCGCAGATTTAGCGCCACATGGTTCACGCCAAGGCTTTCCATCTCACGCAGATAGTCCAGCAAGAAGGTCGTTCCCGCCTGAAACCCCAGGCTGATCGGACGGGTCGGCGCGCCCGCTTTTTCCATGACATCGACATAGAGCGATTGGACCACAGGTTTGTCTGTGCCCCCCACATCCGCGATACGCTGCCGGTAGTCGGCGATCATGCGCGCCTGCACCGCCGCATTGCGCGGGTATGTGATCCAACCATCCCCGTTTGCAGCGCACCATTCCGGCGTTTGCTGACTGCCCCCGGTGATCAGCATCGGAAACCGGCCAGAGACGGGTTTCGGCAGCATGTCCAGATGCCCGTTCAGCTTGCCCTGGGTGCCTTCGAATTCTGGAAAGCTGTCGAAGGTGGCGCGGATGTACGCCATGCTGTCCCGGAACCGCGCGCCCCGTTCAGGATAGTCCATGTTGAGCGCGGGATATTCTTCGGGCCGGTCACCTGAGGCCACCCCGAGCAAGACCCGCCCGCCGGACAGCGCATCAACCGAGGCCGCTGCCTTTGCCACATGGGCGGGATGGCGCAAGGGCAGGATGACACTGGCAACGCCGAGGCCGATCCGGTCGGTCTGCGCCGCCAGCGCACCCAGATAGACAAAGGGGTCGAAGATTTGCCCGACATCCCCGAAAGAAGGAACGTTGAAGGGGACATCCCGCAGCCAGAGCGCGGAGAATCCCAGAGCCTCCGCCAGTTTGGCGCGCTCGATATGCCGCTCCAGGGTTGGAAGTTCTTCGACCTGATAGGCTTCGAGGGGCATCACCAGCCCGATGCTGAGGCGCCCCGGCGTGAAGGTCTCGTTATACGCGCGGTTGATCGGCGCAAATGTCGTGGTGTCTTTATTCAGCATGGTCTGGTCCTTTGCGGGCATCTGCTGACACATAGCGCATCAGGGCGCGGGCTTCGATCTCTTTGCGATGGATCTGGGTGGGCCGGTTTTGAGTTGCGCAAGCGGGGCGTCTATTTTTGCGATGCTACCGTTTGATGAACCAGGTTATCGCGTTCTCATAGCCCGCAGAACGCAGTAGCGCGCCCTTCGATGGCCATGCCGCCGGGCAGATCACCAAAACGGCCGCACCACCACGGGCTTCCCGCGCTGCCTCTGCGGCCTGCAGCATTGCACGCGCAGAATGGCCCGCACCCGCCAGCGTATCGGGGTCTTCGAAATCCGCGTGATAGAAATCATCGATGATCCCGATCCGGCTGATGTCGTGGGGCGTTGGGAAGTGCAACGGCGTCGCGGGCTGCGAGATGGCGTAGCCCTCAAAAACACCTTCGGTTTCTGAGACAAACATATCGCGGTCGGTCAGTGTAAGGCTGCGTGTCATCCAATTGCCAAACCGTGCATCCGCTTCTGCATGCGGTTTCCAGAAGGTATTGATTGTGTGCAAAATCCGCCTGTGATCGGCGCTTGAAGCTACGATTGCGGGAATGTCCTTTTCTGTCGCCCTTCGGACATCGTCAAAGGGTTTATCTTTCGCAAGTCCAACCTTGGCGAAATAGAGCGTTAAGGGCGCGTAGCCTTGGGATGCATAGGTCGTCTCCAAGGCCCCGCCCGGAACGGAGGAGGCAAGCAGGATTTGCGCGCCCGCTGCAATCAGGTCTGCCTCAGCCGCTTTGATGAGGGCCGCGCGCGTCCCCTTCGGCGCGTTTTCCACGACAAAGCAATCTTCCATGATCAATCCCGGCGGGCCGAACTCGCCCGCGTAGATCGGGGGTACGGGCAAAAGTATCGTATGGGACACACCGACAATATCCCCACCATCCTCCGCCAGAAGCCATTGTTGACGGAAGGGCGGGTGATCATCCTCCATCGCGTGCTTGAGGGTGGATCGCGTTTTCTGATGCGCGTTCGCGTCCAGCGGCCAAAGCCTTTGGTTTCCGGCATGCCGCTGTTCGGCGTCCTGAATGAGCAGGTCAGCGACCATCTCAAGGTCTGAAATTTCTGCGGGACGGATGCTGACGGTCATGCGTACTCCTCATGCACTGGTTTCCCAGTGATCATATATGGCTTTGACCATGGTTCAGAAAGTAGCGTGGCGATAACATGCTGGCCCGGTTTGGAGCGGACATCTGAGGGCAGGCATGGCCCTAGAGGGCAAAAAAGGGCTCCGAATGACTTACTGTGGGGTTACCATCGCGGGGGCGAGAACCGCGGCAACAGATTTCTCAATATCCGCCGCAAGTTCGTCCTCTGGCATTCCCGCGCGCGCGCGGAACACAAGACCCTGGCGCAGGTCAAAGAGCAGTTTTGCCTGATCTTTGGATGGGAAATCCGAGGGCAGGGTGCCGCGGGTTTTTTCCACGTCAAAGCGTGCCGCGATGCGGGTATCCGTGGCGGTAATCGCATCGCGCAGCAGCTTTGCCGTACCTTCGACATGACCCGCACTGGTGGAGACGCAAGACGCCAGGAAACATCCCTTGGCACCGCTTTGATGATGGGTGGAGTAGTCAATCACCGCCTCAAGAAACGCCTTTACGGCTTCCTTGATGTCTGCCTCTCGTTCCAGCGCAACCAGTGGTTCGCAGGCGTCGTCGTTTGCGTAGCGCGCGATGGCCTCAAGATATAGCCCGTGTTTGTCGCCAAATTCAGCGTAGAGGCTCGGGCTATTGATGCCCATCGCGTCGGTAAGCTGCTTCATCGACGCCCCTTCGTAACCCTTGCGCCAGAACACCCCGATGGCCCCGAGCAGCGCCTCTTCGCGATTGAACTTCTTGGGCCTGCCAACTTTTTTTGTGTCGTTCATTACAAAACTCTTGATCTTTGCTTTCCAATGTATTTTATAACGATCAATACAAAACAGCAAGGATGCTCTGATGACAGCTCAAAAACTTCCCGCAGGATCGCAATTCCCCGACATCGTCGTTGCTCAGCTGGGTGGGGACACGCTCACGCTTGGCGCGCCTGCAGCGGGTCGAGATTGGCAGCTGGTCGTAGTCTATCGCGGCAAACACTGTCCGATGTGTACAAGCTACCTTACGGAGTTGAACGCGCTGTTGCCTGAGTATCATGCGCTTGGTGTCGATGTGGTGGCTGTCTCCGCGGACCCCGAAGATAAGGCGCAGGAGCAGATCGCGCTGGTAACGCCCGACTTTCCGGTTGGCTATGATCTGAGCATCGATCAGATGTCCGCGCTGGGGCTTTATGTCTCCGAGCCGCGCTCCGCGCAGGAAACCGACCGGCCCTTCGCCGAACCTGGTATTTTTGTAGTGAACGCGGAGGGCCAGGTGCAGGTCACAGATATCTCAAACGCGCCCTTTGCCCGGCCAGATCTCAAAACATTGCTGGGCGGTCTGCGCTTTATCCGAAACCCGGATAACAACTATCCGATCCGGGGCACTTTGCATGCGGCTTAATGCTTTTCTGACCGCAGCCCTCATTGCGACCACACCCTTGCCCGCATGGTCAAGCGACACGCATACTCAAAAGGAACACACTGAAATGACACCCGAAAGCGCCGAGGTTCAACAGGTTCGCAAGGCCATCGATGACCTCATTCAGACCGCGACATCCTATGACGTGGAGGTCCTGGACCGCATCTACCATGACAGGTTGCACGTCGTGATGATCGACAGTGACCACAATTTGAACACTGCTGACAAAGCCGCGTTCAAAGGCCTATTTGCAGCAAAACGCGACGCCGGTGATCCGCCGATGAACACCTGGGCAAAGTATCACAGCATCGATGTGAGTGAGGATACCGCCCATGTGCTTTTGTCGCGCAAGAATGATCTCAGCGGGGTTGATATGGACCTGACGCTCAGCATTGATCTGATTTTCGAAGACGACCGTTGGCAGGTGACGCGCGAAGTGATTTTCCTGCGCCCTGACGGCACCTGAACCCGCATTCCCCGTCCAAAACCCAATCTCTCCTGAAAGGACAAGACCATGCGCTTGCTCTCCTCTTTGTCGGGCTTTGCCTTTGCGGCCCTGATGTCCCTGCCTGCTGTCGCCACCGAACCCCTGGATCTGCAGCAGGAATTCACCGCGTATAACGAGCGCTACAATGAAATCATCGCGACCTATGACCTCGAAGCTTTCATCGACCTTTACGATGACGCGCCCCTTTGGATTGCACCGGATAAAGAGCCGGTTGCAGGTCTTGATGTGCCAAGCGGGACCTTCGGTTTCATCATCGAAAACGAAGGCAGGCTGACCCATAGTTTTGATGAGCTGATCGTGTCAGACGACGGGACACAGGCCGTGATGATCGGTCGCTATGAGGCTGATATCGAGAAGGTCGGGGTAAAGGCGCAAGGCACCTACCTGTTCGTTCTCGAACGTGATGGTGAAGCTTGGAACATTGTCGTCGACATGTTCAACCAGCACGCGGCTGATGGCGGGTCCTAGGCCGCGCCGCGCGCATTCGCGGATGGACAGGTCGGGACCACCCAAACCTCGGGTCCGCGACGACGATCCGTCAGGATATGCCCTTGGCCACTTTCTCAAGGTATTCTTCTTCTGTGATGGTGCCGCCTTCTTGTGCTGCTTTGCCCTGATCGTCTGGATGCAAGAAGGGCTGGATCGGATCGATCCGTTTCCAGGCGGGGTAGGGTTGCCTGCCGTCGGCATCCGGCACGTAGGGTGAGCTCTCAACCCGCGTGTGCTTGTGGATGTAACGTGCGCAATTCTGAAACACGACATCCACCGTCATGTCGACAACCATGTTGCTGCCGGGGAATTGCGCAATCGTATCCGCATCGCGGCTGAGTTTGGCCGTGCCTTGCACGCGGATGCGCCAGGGGGTGACCATATCCATGAAGAGCATGCCGATCTTGGCGGCCTCGTCGATGTTGCCCATGGACAGCCACATGCCGTTCCCATCGTAATTGGGAAAGATCAGGCGATTGGGCGAGAGTACTTTGACAAATCCCACATCCCCGCCCTTGTAGGAAACGGTTGGCTCGCCTTTACCATTCACCGTTGACAGAAAGAAGTAGTCGCGGCTGCTGATATAATCGGTGTGGATCTCTTCAAGTTCATCGCGCACGATGGCGTGCACGACCACTTCTGACAGACCTTCGTGCTTGCCCTCTTTCTGCAGGGCGCGCTGGGATTTGGTGTAGAATGCGTCGGGTGTTGGCATGCTGCCCTCCGGATTGTGCAAAAGACCCCGACCACCGCGCGGCGCGGGGTCAGGGTGGATGTGTTTATTCAGCCGCCGAAGTGATTTCGACCACATCGGCCTCCGCGGCGGCGCTGTCTGCCGCCTCCATCGCCAGACCTGCTGTTTCATCGAAGGCCATAACCGGACGCTGTGGTTTGCTGTTGAGCATCAAACGCGTGACATCGGGGCGCGAATAATGGCCCGCAGGATCTGCCGCCGCCTTGGCATATGCGATCATGCTGAGATCGATATCGGCCATGACCAACCCCTCTTCGGTATCCGCCAAATTCGCACCAATGGATTGACCATCGGGCGCGTAGATGCGGGTGTATCCGCCACCCACCGGACACAGCGCCTCTTTCTGTGGGTCGCCTTCGCACAGGATGTCCTGCTGCTCCTTACTGACCAGCGCGCAGGCGGCGATCACGAAACAACCGCCCTCTACTGCATAAAGCATCGAGGCTGCATTATTCACCTGATGGCCAAGCGCATATGCACCACCCTCATAAAGCTTGAGGTTTGGCCAGGCAGCACAGTGGATCTGTTCGTCCTGCGCATACATCGCGTATTTCGACAGCGGCTGCAGATGTTCCCAGCACGACAGCTGCCCGATCCGCCCGATGGCGGTGTCCTTCACCACAAGGTCAGAGCCGTCGCCCTCACCAAAAACGGTCCGTTCCACATGGGTGGGCTTGAGCTTGCGGCGGCGTTTGATCAGCTCCCCGGTTTCGTCGTAATGCCATTGCGCGATGTATAGGCTGCCACCCGCCCGCTCCGACAGGCCGAGCGATACCTGAATGTTATTGTCCCGCGCGGCTTCGGCGATGGCCTTGTCATGGACATCACCGGCCTCGATGGAATTTTCGAAATAACGCCCCACGAACTGCATTTGCCAGGCAACGGGGCCGAGCCAGATATGGTTTGGGTACCCCGGCAGCCAGGTCTCGGGAAAAACCACGAGCTTTGCGCCCTTTTGGGCGGCTTCTTCGATGAAGGCGACCGCGCGGGTGATACCAGCGGCAACATCCAGGAACGATGGCGCGGCCTGAACCGCGGCAACTTTGAATTGTGACATGTTTTACCTCCTTATTTTTAAGGCAGCAGCCTGCACGTGCGGTGCACATGCGTCTTTTGATTTTGGGCGGAAAAACTTGTTTTTTTGGGCATTGCGGGCCAAACAAGGGGTGAGGATTTCACAAATTGGATATGCAAACCCGCTATGACACCGAAGAGGTAGACGCCCGGGATCGGTTCTCGTTCTGGCGTGATGCGGTATGCGACAGCTATGTGCAGCTGGGATGTGAAACCGATAACCGTCAGAATTTCAGGGGGTTGATCGACATCTCCCGACATTCTGCGCTGTCGATCTCGCGGGTCTCGGGACTGGCGCATAGAGTGGAACGGCGCAAGCGCGACATCAACGCGTCCACCGACTCTTACTTTCTGCTCAGTTTGCAGACCGACAAGACATCGCGGATCACGCAGTTTGGCAACGCTGCCCTTTTGCGCACAGGTGATATGGCGCTTTATTCCAGCACCGATCCATATGCGCTCGATCTGGCAAAGAATTTCAGCCAGACCGTTGTACAGCTCTCGGCTGACAAGCTTTTGGACCGTCTGCCCAATGCGCGGGTGCTGACTGCGCGCCGGATCGATGGAACGCAGGGTTTGGGCAAACTGGTGCGCCAGAATATTCTGGCCTTTGCGGAGCATCTGAATTCCGAGAACACGGCTCAGCAGGAGCTGGTTCAGGAGACGCTGATCGATCTGGTCGCCACCGGGCTTGCCGCTGAAAGCCAGGCTGCGGTGGAGCTTTCCTCACCGGAGCAGCACGTGCTTTTGCGCGCAAAGGCGATGATCAGTGACAATCTGTCCAACCCCGATCTGAACCGTGATCTGGTCGCACGCGCAATCGGGATGTCGGTCCGTCGCCTGAACAGTATTTTCGCCAAGGAAGGCACATCGATCGCTGGTTTCATCAGGCAAAAGCGCCTTGATGGGGTCGCGCGTGACCTGCGCGACCCGCGCTATGATGCGCAATCCATCAGCGAGATCGCGTTTCGCTATGGCTTCTCAAATTTACAAAGCTTCTCAACGCAGTTTCGCAAGCATTTTGATCGAAGCCCGAGAGCATTCAGAACAAAGGTTTAGCTGTGTCGCGATCTTTGCGCCGCCATGTTGTCCGGTCAAAACCGGTGGATTATGCCAAGCCCAATGCCATAGGCGCTATCCCTGCCAACCAGCGGGCTGTCCCGGATTTCCTGGCTGAGCAGCGAATATTCGAAACCGCCGGTCAGTGACGTTTTCTCCGAGAGTGGCATTGTGATCGACACACTCAGAAATGGCTCTACCGTGCTGCCCGCATCATAGGCCGCGCGGTTTGCATTTGCTTCGGCAGCGGCAACACCGATCAGGAAATTGCTCAGCTTGGCGTCGCGATACCGCGCGCCGATGCCTGCGTCGATGGTGAAGGGATCGGTTTGGACAACGGCGCCGATCTTTGTCTCGATCTGGTAGCCCTCATGCTCGGACGAGATATCGTGCAGCGCTGCGCCAGACAGATAAAATCCGTTGAATGAATATGAGATGGTACCGCCGACATCGATGGCAGTGCCACGATCCAGCCCTGCGAAGATTGGGTTGTCATCAGGAAAATCCGGTGACGCGCCCGGTGCCAGGACCAGCGCCACCTTGAAGGCGTCGCTTTGATACGCCCGATAAGTTATCCCCTCAAACCCGATGCTCAGGCGGCCTGTGCTGTAGGAGAGATAGGGAGCGCCGCTGAGTTTGCCGCCCTCACCCTCATAGATGTCGCGTGAATAGCCCAAGAGGGCGCCAGCGACCCACTGACCATTTGTCGGCGGGCCGTCCGCGAATGCTGATGTGGGCGCAAGGATTGCGAGCGTGCAAAGCGCGCCGACGGTTTGGTTCGATGTCATGATACGCGTTCCTGAGAATTGCCTGATTGTAAGGACGCTTTGAACGATCCGGACAGCCGCGTCGTCTCTCTGTGTGTGGGAGGACCTTTGGCGGCTGCGCGCCGCATGAAGACACAGAGGCATATCCAGCGCTGCCCGGCCCTCATTGCGCGAAAATGTGCTTTCCTGACGGGAAAGACACTCTTTTCAACGCGCTTGTCTTGTCGCGCTTGGGCAGGCGCCGGTATGACCGGGCGACGCATTTGGTCAGGTGGAGCAGGGCCCGGGTTATGACAGAGGCAGAGGTTTTCATGCTCGGGTCGGCGGCCTTCCTGCTTGGCCTGTCGCTGATCTGTGCAAACCTGCTGCTTCTGCGCAAGACACACAGGCGGGTTTACCTGCCCCTCGCTCTATTCTTTGTGGCGGAAGCGCTGAACTGCTGTTTGACCATTTTTAGCGCGGCCGACGGTCCGGAGACCGCACCCGTACTCGTCAAGCTGGCCAATGCAATCACGGTTCCAATCGCCATGACACAAGCGCCGCTGTTTTGGCTTTATGTCCGCGCTTTGACCTCGGAGGATGATGAAGAGAGGGTGCGCTACAAGATGCTGCACCTGTTGCCGTTTTTTGCGGCCACAGTTTTTGTGTGGCTCTATCTGAAATTGCCGATGGCGCTGATCGAAGGGGCGGGCATCGACATAATCACACCCTGGATCCAGTTTTTGATCCTCAGCGTCTATGCTGTGCTTGTCCTGTTCTATGTGCAGGTCGCGATCTATCTCGTCATCACGATCCGGCTGCTGGTCACCTACAACTCCCGCCTCAAGGACCTCTTCGCCAGCACCGAAAGCCGCGAGCTGAACTGGGTCTGGTGGATTGCGCTCGTCGGCGCTGCGTTCTGGGTTTTCAACGTGGCTGTGTTGCTGTTGAAATTGGTTGGGTTGTGGGATTGGGCCACCCCCGCGATCAATCCTGAAGTTGTCAATCAGGTGATCAGCGGCAGCCTCATATGGGTGATCGCGCTTTGGGGGCTGCGTCAGAACCCGGGCCTGCTTCGCGAGATCGATGAAGGCGACCGCGCCGAATTGCAGGCGTCCAAAGAGACCGCGAAATACAAGAACTCCGCGCTTACGTCGGATCACGCAAAGCGCATCGCTGCAAAAATAGAGAGGGCGATGATGCGGGATCTCCTCTATCGCGACCCCAATCTGTCGCTCTGGGATCTGGCCAAGCACATCGGTGCCACCTCCAACTACGTGTCGCAGACATTGAACGAAACGTTGGGCGAGAGCTTTTTCGACTATGTCAATCGCTGGCGCATCAAGGATGCCGTGCAGCAAATGGATACATCTGACGAGACCGTTCTGGTGCTGGCCTATGATGTCGGGTTCAATTCGCGTTCGTCCTTTTACAAAGCCTTCAGGCGCGAAACCGGCATGACGCCCTCGCAGTTCCGGCGGCACCCGACGCGCAGCACAGGCGTCGGCGGGTCCGCAGAAATCCATGACTTCTCACCGCGCAGACCCGTCGTGAATGAGTAGGCGAGGGTGGTCGCTCCGCTGCGCGCGTTGTTCCGCCGGCAGCGGCTATTGGGACAAACCACATCTTTCTTGAACGTAAAAATCCACGTTCTCCAAGGTTTCAAACGGGGCAATCTCGCTTGCGACGGTCAAGAGTTCCGCTACTGAACCGTTCGGAACCGTACATAGATTATCGTCACCGGAAAACCATTTCTCGTCCAGAATATCCAACCATAAATCCCAGGCCTGCGGGTTGTCGGGGGCATCATTTACCCACAGCTTTGCGCCTGCCAATGCTTCGTCGAGACTTTGATCTGTTGCGTAGTAATGAACGAGAAACAGATCATCCGGTGCCAGGTTTCTTGCGACCTCAAAACTCTCTTCGGCTTCGATGGATTTATCCGCCGCCAGCAGGGCCCGGCCCAGCTCGCCCCAGGCGTAGGGATCCAGGTTATCCATTTTGGCCGCGGCCTGGTGGAGCTCTACCGCCGCGTCGTAATCACCCAGATCCTCCAGGGTTCGTGCCTGTGCTGTGCGGATAAAACCATAGTCAGGGGCAAGGGTCCCGGCCTCCGCAAGGACATCAAGCGCCTGCTCCTGCATCTCAGTATCCCCGAGGATGAAACCCTTTTCCGAGAGGGCCTGACCCTGCAAAAGGAGAGATTGAGCTCTGATCACCTTGTGATTTTCGCCGCTGCGGGACCAAAAACGCTGTTGGCTGCGCACGTCGTCCCCGATCCAGATCGCTTCCTCGCTGCGCGCAATTGCCTTGTCGTATTCCTGTTCATCCATTGCAACGCGACCCAGCAGCGTTGCGGCTTCTTCTGCGTTTTTCCCACGCTTCAGCAAAAGCTCCGTGGAAATCCTGGTCGTATCCGCCTGCCAGTTTTCGGACTTGTTGAAATAGAAATACCGGGCAGCAACGAGCGGGTCTATCTCCTGCTCCAAAAGACGCAGGGCGGTGTCGTGGAAATAATCCTCCATCGTGCGGCCATCCATCGGCCCATCGGTGATGATGCGTGTGCCGTCGCCCGAAAAGATCCGTATCCTCAAGGCCATTTCATCGTGGGTACAAGCGCTGGCCAGACAGACGAATTCTCCAGCGATGCGCGTCTGCGGCAGATTGAAAAGCGACCGCAGGACGCGGGTGATCCGCTGTAACGACAAACCCGAGCCGGGCTCGACAACATCAAGCTGACGCGACGCGGTCTGGATACGGACGTTCTTTTTTCGGTCGCCGGTGAAGGTTCTGATGTCTTCGATGGCATCCCAAAGCATGTTGGATGTCACAAGGCCTGAATACCCTTGCTTGCTCAAGGCCTCCGTCACCCCGATTTCTTCCAGAACGACCGGTGCACGGGTCAAATCCCGAACCGCGACAACCAGTACTGCGATCACGGCAAGCACCGCGAAACTGCTCAATAGCGCGGACCGCAGAAAGACCAGTTCATTCAGGAGCCGTTCCTTGCGGGAGGGTCGGTCGGCCGTCTCAGGGCGCGTTGTCGTTCCAGAGGGTGTTTCGGTGTCTTCAATTGACATTACAAAGTCCTGAGATTCGGTCGTCGCCGGCAATTCTTACATGGGTTGCAAGATTTCCGATGGGTTTTCTCCCTTCCACACGAACGCAGTACAGTGTTATGCAGTATCTATATCGCCAGAGGCCAGTGCACTCAGCGCGCGGTTTTTTGGAATTGCGTCACACCAGCATTGCGCCGCCCGCACACGCCTTGCACGCCCGTTATTTGCCGTATTTCAGCCAGCTGGCGTGCTCGGCTTCCGGCAGTAAATCACGCAGGCGCGCCTCAAATTGATCAACCTCTTCATCGCTCAACTGACCTTGCCATTTTCGAGCGCCCCCGCTGTCAAAAAAGGCCGCATCCTTGTGCCAAAAGCCCTTGCCACCTTCAGGTGCAAATGTGCCCGCATCCGCGCGCATTGCGCCGATGTCAGTGGCCTTGGTCACCGCGTCGATCAGCGCATCATCATGGTCGATTTCAAGGGCCCTTGCGAGCCGCGCAACAGTACCGCGATGATCCGTGATCATATTTGCATAGTGCAGCAGGATCAGATTGGTCTGATGCGGTCGATTGAGCGTGCGCAGGTAGTGGTAGACAAGCGTTACCAGATAGTCCCGGTCAATGTTTTCAATATCATAGGCACCGTTCAGATAATACGTCAGCGCCGCAGGCACCGGGCCACATAGATCAGGGTTGTCGACCCCCTTCATGTTCATCACATGTTTTCGGATCGACAGGAAGACGTCCAATGGATGCCGATAGACAGCCACCAGATGCACCCCATGCCAAACGGGAAACCCGTCAGAAGGCGTGTGCGTTTTGATCGCGCGGCGACCGGGCGGGCTGATGGGCGTTGGCATGCCCGGATCGGCATCTCCCAATGCAGAATCCAGCCAGGGCGACAGCACCGATGTCCGGTCGGGCAATTCCACCCTGCCATAGAGCAGCATGTTGACAATCGCCTGCGTCCAGGTGGTGCCGCATTTTGCCGGCGTACAGATGATGATGTCGCCTTCGTTTGGCTGCCACGCGCCCCACCGCTCAGGCCGGGTCAGGGTGCCTCTATATTCGACCTCCGCCTTGTGAAACTGCCTTGCTTTTTTCGGCATTGCAGCCTCCGGTCCATCCCAATTGGGAAGAGATTAAGCAGCGCATTGCGCGAAAGTCAAAGCGCAGGAATCATATGACTTGCTGCGTTCATGGGTGGGAAAACTAAGGCTAGGCCACCTCCCGATGGGCCGCCAGAATTTCAGCGATCAACAGATCAATGTCAGCCCGATCGGTGGCGTGGTTGATCACGGACACGCGGATGATCTGCCGCCCGCGCCAGACACCATGCTGGGGTAAACTTTGCCATTGTCCTGTATGCGCTGCAGAACTTGTGAGGTGATCTCATCGCTCTCGCAGGCAATCGCGACCTGGTTCGAAACAACCTCGTTCAATATTTCGAAGCCCGGTTTGGCAGAAAGTGTCTCGGCCAGATAACTCGCCAGGGCACAATGGCGTGAAATCAGTGCACGGACCCCGGAGGCACCAAGATGTTTCAGGATCGCATAGCTCGGGACCCCACGGGCGCGGCGGCTCAACTCCAGGGTGGAATCGCTGGGTTCCCATGTTTCGCCAAGTTCCGGCAAATAGGCCCCGCGGGCCGTCATCGCCCTCAGCAACGCAGCCCGGTCCCGCACAATGCAAAGACCGGCGTCATAGGGGGCATTCAGCCATTTGTGCAGATCTACCGCCCAACTGTCGGCAGCTTCGACCCCTGAGAGCCGATCTTGTAGTTCCGGTACCGCATGGACCCAAAGACCAAAAGCGCCGTCCACATGCACCCATCCGCCCGTTTGCTGGATCATCGGGATCGCTTGTGCAAACGGATCGAAGGCGCCGGTGTTGATTTGCCCGGCTTGCAAAATCACCAGCGGCGGGTGCGCACACTCCGCAAGTGCTGCCTCCAACGCATCCAGCCGGATACGGCCCTGATCATCCGTTTCAAGTCGCTTCGCCCGACCAACGCCCAGCCCCGCATACCGCAAACTGGCCATGGGCGCCGAATGTGCGTCAGCGCCGATCAGAACGGGGATTTCAGGCGCGCCAAAAAGACCGTTTTCTTCGACAGGCCACCCTTGCTGGGCGAGCAGGGCATCACGTGCTGCAATAATGCATTGCGTATTGGCCACCGTGGCGCCCGAAACGATCCCCACACCGCACGCCGCTGGCAATCGCAGCAGATCGAGGCTCCAGCGGCAAACCGTTTGTTCGATCAGCGCCACAGACGGGCTTTCCCAGGAGGACGCCGCGTTCTGACCCCAGGCGGTCACGAGGAAATCGGCAGCTGCGCCCACAGGCATGGAGCCACCGCAGACGTAGCCAAAGAACCGCGGCGACGTGTGCGGATGGATGCCGTCGGCTGCATCACGCACAAGCTGTTCGATCACCGAATGCGCCTCTTCGCCGGTTTCGGGCAGGGAGTGCTCAAAGCGGTCGGCCATCTCTGCAGGCCGCATATGCGGTTTTGCCGGCTGATCAGCGAGGCGGGCGCGGTAGGCGATGGCGCGGTCTGCGGCGATCTGCATCGCGCGACGGCTATCAGCATCCAGCGGTAAAATCTCCGCGCTTTCAAACGGACCCGACGGCGCTTTTGTCATTTCCGGCGCGAGGGGGCGCTTGCCCCTCCAGATGTGGGGCCAAAACCCCACTTTCCGTCCGCGGGCGTGTTCCAAGCCCGTGAAGCTTCTTGAAAATTCATTTAATACCCCTTGGCCAAATATTATCTCGCAGCCTAAACAGCATTTTCCAGAAGCGTCGAGTGCTGAACGCCAGGGCGCTGAAGCACAGCCGCTTAAAATAGTTACTGACTTCCTCAAATTGAAAAGGGACCAGCTACAGATAGCGGGGATTGGTCATGCAAAAGTAGACGATTGAGGATGGTCAAGAACTAGAATCAACGTACCAAATGTCACCAGTCATTCGATGATTTTCAGTTGCCAGGAGCTGCCCTTGGGCGACGCATCTTTCCCAAGCGAGTATCAACCGTCGGTGCCATATTTTTCAAAGTTGGTGAGGGCGGTTAACGGGCTGGTTAAGCATAATCCAACCGAACCGCAGCCCATCGCATCAAAATATGATAGTCATATGTTCTGAATTTCGGAAGCTCATGACATGACCCTTACAAGACACCTTTTTGTCAGCCTTTTGGTTGTTTCGATGGCCAGCGCAGCAACTGCGCAAACTGCCGTAGAACCTCCGCGCTTCAATGGCAGCCGTACCACCGCCTCTTCGGAAGCCGCCAGTGTGCCATCCGATGCCCAAGGCGCAGCTGGCCAGCAGGGTAGATTGCCCACCAATACCCTGATCGGTGCCGCGATGCTCGAAGCCGCACGTGAAAAAGGTCGCTATTTCGTAGAAGAACGCAGATCAGAGACGGCCGAAGCAGGGGACGACTGAGAGGCCAGCGCCGCCTCAACTGGAACAGCCCCAACCGGGCGTGACAGACAGCCAGTTTTTCTACCCTTCAATCGTTCCACTTTTCTCTAAAAAAGTTGACGTCTTGTCATGGTTTAACCGTTCCTAATCGTTTGGGTGCCATAGGGGGGCGGAACCATGTAGGCCCTACACGTGATACCTGCTCAGATATTCAATCAAATCAATGACAAGTGCACCGAAGGCCTCGCACTTGCTCTGGCGTCGAATGATGACGGAGCGGTCATGGAATTTCAGTGGTGCAACAAAGCCTTCACCAAGATCATCGGGTATGAAGCCGCCGAGGTCGTGGGTCAACGTGGAACCATCCTGGTCGGTCCGGATCTGGAGCAGGGCATTCACCTGTACATCATTGAAAAACTGATGAATTGGGAGAATTTTTCGACCAAGGCGCTGAATAATCGCAAGAATGGCGAAGTCTACTGGCAGCGGATGAGCTGGGTGCACCTATCCGATCCCGAGACGGGAAATCGCTGGTGGCTCTGCTCAATCGTCGAACTGGAGCAGGGGAGCGCCGAGCCTGCCAAGCGCGCGATGAAAGATCCCGCGATATCAGACCAGGAGAGCTATGCGCGGGTCGTCGAGAAAGTTCACCGTCTGGAGAAAGAGAACACGCGGCTGCACCAACTTGCAAAGTCGGTGGCCAAGGATGCGAACGAGGACGCGCTGACCGGCCTGTCAAACCGGCGGCACTTCGAGGTCGAGCTGAAGACCTGGATTGAGAATCTGAAGCAACACGGCACGGAATTTGCCGTGCTCTACATTGACCTGGACGGCTTCAAATTCGTGAACGATACGCTTGGCCATGACGCAGGAGACCAGCTGCTGGTTTCCGTCGCCAAAATGCTGCGGGATCTGACTGATGCATCTGATCTGGTCGCGCGTCTTGGCGGTGACGAATTCGTCATTTTGAGGCCGCTCGGGAAAAGCGCCCTTAACTTAAGCAATCTTGCCGACGAGATCGTTCAAAGGATGCAGGTGCCCTTCACCTGCGACGGAAAATCGACCGCCTGCAGTGCGAGTGTCGGGGTGGCAATTGCCAATGCGAATATGAAAGATCCAGAGCAGGTCGTCGCGGATTCCGATGCGGCGCTATATCACGCAAAATCGCAAGGAAAGGGTCGGTGGTCATTCTTTACCGAAGAGATGCACGCCAATTCCATTGCAACGAAGCAATTGGCGTCGGACCTCTTGCTGGCATGCGAAAGGCGTGAGTTCATCCCGTATTTTCACCCCTTGATTGATGCGGCAACCGGCAGAATTGCCTGCGCCGAGATGCTGGTCAGGTGGTCCAATCCAAACAAGGGTATTCTCGCGCCAGCGGAGTTTCTCGATACCGCGGCCAACATGGGGATCCTCAAGAGAATTGATGAGATCGTCTTTGCCAGCCTTAATGGGGCTTTGTCCCATTTTGATGAAACAGGTGTCGACCTTCCGCGCGTTGCGGTGAATGTCTCCGCGGCGCGGTTGGCCGATCCGACCTTCATCCATGACATCAAGAGCTCCGGCATCAACCCGGCAAGGCTGACGGTCGAAATTCTTGAGTCGGTTTATCTGGATCGCATGGGTGACGTGGTGCGGTGGACCATCGATGAGCTTGATGAGCTGGGTGTAACGGTCGCCATCGACGACTTCGGAACGGGGCATGCTTCGGTGCGGGGACTGCTGGAAATCAGACCGGCGATCCTGAAGATTGATCGCCAATTCATCCAACCTGTTGTCGCGGATGCAAGCGTTAGGCCGCTGGTCGCATCAATCATCGGCATCGGGAAGAGCCTCGGCATGCGCGTCGTGGCTGAAGGCGTCGAATCCGAAGAGCACGCGCGGATCGTGAGCGAGATGGGCTGCGATTATCTGCAAGGCTTCTATTTCGGAAAACCGATGAGTGAGGAAGACCTGCGCAACAAGCTCATTGAAACAGGGGGTAAGTTTTGGTCCCATGGCCCGTGTACTGGAGACAGGGCGCGCGGGGTCGGGCGCGCGGTTTGACGTTGCACCCGACATTAAACACGTGGTGAGACGAGCTTTTTTCGCCTACAAGCAGATAGTTTTCATTCATCGCGCCCTATATTCTGGCACTCTATCGCGAAGAACTCAAATGAGTTCTGATAACTCACCGGGATCACATCTAAGCATGATATTGAGGGTGAGCCGGGCGACCGTGGGCCCATACCGGTTCAGGCGATGGCCGCAACGGCAGGTGCTCGCGCCAGTTTAAGCGTCCCCGGGGTCCATTGTCGCACATCCGTACGGGCAACCGCATCCCGCATCGTTTTCATCCGTCGTCGCCGCTCTGGCTCGGGCATTTCAAGGGCGCTGACCAGTGTCAGGTCCATTGCGCGGTTTGAGAACGGGTTCGTCAGCACCGCGTCTGCCAATTCGACAGCGGCACCGGCAAATTCAGACAGGACAAGTACGCCATCGCCGTCAAAGCGTGAGGCAATGAATTCTTTCGCGACAAGGTTCATGCCATCGGCCAGCGGCGTAATCCATGCCACGTCTGCCGCCTGATAGTAGGAGATCAGTTGCGTGAACGGGATCGCCCGTGAGATCAAAGTAACGGGCTGCCATTCCAATGTGCCGAAGCGACCATTGATCCGTCCTGCGATCTGTTCAATCTCGCTTTGGATTTCTTCATAGACAGCCATGTTGCGGTTTGCCGCCACCGACACATGCACAAGCCTGATCTGACCGCGCAGGCCGGAATTATATTCCAGCACGCGTTCAAAACTGGATAGCTGTTCGATGCCGCCTTTGGTGTAGTCTGTCCGACCCACCGAAAGGATCATTTTGACATCTTCGGTTTCCTTGCGGATTTCATGTGTTTGCGCTGCGGTTTCGGCTGACTTTGCGACATCATCGATGTAGCCGGTATCGACACCAACCGGGGTCACACTCACGGCCACATCGTGACCCTCATAACATAGCTTATCCGTCCAGCTGCGTTCCGTCAGGGCCGTGCCTTCGAATATCCATTTGTCGGGCACTTGCCGGCGCGAGGTGACGTCCACATCAAAAAGGCTGCGCACCACCGATACGAAGTTGCCCGCATACCGTGGGATATGAAAACCGATGTCATCGCAGGCCAAAAGGCTTTTGATGATCTCCCTGCGCCAAGGCAGCATGTTGAAGATGTCAGCAGACGGAAAGGGCGTGTGATGGAAGAACGCGATGCGTACATCTGGGCGCAGCTCGCGCAAGTAGCCCGGCACAAGCCATAAATTGTAGTCATGGACCCACACCAATGCACCGTCGGCGGCTTCATCCGCAGCGGCCAGGGCAAAGCTGCGGTTTACGGCCTGAAAATTCGCCCAGTCAACGGGATCATAATTGTAACGTTCCTTGAACCCATGCAGGATCGGCCAAAAGGCTTCCTTCGACGTGACGTGATAGAATTCGCGCACCTGATCCTCTGACAGGGCCAGACGTGAAACCGTATATGTGCCGTAGTCGTCATCCACCTCAATCCGCTGCTCAAAGCCAGGGTTTTCGGGATCGTCGGCCAGTTTCCACGCGATCCATGCCCCATGATCGACTTTACCAAAGAAGCTTTTCAGTGTGGGCACGATGCCGTTTGGGCTTTTGTTTTCGCGCAGCACGATTTCGCCGTTTTCCTCGACCTCTTCGTAGGGTTGGCGGTGATAGACGATGACCATCTCTGATGACATGCTATGCCCCTTCAGGTGTTCTGAAAAGCTTGTGGTGCAAGATCGCTTCGGCGATCCCGGCAGCGCCCTCGGCATCCGCAGCGTAGACGGTGTTGATGCCTGTGACGGCGGTGATCAAGGCGGGTTCTGATCCGCCAACCGCAACAGCGGGCAAACCCGTCTCCAACATCGACAGGTCATTCAGCGTGTCACCGGCCACCAACACGCGCTCCTTCGCGATCCCTAGATGATCCATCAGACGCAACAGCGACGGCCCCTTGCTGACACCTTTCGGCAGCACATCAAAAAACCTGTTGTCCGAAATGATGGCATCAAGGCCCAAAGCCTCAATCTTGTCTACGGCGGCAGGGTCAAAGCGCGCTGGGTCCATGTCATAGCTCAGCCTGTAGCGGAACAGCGTGGATTGCAGCGTAAGTCCCGGCATGCCGTTCAGCGCGAATTGCGCCTGTGGTCCGGCATCGGCCCATGCGCTTGCAATATGTTCTTCAAGTGTTTGGATAGGGGTGACATGCTGCTTGTCGTCCATCACGGCAATGGTCGTGCCCACATCGCCGATGACATAATCAGGCTGTGGCACGCCTTGGCTGCGCACCAAATCGTGAATGAACCCCGGATCACGGCCCGTGACGAAGATCAGACCGATAGCCCGCCGGTGCTGTTCAATCCAGTCATAGAGCCCCTTGCGCTGGTCAGCGGAGCCACCCAGAAACGTGCCATCCAAATCGGTGGCAAGAACCATGGTTTTTTTGGAAATATCTGACACGTCGAAGGTTGCGTGGCGGGTCATGAGATCCTTTCTGCGAGTGTTGCAATATCTTGATCGGTTGCAGGGTGGTCAAAAGACAACTCCATCGTGCGCGGCTCTGCCTCTATCGGGCGGGCCCAGAGGCTGGCAAAGGCCGTACCCAATTCCGCCCCTTCATGCAGGATTGCCCGAACAGTTTCACAAATCGGCATGGCGACATTCAGGCTGCGGGCCAGGTCGGTGACGGATTTCGCATTCATTTCGCCCTCCACCACGACCGGTTTGCCCTCAAAGCAATCGGCGCGGGCACGCCCCTGTCCCAATTGTTGCCCCAACGCCATGTTGCGGGAGGTCGGGCTCGCGCAGGTCAACGCCAGATCGCCAATCCCGGACAAACCCGTGACCGTTTCACGGCGTCCGCCCAGGGCGACAGCCAATGCTTTCATTTCATCAAGGCCGCGCGTGATCAGAGCGGCGCGGGTGTTTTCGGCAAAGCCTGCACCCGTCATCAGGCCACAGGCAATTGCGATGATGTTCTTCACGGCACCACCAATTTCGACCCCTACCAAGTCATCTGAGACATACGCCCGGAAACTTTCCGTCGTCAGCGACACCGCAAGACGCGCGGCCGGGCTCTCATGTGGCTTGAGCCGATCCGCATAAGTGAACGGGAAAGCCACGGTCGCTGCAGTTGGATGCCCCATGGCCGTCTCAAGCGCAAAAGTCGGGCCAGACACGCAGCCCACGGGATGATCGCCCAGCTCCTCTTCGGCGACCTGTGTCATCAAGAGGCCGGTTTCGGGTTCAATGCCTTTGGCGCAAACAGCGATGGGCGTGCCTTTTGGCACATGCGCGGCGACCTGCCGTGCGACATTGCGCACACTGCGAGAGGGCACAACAATCAGCACCGCCTCAGAACGTTCCAGCGCAAAGGCCATATCCTTCACCCCAAAGAGGCCTTTGGGCAGTGTGACGCCTGGCAGAAACCTTTGTGTCGTCGCATTGCTGTTGATCTCATCGATCACAACCGGGTCGCGACCGTAGATCATGGTTTTACACCCCGCTTGCGCCAACGTGACGGCCAGCGCCGTGCCCCATGATCCCGCACCGATCACAGCGACACGGGAATAAGGGCGGACTTTATGAGAGATCGGAGAACCTGAGACAGGGCTGTGTTTCATGAAATAGATCCTTGGGAAAACAAAGACGTCGCGCCAGCAGGGCCGTGCGGCGCGTAAGGAAAGCTGAAAATGAAGAGCTTACGTTTTGTCCATGCCCTTAAAACTGTGATCGCACCGCCAGAAGTCAATGCTGCGGGAGCGAAGGATGCACCGAGGCAGTTTCGAAAACCCAAGATTCACTGTATTTGCACCAGCGTTGGGCATATCGATGAGATTATGATCAATTTAAAAACCCAAAAGCGACATATGGGATGTCGTTTTTAGATCTTTTCTGCAACTGCATCATGAGCTTCTATGGCGGCGCTTCCGACCTCAATCGTCCTGACTGGCAAAGATACAGCATATTTTACCTTCGCCCCCAAACCACTGGTAATCGTTCTTATGTAAATAAATCCGTCGGCCTTGGAGACTATCGTTCCGCCACTTTGCGACAAGCGGCTGGCTCGATCCCAATCTACCGGTTTCCCGCATCGCGCTGAACGGTCGCTCTTGAGAGGTCGAGGACCGATCACTGCGCAGCGTCCGCGTAAGCAAAACCGCCCTAAGTCTCTTATTAGTATGATTTTCCTTTCTATATACGAAAATTCTGCCTTCTTGTGTAATCATACTGATTTTCTAGATTGCCTTGGAATGCGCGGCGACTGAACAGAGTTCTGCTCTCCCCGCGATCTTCTGGATTTCAATAGAAAGAGGTCAATCATGTTACTTACTGGAAAGAACGCGCTGGTTTTCGGCGCTGGTGGCTATTTGGGACAGAGCATCGCGAAAAGGTTTGAGCAGGACGGGGCGACAGTCTTTAGCTCCTCACGCCGGGCAAGAGCCGATCAACCGACGCTAGCGGTCGTCGACGCAACAGATGAAAACGCAGTTGACGCATACATTGACCAGATCGCGGATGAGACCGGATCAATTGATATCGTGGTCAACATGTCAGGTGTCGAACCTCGGCGCTACGACCATGGGAAACCGGCCAGTGACGTGACCTTGAAACAATTCCTGGCTCCGCTCTCTGTCGACACCGCCGCACAGTTCATTACCGCAAAATCTGCATTTCGCCACATGGCGAAACAGGAAAGCGGTGTGATCATTCTGAACACATCAACCTTGGCCAAGGTTGGCGCGCCCTGGGCGCCAGCATTAACCGCCTCTCATGCGGCGACAGAAGGACTGATGCGCTCGCTTGCGCATGAATACGGGCCAGCCGGTGTACGCGTTCTTGGCGTGCGGTCTGAGGCCATGCCGGGCTCGCCCACGATCGACTACACATTCTCGACCATGGGCGCGAATATGGGAATGAGCTTTGCGGAGATGAAAGATTTCATCGAGCAAAACAAGACGGCGCTCAAGAAGCTGCCCACAGCCAAGGATACTGCGGCTGTCTTTGCATTCGCTGCGTCTGATATGGCCGCTTTCATGGCGGGCACGATGCTGAACAACTCAGCCGGTCATATCGTCGATTAGGGGCGCGGGCGCGCGGCTCTACCCGTCTGCCCGGAGCCACCAATTGTGCATCGCGTGAAACATCTCCTGAAGGTCCAGCGCGCGCTGCGTGGCGGTGTATTCCACCTTTGGCGGGACTTCGGCGTAGACTTTGCGTGTCACCAGCCCGTCACTCTCTAGCGCTCTCAACTGATTGGTCAGCATCGTCTGGGTGACACCGGGGATCATACGCCTGAGTTCGTTGAACCGTTTGGTGCCTTTGAAAATCAGGATTTGCAGAATGATGAGCTTCCACTTGCCACCGATCAGCTTGGCAATATCGGGCATTGGGCACAGATCAGCCAATTCAGGATGTTGTTCAAGCGCCTCGGCTTCGGATTTGGTCGCCATTTCCGGACCTTTCAATCATGGTATCATTTTCAGCACTATACTTGAAAATTCTGCCTTCTTGCAATGGCATACTGTTTTTGATCTCTGGTGACAGCTGATCGCGAAAGCATCGCAATCTAACACTTCCCGAGGATATCAAATGACAAAACCGCAAATACTGGCCTTTGCCGGCGCTTTCCTGATCACAGCCTGCCTTGCAGTCTTTTGGCACGTTGTCCTTTTCGAACAGCAATTCCTCCGCCTGGGTGTTTTTAGCCGCATGGACGACCCGCTTTACCTCTATGGGGTGAGTGCCTGGGTGTTGGAGTCCCTGGCAATCGTGCTGATTTACTTCCGTACGGACTGGCGGAATGCAGCGTGGCTGGACGCGCTGAAGGTCGCCTGGCTGATGGGCGTGTTCACCGCGGCCTCCGCCCTCTTCGGTATCGCAGCGAAAGTCAGGATCGATGACCTCATGCTTTGGTTCTTGCTGACGGGCGGATTCATCGCTTTGCATACAACGCTCTTGGGGCTCTGGTTAGGCCTTGTTTCAAAGAGAGCGAAATACGCCTAAAAGACGACATGTAACGGGACCGATCCGTTGCATGTCTTTTGCATGCGCCACGTCGGTCAAACGATTGCAAACACATGCTGCTGTGGCGCCCCTATCCAGGACGGAACGAAGGTGAAATGACCAAAGAAACCAATGTTCTGATCATCGGAACCGGTGGGACCATCTCGTGCCTGGCAGCCGATCGCTTCGACTTTCTTGATTATCCCGTTGCCGGAACGCGGCTCTCCCCCCGGGAATTGCTGGATACGCTTTCGATCACACCGTCTGACATCACGCTCCGGACTTCCGGGTTTGAACCTGTTTCCAGCACGGAACTTGGCCCCGAATTCTGGTGGTCGCTGCGCGCTGAGATATCGGCAGCAATCGAGGCCAACCAAAACCTGTCCGGCATTGTGGTTACGCATGGTACCGCCACGCTGGAAGAAAGCGCCTTTGCCCTGGACGTCTTGCTTGGCACCGATGTGCCCATTGTCTTTACCGGATCACAGCGACCGGCCAATGCCATCTCTTCCGACGCGGCTCACAATCTTTGGGGCGCCCTGAGGGTTGCATCCTCCCCGAAGGCACGGGGTCGCGGCGTCCTGGTTGTGATGAACGGCGAAATTCATGCAGCAGCAGAAGTTACCAAAAGCTCGAACTTCGCGCTCGATGCTTTTGAGTCCCCGAATTCCGGACCGCTTGGCACCATTGAGGGTACCTCGGTCTCATTTCGAACCCATCCTGAGTTGCGCAGTCCAACACTGGCTTGGCGCAGACCCAGGGACTGGCCCCGCGTAGATGTTGTGGCCAGCTATGCCGGTGCGGACGGTACACATATTGATGCATCCGTTGCGGCTGGAGCAAAGGGCGTGGTTGTCGCGGGGCTTGCACCGGGATACGCGACACCCGATCAGCGACGCGCGTTACGCGAGGCGCATATGCAGGGTGTTGTCGCAGTTATGTCCTCGCGTGCGCCTGCGGGCTCGACGGTTTGTCTCAAGCAAAATGGCTTGGCGGAGCTCATTGGTGCGCGGAGATTGTCGCCTCAGAAAGCACGCATTCTGCTTTCAATTGCACTAGTGCAAACTGCCGATATCGAAGAAATCGACAACCTATTCGCGCAGTTCTCATAGCCGGGGGGTGTTGAGTGTCAGCGATGCAGCCTGACGTAAACTCAGCGACCCAACCCATGAAGCCTCACAGCAAGAAACATTGTTTCAAGAACCAGCCGTACGTTAATATCAAGTCCCCGCGATGAGCACCTTTTGTAGGGCACAGGCCGCCGTGCGATGCGTGAAAGCCGCCCGGTAGGCTGCGTCCTGATAGAGATCCAGGAAGGCCTGACGATTTGGATACGCGCCGATGGCGACAAGATCCCAATCCTCATCTTCGCCGATCAGCGATGCCTCAAAAGACGCAACAAGCAGAAACTCTCCACCAACACGTTTCATCGTTGGAATGCTCACAGCAGCGTATCTGTCGAACGCCTCACTACCCGACACATGCGCTCCTCCCTCCTCATAATCTGCCACTTCACGGAACTTGAAAAAATTGATCAAGGTGATCGCTTGATCCGGCGCACGGTGCAGTATCCGCGCCCATTGTCCGGGGCGTGGGACAGCCCCGTTTGAACCATCGCCGTACCAGCCGACAAGCTGCTTCTGGAGCATTTCAGTATTCATGGTGTTTTCTCTGCGCTTGGGACGACGTGGATACATCGGTCGGTGGCGGTTGGTAGGTTGTGTCGATCTCACACATGCGGCTTGCCCGTCCCGGTATCGAGATAAGCCTGGAGGCTATCGACAAAGAACATGTCCCAGCCCGCTTCGCAGATATCGAAACACAGCAGGTCGGGCGTCAGGCCATCGTGCACAAAATGAATTTCGGTGCCGCCAACGGTCTCCTCTATGTCCCAGATCGCACGTGTTCCAAGCCATTCGGTCTCGATCTCTTTTGGTTGCCCCTCATGGATGTGCAGCGCCTCAACGCATTCCAGTTCAACGCGATCTGGTTCAAGAGACGTCGCCTTGAATTTCCAATAGCCTAGCTTCTCGCTAAAACCGAATTTGGCAACATCTCCGGGCTTTTCGAATGTGCCAGCGTCGCTGGTCCACCACTGCGTGAATCCGGTCGTCAGCGCAGCATATGCTTCTGATCTGCTGGCGGTTGTCCTGATGGTTCTTTCATAGTTTTTTCGGACCATTATGTTTCCTTCTCTCGATGTCATTCAGTCCAGTGCGGCGGCACTGTCTTGGAGTAGCCCGGCATGGCCGTGATGCGGTCGCGCCAACGGGCGATCTTCGGAAAATCCATGTCGAAATCACCAAAACCCAAGTTAGACATTGATGCAGGCTTGGTTTCTATTGCGCGCATAACCCGCCCGATTTCCGGAAAGGCGACGGCGTCAGCCGCACTTGGGGCGCCTCCACACAGGAAGGCGCTCTCGGACAGGCTGTGTTCCAGCTCGCTCAGCTCAGTCTTCAGAAGCGAAGACGCAGGCCCAATCGCGGGTTCGTTTCCCCCCGATGCCTTTGGCGCACCGTCAGATCCGTTAAACACCGGAAACACGACCTGACTTGTGGCTTTCAAAAGATAGTCACTGTACCTGGCGGCACGGATCCAAGTGGCGCTGATCTTTGCTGGCGTTTGGCCAAAAAGGGGGCGTGTGGGGTACTGCTCATCCAACCAGCCAAGGATCGATAGCGACTCGCGCCGATAGATGCCGCCATGCTCCAGAACCGGTACTTTCCCGTGAGGGTTCATCTGCAAGAACGGATCCTGCTTGTGTTCCTTGTCCGATCCGTTGAGATACACCACCTCGTAGTCGAGCCCCTTGAACGCAAGCCCCAGCAGGACCCGCCAGCCCATCGGTGAACCGCTGATATTGTACACTGTGATGGTCATGGGGATACTCCCCGGTCCAAAGACTGGCCCGCCGGCTCCCAACCCATCCCAATTGTCCCGCCTGCAGTAGGTGCGGCTTTGTCTGTCAGTTTGCCCATGTCGAAGATCCAATTCGTCCAGAAATCGTTGTGTTGAGAACCGAAATAAGTCAGGCAGTATTCTGCGACAAGAAGGCAGAATTTTTGGAAATAGTATGAATTTTGATACCACTCCGGCGCGTCTCACCAGGTACGAAATTACGTACTATCTTCAGACATTCTGCCTTCTTGCGCGGGCAATTCCGGTGGCTAAATCTTCTGAAACAGAAGGAGAAACCGATGACGCTCACACTCACAACAATCAGCGGATCACCCCGCGGATGGCGCGTTCTGTTGGGGCTCGCCTTCAAACGGCTGACTACTGAGATCAAGGAACTAAAGCTGTCCGAGACCGAGCATAAGACCGAGCCCTTTATCTCGCTCAACCCGCGCGGGACGGTTCCGGTTATGGAAAGCGACGGCACGGTGCTGCGCGATTCAATGGCTATTTTGGCCTGGCTGGATCGAAAGTTCCCGGAGCATCCATTGTTCGGATCAACGGATCAGGAAGCCGCCGAGATATGGCAAGCGACCATGGAGGGCAGGCAATATCTGCGTCAAGCGGCGGCCGATTTCCTGTCGCCGGTGTTTTTCGGCGGGGCATCGCTGGATGACAAAAACACACCTAAATGGGAAAGTTTAACATCTGCCGCTGAAACAATGCAGTCTGAGATGACGCTGCTTGACAGCAAACTCAGTGATGGACGTTTGTTTCTGGCTGGGATGAAGCCTTCAGCTGCAGATGCCGTGTCCTGGCCAGAAGTCAGGCTCGTACAGCGCGCTTCAGAAACGAAACCGGACCTCATGGCAGAACTGGGGTTTGCCGAGCTTGCAAGCACGCTTGACCATCTGGAGGCTTGGAAACAGCGTGTCTTCGACTGCCAAGGCGTTGAAGCTACGATGCCTGGGCACTGGTGACCTGTCACGCCTAAGTGAATCTCTAACAGCGTCTCCGGACCCTACCGCTCCAAGCTGATTTCTTCTGTTGACCTCGGCAATTTGATCTGAAATATAGCCACATGGCTATTAGTTATCACGAACCACTCGACCGCACGTTTCATGCCCTGGGCGACGGCACGCGTCGCCAAATCGTGGCTTTGCTTGCAACTCAGGGATCCTGCTCTGCATCCGAACTCCAAAAACCTTTTGCCGTGGCGCAACCCACCATCTCAAAGCATCTGAAAGTTCTTGAGAGCGCCGGGCTTGTGAAACGCGAGATTGACGGGCGCGTGCATCGGTTCCGTCTGGAAACCGGGCCGCTGAATGATGCCAGTGGCTGGATCGAACGACACAAGGCCTTCTGGGAAGCCACTCTGTCGCGGCTCGATGACTTTGTGACCACCCTCGAAGCACCGGAGGACAACACGTGACGGCAATCTTGCATTCCACGACAGTGCGACGTCTCATTCATGCCAAGCGTGATTGGGTTTTCCACGCTTTCACAAAAGCCGAAGCGCTGGAGCGATGGTTCTCGCCCAGTCCGGAAATTACCCTGGACGTCCTGCAATTCGATTTCCGCGCAGGCGGTCAGTATCGATTTCGCTACGCCATGACGGATGGATCAAACCCCGTTCTTGGCGGGCATTTTGAGTGTATAGACCCGCCGTCACTGCTCTCCTTTACCTGGATCTGGGAGGAGCCTGACCCCCATGCAGGTATCCCCACCAGAGTGCGCGTTGAATTTCGCGAGGACGGATCCTCTACCGACGTCATCCTGACCCATTCCCAAATACCCGCACAGGAGATCGCAGATCGCCACGCAGCTGGCTGGGAAGCGACGCTCGACCGATTGGAGGACCTGGCGAAATGAAGCTTTACGACGCGATGTCTGCAAATACCAAACGCGTGCGCATCTTTATTGCAGAGAAGGAAATTGAGCTCCCAAAAGTCACCTTGGAACTGGGGAAAGACACGCGCACATCCGATTTTCGCAAGATCAACCCCTTGGGTGAAGTGCCTGCACTGGAGTTGGACGACGGCACCGTGATCACTGAAAGCCTGGCGGTCTGCCGCTACTTGGAAGCGGCCTTTCCTGACCGACCTCTCATGGGCGTCTCGGCCACAGATCAAGGCCGCATCGCGACCTGGAGTGAGCGGATCCATAGCCAGTTGTTCATGACCTATGGGCTGATGGTGCGCCATTCGCTCCCCCTTTTTGCGGATGTACTGGAACAGGTTCCGGCATTTGCAGATGCAATGCGACGGGCGATACCAGAAAAATGGAGGCTGTTGGAAAGTGCGATGGCTGAAGACACCGACTTCATTGTCGGAGATCAATTCAGCTTTGCGGACATCGAAGGCATGACGGTGCTCACGATGGCGGACGCGTTTGATCTGGGCATTCCGAAGACATGTCGTCGGATGCTCAGATGGGCCGATGCTATGCGCGACCGCCCGAGTCTGCAGGCATGACCATCGACCAACTTCCGGTCACCTCATCGCTCGCGGGCGGGTTGCTGATCCTATTGGTAGCACTCAGCGCGCTGGTAACCGAACGGCGCGCCCGGTTGGGGGGCATTCAGTTCGGGGATGCTGACGATCAGGCGCTGCGTGCGCGCATCAGAGCCCATGCCAATCTTATCGAGAGTGCGCCCATGGTCCTGATCGGGCTGGCCCTCATGGAACTAGCAGATGCGCCAGACACCATGCTATGGGCCTTTGCCGGGGTCTTCCTTGTGGGGCGCCTTTTGCATGCCGCACGCATGTATATCGGCAACCCTTTCATCGGCCTGTTTTCCATCATTTCGCAGCACGTAATCTGCCTTTGGGTCGGAGGGTGGCTGCTCTACCACTTTCTGATCCACCCAATGTCAGGAGCCTTACCATGACGACATCCCTCAGCGCTGAACGACAAGAGACACTTAAAGCTTTCTATCACGGTGCGACGGTCAAAGATGCCGCGCAAATCCGCGCCGCGTTGACAGATGATTTCACGTTCGATGGTCCAATCGGGTCACATGACACCCCCGAAACCTTCGTGCAATCACTGCTGGCCTTCGATGGTTCGGTGACCGCCTCAAAAATGATTGCCGAAGGGGACAGCCTGGTTCACACCTACATACTGGACATCGGCATAAAAATTCCGATGTGCGACGTCATTGAATTTCGCGGAAACAAGTTGGCCTCTATGGTGCTTTACACGGACTCCAAGCTGTTTGATCCGAACTCAAGACATTAGAGGAGCACGACTGGTGAAACAGGTGATTGCCATCAACGCGACACGCAACATGCCGACCGGCAACCCTGTAGCGCAGGGCGCACTGGCTTCAGTCACAGCCATGCAACCTGAAAACCGTTTGGGGAATGAACTTAAGTTTGAAACAGGAGTGTGCAGTGTTCTTTGAAGCGATTTTACCGGTCGCCCTGGCCTTTTTGGTCGTTACAGCCTCCCCCGGCCCGGCCATCATCGCGGTGTCTCTGGTCACCCTGCAGCAGGGCCGCAAAGATGGCCTGTTGTTTGGATTGGGCCTTGCCGTCGGGCTTGGCTTTTGGGGTTTGATCGCGGCGACGGGCCTCGGTGTGTTGCTGCAAAGCTCCGCTCAGGCGTTGATTGCCCTGAAAATCATTGGCGGGCTCTATTTGCTTTGGTTGGCGTGGCAGTCCTTTCGCTCTTCAATGAACCCGCGTCAAACAGCGGCAAAGCTCTCTTCCAAAGGGCGTTGGTTGTGGAAAGGATTACTGCTTAACCTGTCCAACCCAAAAGCGGTTTTTGCCTGGATGGCGGCGCTTTCCATGGGGTTGGGGAACGATGCGAGCGGCGCGCTTATCGCGATCTCCACAACCCTTTGCATTGCAATCGGCCTGCTGACCTACGGTGTCTATGCGCTGGCCTTTTCGCTGCCGGGCATCATGGAAGGATATCGACGCATCCGCAGATCGGTCGATGCCGTTGTGGCGGGTCTTTTTGCTGTTGCAGGCTTGGGCCTGATCCGGTCGGCGGTATCCCGATGACCACGTCAACGCCGCGCAGTACAGCCGAGAAAACAGAGCGACAGAAGATGGAGGCCGGTGACTGGTACACCTGTCTTGATGATGAGCTTGAGCAGTTGCGTGTGACCGCCCGCGCGGCGGTGCATGAACACAATATCCTGCATCCGGACAAACGCGGCGCCATCGGCCCGAGGCTGGCCAGACTGATAGGTGCACCGCAAGCCATCATTGAGGCACCGTTTCATTGCGCCTACGGCATCAACATACGATTGGGCCAGGATGTGTTTCTGAATGCGGGATGCACGATCCTGGATTGCGCCACCGTGACCATCGAGGACCAATGCCAACTCGGGCCCAATGTTCAGATCTACTGCGCCGAACACCATAAGGACCCGGTCAAGCGCAGCGTCGACGGGTTGGAACTGGCAAAGCCAGTCCACATTGGAAAACGCGTCTGGATCGGCGGAAGTGCGGTCATCCTACCGGGCGTTCGCATCGGGGACGGCGCGGTCATTGGCGCAGGCAGCGTTGTCACCAAGGATGTCGCGGCAGGGCAGATTGTTGTGGGCAACCCTGCCCGCCCGATCAAGGGACAGGTCTGACTCCGGGGAATTGGGCGACCGCTGGTTTGGCTATAAGAAAGTAACACGACCATGATCAGACCATATCGACCAGACGACACCGACCAGTTGGTGTCCGTTTGGCAAAAGGCCAACGCATATGCGCATCCGTTTCTTCAGGAGGTGTTCGTTGCAAAAGTCGCACAAGACATGCGTGACATTTACCTGCCAAATGCTGAAACCTGGGTTCTTTTGCAAGAAAAGACGCCGATTGGCTTTATCGCCCTTATTGGCAATGAAATTGGCGGGTTGTTTCTGGACCCCGCCTTTCATGGACGCGGGCACGGTAAGGCGCTGACCGATCATGCGGTTTCGCTGCATGGGCAGCTCAGCGTCGAAGTCTTCGCGAAAAACGATATCGGGCGGCGTTTCTATGACCGCTACGGCTTTGTCGAAACAGAACGCTATCTGCATAAGCCGTCTGGCGAAATGACACTCAAGATGGCAATCCCAGCTTGAAGAATGGATACTGGAAGGTACGGATTCGCGCTTGCCACCCCACTCAAAGGTGATCGATGACCGAAACCATTGCATGTATCGCTGGTCCGTATCTGTTTCTAACGGGACTCGGATTTCTGATCTCGAACGGGTTTTACCGCCGGATGATTGCTGGCCAGACCGGGACTGATCCAATCTTGCTCAACCTTTCTGGCGCGGCGCATTTCGTTGTGGGCGCAACCATATTGGCCAATCATTTCCTGTGGTCCACGACGGCTGAAATCGCGGTCTCTCTCACGGGAAGTGCCGCCGCGATCAAAGGCGCCGGTCTGATTGTCCTGCCCGAAGTGATGGCGCAGCGGTCCCCTCAGATGGGCAAGCGCGGCGTGCAAGCGACCGGAATCCTCTTTATTGCCGTTGGATCATATCTTATCTCGGTTGGCTTTCTGTGAGCTTGCATGGCATCCGCGTTCCAATTTTCGGGCCACTGGGTCAGCTGTAATGGCATGAACACTCACAGGTATTCGACGACACGAACTAGATCACGGCCAGACGCCCGACGATCGGCCAGGTTACCTTTTGCTGGCCTTCCGGTTCTGTCCAAATCAAGCCCAGATCGCGTATGAATTTATCCACGATATCGCCCCTGCCCGCTTTCAGTGCGCGGCGGGATGCCGACCAGGTACAAATGTAAGCAATCAAATTGGCGAGCGACCAGTCTTGACTAATCGAAAGATCCGGAAGCCATAACTCTTCGAAAGGGAAATCAAGCGATCTGTAGCCGTCTTCAACGTGTTGACGGCCTTCGGGCCAATACTGATGAACGTCCTGCCAATAGAATTGCTGGAAGCGTGTCCCAATTTCTCCGTCCAAGACCGGCACACCATAGGAGATCAGGGCCAGAACAGCACGCGGTTTCGCCACGCGTCGAACCTCTCGGTAAAAAGCATCTAGATCGAACCAATGTGCAGCCTGCGCGGCTGTGATCAGATCGACCGAATTGGCTTCAATACCAATTCGCTCTGCCGGCTCTGCACGATATGTAACTGACGGATGTCGTGCGGCAGATTGCAACTGGGTTTCGCTCGGATCGGTTGCGGTAACCTTGTCAAATCGCGCCGCCAGCAACGTCGAGAGTTGACCGTTACCGCACCCGACATCCAGGGCATGAGTTGTCTCGGAGCACCACTTCGCCAGCGCATCCGCGAGCGCTGGCGGGTAGGTTGGCCGACTGGATGCATAAGACGCACCACCTGAAAGAAAGTGATTGTTTGCAAGGCCCAGGTGCTGGCCTGCCTGTTTCATGTATATGTTTCCGATTGCATTCGGGCCAGGCGCTCCGCGAAGCCATCCCGTTCCAATGCCTGAACAGCATTTTCCAATATCAAGCGCAGCGGCGCGCCGATCTCCGCTTCCAGGTCAGAAATAGCAGCGAGGCGAAGTTCCCATTGCGCGGCCAACCGCGACTGCAAGGCGCTTCCTGCCGGCGTAAGTGCAACGGCGCGAGACCGACTATCATCCGTGGAAACGCGCTTTATCAGGCCGTCTTGTTCCATGAGCTTGATCGTTTGGCTGACCGCGCCTTGCGTGATTCTCATGCGCCCACATAGGTCAGTGACTGATACGGCCTTACCCTCGAGTGCACGCATAATTGGTGTGTATCGCGGTCGATAAGACAAACCCGCGTTGCGATACGCATCTTGCGACCCCCTGTCGAGTAAGTCGGTTAAATGGCGGAGAAGCTCGCCTAAGCCTGTATTCTTTGTCTGGGTCATTTTTTGCAAATACATTAGCGCTAATGTATATACAAGTGAAAGCACGCCCTAGGCCTAAATCAAACCGCCTTAACGGTCTTTGCCCTCGCGTACATGTTAGCCCTTATAGGGCCAACATATGTTGGCCTGAACGTACGATCGTCGATCTTGCGGAGTTTGCAAAACGGGCATCGCTCATGTCACCACACCATCCCGTCACGGGGTGTGACGACACCCGAACCACAGCTTTGAAGACAACATCAAAAGACTGCGGGGAGCGAGGCCTTCAACTAAAGCCGTATGGCAAGCTTGCTCCCTGAAATCTGGTTGCGGCCCCGGGCCCGCCAAATCAGCTGAACATATCTGCGGTGATGCCTGCGTACCAGCCTTCGGATTCCTCGTAGGTCGCGCGGCGTAT
>NZ_CANMXR010000018.1:0-56968 GCF_947501835.1 uncultured Roseobacter sp. | reverse complement strand
ACCTCCTCGCTTTCAGCGGGAGCATCTGCAAGGGGGGAGAACCAGAAGGGGTAAAAGCCGTAGACATTGCTGTTGCCGGGCAGGTTCCGCTCAGGCACGCAATTGCAGTTCGGAATGGCGAAATCGCCGGTCAGACGCGGATCAGCGGTGTTTTCGATCCGTGTCGTGGCCAGGGCCACAGTCCGCGTTGTCAATTCCTTGGAAAGTGGCGCATCTTCGGTCTGGCCAGTCGCAGGCGGGACGGTATCGAGTGCTGCGCGAAAAAGCCTTTCCGTCGGATAGGTTATGCCCAAGAGGGTTTGCATGCGCGCTTCGAGATTTACCGCCGTGGCATCGCCCGCCGCGCGAATGACGTCGGGCAGCGCGACGATCCGGTCCAGCAAGTCCTGTGTGAGCTGCCAGTCACTACTGATCGCCGCATCGATCAGCGCCATGTCGCGGGCCACGATTTCATTGACCTGATCGGGCACAAGCGGGCGCAGCAGCTCGCGGACATCCGCTTTCAGCAGTTCCACATTTGTCCCAACGATGAAGGGACCGTCATAGATGGCCTGGGCAAAGACCTCGTTGGTCAGCGTCTGCAAGGCGGCGGTGACACTGGCATCGGTGATCCCAAGCAGCGGCGGCAATTCAAGTGGTTCAAAGTTTTCCGGATCGACGCGGGCCACGTCCAGCGTATCCGTGACCTCCTCCGCCGCACCGCTGAGCAAATCTGCCGCAGCCTCGATCTGTGCATTCAATGCATCGGTCAGCGCATTGGACAGGTTCACCTCAAGCCCGGCGATCAGATCATCGCGATTGGCCACCTTAACACCGGTGAGGGGCGCCAGAATGGGGGCGCTATCGATCAGATCCGGGTTCAGCTGGAACCCGGCGACCCGCTCCGGATCAAGCTGATACCTGAGGCCCAACTGCTCAGGGCTCAACACAAGCTGGCTGATCCGATCCAGCCCGCAGAGGTCCAGCGCATCCTTGAGCAGATCGCGGATTGCGGTGTTGAGCAGATCTGCATTGGTAAAGCTTTGTTCGGCGAGGGGAGCCAGCAATCCGGCGATGTCCACGGTCTGCACCAGAAGATCCAGTTGCGGCTGATCGAAGCTGAAAAATGTCTGAGTGCTGGGCTGAGATACCACCGTGCAGGATGGCGGATCTTCCGCAACACCGGCCACCGCGTCAGGGGTTTTCACCGTCTCAAATTCCTGCAACAGAGACAAAACCGTGTGCTCCGTGCCCGCCAAGAGGAACAAGCGCCGCTGCAAATCCTTGGGCATCCACCGCGCAAAAGCCGGGTCCTGCAGATCCTCCAACGCGCCGGGGAAGGCGGCCTCCAACCGCCCAAAGGCCTCCAGCGCATCGACAAAATTTGCCCCGGGACCGGTGACGGGAATGACCTGACAAAGCTCCTCTGGTGTCTCGTCCAACCCCAGAATGTCAAAGGCAGTCTGTGCGTCATTGGTCAGCGCAACATCCGCGAGACCGCTACAGGAAACGTTCAGGCTTGGCCGCAACACCACTGCCGTCATGGCAGGCGTGCCCGCAAGGCGCAGGAGCGTCAGATCGGGGGTCTCGGCCGGTGTCAGCGAGACAAAATTATCAACCGCCGTCAGGCGTCCGCGCCAAAGCGGCGCATAGGATGTCAAATCACCGAATTCGAGGGCCAGTTTCACCGTTTCAGCGGCGCCGTTTTCCGTTGTCAAACCGGGTATCTCGGCGCATAGCCGGGCCAGCCCACCCCTGGTGTAGCTTCCCCAGGTACTATCGGTCAGCAAGGGGTTCGCATCCTGCAGCGACGTCGCCAACCCCCGCTGCATCGTTGCAAAAAGCGTGACCTGATCCGCGTCTTTCAGGCTCTCAGGCAAGACCGCTCGGGTCTTGATGTCGAACAGATCAGTGGCGGAAAGGGAACTGAACAAGGCCTGGCAAAAGCTCTGATCTCTCTCCTGTTCCTGCGCGCTTGCTCCCATCGGGAGCAGGCTGATCAAAAGGGCGAAGACAGCCAACAGCCTTTGGATCAACGGGGTCATGCTGTACGTCCTTCTTTGCGCATTTCGCTTGTGATTGCGTTGCGGATATCCTTGGCGGAAACCGTCGCTGACTTGCGCCGCAAGGCGGATATCGCTGCGTGCCGCACCACATTAGTGATTGATCCGCCAACCAGCGCATGTTCCTGAGCGATCTTGTCCACATCCACGTCGTCGGCCAGGGGAACGCGTGCGAGCAGCCCTGACCAGATCTTGTGACGCTGCTCCGGATCCGGTCTGGTGAACCCCAGAGCCATCTGAAAGCGCCGGAAAAACGCGTCATCGATATTGCCGCGCAGGTTGGTCGCGAGGATCACAAGGCTGCGACAATCCTCGATCCTTTGCAGCAGATAGGAGACTTCCTGATTGGCATATCGGTCGTTGGAAGAGGTCGTCGCGGTACGGTTTCCAAAAAGCGCATCGGCCTCGTCAAAAAACAGAATCCACTCGCGTTCCGCCGCCATGTCAAAGACAAGCCCGAGGTTTTTCTCGGTCTCGCCGATGTATTTGGAAACAACCATTGACAGATCGATGCGGTAGACGTCCAACCCGGTGCGTTTGCCCAAAAGCGACGCGGTCAGGGTTTTGCCGGTGCCGGGTGGGCCATAGAAAAGCGCCTTGAAGCCATCCCCCAATTGACGTGACAGGCCCCAGTCACCCAAAATCTGCTCCCTGTTCTCCAACCAGGCGATGATGTGGCCTAGGTTGTGTTGCAGATCACGGGGCAGGGCGAGGTCGTCCCACTCCAGCCCGGTCTTGAGCCGTTTGGCTGGAAAGCTTGGGGAAAAATCAGGTTTTGGGGCCGATCCTTCGCACAGGGCGACAACCCGGTGCACCGGCAGATGGAGCGTTGCCGAAAAAACCGTGGTGGAGGTGGTGCCAAGATCGAGCCCCGCCGCCTGTCGCAAGGGATTATCGACGTCGAAATAATGCATCGCATGAATGCGTTGTGTCGGATCCGACCCGGCCACCAGAAACAGGGCCGTTTCTGCCGTGGGGTGGAAGGCATTTTCATTGATGATACCCCCGAACTGCGAAAACACGCGATCAATGGGCGTGTTTTTGACAAAAAAGGGATCAAGAATGGAGGAATGCACATGGGGCGCGATCGCCAGCGCCAATATCAACCGTGCCTCCAGGGATAGCTTTGCGCGTTTGATCAGCTGCGCCAACGCCGATGCGGGCGGCAAATCGGGTGGGGACCGCAATTCGAATTCAGTCTCTGTTCCGGCGAAAAAATGCTTCAGCCGACCATCGATCACCTGCGCCAGCCATGACAGCTCCGCGCTGATGGCCCGCGCATGATCTGTTACCTGTGCGGCGTCAGGCAAGCGGTGTACCTGGGCGTCAGCCATCTTGCTCTCTCCAATTCACGGTGCAGGGCTCAGGCATCCAAGGCAGGGCGACCGTCCCAAAGCTCCATGGCAACTGATCAAGCAACATATCAAACGGGCCACGTTCAACACGCAGCACCCAAGAGGCTTCCTGCGCGCGCAGCGTTGCGTTGCGCCGGATAAACGCCTCCCGCAACCCGTCTGGTGACGTCTGCCCCAGCGCGCCCCAACGCTCAATCACCGAGGCAAGCAGGCTGTTGATCAAAGCCAAGTCAGGCGGTTCCGCCACCTTGCCTGTTGGCGCCGCCCAGTTTTGCGGCAGACCCAAAAGCAGTTTCTCAACAGGATCGGTGGGCTGATCTTCGACGGCTTGCGGATCGCCAATCAACTGCAGCGCGCGTCTGGCGATGGGCACGTGCTGCTTTGGAAGCCGTCGTTTGGAATCCAAGAGCTCCAGACGTTCGAACAGGAGCGGGAGGAACGGGTGGAATAAAACCAGACCGCCGCGTTGTGAAAGGTAGCTTCGTCCGGGTTCTGTCGAAACAGGCTTTACAGGGTCTGTAACGTTGGATTCACCGCCCGTTTTTGCTCTGTCGCTCTTTGTGTTCGCAAGAAGGGCTTCCACCGTAGACAGCGCTCTGTGTCGCAACGCCGGAGAATACGTACCATCCGCGTAGCTCAACCGTACTGCGACCTGCCGCAACGCCTTGCGCAAATCGCGCGTGTCTGGAAACAGGACGCTCAACCGCTGCGCTAAGAACGCCTCAAACGTGTCGTCAGGGCCACGCGGGGCGGTGACCAGCGCCATAATCGCCTGTGCGTATGCGCGCTCCATTTCAGAATGAGACGGGTCAATGTGGCTTTCGGATCTAGCGCTCCTTGAGGTGTCTTCGACTGCGGTGTCATGGGCTGTCTCCGCCCCATCTAGAGCCTTCGCATCCGGGGTATGGGTCGGAGAAGACATCCCGCTGCCTCGCGGTTCCTGCTCAAAATCCAACGCGCGCGGCTCTGTTTCTGAACCCGAAAAGGGACTGAGGTCCTCCCCGTCTTGTTCGAAGGACGAGTCGGGTTTCGCAGATGGTGCGCTTTGGGGATCAGATTCCGAAACGGTCGCCTCGCGGTTTGTCTTAGGGTCAGCTTGCTGCGCGGCGGGTCGATTTTCCGCATCATCCGCAGTCTCCAGCGCGCCGCCCTTAGGTGCCAGGTTTTGATCGCTTAGAGGCCCAACGGATGGCACCGATATCGGCGAAGCCTCTTCGGTTTCGCTGCCCCCGCGATGCGGAGTTGCGGCGCTTGACGGTGAGGACCCGAATGAGGCTTCCGGAGCCCCCACATCAATTCTTGGCAAGGCTTGCCAAACCAAATCGAACAATGCGCGCCAGTGAAGGCCACTTTCTGCGTCGAGACCATCCGCGACAGCCTTGAGTGTGGGTGCTACGGCACGCAGAGCCGAGGCACCCACAGATTGGTTAGGTGGAACAGTATCTCCTGGATTGAGATCGCGCGTTGCGATGGTTTGCCGATCATCGCGGGCCGTATCCTCTGATGCGCCTCGCGCCATAGACTGGGTGTCGTAGCCATAAGCCTCCGGGTTTTTCAAATCGCTCGATTTGCCTAAACTGGGGTGCGTTTCATTCAGAGCTGCGAGGGTCTCTTCTGATCCGAAGTGATCCGAAGTCTCGCGCGGCGCGCCGTCTAAAGATTCGTCACTCTTGCCGTCGCCTGGCTCGCCGGGTAGGGAGCCAGCGCCATCACCGGCCCGGCTTGTATCTTCCGCCGTTGGCGCAATCGGATCAGGCGTATCGACCACTGGGTGGCGTGGTCGCGTTTCCACCAAGGGTGGCGAATTTTCGGAGCGTGTTTTTGAGTTTGTGTGCGAGGCTGTCCGATCAGCAGTCTCAGCTTTGAAATCGCGTTTCTCTACTTTGCGCAAGGTGGAAAAACCATCAGCGTTACCGCCGCTTTGCAGATGGTTGAGTGCTGCAATCGCTACGTCTTCGCTATGTCCAGCGGCAACCAGCAGCCGGATCCATAGATCAGCATCACTCTCTGGCGCATCATGGCCATCGTAAAAATGAATCGGCGGCTTCTCCGACGGATCAATACCAACTGGCTCCGCGTCCGCAACGTTGGCGGGATGTTCTAAACCCGACGCGTGTGGCCAGGTAGCAACTTGATCTGTCGGCGACGCATCATCGCTTGAAACAGGCGGAGGTATTTCTTGATTGGCCGCTACCGCTTTCTGCTGCGCGGCGGCCTTGTCCTTGGCATTGGGACTGGGAAATGCTGACCCAAGCTCCGCTGCTTGCCAAGCGTCGGGGTTCTGAATCTGACGATCAGAGGAAACCTCGTGCACCTCAGCAAGCTCATGCAACTCAGCAAGAATACGGGCTGCAAGGTGAGAAGCGATTGACCCGGCACGAGCACCTGCCTGTGTGTGTCCGGAGCGCACCAGCAATTCTGTTGTGACAGCCTCAAGGCGCTTCGCGATTGCGCCAAGCTGATCAACCCGATCGACCAGAAGCTGCGCAAGATCATCGCTTCCTTCAGCCACAGAGGTTTTTCTGGTGACTTCCGCTCCAGTTAATGATGGGTGTTCGGACAAATCGCTGTTTGACAGCAAGAAATCCGCCTCTGGAGCTTCTTTGTCTGGTTCACTTCGCTCGGTTTGCGAAACTTGACGCTCATCATCCGTTTCTGCTGCCGAATTCGCTTCGACAAAACCAGAGGAGGACACACCGTGGTCTGCCCCGAAACGCTCCGGGGTTCCCGATTGCCTCAGCCGGTCGTAAACACCATCCTCAGCCTGATCTACGGTCGCTGTTGGGTACGCGCGGATTGCCCCGCCTGCCGTCCCGGAGAGTGTTGCGACCTGCACATGATCATGATCCGAAAGGAATTCGCGAAATGCTGCACGCGTTTCCTCATCCAGGGACCCAATGGCGGCCCTGATATGCGCATGCAGCGTCGTCTCGGTCAGCCCGCCGGATTGTGGCGAGGGCGTCATGGCGCGGATGGCGCGGGTCACTGCCATGCGTTGCGCCTGATCTGAAACCCCTTGCAACCTCTGCTGCATCTGAAACAGCACCGCAGAAAAAGCTACCGAAACAGTTTGCTTGAGAGGGCTTGTATGGTCGGGTTCTGCTTGCGGAATAGGATCACCCCGCGGGCCGGATTGGCCAGCCGTCTGATGGGTCTCAGACAATGTACGGGGCAGGGTCCCTGGGGACCCCGAAGGCAAAGCATCCTCATCTGGCCAGTGCAAATAGGGGTCCAAGGCCGCCCTGAGCCTTTCCGCAAAGACACGGCGCACATCTGTCCAGTCTGGATTTTCCGGCCAGGTGCCCAGGTCGATTTCCAACATCTCGACCCGCGCGACAGCCCCGTCGAGTGAAGGCTCTGTCAGAACGGCCTCAAGGGTGGTGAGCAAATGCAATCTGGTCTGGGACAAAACTGCATCCGGCGTCGCGAGTGGCCCGGTTCCTGAGGCGACATTGAAGTCAATGGCCATGGTGCCGATGGCGTGCACGGGTCCTGACCCATGAGGTTCTCTGAGGGGGTTGGCACTCATCGCGACACCTTCCGATCACTTAGGAAAGCACGCAGGCTGCGTTTGGCCTCAACATCGCCAGCCAGATATTGGTGGTGCAAATCCTCGAATTGCACCATTTCCTGATGCTCAAGCCAAAGCGGTTCAATCAGCAGATGCGCCGGTGAAAGCGCATGGATCAGACCCTCGACATAGGACCGATAGGTTGGTTGCGTGGTGCGCGCGGTCCACCCTGTCAAAACGAGGGTGGCCGTGTTCGGTGCAAAATCGACCCCGGCGGTGCGCAGCAGAATATCCTCGACCAGATAGGCCCCCTCCGCAAACATGTGCTGCCGCTTCCAACTGGCGCGTAAGCGCTGGGTGAATGTGACGGCATCCGCGTGTGTCTCAAATACTGCGCAGGTAAAAAGATGCGTGGCATGCCCGCCGTCAAAGAAAACGCCAAAGGTTCCATCCGCTTTTTCGGACACCACAAAGCAGCCCGGCGAGGCCGCGCGCACAAACAGATCCGAAGGGCATGACGTGTCGGAGCTCCAGGGGCTGGCCTCCCGCAGCGCATCTATGGACAGAGGGTCGGCAGATATGTCGCGCGGGATCAGCATGTCAAAAGGATTGGCAGGCAGCTTGAGTTCGCTACGGGGAAAATCCGGCTCCACACCCGCGGGCTCAGCTGCGCCGGATGGCGAGATATCCTGACCGGCCCGCGCCAGACCCTCGCCGTTGCCGCGTTTCAGATCGGCAAGGAGCCTGAATTTTTCCAGGAAAGTGCCAGGCTTTCCGCCTTCCGGACCGGACCCCCGCCCCCGGTTCAGGCGGGGCAGGGCATCCAGGAAATCAAGTCGCCAGCGGATGCCGAACGATCCCCGCTCTGCCGCCGTGCGATAGGTATGAAGACCCGCATGCAGGGTTTTGGGCATTTCTTCACCCTGATGGGCGATCAGGAAGTCCAGCAATGCAATGCGTTCACGCTGCACCGCAGGGTCAGCGGTGTTTTCTTGCGTGGATCTTTTTAGAAAGCTCGGCAGATCCCGCAGGGTCACAGACATCTCTTTCAGATGCGCGTTGATCGCGGCACGGTATCGCTCAAGCAGTTGCGCCTCTGGCGATTTTCGCGCCTCGGCCTGGTAGACATTTGGCAAAAGCGCATCGACCGGCGCAGTCTCAAAACTCCGGCGCTGACCCGGCGATGGCGGTGCCCAATCCGCAGCTTCAAGATGGTGCTGCGCCTTCGCAATATGATCTGCGGAGACACGCACAAATTCTTCAAGGATTTGATTGGCGTCCAAGGTCAGAGGAACGCCATTCAGTGTCAGCACAAGATCGATATCAGAAGAAACCTCCGGAACCGTCAGGTCGAGGTAGTGCACACCGGCGATTTCTTCGGCTTGCGCTGATGTCGGCTTTTGACGTGCAAGCGACATATCGGTGATGTCCGACACGCCAGGGATCGCCCGCAGATCGGTCAGGTGGTTTTCCAGGTTCGGCACCTTGCCGTCCTGATCCGAGGGCGCATGCAGATAGGTTTGTGGATGATCATAAACCGTCTGCCGCGTCGCGCCCGCGGCAATCTCGGTGCCAACAGCCTGCCCGCGCAGGATGGCCGATATATGGTAGTAAATCTCCGCCGCCACGCGCTCGGGGATTGCGGTACCGGTGATTTCCACGATACCCGAAAGCTGCGCGGGCGCGCGCTCGGCAACATGAAGATTGTTGAGATCACAACCCAGCGGCCGACGCGCCCGGAACGCCCGCGTGACATCTGCGAGCACCTGCGTTGTAATGGTTTTCGCATCCGTTCCCGGCGCGCCCGGTGCCGGTATGATCACCGCATCAAGCAACCCGACTTGCGGGCCGCGCGAGATCAGAACGCGCGCGGCGCCCGCCACCTCAGCAAGCTCGGCAGCGAGATCCAAAAGCGTGACCGGATCGCCCGGAAGCGTCTCTGCGGGCAGGAATAGAGACAGTTGATCAAATTGAATGGCGCCCTTGGCGTTGGTCAGCAGGTCCGGCGTTGTGTGGGTTGCCTGAAAGGACACTTCGGTCAGCGCATAACACGTCTGCTCCAGCAAGGTGACGCCGGGATCGTGAATATTGTAGTCCGTCCAGATGTTGCCGGATGCCGCCTGCGCGTGACCGATCGCTGTCCGACTCAGCGTATCGAAATCAATGGGTGCAGGCGGCTCCAGCGTCATAGCAAGCCCTCATCCCGGTCCGCATTCCCGCGAGAGCCTTCCATGAGGGAATCAAACCACAGCCGCGTGAGGTAATAGCGGATGTTTTTACCAGCACCGTAATTCGCATTTGAGCGCAGTTGCAGTTTGAAATGGTGTCGTTCCTGCGTGGCCACCCACCGCAGTTTCAACCGGTCTGCATAGCTGCCATAGACAGCGGTCTGCGACCGGATGCGTCGGCGCCCGAACAACCAGTTGAGGATTGGATTGCGCGGATGAAAGGCATTCATCGCAATGGCATGCAGCATTGCATAATGGCCCGCGTTCACCTCGGCACCCGCACCCGCCATGACTTCAAAGGCCTGGCAGCCCGTCATCGACGCGGTGATATCGTGCCATTTGCCATCCGCCGGGATGTGCGCGATGTCAGGCGAGGGCATGCCGACCCGTCCGGCCATCCGGGCGACCCCGTTGATGTCCAGCCGCCATGCCGGATTTTCATTGTCAAACCCCGCGCGCCCATCCCGCGTCAGACTGAAACCCTGCGCCTTTGTCTGGGGGGTGCGGTTGTCCAGCTGGTTGTCCTGCGCCCCGAGATGCGGTTTGAAATGCAGCGCGCCAGGCGCCTGCCCGGAGGTCGTTGGCCCGTGTTCGATTGTCCAGGACGGCGTCGGTGTGCTGAGCCCCTGATAGAGGCTCATAACGCGCAGGGATGTGCCCACGGAATTCAGGTTGAGACCGTCGATCGGGGTCTTGGAATACCCATCCTCGACCATATTCACATTGCTGTCGATCAGATCGCGGTAGTGCTCTGCCGTTGGCAAAGCCCCTTCGCGGAAAAAAGATTTGAGCGTCGTTCGGTCTTGTTTTGTCACGAATTCGTCCTTTGGCTCACAATGAGCATGTCGCCAATGGACAGCCTGCCAATCCCGCTTTGGGTGGGTCGGTCGTCCTGTGGCGTGAGTAGCGGTGTCAAAGCGTGATCTGCGGCGGATAGCGGCAGGCTCCAGGGATGCGCTGGCGTGATCCAGGGGCCGTGCGGGCCGCGCGTATCGGATTGCGCCGTATCCAGCAGGACGTGGCGCCCAGTATCATCCGCGGCCAGATGCAAGACGGAAAAGTCATTGATCCGGCGCACATAGTCCAGCGCGTTGATATGCGCACGCAGCAGCTTGACATTGAGCGACCAGCCAAACCGTTTCATCGGCTCTGGCGCCGTCCAGACCGAGAGATACCGGTTCAAATGTGTCTTGAGCCGTTGCGCCATCGCGCCGTCATCGCGGTAGTGATCAAATGCAAGACTGGCGCGCACGTGCAGACGCTCGAAGCTGGGGTTCACCACGTCATATTCCGCGAATTCCGGGCCGAGCGCTTCCAGGTGATCCTGAATGCGTTGCAGGGTGCCCACGTCAAACACCTGCGGCGATGCCGGTGCATCCGCGGTCAGAACGGGCGGCTTGCGGACGGCAACCACGGTCACCCGGCCTGGCGCGGGTTGCGGTGAGCGGCGGTCCAGATGCGGCAGGCATTTCACCATCCAGACTTCGGGAAAGGCATCGAGCACGAGCCGCTCGACATCCCATGGTGTGACACCTCTTTTGCGGTGGCGCAGACGCTCTCCGACCCGCGCGGTGAAATCCCGCGCCGTTTCAGGCGGGCGCACCGCGCCAAAGATCGGAATCTCCGTGGGCGCGCCGATGCCCACCTGGGGCGGCTCAAACGTCCAGCTCCGCGGCTCAGAGCCATTGCTGAAGCTATCATCCCTGCGCACCACCCAAACGCCATTGGATTCGATTGAGGTGACATTTGGAAAGGCGCTGAGATCGGGCTTTGTCGCCACAGCCGCGAGCCAGACCCCGGTGCCCGGCATTTCTGGTGTCTCACGCACTGCGTCCTCAGGCAGGTTGATCGCAATCAGACCGGAGCGCATCAGGCCCGCCGTGCTGTCGGACGAAATCGCCGTCGCGGGCAGAGGCGTCCAGCCGGAAGTGGTCAGATAATACCAGGCAATCGGATTGGGTGCAGGCACACGGCGCAGATGCCCGCTGTCTGCGACATTCAACAACAGCGTCACCGGGCCAGTAGCGTCAGGGCCGGAAATCTGCAGGAAGAGATGCCCGTACCCAAGCCGTGGAGGGAAGAGCGTGACGTGACGCAATGCGCGCTTGGGAAAGACTTCGACCTGACCAAACGGGCCAACCTGAACTACTTTCTCGCCAATCCGTGCGGTTTGCGGTGCGTTTACTTCGATCTTCGCATGCGCCGTATAGGAAAGCGAAATCTTGGCAATGCGCGGCACGAAAGGGGCGGGCGGCACGGGTCGGGGCGGCAGGATGGGTTGCGGCAAAACACGTGGCCGCATCGCCTTGACCAAGGCCATTGGGTATTCATCCGCCAAAAACCCATTTGCCGTATCGCTCAACGTCAGGCGAACCATGCCTGAGGGGACGTTTTGACGTGCACTGAAATCCTGCGGCCCGAGCGTCCGATTTGCGGGTGCGGAAGGCGCGTGCAGTTCCCCCTCGAAGGTCCAGCGCTTCTTCATCTCGCCCAAATCGGAACGTTCAAACATGGGCGTGGTTTCGGGCCCCAGTGCTTTCCACCCCTCGCCGCTGAGGAATTCAAGCGCCAGTTTCGGATCCGGGACCTGTTTCGTGTTGGCGTAGTTTTCGTAGTGACCTTCGAAACCGCCAATGGGATCGGGCGTTTCCGCCCACTCAATCTCGATTCCCACATCGGTCACCGGTTTTGAGGCCATTTCGGCCGACCCGACCCAGAAAGAGGCACCGTCCTTGGGCCGTGCCCCAAAGGGCATGAACAACTGATCCGTGACAACCGGACCGTCATCCGAAAACGCAACAAGCTGTTTCGTCCCGACCGCTTTGACACGCATATCAAAGTTCTTGATCTGGTAGCGTTCAAAGAAAGACACCGGGCAGATCCGCGCGTTCGCGGCGTATCGTATGGACAGGATTGGCGCAACTTCATCTGGCGGCGCGACAATCGGAGCCACCGTATCATTCAGTTTGAGTTTGAGCGTCAGGCCCCCTTCGCTCTTGTGAACATTGGACAGCACCTGCGTCACGGTCGCCTGTACCGGGCCATCTTTGGTGCTGAGGGTAATGGCAAAGGCATCGCTCAGCAGTTTTTCAAAAACGTCCTCTGGCCCCAGCACAAAGGACCCGTCCGGCTCCGTCTCGAAGGCCTCGAAAATCATGGAAGGGTGTGTTGGGCCATCCGCCTCGGTGGCTGACTGGCCGCTCAGATCCGCGCGACATACATCGATTTTGGCGCGCAGGGCAGTCCAGTAACGCCCCGTGGGAAAGGGCTGATTTTCAATCAGGCTGAGCGTCACAATCCGGCCCAGCAGCACGCGCAACGGCTCCACCCCAAGCGCATGATGCGCCAAAACCTCGTAGACAAGCGACAGGGACAGGGTGACGCGCCGTTCTGCCGCCAGAGCCTGTGTTTTGCGCGCGATCCTTTCGATGCTGAGGTCGAGATCGAACGGGCTGAAGGCCTGCACCAGCTCAGGATCTTCGCGCAGGGCCAGCACCAGATCCGGATCGAGTGGCCCGTCCCCTCGGATGTCGGACAACGTTTTGGGCCGGTGATCCGATTGCGCGGGCAGGGCGCTGCGCCGCGTCATATTGATGGAAACTTCGATCCAGCGTTCCCCCTCGGCCAGCGCCAGGATCGGCGAGGCAACGTCGAGGCCCAAGGTAACGGGTGCGCTGGTCTGTGGTGAAAAGACCGGAGTGCAGTCGGTACGCGACCCCGGCGCATATTCTTCGGCACGCACACCCGTTATGCCATTCAAAGCGGCATTGAGTGAGACAAGTGGGTCCATATCGTAGCTGAGCACGGCGGTTCGGGACAGGGTCGCCGAGCTCACCGCCACGGTCGCCTCTGTCTCAAAGCTCTGGACCATACCTGCCTCGGTACGGGCCTGCAGCGGCGCGCCTTTTTCAAGAACCGCAGATCTTCGGTTGAGGGGCAAGTGCAGCAGGACGCGTTCGCGCGATGCGGCTTCTGGCTCCTGTCCAATCACCGCGCGATAGTAGTATTGCGTGAACCGGTCCAGAAAGTCGTTGATCTGCGCGTCCACCAGCTCAGAGGCGCTCAGTTCGGCGATGAGCAACCCAAGGGTCGGGTCCATATTACCTGATGCAATACGCGCATCGAAGGCCGTCTTTGCCACGGGTTGCAAGGTGACAACCGTATTGCGCAACAGCGCATGGGTTCCGCGCATCCCGGTCTCGATGGCACGGGCCTTGTGCAGCGCGTCCCGGTTGTCTTCGAGCGCCCGCGCCGCAATCCCCCAGCTTTGCACAGCGGCAAGAACATCCTTTGATTTGCTGCGCGACAAACCGTTCAACCGTGGGGTCAGATCCGCCTCTGCATCGATTTGATTGATCTGTTTGGAGAAAAGCGACAGGTGGCTGGCTTTGATCCGAATGAGCCAGTCCCTGAGGCGGCGCGACAAGGTGCCGATTTGCTGAAGCGCCGCATCGGGGTCTTCCTCAAGTGCGACATCGAAACGGCGCGCGGCATCCTCGGCATGAAACGAAATCAGTTCGGCCAGAACATAGGCAGGCTCTGCCAGAAACAACCGCGCCCAGGGTCCGATATCGGCAGCGCTGCGCATATACGCGTCCTGCGCACCCAGGTGTGTCCCAGCAGCGCAGAATGCTTCAGCCAAGCGCAACGGGCGCAAATTCAGGGGGCGGTCTTCCAGCGGTTGCGGCAGCCGTTCGCCTTCGAGTGCACCGGGGGTTACCTTGATGTTTTTCCAGTCTTTAAGCACAACAACCGCGGAATTAGGAGCATGTAGTCAGGTCGGAGGTCATTGCCCACCAAGCGGAGGCATCTGTTAATAACGTATTCGGCAACCTAAATTCCCCCGAAAGTAGAGTGCAGCAACCATTGGTTTGGCGCAAGACAAAGGTTCCCGCCTAGGGCGAATTATCCGACAGGAATACGGCTGAAAGTGTCCCTACGTCACTCTCAATCGAAAAAATGCCTCCAAAGGCCTCTGGCGGGGCCGGACGATCCTGATTGGCGAATTGCATCGACTCGAAATTCGACCGCGCGGGAACGACAGAACGCCCGGTGATGAACGGGCTGACTTTGCGACCCTCTTCGGTCACCACCTTTATGTTGCCCTGACCGCTGCTGACCACGCGGGTGCCGCAAACGCCCAGGTTGGCCCAGGTCAGGCTCTCAAAGGGAAGGGCGTTGCCGTCGGTTGTCTCCAACGCTGAAATGGTGAAAAGCGCCCGGCCCGAGCCATACCCGATATCGGCGTTGAACCGGCCTTGTGCGGCTGAGGATTCCACGGTGCCGTCTGCGAGAAAGAGATTCAGAGACAGTTGGACGGGACCACTATAAAGCGCCCGGCCCGTGGTCGGAATTTCGAAACCCGCCGCACTTGTCCCCACAACAAGAGGGCCTGCATAGTCGATGCGCTCCGCCCGGTAGGTCATATCGTAGACCGCAGGCAGCGTGTCGGACTTGGGGAACCCCGCCCGGGGCGTGATCGTGCTGCGCCGAGACCCACTAAAGCCGCCCTCGCTGAGCTGTGACAAACGCCGGATTTTGCTGTCGTCGAAATTCAGATTGCGCGGCAGCCCGCTGTTGCGCGGCACACCGGTGATCGAAAACATGTCATAGCCTTCGGTGACCGTGACCTGACGCAGATAGGCACCAATCAGGCGCTTGCCTTCAAGTTTGGTCACTTCACAGGGAACAATTGGCGCCAGTCCCAACCGTTCACCGACTGCGCTGGATTTGAAGGCATCGATCGGCCCGCAACTGGTCAGCGCCAAAGCAGTGGTCGTGAGGATGAGACAAGGACGTCGCCCGCATCTTTTCATAATGGTAATTATGTTGTTTAAACCTGCCACGATCCGGATTACTCCACCGGGATCGGCAAATCGGAAACCAGTGTGCCTTCTCGGATATAGTACGGGAAAACCATATTGTGGCGGGTGTTGGTCTGGTTGACCGTATATCCAAGCTCGACCCGCAGAACCCCGTTGGCCCAATCACTGGGCACGACCGACACCGACTTCAGCGTGATGCGCGGTTCAAAAAACAAGATGGCCTGTGTGATGGCAACTCGGATGGCCGCCTGGGTTTCACCGTTCATTGGCTCAAAGACAAGGTCGTGCAGTTTGCACCCGTAGGTCGGATGCATGACCCTTTCCCCCGGGCGGGTTTCCATCAGAATGCGCAGGCTCTCAACAATGTCCTCTTCGGCCTGGGAGAGATAGGCCTGCCCGGTGTGGCCATCAAACCGGGGCGGGAAAGACCAGCCGCGCCCCAAAAACGAAGGATCGTTCTGCGCCATCTCAGCCTCCGATCAATACGGTTGGGGCGCCAAGGACAATGGCACCGCCATGAGAGGTTGTATCGCCCATGCGGGCGGCGGGTTTGCCGCCGATCATGACTGTGGCCGACCCTTTGGCGATGGTCGAAGGCGGCCCGACGCAGGTGCAATTGTCGCCCACAACCGCCGCGGGCAAGCTCACGATCAACACCGTTGCCTCACCGGGTCCGATGATCGGACCGCCCACATGCGGCACGACACCCGTCACCATCGGGCAGGTCTGCATATCGGTCAGTCTGGCGGCGGGTGGCATGGCATGTCCTCCTAGTTGATCATCACAATGGCGCCCTTGACCACCGTTTGCCCGCTTGCGGACAATTCTGCGCCAGCATTGCCGGAGGCAGTCAGTTGTGTGTTTGCGGTCAGGGACACGTTCATACCCTCAACGGTGGCGTCCCCGGTGGCCTGAAGGGCAATGTTCCCGGTGGCTTTCAGCGTGATGTCCCCGGGGCTGTCCAGGGTGATGCCGGCACTGGCCATTTCCATGGAATTGCCGTTGCTGTCGGTGATTGTGATGGTCTGAGCCTCATCGTCGAGCACAACGCTATGCCCGCCCGGTGTTTCCAGCGTCAGGATTTTCTTTGCGTCCTCGAATTCGATCTTGATCAGCGATTTGCTGACAATGGCCTTATAGGTGTTGGGTTCATCCGGCGCATAGGGTTGCGCATTCGATCCATTGTGCAGCGATCCAAGGATCACGGGGGCATTGGGATCCGCGTTCAAAAAGGCGACAACAACCTCGTCATCCACTTCGGGCATGAACTGAATGCCCGCATCTGCCGTCGAATAGGGGGCTGCATAGCGCGCCCAGACCAGCGTATCCTTCTCTCCAAACATCGGCAGGTTGATCTGTACACGCAATCGGCTGTCTGGGTCTTCGGTGATCTTGACGACCTTCCCGATCTGCAAACCGTGGATGGGCGTGGTCAACCCGGCGGCATCTGCCCCTCCCAGATCGGAAGTGTCGGAGCGCCAATCCCCCGGCAACCCCAGCGTGACTTCCGTGCGCCACTCACCGTCTTCGATAGTGTTCTCGACAGCGGACACATAAGCTTTGCCACCAAAACGATCGCCCACCCCGGTGAGCTCAAGAACCGTGTCCGGCAAGGGCAGCGCACTGCCGATAAAGCTGCACCGCCCCTGCAAGGCCGACAGGGAGGATCGCAGGGTCCGTGCGGATGCCATAACGCCGATATCCGCTGCATCAATGATATCGGGGACCGCGAAGTGATGCTCTTGCGCGCCAATCACATCGGCAAGCGCCGTGCTGGTCAGATTGCCCCAGTTTTGCGTCGGCAGCGCATCACCATCTTTTGAGACCGTCTCCTGCGCACTATCGTCCCAGGACGTGCCGGAAGCGGCCCCCAGCAAATGCCCGGTATCGGCGGCAACATCAAAGTCAATGATGTCTACCCCCAGGGTCAGGGTCAAAACCGCCGACCCGCTATCATCCGGTTCCTTGGCAGTGACTGTGCCCGCCTCCGCGAGCAGGATGAACCCATTGCGGTCCGCCAGCGCCCGCAGGAAATCCCAATCTGTCGTGTTGTTTTGCAACTGATCCCGCGCGCTGGTCGAGGTCGCGCTGACGTCCGCAGTGAGCCCGGCATCCGATATGATCTGGGACATTGCGTCACTGTCTTTCTGGGCCATGAACTGCGCGGTTTTCTCGATCACGTTCAACGCAGCGGCCTTGTCACGGCAGGTCAGGATCATGCGCGGCGGATGCGGATTGCGAATGCGCATCCGCTTGCCGTAGATCACGCCCTTGAAGATCTCCCCGGGGGTGCCCGAGCCGTAATAGGCCGAAATCTCGATTTCCTTGCCGAGGTCAAAACCCGTGCTGTCGATGGCGTCGAACTCATTTGTCGCGATGGACCCGGTCTCGATGGTCACGACCGCCTCCGGAATACGCCCGATTTTCTTGAAAACCTTCACCGAAGCAACCATCAGGGAATCTGCAATCGCGGTACCATCCACCTTGATCGTGACCCCAACGGGACCGTCGGCATTCGCTGTCGGGCTATCGGCCATGATTTACCTCACTGGCGGGAAGCGCAAAAGCGTATTAGGCGCCAGCGTCCGGAAATTGTCGAGATTATTCAACCGCGCCACTTCCATATAGCGTGAGGCATCGCTGTAAATTTTCTGGCACAGAAGCGGCAGAGTATCGCCTTCGCGCACACGAACCACATGGGTCATGTCCGGCGAAGATCGGCCCGCTTCGCGCGCTTCCTGTGCCTCGGTCACGGCCTCGACAAATGACAGGGTGATCTTGGCTCGAAGTGCCGCACCCTCCGGATGAAACAAGGTGTAGTCGACGGACATGCTCGTCAGGCGTCCAAAGAAAGCCTCCAGCCCCTCGCCCCAGACAACCTTGACCGGATTAGGCTCATGCGTGTCCCCATCGTAATCATAAGCAATGTCGCGCAGTTTCACGATCTGATCGGCAACCGTGGTCTCGCGCGTGCTCTCCACCACACCGGTGCCGTCCAGGGTGATGGAGAAATCCAGTTTCTCCGGTTCGGTACTGGAAAACTTGGTGATTGCCGCGGATTTGCCGATGGCACCAGCGCCCCCCGCTGGCGACGCGCCAGAGTATTTCAGACCCAGTTTGTGGGTATATTTTTCGGGGTTGATGGTCGCTTCAAAGGTGTTGTCATCGCCGGATTGCTCCTCGATCTGATCATTGTTGATCTTGCAGCGAATGATCTTGAGCTTGGCCACCGATTACCTTTCCTGCGCGCGGCGGTGTGCTTCTTCGATCATGTCGCGCATCTCATCGATCATCGTCCGACGCATCAGCATCAGCTGTTCTTCGAGCTCCTGCGGGCTCACACCCCCCTGCCCCGCGCTCTGACCAAATGTGCCGCGCACCACAAGACTGCCAATTTCCACCGCCATTACATCATCCTCTTGATCGTCGTGTAGGACAGCTCGATTGTCTCAATCGCCAGCTCGTTTTTCATGGCGTCCAGATTGCTCACGGTCCACTTGATCGGATAGGCATTCCCAATCGACCAGCTTGTCACGGGGATCTGGTTTTCGCTCAAGAGCGACACAACCATGTCCTTTGGCACGATGGCATCGGAGAAATCGCCCTCAAGCGTGGATTTGCACCAATGCACAAGACCACTGGCCATTGTTGTCACCGCACGCTTGAGCACGAGATTGGGATGTTTCACCGATTTGGGCAGCTGGTGGACAAAGCGATTTTCGCCCCCCTCCACCAGCGGTTCCAGATCAATGGAACTCTCCAGTCCGGACACCTCCTGAAACGCCATATCGGGCACCGGTGGGATCAATCCCACAAAGGACACCACGAAATGAAACGCGACGGGAGGGTCCATCAACTGCATGAGATTACGCGTTCTCTATGACGAACCCTTCATGCGCGATCTCGATGCTCTCCACCGCGACCTCATTGCCCTCAGCCTTCAGGTCGGTGCCCGTCACCTTGACCGGGAAGGCATTTTGCACCTTCCAGACCATCGTCGGGGCCTGCGCCTCATCCAGCAAGGAGATCGTCAGCGCCTTGCGGGTGATCGTATTCATCTTGATCTCCGCAAACCAATCCCAAATGGCATTGTCCTTGACGAACACGCCTTTCTTCATGGTGATATTGCCGGTTTTCAGCATGCCGGGCATCTTGATCGTGGAAAACACCGGGTTATTACCCGCTCGGTATTCCAGCGGCTGGGTTTCGATATCGAGGCCGGAAACCTCCTGAAACGCCAACTCCGTATCGTCCCACTTTACCTGAAAGTGGAACTTTGGAAGCGGCCAAACCGCCTGTGTCTGGGCGGAACCATCATCTGCCATAGTCTTCGTCCTTTATGATATGTCGTGTCTTACGATTTCTGCATTTGCTGCTGGAAGGTGACTTCGATGAATTCCGCAGGGCGCGTCACCGCGACCAACACGGTGATCCGCAAAATCCCCTCCAGAATGTCGACCGGCGTCATGGTTTCGCCCAGACCCACATGCACGCTGAAGGCGTCCGTGGGCACAGCGCCCGCCAGGCCGCCCGCTTTCCAGACCGACGTGAGGAAATTCTCGATCATTGAGCGCATAGTCACCCAGGTCTGCGCCGTATTGGGTTCAAACACATAGGCTTTGGAGGCCAGCCGGATCGATTCCTCAATCATGATCATCGTGCGGCGCACGTTGATGTAACGCCAATCCAGGCTGTTGCCATCCAGCGTCCGCGCGCCCCAGACCAGGGTCCCCTCCCCCACAAACGGCCGGATGGCGTTGATCGATTTACCGGTGGTGGAGACGTTGAGGTTTTCCTGTTCCTCGTGGTTGATGTTGACCTTGGGCCCGACCACGGAATTCACCGACACATTGGCGGGGGCTTTCCAGACACCGCGGTTGGCATCGACCGCCGTGTAGATCCCGGCCATGGCAGCCGCGGGCGGCATCCCGTTCATATAGGCGGTGATCTCATTCATCACATCCGTATAGAGCAGCACCGTGGCGCGCAGCGTCTTGTCGATTGTCGCAGCTGATGGATTGTCGAATACCGGGCCTGTGACCGGCCCGTCCATCAGAACCCGCAGCAAGGCAGGCGCGGTCTCCGCCCCGTCACCGGCGACAATCGTGTAGCTTGCGACGGCTTCGGGGCCCGCAAACTCAGGATCAGGCTTGAAGGTCACCTTGCCTGCCTTGCCGACCGTCCAGTCACCAACACCTTTCTGGGACTTTGCCTTGCCCTCGGCATCGTCGGAATCCATGAGCTTCACGGTCGCCTTATCCGCACCGGGATGATCCGCGGGTACGTCGATTTCAACGGCGGTACCCGCCTCCACGGCATCGGGATCAAGCAGCCCACCAACGACTTCGACGTCGATGGTCTTGGCATCTGTCGCGATCCCGTTCTTGTCGGTGACGATCAGGTCGAACTTGCCCTTGGCACCCGCGGTCGCCGTGTGAACAAAGGACACCTTGCCCGCTTTCAGATCCGCCTGGGTAAAGCTCGTGGCATCCGCGCCGTCGACTTTAAGCGCACCGGCCATGTCATCGGTGCCGCCGTCCAGCTGATAGATCAGATCTTCATCGCCGGTGTCGTCGTCCTCTGACACAACATCCTTTTCGGTCACCGCCACCGTGCCGCCCCGCGTCACCGACAGCGTAAAGTCACCGGCCAGAACTGGCGCGCCGACGCGGTCAATCTCAGGCGAGATTTCCGGGTCGCGCTTGACGCTGCGCTTCATCAGCCCGATGAGCATCTTGCGGCTCTTGGGGTCGATGTTTTCAAAGTTGAAATCACGCGACTGGAAAATCGAGGTATCGAGCCACGGATAGTAGGCCGTGCCAAAGTCCAGATCGTTGATCCCGATGTCATTGCGGAACGTGGCAACCGGGTTGCCCAGAGGATCGGCCTGCGCCAGATGCCCGCCCGAAATATCGAGAATCGCAAAGCGGTTCTTCATATCCGATCCGCAATGCTTCAGCATCGCCTGCTGCACCTTTACCGCGTTCTGACGCACCATGCGCGTGGTCTCCGGAATGACCACCATCGTGGGCTCCGGTTCTTTTTTCAGCAGGGTAATCCCGGCCATGATCTTATTGGCGTCGATCTCATCATCGGCATAGGTGCCGACGGAAACGATGTAGCAGGGCCCGCCGCCGTTCTGGAAAAAGAGCCGCATCGCCCCGTAAAGCGCATAGGCCTTGTTGGTCTGCTTGAGCTCATATTCTTCCTGACCCTGTGGGCCCTGGGTGGTGAATTTCGCACGTGGCAAGGCGGCCGGTTTCGCGGCACCCTCAGGTGAAAGGGGCGAAACGTCGTCGAATTCCGCCCAGGGCACGATCTCGAACTTGGGGTCAGGCGCATAGCCGAAATAGCTGTGGAACTCCGACATGGACGTGATCCGCCACGGCGTGTTCGACAAGGAAACGTTACCGTTTACCGCTTTCTCGGTGTAACCGATAAAGGCCGGAACGGCGGTTGCGACCTGCACAACCGAATTGGGGAATGCGTTTTTCTCAACGATGTAAACGCCCGGCGTCTTCATGGCCATCTTCAGCTCTCCTTCACCATAGTGAGACGTAAATGTCTGATTGCAGGCGCGCAGCGCCGCCCTGCTCTTCTTCGATCGGTTTGAACGAAATCCCCGCTGCGGGAAGGACTGGTACAAGTGTTTCGGGCCCGAACGCACTGGGCCGCTGTAATGTGAATTTCTGATCCGGGCGGGCGCGGGCCGGTACCGGCACATCCGAGCGGATGACAAAAGCCTGCTGACCATTGGGCAGGATCACCTGGCCCTGCGCGGAAAAGGAGACATGTGCCTTCGGGTCAACGACCTCGAGGTCTTCGATGTTTTGCCCACCGGTCACATGATAGGCCCAGAGTGCTTCGACGGCCTCAAACGACAGATCGAAGGATCGCGTCGCATCATGCGCCATCGCAAAATTAAGACGGGCAAGCCGCTCTGCACGGTGCTGGGGCAACTTGTCCTGGGCCTGATCCGGATCCAGGGTCAGCGCCTCTGTGTCGAGGCTCAGATCGAACATCAGGACATTGCGCCAGTCAGCACCCTTGGTGACCACAAACACATCCGGCGTCTGGGCCAGCACGTCCAGCGACAGTGTGTCGGGATGGGCCTCGGCATCATCTGCCAGAACCTGAACGGTGTTGCCACGCTGGCGGATCAACAGCCCCGCCTTGTCAAAAGCTGGCGCATCGGCGGGCCTGACTTGCAACGGAATGGCGTCCGATCCGTAGTACTCATGTGCCAGCGACAGGGTCAGGATTGATCGGTAGGCCATCAGGATGCCTCCCCGCCCTGCCCGGCCGATTGCCCGGGTCTGGTGATCAGCGGCACAACTTCGGAGACAACGCCCGCGTCGATCATCACAGAGCGCATCTTGAACATGACCGACGGGACGTAGCGCCCGCCCAGATTGCCCCACATCTGACCCATCTCTTCAACGCGGAGGTTGGAGATGTCGAGACTCAACTGGCTCAAACCCTGCGGCATGTCTGGCGTGTTGCGCGGTGTCATCACCGGGTTGGCCTGAAAATAGGTCAGCGCCGCGGAGATCAGTTTGAGCCCCTCGGCATAGGTTTCGGCGTCATAGGCGGAGGCCAGCATGAAATAGATATCAAGGTGGATCGCCTGGGCCTGCATCACCTGTACCGAGCCGCGACTGGCCCCGGTGCGCGGCGTTGCGTCCTGGGCGATGTTTGTCAGAAACAGGACCAGCCGGTTGCGCGCATCCGCAGCCGGTTTACCTTCGGCATCGGTCAAGGGTGACAGACTCACCAGATCGTCCTGCACGCCGTAGCGCGCCGCCAAATGGCTATTGAGGCGTTGCGCCACAAGTCCCAAGGCAAGATCGATCACAAGCCTGTCGTTCCCATCGCAATGGTCTTGATGAATGTGCCAGGTCCAGAAAATCCGACCGACATCGACAGCCCCCAAAACAGTTTCCGTAACGGCAGCGTAGACATGCTGCCGCAGAAATCAACTCATGAGTGAACAATCTTTTGGCGATCACTATTCGTCAAGACCAACTTAAGAGCGAATGATACTTTTGCTGATGCTGGTCACGATCAATCCCGTCGTGATGAACCAGAGCGCCACATACATATATGTGGTGAGCAGAAACAGCGGGCTGTTGCCGCTGGCAATCACGATATTGGCGCGCCCGACGATCTCATCCGCACCAATCACCGAGGCGGTTGCGGAGGCCATGATGATGATCAGGAAGTACTGTACCCAGGCGACGATAAAGGTCTCGCGCGCGCCATGCACACCCGCTGACTTCTGGCGGAAATACCCCACCGTCTGGTCGGACGCGAAGCCGATCACCGGAAACGTCAAGGCAAGCGTGGCCTTGAGCCAGAGCGGCACTTTGTAGATTGCTTCCCCGATCTCCACCTCCGAGGGCAGCATGAAGGCCATGTAGAACATCAACACAAAGCTGGGCACATTGCGGCAGACATCCGTGGCCAGCCGCGCCGGTTTGCCAATAAATCCGCCCCGCGCACGTAAGCTGCCAATCGCCAAGCCCACGGTCGTGCCAAAGGTCATCGACAGCGCCGAGATCAGCAAGTTCATCGCGAAGCCGCCGGCCAGATAGGGGGTGCGGTCGATCAGAACATCGATCATTCGCTCAACCCCTGCACAGTCGGTCGCGATATGGGCGCGCGCAGCAACACGCGCCGGACCCGCTGGAACAGCCAAAGCACGGACATGACAAAGACAAAATAGAGCACCAGCAGCCCGTTCATCAGCACGGAAGCATTGCCGCCTTCGGTGATGATCAGGTTCACCGTTGCAATCAGTTCTGTCAGGGCGATGGCACTGGCCATACCTGCCGCTTTGACAATATTCACGCAGGTGGAGACCAACCCGTCATAGGACCGGATCAAAGCCTTTGGCAAAGCATGTATGAGGTCGGCTTCGGGGTGTGCCGCGCGCTCCTGCTGCAGACCGTGGGTGATCAGCACCGCATTGGTGGCACCGGCGTAGAAGGAAAAGATCAGCGCCGCCGTCACAAAGGCGCCGGGCGTGACGTGACCGGCATTGCTCATCAGCCCGCCCAGACCGAAAAAGACAATATAGAGCTGCAGGATCGGCGGCGTCATCCGCGCCAGCGTGATGATCGCCAGAACAGGCGCCCGGAACAGGCGCCCCAGCAGGGCAGCCTGTGACAGGCCTGCGTTGATCAGACCCAGCGTGATGCCGATCAAGAGCGCCCCTAAAATCGCGCAGAGGCTCAGCGCCAGTGTCATGCCAAGTCCGCGGGTCAGCCGCGTGCGGTCGTATGCATCGAACAAAACGGACAAATCCCAACCGGTCGCGTCTTGGATCGCCTCGGCCCATGCCGGCACATCAACCGGCGGCGCGCCGGTGCGCAGCACATCCGTGGTAACACAGGTCGCCGTGTAATCGCCGGTCTCGGGATCACGGGCGCAGTAAAACCCGTCCTCCCCGCTCCGCGCCCATATTTCCTGCGCGGTTGTCAGATAGGGGTTCGGCAAAAGACCCCATTTATCCTGCAGTTCCAGAAATTTACCCTGCGCATGCCATTCTGCCATCAGGTCAGACAGGAACAGACCCCAATCCGCAGTTTCCTCACCCTGCGCCACAGCAATCGCCCAAGGTGTGGCCAGGATCGACGGCAATTTGACGGTAAAGTTTGCATCGGCCTCTTCTGCTGCCAGGCTGACAAGGGCGACATCGTCGAAGGCCCAGCCCACACAGGCGTCCTGACGCAAGGCCAGCAAAGCATCGCGTGAACTCGGGTAGTATTGCGCCGACACAAGGTAAGTGTCATCCAGAATACGGTTGAAATATGCCCCCTGCACCAGACACACGGGACGTCCACGCAGCTGCCCCCAATCGGTATAGGGATGATCGCTGCGCCCATAAAGCGCAACACCGCTGGCATAGTAGTTGGGTTGAATCAGCCCCGCTTGCCCCCTGCGCTCTGCCGTATCGCCCATGGTCGCGATCACCAGATCGATTTGCCCTTGATTGACACGGCCCAACCGGTTGTTGGAGGTCACCGGCACAAGATCCAGCGCCACGCCAAGCCGCGCCGCAATCGCACGGGCCATGTCGGGCTCGAACCCGACGATCCCGCCGTTGGACGGATCACGGTACCCCATCGGAGGATAGTCATCCTTGACCCCGACAATCAGGGTGCCGCGCCGCAATATGTGATCCAGACGTCCCTGCGGGTTCTCTGGCATCTCTGCCCGGCGTTCCGTGGCTGGCGTTTCAGCGGTTTGCGGCAGGACCGGTCCAGCGAGCAGCATCAGCCCCAACAGGCACAGCCGCATCAGACAGGTCACGCGGGCACCGCCAGCGCAATGATACCATACCCCCAGCGGGCCGGGCAGAACGGCGTTAGGACGCTGTCGACCCAGCGTGCAAGCGCGTTGTTCAGCAGCCAGCTCTCCGGCAAAACGCTCTCTGCTTTCAGACTGCGCAACTCGAAACCCGCCGCCGCCAACTCGCGACACAGGCGTGCGGGGTCAAACAGCTGGTAGGGCAAGACCACATGGGTGCCGTCCATGCGGCGTTCATAATGTATGGCACCACCTGCATCCGGACCGGCGACGCGCTGTTCGGCAAAGAAGCGGCGGGCCATGTTAGGCACTGATATCAGCAGGCGCCCGGTCTCTGGTTTCAGGGCACGATGCATCTGGCGCAGCGCATCATGACGCACCTGCGCATCCTCGATATGTCCGAGCACGCCGAAAAGACAGAGCACCACGTCTGCCTCCCCTACCCTTTCAATGTAGTTCTGCAAGGCGTCCGGCGCCGGACCCAAGATCGCCAGATCGTCCCAACCGATCTGTGCGGCGCGCTCTTTCAGGAGCGCGATGGCGGCCGGGCTGATGTCAAAGCCTGCGGCCTGTGCCACCTTGCCCTGCAGACGCAACAGATACCTGCCGCTGCCACAGCCGAAATCCACCAGATGGGTGGATGGCGATACGATATCGCAAATGCGCTGCCAGGTCGTTTTGTTCGGGCTGGGATACCGACGATCATAATGACCAGACGTGAAATATGCGTGGTACGACGAAGTGATGTCTTTACGGTCAGGAGCCATATCTGCGTCCTCATGGTCACGCATCAGTTCGGGGCCACAGTGCCAACGCCCAGATAGGCCTCAACCCGTTTGCGCCATTTGGGGTCGCGCATAAGCTCGATCATGGCTTTGTCGATGCCGCGGCGCAAATCACTTCGATCGCGCGAAACGCCCCACCCATAGGGTTCGTTTCGGTAGACCTTTGAATCCACGGAGATCCTGTCCAGATATTGATCCGTCCGCGACAGATAGGTCAGCGCCACCCAGTCCCCCAACACGGCCTCTACCTCGCCGCGGTCCAAAGCATCAACAGCCTCGGACCAGGATTGGTAGACAAGGCATGTGTCACTCTCATCGGCTGCGGTCGGCACGCTACACAAGGAGTGCGTCGTGTTTTCTTCGGTTTCGGGATATTGCGCGATCAAAAAGGCCTGAGCGGTCGACCCTTCTAGCGTGGCAATGCGCTTTTCCGGCAGCCGTTCGGCCGGTGTGACGTCCAATCCGCCGATGGACCCCACAAAAGCTGTGGTCAGCACGCCCAATATTGTCGCAGAGAGCACAGTGCCCAGAAGCGCCATGAGAATTTCCAGCAGTCGGCCCCAGCGGGTCCGGAATTGGTCGGACAGACCCTTGAGACCGATTGTGCGGACTAAGGCCTCAACCATGCTGTCGAACCAATGCCCAAGCCCGGTGTCGATCTCCTCCCCCGAGCCGCCCGCACGCAACGCCGCCCGGATCAACACGGCAAGCACGAGATTGATCGCCAGGAACACCAGAATTGCCCGAATAACCCCCGGTTGCGAAATGGTCTGCAGGATCACACCAGTGGCTTCGCTGAAATCAATTGCGCTGGTGGAACGATGCGCCAGCGTGAGACCGGACTGCAGGTATTGCTGTGAAAAATCAAACCCCTGCATCCGTTCTGCGGTGATGGTCAGGGGGGAGATGACCACATCCACCGCGCCGCTCTCTAGGGCGCGCAGATGATCATCGATGCTGTTACATAGAATGATGTCGCTTTTGGCCATCAACCCGTTTGAGGTCAATTCATGCTCAATCGAGGTCCAGATATCGACGGAAAACCCTTCATCGAGCCCGCTTGGACTGCGTGAGGTGAAGGGTTCGGCATTGCGGATGGCAACCACCACGTCGGCGCTGGCGTCTGGCGCCTGGCAGGACGCTGATGCACCCTGTGGAACAAGGGTTGCCGGGATCAAAACAAACAGTGCGACGCAGGCTGGCATCGGCAACAGACAGGATAGAAGCTTAAGAAGGTACTTTGGCATTGCGTGGGTGCGGTCCGTGAAAGCGTCAGGTTTTCGTACAGCGCCTAGTCACGCTCTAACGCATTTCCCTCTTGCATCGCCCGCGCGCCCATCACATCCGCCTCGCGTTCCAACCCGGCATCATCGTTCAGGGCCTGACCTGCAACCTGACCATTGGGTTGCACCCGCCCCTGCGCCTGTTGCGCCACATGCCAGGCTTCATGCGGCAGGTGGGTTTCCTGACCGGGCCCGAGGTGAATCGCCTGACCCTGCGCATAGGCATGCGCCTGCAACTGCGCCGGTCGTGAAGAATTGTAGTGCACTTGAACGCCGCTCATGTCGACGCCGGACAGCTGCTCAACCCCGCTTTGAAGCGAAGCCGGCAAACCCTGGGACGATCCATCACCAGCCTTCAACTGCACAGGGTCGGTGGCCAAAGATCCGTTCTTGGCTTTGCCTTGCAGCATTTCCTCGTCTTCGATGCGTTGAACAGGCTCTGCCGCGCGCTGAAGTGACTTGAGATTTTGCGGGTGACCGCTGGCATCCGCGTGTTGTTGCAGGTTCTCAAGCGGGGACCCCGCCACCGAGCGGCTTGCCGCTTGAGCCGCATTCCGGGGTTTCTGAGCCCGATCCGAAGCAAAAATATGAGCCATAATGTATCCCTTTTGAATACAACCGTAGCACGAAGATTATGCTATCGTCACCCGTCATGTGAAAAAGTTGATCACACCGATCTGCAGATAAGCTTTTGCGGTGCGCGCTATGGCTCAAATTGGACCTGATCAATCGGCCCCAATTCCGCTTCCACGACACCCGCAAGCAGGCGAATGTGGTGTGTCTCTATATAGCGCTGAACAAACACGCTGGGGGCTTTCAAGCGGAGTACCCCTTTTTCGAAACGGACAAAGCGCAGTCGTGTGAACCATGCTTCAAAGAGGTTGGGATGTTCCCGGGCCAGATTTGCCATCGCATTCTGCCAGGTGCTGGGTGTGGGATTTGGTGCGCGATCAGGTTCGGTTGGTCGCACATAGGTTTTCAACTGAACAACCTTGACCTCCTCTTCGCCATATCTTTGGCGCATACGATGATCAAAATCAGGCCCTACCAAAGACCAAGAGGGTTCTGAAAGCGCCGCGATCTGTCGGAAATTGAGGCTGTAGGCCCCTACCCTGCCCCGCACACCGCTGCGTTTGCAGATCAGCAGGTTGCTTTGCGTTAACCGCTTCATCTCGCGTTTAACCGTGCGTTCATTGACCGACCACATGCGCGCCATGTCGCGCTGTCCAACCGAAAGCTCATTTGTACGCCAATTGTAGCGCGCCGTGATCAATGCGATCAAACGCATCAACGAGGTCTGCAGTGTCTGCGACCCATTCAGCCCGGCAACGGACAAGGCCGTAAGCACATCATATTTCAGGGGCCCGGCTTCCGGTCCCGTCAGTTTTTGCGGTTCCATTTTGAATTTCTGCCCACTGCTTCTACAATCCTGTTTGCCTCGAATTCCGATCTCTCTGGACCGATTCCATTCACGGGTTAAGAAACGCTGAAATCCCGTATTTTGTCAACAGGACGCGAAAAACGGGAAAATCCGGAAAAAACTAAAAATATCAATTTGAAAGGGTATATTGGTTAAGGGTGACATTGATGCTGTCACCAAATCGTGCCCCTCGTGACACCGTATATCACCAAATCAGTCTCTGACTGTCACCAAATATTTCACAAGATGCGGCAATCTCCTGGTTCGGCGGGAAAACTCAGGATTTTGAGAAATCGAAAATTCCTTTTGCTCAAATCATGAAATCCCGTTATTCATCGAGCAACCCGAAAAAGCACGAGCAGCGCCATGAGAGACTTCAACGACCTTCTGACAATGAATGAACGCAGCCTGGCCCAGCAAGCTGCGGTGCGCAGGGCGACCTTTTCACCAGGTGAGGTGAAAGAGCTTCGACCCTTCTCGATCTGGGAGATCAGTCAGTTCATGTTCGATGTGCCGGCAGACACGCTGCGCAAGAAACTGGCGGAAGACCCTTCCCTGCCGCAGGGTTTGACAGAAGAAGATGGCCGACAACGCTGGTTTTCTTTGCAGGAGATTAATGAGCTGCGCCGCAGGGTGCGTTTTAGGGGGCGAGACCTGTTACCGGAGCGGCCTAAGGGGCGTGCGATGCGGGTTGCGGTTTCGAACTTCAAGGGGGGCGTTGGCAAGACTGTCGTGGCACAGCATCTCGCCAATGCCGCAGCACTCGACGGCTACCGCGTGCTGTGCATCGATTTCGACCCACAGGCCACCTTGACCCACTCGATGGGGATTACCGAGGTCAAGGAGTGGAATACGGTCTGGGGCATCATGTGCCGCGATCTCTGCCGCGAAGCGGATCGGATCATGGAGGGATATGACGATCCGGATGATTGCCCCTACCCGTCCTCTGATGAGTTGCCGGATGATGTGCGGTCGATTGGCGCACAACGGTTTCAGGATTTCATTCAGCCGACGTGCTGGCCGACCATCGACATTATCCCTTCCTGCGCCAATGCGGCCTTTGTTGAATTTGCCAGCGCGCAATACCGGTCGCTGCATAAAGCATGGAGCTTTTTTGGCTGTGTTGCGCGCTACCTCGATGAGCTGCCGGATGATCAGTATGACATCATCATTTTCGACTGTCCGCCAGCGATCGGCTATCAGTCCCTGAATGCGGCCTTTGCCGCGGACATCCTCTATATTCCGTCGGGCCCTGGATATTGGGAATATGACAGCACAACCAGTTATCTGGGACAGCTTGGCGATGCGATGGCGGACATCTCGGTGGGTTTCGCGTCGCTGGCGGCTGATGCGGGCATCACCTTGCCAAAACAGTTCAGCGATATTCGGTTGCTGATGACCCGCTACGAGGGCGCGAACCCGTTGCACCTGGCGATGATGGATGCGTTTCAGAATGTATTCGGCGCGGATGTCTGCGCCAACCCCATTGAAATGACGCGCGCGGTGGAGCAATCCGGCCGGTTCCAGATGTCCGTCTACGAGCAGGACTATCGTCAGATGACGCGGGAAACCTGGAAGCGCGCACGGCAAAGTTTTGATCGGGCCTACGCAGAATTTCGCACAACCGTGCTTGCGGCCTGGAAGCACAATGGAACCCGAAAGGAGGCCGCAGAATGAGCAGTAAAAATAAATTCGGCTTCGAACCCCTTGATGCAAAGCCCACCGGGGCCCGTCGCGAGCGTTCGCCGGGGCCCATGGGGGCTGCGGTGCGTGACGTGGCTGAAAGCCTGCAGGAGACGACTGAGGCCAAAGTGGCACAGCGCCGCCAAAATGCGGAGGACGCCAAAGCTTTCCGCGCTGCGCAAGAAGAGGGCAGGGTGCTCGTCCAGCTGGCGCTCAGTGACATTGCGACCGATGATTTGCCGCGGGACCGCTTGGAGCTTGAAGCCGTTGCTGCCTCGGATGAAATGGAAGAGCTGAAGGCGTCGATACGCGAGCGTGGGCAGAAAGAGCCGGTCGAGGTCTATCAGGGGCCTGATGGTCGCCATCAGCTGAAAAAGGGCTGGCGGCGGTTCACGGCGCTGTCGCAGTTGTTGAGCGAAACGGGCGAGCAAGATTTCGCGACAATCGTCGCGCGGGTGGAGCCGGGCCAATCGGATCGTATTTCGCGCTATGTGGATATGGTCGAAGAAAACGTTGTGCGCGAGGATCTGACCTTTGCCGAGATGGCCCAGGTGGCGATCACGGCAGCGCAGGACGATGGGATCGACGAAGCGGATCCGGCACAATTGGTCAATCGGCTCTATGGGGCGCTGCACAAGACAAAGCGATCTTATATTCGGAACTTCGTCTTTCTGCTCACCACTTTGGGCGATAGCTTGAAGTGGCCCAAGGCCGTCGCGCGGAACCTTGGCGTTGATGTGGCGCGGGTGATCGGCAGTGAAGAGAAAGCTGCGGAGCTTAGAGCGCAATTGGCGGAGTGCAGCACGCCCGAAGCGCAGAGCCGGGTTCTGTCGGGTTTTCTGGAGAGTGAGAAGAGGGGGCGAACGGCTGCGCCCAAGACGGTTCCCGCGAAACAGAAGTTCGAATTCTTCGTTGGTAAGACCAAGGTGACCGCTCGTCAGGGTGAGTGCCGTCTGGTGAGCGAGCGCGATTTCGCGACCATCCCCAAGGACCGCCTCGAAGACGCTGTGCGGGCGTTTGAAGAAGCACTCGGCATGGGCGTGACGGTGCGGTAATGCGTTGGGTTACCCGCGGGCAACCGGAGAATTTATGTTGTGTACAGTGCGGTTACCCACGGGTAACCTGACTAACGCGGAATAAATTATAAATAAAAACAACAAGTTAAGATGATTCTGTCTGATTGAACGCCTCGCGCGACCCATTTCCGGATGCTCATCGACGATGCCTACCGCTTATCTTTCTGTGACGAAGGCATTGACGCTTTTCTGCGGGCGTCGCGTATCGACGGGTTCAGGTCTTATCCCGGCTGGTTGGTCGGGTGGCTGTTTGCCGTTGATCGGCAGGCGGGCTTTGTGCTGTGGGAAGCGCATTTGCGCGAGACTGCAGCGGGGCAGGAAGATCATGCGCTTTGCCCACTGGGAGAGAGCCAAACGCCCTAATGATCGCGAACCAGGCCCATAAGGGCAGGGCGCGCACATCCACCGGGTTGCCCTCCTTCGATCTGCGTGTCGTCATCAGAAAAGTTCACGAAGAAATCAAAAAAGCACTGCGCTGTTGTACCTTCATTGTATGGCAGGACCGTTTCGAGCGTGTTGAGCCACAAGAACTGATCGTGGAGCACGAGCTGCGGGTGATGTGGGCGCGAGGGTGATCATCTAGGCGGTGGCACGGATAGAATTGGTCCTCATAAAGGCGTCTCCTATGATCGAGGTTTGAAAATGGGTCTGTTGGGGCCAGGGGAGCCAATGGCTGAAAGGTACCTTGCCCGCAACGCTGTCACCCCGAATTTTAGCCCCCTGTTCCGACGCAGAACAAACGGCACCATTTCGGGAAACACGGTCTTACAAGAATCGGTTGCCAATGTTGTAAAGAGGAGCCGGTTTGGCATGGGGGCTTGATGTGCGCGCCCGTTTGACCACACCGAGCAGTGAGAGGTGACCGCGTGAATGAAATCCGAAGAGCCACGCCTGCCGATGCCGACGCATTCTATCGCATATCGCTTGAAACGGGTCATCTTGGCGGCGATGCAACCCGTCTTTATGCTGACCCGAAGATGATGGGTCATATTTACTCCGCGCCCTATCTGCGATTTGAGCCGGATCTGGCATTTGTCGTGGGGCGAGAGAAAGAGGTTGCAGGCTTCTGCGTCGGAACGGCAGATACCTCGCGTTTCGAGACGCTGCTCGAAGCTGAATGGTGGCCGTCACTGCGTGCGCAGTATCCCAAACCCGATCAAGCCCTTCAGGCCACTTGGTCGGCGGATGCGCGGCGCAGCCATATGATCCATGTACCGGAAACAGCGCCTGCGGAGGTTGTGGCACGATTTCCCGCGCATATTCATCTCAATCTGCTCCCCGTGCTGCAGGGGCAAGGGATTGGCCGCCGATTGCTGCAGTATTGGGTGGAGGTTGCCACACAGTTTGGGGTCACCGCCGTTCATATCGTTGCCAACGCCAAAAACCCGCGTGCGCTCCGGTTTTGGCGCAGCCAGGGCTTCGATGAAATACCCTGCCCGCTTTCCCGAACGGTCTGGATGGGGCGTAACCTGTCTTAGTCGGACGGCAGCGGACCTCTTGAAGTTGCCTGTTCTCGTGGTCGGGCAGGGGACGCCAACAGTGTTTCAATCGCGCAGAACTATGTTAGCCTGAGACAAGGAACCAACCGTGTTCGCCGATGGGAACCTTTCACAAGACTGGAGCGCAAACGCATGACCGACAGGCTGAATACAGTTTTGGAAAAGATCGATGCGGCGAATGCAAAGGACCCGGATGGGGCCTGTCTGATCTATGGTCAAAGGATGAGCGCGGAGCTCGGGCGGCTGTTCGGGACAGATGTTTCCGAGGTGTTGCAGATTGCGGCGCGGGGGCAGCATATCGAGCGGTGGTTGTCCAAACGCACAGACTATCCAGAAGGGCGGGCGGGTTATTTGCAATGGCGTCGCGATCTTGGGCGTGCGCATGGCGAAAGACTGGCAGGTCTGATGGCGGATGCCGGTTATGACGCTGAAGATTGCGCGCGCGTGGGTGTTTTGCTGCGAAAGGAAGGCATCAAGCGGGATGCCGAGGTGCAGGCGCTGGAGGACACCATCTGCATGGTGTTCATGAAATGGTATTTCGCCGATTTTTCCAAAAAACATGCGGATGAAAAGGTGCTTGGCATCGTCACGAAAACGGCTCGAAAGATGTCCGCTGATATGCGGGCCCGTGTCCTGCAGGAATTCGATCTGCCGGGCGATTATGTCGAAGCCTTGAAGGCTGCCTAGTGGCGGTGGTTGCCCACCATCCGGGGCGAGTTACCCAATGGCGATCAGGTGGTTATCAAATGCCAGCGGGTGCTGGGCAAGGGTGGTTGTGCCGCCGGCATCAATCCGTTGCACACCGCCCAAACCATCCGTCGCCAGCGCGTCCTGGTTTGCGCGGGCAATGCCACATATGTCCGCCCGGCGCAAAATTTTTGACGTTTCTCTTTTTAAATCAATAATTTGCGCCACGCCGCCCCGCGGAAAGGTTATGCCGATCTGGTTTCCTCCCACGGTGGCGATGCTGCCTGCATACCCATCCAGCCCGTATAGAAACCCGCTGTCCATTTCGAGCAGCTGAAGCCCGACGCCCGGTGTGTAGAGGCCAACAATCGACGGGGAGGCATAGACATCGCCCTGCCATTGAAACGCACAGGCGACGCGCCCATCGTTGAATCCGGCGATGTGGCGCAAGGAGTTCTGGTGCAAGGGGGCGGGTAACTCTGCGGCTTCCAAAATCTCGCCCTCCGCGCTCATAAGCGCGAGATTCGGTTGCATCGTGTCGAGATTGAGCTTTTCCCGGCCGGTGTCAGGGTGGGTGCGGATGCCGCCGTTGGCGATGGCAAGGGTGTCGGTGCCGGGCAATCGGATGATCTCATGCGGGCCGATGCCGTTTGATGACAGCTCACCCAGTCGTCGGTATTCGTTGGATGCATCCCAGAGGCCAATGCGCCCGGCGCCGGTTTCGATCTCGTTTTCGGTTGTGTAGAGCCTGCGCCCATCTCGGGAAAACGCGCCATGACCATAAAAGTGTCGTCCTTCAGGAGCGTGAAGCCTTTGCAAGACGGTACCCTCTGAGCACTCCAGCACCAGTGCGAAGGTACCGGGGCGGCGGGCAAATGCGACAGCCTCGGCCCGGTCCGGGTGGGCCGCAGCGGCATGGCCTCGGCCCGGGAGTGGCTGTGTGAAGGCGATCCTGCCATCGCCGCGCAACCCGACAAGGTGGTAGCTGCCATCTGTCTTGCGCGCGGCACTCAGATGTGTTGGCGCCCCGGCGGCGGCCCAGCTGGTTGTCGGAAAAGTGGCGGCAGCCGCCGTTGCCTGCATAAAGCTGCGCCGCGTCTGCATCTTAGTCCCCGTCCAGCGCGTTAAAACCGGCGCTGATGCCAAGGGCGGCCCCGATATCATCCGCGATCAACACCTGAAGATCGCGGATATTGCGTTGCAACACCTCGATTTTGAACCGTTCAGCAGGCACGGCGACCCCGGCAAAGGAGGGATCCTCGAGAGCTTGCACCCGGTCAATGGCCGCTGTGAAGGCGCTGTTAACCTCGGGTAGGGGGGTTTCGGAAAAGGCGTTTGTCATCTCTTGCAGGGCTTCCAGGCTCAGCACCACATGTCTGGCGCTGCGCCCCGAGCGGCGCGCTTCGGCCCGATTTGGTCGTGGTCGGTCGAACGTGCCCAGCGGTCTGCCCAGCCGCTGATCGTGCATGAATTCCAAAGCGGTCGACAGCGCGGTATAGACCGCGCGGTCTGCATCTCCGGGGCTGAGATAGGTGGTGTTGCCCGCCGCGCCGGGGGTGACAAAGGTTTCACCGAAACCCCCTTGCCAGTCGGCAGACAGGTGGCGCGCGGCTTGTGCAATATGCCCTGCAATCGCCTGCGTGTAGGTGCATGCATATTCGGCGTTATCCTGCCGGTCAGTGAGCAGGCGCTCAAGTGCAGAAAACCCCTGCGCCGCGACCGAGACCTGGGCAAAGGCCTCTGCGTCCGCAACCACCGGGTCCTCATCGGCCATGAGCCGGGTCATCGCTTTGCCAGTGCGATCCTTTGGATCTGGCCAGAAGGAAAGGGACAAGGCGGTGCCACGCGCCTCAATCGGTCCAAACTGGATGTGGCTGACGCCGATCCAGGTGTCATACGCCGCATGATACGCGGGCATAACCGCCGCTGCCGTACAATCCGTTTCCGCCGCAGTCTCCAATGCCCCCGCCGCTTCGGTAAACGCCGCATATCGTGGCAGGATGTGGTTATCGCGCACCGCGATCAAATCGGCAAAAGCGGGGCTACCAAAGATGATGGCGCAGCAAAATGTGACACTACGAAGGGTCATAGGCTCTCCAGAAAGCGGATGAGGGCGTCGCGGTCTGCTTTGGGCATCTCGACGACACGTGATTTAGCTGCTTCCGCCTCGCCGCCATGCCAGAGGATGGCTTCCAGCAGGTTGCGGGCGCGCCCGTCGTGCAGAAAATAGGTGTGTCCGGACACTTGTTGCGTCATGCCAATGCCCCAAAGCGGAGGTGTGCGCCATTCCTGATCGGTGGCGCGGGCTTCGGGGCGATTGTCTGCCAGGCCCGGCCCCATGTCATGCAGCAGCATATCGGTGTAGGGCCAGATCAGCTGGAAGCTTTGCTCCGGCTGCCCGTCCAGCCGGTGGGTGACGTGTTTGGGGGTGTGACAGGAGATGCATCCCGTCTCATAGAAGACCTGCTTGCCCTGCAAAACCTGTGGATCATCCACATCGCGACGCGCGGGTACCGCCAGATTGGACGAATAGAACGATACCAGTTCCAGGCCGACGTCGGAAATTTCTGCGTCGTTGTGGGCAGGCGTATTGCCGTCAGGTGCGGTACGGCACTCGGGTTGCTTTTGCGAGCAGTCCCCATATCCCGTTGGGTGCAAGGTGGACGAAATGCCGATGTCGCCATGGAATGCGCCGGCGGATTGTTCCCAAACGCTGGGCTGGCCGGCTTTGAGCCCAAAGCGCCCCAGCATCGGTCGATCATAAACTGTGGACCAGACGATGTTCGCGCGCCCGGAAATCCCGTCGCCATCCGCATCCTGCGGGTCTGCCCGTGCAAGGATTTCCGCCGCTGGAATCGCGTCCAGTAGGCCAAGCCCGATCATTTGCGGCGCGACGCGGGCACTGGTCATTATCTCGGGATGCAGCGGGCCGTAGCCGAGATCCGTAAGCTGCAGAACAGGCTGGCGCAGTGATGCTGTTTCGCCCTCCGACAGCTCGACGGGCATCTCTGTATAGCTGATGTCGATCTGTGCTTCGGCGGGGTGTCCGGCAATGCCGAAATCCTGTATCTGGCCGCCATAGACAGGGTCGGGCGCGCTCGAAATGTAGTCTTCGATCTCGGCGATGGCTGATGCGTCAGCCGGAACCGAGATCCGCACCAGCATGGAGGTTGCGGTATCCTGCGGGTTCTCGGGCGGATGGCCGCGCCCATCCTTCAAATGGCACCTTTGACAGGACCGCGCGTTATAGAGCGGGCCCAATCCATCGGATGCAAGGGTGGAAGAGGGCGACGACACCCAAAGCTTCTTGAAGAGACCATTGCCAACCTTGAAGTCCAGTTCCCGTTCAAAAGAGATGTTCCCCGAGGGCTGGCTGAAGGCATTTGAGTTGGTGGCGGGGCGCACGGTTGCAGCACCTGCGGCATTTGCTTCGAACTGTTCTGCCTGGGTGAAATCCTCGGTCGGCGCGATGATGGACTGAATGCGGGCGCGTTCCTCATCGGTGCGGGGGATGACGTCGAGGTGCAGGTCCTGCAGGTCGGTCGCCCAGGCGGGTGATACCAGGATCGCTGCGCCAAATAGACACAATGCCCGCACGTTTTGTTTATGAATCATTGCGCTCTCCGATATACCCTATAACTATACTCAGGAATTATCATTGGCGAGTCCCCCACCCGTCACTATCGAAAAAAGAGCTGCGACATGATGCCCATCACGCAACAGACCCCCGCTTCGGTATTTCCTGCTGAGCAGGAGGCTACGCCGCCGGTCCTGGATATCGGCGCGCGCGAGGTTCTGACCCATTTGCGGATGACCGCGCTGGGGTGCAGGGCGGCGGCCCGGACCGACCTCTTCGAGGCCTGTGCGCTGTTGTCATTGGACGGCGAGGACGCCAAGCGCACGTTTGTTGCCACGCTGGTCAAATGCCTTGGGTCGGCGCTGAACAAATCCGTTGTCTGGTATCGGCCGGGTGTGGCGGAATTATCATTCGACGAGGCCTGGCTCATGCAGTGTTTGCGGGCTTTCAGTACCGCCGACGCCACCAGCCTGACCTTTTTGTTGCGGTCCCGTGTCGCAGCGCATGATCGGCGGTACATCGGATTTTTGCTGGCGCGTATTTCCGAGCAATTCACTCCGAATTAGAATAATTCTAAAAAAGGCTTGGCAAGCCGTGATCAGGCACTATGTTTCGGTCACAGCCAGCCAGCACTTCGCCAGCCAGCCGACATCCAATAGATCGAGGGAGAGCGCAGATGACGCAGACTGCAGCCGCATTGACACCAGATGCTAAATCACAAATTGCCGACGCTTTGAACCAGTCCGTTGCCGAAACCGCAGTGACGACGATGCTGGCACAAAATTTTCATTGGAACGTAAAGGGCATGGCATTTGGCCCGCTGCACGATCTCTTCCAGAAAATCTATGAAGATCATTTTGTCGCGCAGGATGATCTTGCGGAGCGTGTTCGGGCCATCGACGCACACGCCGAAGGCACGCTGGCGGGTATGCTCAAGCGTTCAAAGATCAAAGAACACGATGGTAACGCCAGTGATCAGGAAATGATCCGCATGATGATGGACGCGCAGGTCACGCTGGCCAGCACGCTCGCCGGTGCCGGTGAGCTGGCGGCCTCCCATGGCGACACGCTGACCGAAGATCTGTGTATTGCGCGCGGACAAGAGCATGAGAAATTTGCCTGGTTCCTGCGGGCCCATCTGAGCTAGACGCCAGTTCCAGATCGGTAAAGATCGCGGCTAGAGAACATCCTCTGCCGCGATTTTTCGTTTCGTCAGCTTTTTGCGGTAAGCTTTCTGCCAATGCTTGAATGCGCCCATCTGGTCCTGTTGCGCCGTCAACATCTGCACAAATGCGGTGCGGTGGCTGTCTTTCTTCAACGCTTTGAACATGGATTTCTGCGTTTTGGTCATGGAACACCCGATGCAATGGCCCTGACGTTTGTATTTGCACACGTCAATACAGGGGCTGGGCGTCTTGGGCATGAGATGAACCTTGCTGCAGATGCTGGCGGGGGACAGTCATTTGATCGTTAAACACGCGCCGGTCGAAGCGATCAGAGACCGGCGCGTGGCACCACCCAAATAGGTGGTTTGCGCAGAGATTTAAGGGGAGAAGAACACTCTGCGCAAAACCGTTATTGGAAAACGGCGTTGGGATCATCCAGGCTGTCGGACCCTTCGAAGGCAATCTGATCGACCCCAAGGGCAGCAACGGCCCGTTCGATGGAACGGGTCTGATCCACCAGAGCATCGACGGCCCCCATGATCAACGCCTCGCCCTTTTCATTGCCGCGTTCCAGCATCATATCGTAGGCAAAACCGGCTTCTGCTGCGGTCTTCATCTCCGACATTTCCAACATGGTGGCGTCCAGTTTCGCGCGCAATTCGGTGTCTACGGCGCTATCTGCTTCTGCAACAAGCGCGGCCAGCGAGGGACCCGACACCACGGTGCCATCAATCGCCGTATAACTGCCCAGATAGACGTTGCGAATGCCAAGCGCGTCGTAGAAATGGCTGTTGTGGGTGTTGTCGGAGAAGCAATCATGCTCTTCTTCGGGATCGTTCAGCAGAACGCCGAGCTTCATGCGCTCGCCTGCCTGCTCACCGTAGCTGAGCGAACCCATGCCCGTCAGGATCGTGGAAATCCCGGCAGTTTCGTCTGCGATGAGTTGGGCGCGGGCTTCGCCGCCGTCCTGCCATTGCGTGACCATCCATTCAAGGTCCGAGACCAGAAGGTCCGTAGCCGCTTTCAGATAGTCGCCGCGGCGGTCGCAGTTCCCGCCGGTGCAGGCATCGCCCATGGCATAGTCTGTCCAGGGACGCGCACCCGCGCCTGCGCCGTGGCCGTTCAGATCCTGACCCCAGAGCAGAAATTCGATGGCGTGATAGCCGGTCGCTACATTGCTTTCGACCTCATCGGCTTCGTGCAGCTCACCTTCGAGCAGGGCAGGGGTGATCTCGCTCGCATCCACCGTTTCGCCGGACAATGTAAAGCTGGGATTGGCAATCACGTTCAACACGGCATATTCGTTTTCATCCGTGGCGCCGCCATAGGAGGCATCCACATAATCGATCAGCCCCTCGTCGAGCGGCCAGGCGTTCACCTTGCCTTCCCAATCATCGACAATCGCGTTGCCAAAACGGTAGACCTCGGTCTGCTGATAGGGCACGCGGGCGCTGATCCAGGCCTGTTTTGCGGTCTGGAGCGCCTCGGCGGAGGGCGCCTCGATCAGCCCGGTCACTGCAGATTGCAAGGCCTGCGCCGTTGTCAGGCTGTCGCTGTATTTGGCCAGCGCGATGTTGGCGTAATTGTCCAGCACCGCGGCTTTGTCCGCATAGACCGGGCTGGCGATGACCGCAACGGTGCCCAGGATGGCTGATAGTCTGAATTTCATGGTTGGCTTTCCTCTAAATTGAATTCGGGTCAGTGAAGCCGGACGACATTTGTAGCGTCACCGGGTTTTTTGTGTTTCGCGGCGGACCGGCTGATGCGGCGCGTGACGGTGCCCACCTGTGCGGCAAGCAGCGCAACATGTTCGGCATGTGCGGGCAAAACCACGAGGCCCGCCAGCATCGCGGCGTCCCCCAGATCTCCCTCACTGGCGGCGCCCACGATGTGCAGGAAAACGCCTTCATCAGCGCCGAGGCAGTCGCAGTCCACGCAATGATGCACCAAAGGCCTGCGCGCGTTGCGCGACAGCAGGGTGATCAGATCGCCGAACACCCGAATTTCCTGCGCCGCCATCTCCGAGGACAGATGCGACGCGTAGTCACGCCATACCGCTGCCTGACCGGAGGGCCCGGCGCACCACAACCGCAATTCGCGGACCAGCAAGGCTTCCCAAGGGCATAGGGTGGACAGGCTGCCAATGGTGACCCCGCCCCGTTTGTTCAGTTCCGGCGTCATTTTGTGAGGATCAGTTTGCCGGCGCGGGTGATGCGCAGGAAATAGGTCTGACCGTCCAGAACGAGGCGGGCCTGCGTGCCTTTGCCAACGATTTCACGTGCGTTGTAGGCAGGCAGATTTTCCGTTTCCGGGGTGGTCTGGATGGCTTTGGGCGGGGTTTGTGTCAAGGCCATCATAGTCCTCGGCCCAACCGGTCAAAGACATGTTCAAGCGCGATCTCTGTCTCCACGAGACCCATCATTGCGGCTTGCATTATCTCTCTCCGGCAGCAGGCGTTTCGTTTCTGGTCATCTGTTTTCTTGTTCTTCGTCATCTTTGCCTCCGGGTTTTGGCGTGTTCCGGGCTGCCCCTTGTTGGGTGGCTGGGAAGACAGAATGGGCTTGGTCTTCTGGATGTTTCGGTTCGTGTGCGCGTTGGCCGGATGTTAGTCCCAGCCAACGTCGATGAATATTTTCTGGGCCTCTGGCACATTCTTTGCGACTTTCGACAGATCCGCCGTGTCCGCTTTGAAAAGGCCAAGTTTCGCCACCGAAGCGCTGATGGCGACACCGGGCACGGCGGGGTATTCGTCATTGCCGGCGGAGAAATACTGCTGCGCCTGATCGCTGGTCAGGTATTCCATGAATAGGATGGCGTTGTCCCGATTCGGCGCGTGTTTGGCCACGCCACCGCCCGACAGGTTGACATGCGCGCCCTCGGCGTTCTGCGCGGGAAAGACCCAGCCGATTTTATCGATGTCACTGGACAGATCGCTGACGTCTTTGCGCAGCGCCCGCGCAAAGTAATAGGTGTTGGAGATCGAGATATCGCACTCCCCCGACACCAGACCGCGCAGCTGATCGGTATCGCCGCCCTGCGGCGCGCGTGCGAAATTATCGACAACGCCCTGCGCCCAGGATTTCGCCGCTTCAACACCGAAATTTTCAATCACGGCAGCCAACAGCGTTTGCGAATAAACATTGGTAGATGATCGATGGCACACCTGCCCGGCGTATTTGGGGTCTGCCAGATCGGCATAGGACATCGGCGGTTCCGCCACGTCGGCTTTGTCGTAAAAGATGATGCGGGCGCGCTGCGAGAACCCAAACCACTGATTGTCTTCGTCCTGCAGATTGGCAGGGACGCGGGTTTCCAGAACTGCGCTGTCAATCTGTTGCAGAACGCCCGCATTCTTGGCGCGTTCGAGCCGCGACGTATCGACGGTCAGCAGGACATCCGCCGGGCTGTTGACGCCTTCGGCTTCCATCCGTGCGATCAATTCGTCGGCTTTGCCTTCGATGCGGTTGATCGTGATCCCGGTCGCTTCGGTGAAGTCCGAGTACAACCGCTCATCCGTGTCGTAATGCCGTGAGGAATAGAGGTTCAACTCCCCGGTGGCGGCGGCGATTGTTGGTCCACATGCCAGGGCGATCGCGGTCAACGATGTGGCAATGACCCGGGAGGTACGTGGCATGAAAGCCCCCTTAGAATTGGTTACTAAAACAGTCAGATACTTTTTGAGACGGAAAATCAAGCTTCCTGAGTATTTTTGTCGGAAAATTTTCCAGACCGGAAGATTTTCGCTCGATATCTGGACCCGGTCTGCTGCCTGAAGGTCCGAGCGTCGGATAAATCGACGATGCAGCGATGTGCGAGGGGCAGTTTTCAGGCGTCACCGCCACCGCGGCGAATCGTCAAATTGGCTGGTGGTCAAAGTGCGCCTTGGTTTGGCTGAGAGGCGTCTGGCCTAGACGACACCCTGCAGCCATTCAACAAGATGCGCCACCTGTGGTTTCGTCGGATTTTCCTCGGGCCAGACCAGATAGTAGTGCCCGGCCGTCAGGGTGGGCGTGCCCCAGGCGGACACAAGTCTGCCGCGCTCAATCTCTGCCTGTGCGAGATAGTCAGGAAGCAAGGCAATGCCCATGCCATGGATCGCCGCCTGCGCAATGGTCGAGAACTGGTCGATTAGCATGCCCGGCAGGCTGCTGGTGTCCACGCCCTGCGCGCGAAACCAATCCTCCCAGGCATTTGGCCGGGTTGCGAGATGGAGCAGGGGGCACTGCGCCAAATCCGCGGGGCCAACGGCTTTCGCATTCAGATACCTCGGCGCACAGACAGGTAGAACACGCTCATCGGCAAGGGGGAGATAATTCACGCCGCGCCAGTCGCGCGCACCGTAATGCAGTGCTGCGTCAAGCCGTTCCTGTGCAAAGTCGAAGGGTACCAGACGGGTCGACAGATTGACCGTTACTTCGGGATGATCGACTGCGAAGGATTTCAGGCGCGGTGCCAGCCAATGCACCCCAAATGCGGGTAGGATCGCCAGGTTGAGGCTGCCACCCGAGGGATTGGCGCGCAGGGTGAGCGTGCTTTGCGACAGATCGCCAAGGATGATCCGTACCCTTTCGCAGTAGTCCCGCGCGGCGGGTGTCAGTTTCAGCCGCGCGCCCTCCCGCGTGACAAGTCGCATGCCGATCTGGCCCTCCAGCACCTTGATCTGACGGCTGACGGCGCTGTGTGTCAGCGACATTTCTTCTGCGGCCGCTGTCGCGCTTCCCAGCCGGTCAACGGCTTCCAACGCCAGAAGTGACGGGATCGATGGCAAAAGGCGGCGCGGCCCAAACATGTGAGATTCCCTCCAACAAATGTGCGTGGATATCGATAACATCCGCCTGAAAAACATGCCATTGTCCGGGGAATCCGACAAATCAGATGTGATGAGAATGAAAAGTATCTCCCAAACACTGGCGCTGATGGGCAGTCAATGCGCCTGTCGCACGCGTTGAAGGTGTTCTGATGGACCGCGCCGCAATTGTTCACGAAAACTTCCTCAGACGCGTTGCTGCGGGTGATTTGCCGACAGGTCAGCGCGCGGCGGGGCCACTGCCCTCTGAAACTGCTGTTGCGATTTTTCGGGCGGGGTGCCTGAGCCGTGCGCTCGATATGCAATCGCGCAAGATGCAAAAGGCGGGCGAGGGGTTCTACACCATCGGCTCTTCCGGGCATGAAGGGATGGCGGCTGTCGCGGCTGCGCTGCGTCCGACAGATATGGCATTTCTGCACTACCGGGATGCGGCGTTTCAGATTGCGCGGGCAGGGCAGGTGCCCGGACAGTCGCCCGCCTGGGACATGTTGCTGAGCTTTGCGGCCTCCTCCGAGGATCCGATATCGGGTGGGCGTCACAAGGTGCTTGGTTCCAAGGCGCTGATGATCCCGCCGCAAACGTCGACAATCGCATCGCATTTGCCAAAGGCCGTCGGCACCGCCTATGCCATCGGCGCCGCGCGCAGACATCGGCCCGAACATCAGCAGCTCGCGCCCGATAGCCTGGTGCTCTGCTCATTCGGGGATGCCTCGGCCAATCATTCAACGGCCCAGGGTGCATTCAACACTGCATCCTGGACGTCCTATCAGAATGTCCCTTTGCCCCTGCTATTTGTCTGTGAAGACAACGGAATTGGGATTTCGGTCAAGACCCCGAAAGGGTGGATCGCGGCCAGTTTCGCAAACCGTCCGGGGTTGCGGTATTTTTATTGCGATGGGCTGGATGTTTACGACACCTTCCGGGTGGCGTCCGAAGCGGCGCAGTATGTCCGCATCCAGCGTAAACCGGCATTCCTGCATATCCGAACCGTGCGGCTTTATGGTCATGCGGGTGCCGATGTGCCGACGACCTATCTCAGCCGGGATGAAGTTGAGGCGGATGAGGCCAACGATCCGCTGCTGCACGCGGTGCGATTGTTGCAGGAGAGCGGCGCGCTGGCGGTGCCAGAGGCGCTCGGGATCTACAAGGAAACCTGTGCGCGTGTCGAACGCGTCGCGGCGGAGGTGATCACACGCCCGAAGTTGCGCACGGCCAGCGATGTCATGGCCTCGTTGATCCCGCCCAAGCGGATCTGTCGTCCGACAAATGGGCCGACGCCTGAGGCGCGCGCCGCAGCGTTTGGCGGTGACCTCAAAGCGATGCAGGAGCCGCAAATCATGTCGCGCCTGATCAACTGGGCGCTGACCGATCTGATGCTGACCCATCCCGAAATCGTCCTGCTGGGCGAAGACGTGGGGCGCAAAGGCGGCGTTTACGGGGTGACGCAAAAGCTCCTGTCCCGGTTTGGTCCGGACCGCGCCATCGATACCCTGCTGGATGAGCAATCCATTCTGGGCCTTGGCATCGGGATGGCTCAGAACGGGTTTCTGCCAATCCCGGAGATCCAGTTTCTGGCCTATCTGCATAATGCCGAGGATCAACTGCGGGGCGAAGCGGCCACCTTGCCGTTTTTCTCGAATGGGCAATTCACCAACCCGATGGTGGTGCGGATTGCGGGTCTGGGCTATCAGAAAGGCTTTGGCGGTCACTTTCACAATGACAATTCGGTGGCGGTCCTGCGCGACATCCCTGGCTTGATCCTGGCCTGTCCCTCGCATGGGGCAGATGCGGCAAAGATGCTGCGTGAATGCGTGCGACTGGCCCGCGAAGAGCAGCGCGTCGTGGTGTTTCTGGAGCCCATTGCGCTTTATCCCATGCGTGATCTGCATAAGGCCGGTGATGGCGAGTGGATGCAGCTTTATCCGCCGCAAGATGAACGCATCGCCTTTCGGGAGGTTGGTGTGACAGGCGACGGACCGCTGGCCATCGTCAGCTTTGGCAACGGGCACTTGTTGTCCAGACAGGCGCAAGCGGTGTTGGAGCAGGATGGAATTGATACGCGGGCGATTGACCTGCGGTGGCTGTCCCCCTTGCCGGAGGCGGCGCTGCTGGCAGCATTGAAAGGCTGCTCGCATGCGTTGATCGTGGATGAAACCCGCAGAACGGGCGGGGTGTCTGAAGCGCTGATGGCTTTGCTGAGCGAGCGTACGGAAATGCCCCATGCCCGTCTGGCCGCCGAAGACAGCTTCATCGCAACCGGACCTGCCTATGCGGCGACAATGCCGTCCTCGGACAGCATCATCGCGGCGGCGCACGCGCTTTGGGAGGGCGCGCAATGACAACAGCCGTGGTGATCTGCCCGGGACGCGGGACCTATAACAAGGCTGAGCTTGGCTACCTCGCACAGCATTTCCCGGATGCGGACATGCTGACTGGTTTTGATGTGCTGCGTGAAAACGCGGGGCAAACGACGTTGACGGAACTGGACAGCGCGCCGCGTTATTCGAGCGCCCGGCACAGCCGTGGCGACAATGCATCCGGGTTGATTTATGCCGCCACGCTTGGCGATTTCCTGTCAATCGACCGGGACCGGATCGAGGTTGTTGCGGTCACTGGCAACTCCATGGGGTGGTATTCCGCTCTGGCTTGCGCTGGGGCGGTGTCAGCGAACGCTGGCTTCAATCTGGCCAATACCATGGGCACATTGATGCAGGCGGCGATGATCGGCGGGCAATTGATCTATCCCTTTGTTGGCGAGGATTGGCGCGCCGATCCTGCGCGCAAGGCCGATTTGATGGCGCAGGTGCATGAGATCAACGCACAGGCGGACCATGTTCTTGCCCTGTCCATTGATCTGGGTGGGATGCTGGTTCTGGCCGGAAACGAGGCGGGGCTTTCCGCCTTCGAAGCTGCAGTGCCCCGCACGCAGGATCGCTTTCCGATGCGTTTGCCCAACCACGCGGCGTTCCACACAGGTTTGCAGTCCGATGTCGCAAAACAGGGCAGGGATCAGATCGACGTCGCCGGTTTTGGACAACCGGCCATACCCATGATCGACGGGCGCGGTGCCATCTGGTGGCCGGGGGCCACCAAAACCGGGGCGCTTTGGGAGTACACGCTGGGGCATCAGGTGACCGAAACCTATGATTTCACCCGCGCGGTCTCAGTGGCCGCCCGTGAATTTGCGCCAGACCTCTTTATCATCACCGGACCGGGATCAACACTTGGCGGCGCTGTTGCACAGTCTCTGATCCTCGCGGAGTGGCGCGGCATGCGCAGTAAGCAGGATTTTCAGAAACGACAGAAACAGGTGCCGCTGCTTGTCTCCATGGGGATGGACAGCCAGCGGAACATGGTTGTTTGATGCGGGTAACGTGAGCGCGCAGACGCTTAGTGTTATGCGCGGCATTAACTGGACATTTGCAATTTAGGTGCCATATATGGAGAAGGTAGCAATTTGCCACCTCTTGGATGGAGAAACCACAATGGCTCAGTCAGTGAAGCTTGCCGATGATGTGATGCGGTATGTCCGCAAAGAATCCAGCCTGCAAAGCCGGTCTGTGGCCGGGCAGATTACCCATTGGATCAACATCGGTCGCGCGATCGAACAATCACCCGCCTTTGACTACGCGCATGTCAGCGCGGCGTTGGAGGCCGCGCTGTCGCCGGATGATCTGACTGCCGAAGAGCAGGAGGTCTGGTTTGCGCAATTTGCCGAGGACATGGCAGAACCCGGCGATGCGGAACATGCGTTTTTTGCAAACCGCAAACAGCTCGGTCGTGGCGTCGGGATGACAGATGCGGGTGAGCTGGTGCATCAGGCATCCGCCGCCAAAGAGTGACCCCAAACAAGCGGCCCACTCTGGTGATGCTGGCCGGACCGAATGGCGCGGGCAAATCCACTCTTTTCGAGACGCGCGTGCGACCGGGCTTTGCGGCGCCATTCATCAATGCCGATGAAATTCATCGCAATGAATTACAGCAGGACGATCTGGATTCCGCCTACAAAGCGGCCCGATTGGCGGCGGAACGGCGGGATAAACTGCTCAAAGCGGGCAAGAGCTTCGCCACGGAATCTGTCTTTTCGCACCCCTCCAAACTGGAACTGATCCAGCAGGCAAAGGCGCTTGGCTACCGGATCATGCTGTTTCATGTGGGCGTCGCACATCCTGATTTGTCTGTGGCGCGTGTCACCGAGCGGGTCAGGGAAGGCGGTCACGCGGTGCCGGAGGAGAAGATCAGGGGACGATACGATCGCAACGGGCCACTGATCCGTCAGGCGGTGCTGCTGAGCGATGTGGGCCATGTCTTTGACAATTCGGCCCTGAACGAACCGCCCAAACGGGTGCTGTCGTTCAAAAACGGTCAGGTGTCTTTTGTCTTGAGCCACGTGCCGCGATGGGTGCACGACATCTATGCCAAAGATCTGACGCATTAGACATGCGCCCTATCTGCTAAACGCTCCGACGTCAGATTGTTGTTGACAGATACCGGCTTGGGCATCGTTAATCGGCGCAGGGTACAAAGACCGATTGCATGACAAACAGCGCCGCCAAGACAGTTTTCGTTTACGCACCGATGATGCGTCGGGTCACGGGGTGTGATCTCGTCGCGAGTTAGGGCGGGTTGAACGCCGATCCCCCCCTGAACGTGCTCCGGACCATCCCACATGACATTTCTTGCGCCCTTGCGGCTTGCCATCGATATTGGTGGTACCTTCACCGACACCGTGCTGGTTGATGCGGCGGATGCGGTCATCGCTTCGACCAAAACATTGACCACGCATGATAATCCGGCAGAAGGTGCTCTCCTTGGTGCGACGCGGGCGTTGGCGGACGCCACTGCAAGCATGAAGGATATCACGGGGTTCATCCACGGCACCACCCTGGCCACCAATGCGCTGATCGAGAAGCGTGGGGCGCGGGTTGCAACGATTACGACCGAAGGATTTCGCGACATCCTCGAAATTGGCTACGAACGGCGCTACAGCCAATACGATATCAATTTGCAAAAGACCGATTTCCTGGTGCCCCGGGATCGCGCGTTGACGGTGCGCGAACGCATGTCCGCCTCGGGAGAGGTTTTGATCGCCCTGGACGAGGCCAGCATCGCGGATCTGATCGCCAAGATGGATGACTGCAAGGCCGAAGCGGTGGCAATCTGTCTGATGCATGCTTATGCAAACTCCGCGCATGAGCAGCGGCTGCGGCACCTTTTACAGGAGGTGCGCCCGGATCTGCGGATCTCCATCAGTTCCGAGGTCAGCCCCGAAGCGCGAGAGTTTGACCGGCTCTGCACCACCGTGGCCAATGCCTATATCCAGCCGCTGATGGCCCGTTACCTTGACGCCTTTGCCTCTGCGTTCAAATCAAAAGGGCTGCGGTGCCCGATCCTGATGATGACGGCGGGGGGTGGCATGACCACATTGCATACGGCAGGCCAGTTCCCGATCCGGCTGGTTGAAAGCGGTCCTGCAGGTGGCGCGATCCTGGCAGCCCGGATTGCCAGGGAAAACGATCTTGGCGCGGTGCTTTCATTTGATATGGGCGGCACGACGGCCAAGCTGTGCCTGATCGATGATGCCACGCCGCAAACCTCCCGGCAGTTCGAAATTGGTCGGGCGGCGCGGTTCATCAAGGGGTCCGGCATGCCAGTACGCATCCCCGTGATTGACATGATCGAGATCGGCGCTGGCGGCGGATCCATTGCCGCGGTGGACCGCCTGGGGCGGTTGACGGTCGGACCCAAAAGCGCGGGATCAGAGCCTGGACCGGTGGCTTTTGGTCGGGGAGGGGGTGATCCGACCGTCACAGATGCGGATGTGGTGCTCGGCTATATTCAGGCGGAAAATTTTGCCGAAGGTCAGTTTGCAATCGAAACGGCGGCAGCGGAGGAGGTGCTTCTGACAACACTTGGCATGCCGCTGGGTCTGGATGCTTGCGGCGCGGCGGATGGGGTGAGCCGTATAGTCGATGAAAGCATGGCCAGTGCTGCGCGCACCCATGCGGTGGAATCAGGTAAGGTGTTGAGCCAGCGTACGATGATCGCCTTTGGCGGTAACGGGCCGCTGCATGCATGTCGCGTGGCCCGCAGTGCCGGGGTGTCCCGGGTTCTGATCCCGACCAACCCCAGTGTCGGCTCCGCGTTGGGGTTTCTGTTTGCGCCTTTGTCCTTCGAGATCGTGCGCAGCCGCTACGCGTTATTGGCAGAAATGGACATTGCGGCGATCAACAGGTTGCTGGGTGACATGTGCCGTGAAGCCCTTGCAGTGGTGCGCCAGGGTGACGCCGAAGCACCAATCACCACCCGCCGATCGGCCTATATGCGCTATCACGGGCAGGGGCATGAGATCGAAATTACGCTGCCGGATCGCGCGATCTCAGCGGAAGATCTGAAATCGCTGACCACTGCGTTTGAAACCGCCTATTCCGCTCAGTTTTCGCGGCCCGTGCCCGGTATGAACATCGAGATTCTGAATTGGTCGGTGCTTCTTTCGACACCCATGCGGCCCTTGTCCGAAATCACCGCGCAACCCCGCTTGCGACATATCCAGCCGACCCGGACAAAGCGCATCTTCTGCGACGTCAGCGGGGTTTTTCGCGATGCGGCTTTTGTGCCGCGAGAGGTGCTCAGACCGGGTGACCATCTGTCCGGGCCGGCGCTGATCGCAGAGCCGCAAACAACCACATTTGTGGGCGCAGATTTCACGCTGGACGTGGACATGCGCGGCACCCTCATTCTGACCCGGGAGACCCAAAGTGACTGATATCTCGCCCGCCCACCTACAAGTGATGTGGAACCGCCTGCTGGCCGTTGTCGAAGAACAGGCGCAGACCCTGATCCGCGCGGCCTTCTCGCCGATTGTGCGGGAATGCGGTGATATTTCGGCTGGTATTTTCGACGCCCGCGGCGAGATGCTTGCGCAGGCCGTCACCGGCACCCCGGGGCATATCAACACGATGGCGGAGGCGGTGAAACACCTGCGCGCGCGTTTCCCGGCGGAGACCATGAAACCCGGTGACATCTACATGACGAACGATCCCTGGCTGGCGTCGGGGCATCTGAACGACTTCTTGCTGATGATGCCGGTGTTCCGGCAAGGGCATGTGGTTGGCTATACGTCATGCACCTCACATCTGGTGGATTTGGGAGGGCTCGGGATGGGCCCTGAAGGCTCAGATGTCTACGATGAGGGTCTGTTGATCCCGCCCTGCAAACTGGTGGATCAGGGCACCGTCAACACCTTGTTGATGGACATCGTGCAGGCCAATTCACGCGAACCCATCGCCAACGAGGGCGATATCTATGCGCTTATCGCCTGTTGTGAAGCGGGTGCGGCCCGGCTGTCGGCGATGATGACTGAATTCGATCTCAGCGATCTTGATCGCCTGTCACACTATATCATTGAAACCTCCCGACGGGGGACGCTGGATGCCATCAGCCAGGTTCCGGAGGGGCGATACATCAATGAAATGACGATGGATGGCTATGATGTCCCCCTAACCCTGCGTGCGACGCTGACCGTGCGCAAGGACGGCCTGCATCTGGATTTCGCCGGGACATCGCCCTGTTCATCCAAAGGCATCAATGTGCCGCTGAACTATGCTGCGGCCTATTCGGTATTTGCGATGCGCTGTATCATCGGGCCGGATATTCCAAACAACGCAGGCTCATTGGCCCCCTTCGTGGTGACCGGGCCGCCGGGATGCATTCTGAACGCAGAGCATCCCGCGCCGGTAGCGATGCGCCATACGCTGGGCCAAATGACACCTGACCTTGTGCTGGGGTGTTTGCATCAGGCCTTGCCCGATCTGATCCCCGCCGAAGGGGCTTCCTGCATGTATGATTTGCCAATGCGTCACACGGCTGACGCGGCGCGGAATGGCGGGCGCAGATTTGCCATCGAACTGGTGCACAACGGGGGTACGGGCGCGCGCCCGACCTCCGACGGGCTGTCGGCGACCGCGTTTCCCTCTGGCGTCTTCGGCAGCCAGGTCGAAATCGCCGAAGCCGTTGCGCCCGTCACCATCTGGAGGCGCGAGTTACGCCCCGACTCAGGCGGTGCCGGTCAATATCGGGGGGGTCTGGGTCAGGTGATCGAATTGTCCTCCGCAATCGATCAGCCCTTTCTGGTGTTCCTGTCCGTTGAGCGTCTTGAAAACCCGGCGGCGGGGCGACAGGGCGGGCAATCCGGCGCACCGGGGCGCATTCGCGTCAGCGGTCGCGCGGATGACATTCCGGGCAAATGCGAGCTGCGGGTTGATGCCGGGGAACGGTTGACTTTTGAAACGCCGGGTGGCGGCGGTTTTGGCGATCCTGCGCTGCGCGACCGGGCGGCGATGCAATCTGATGTGAAGTGTGGCGTTGTCACACCGAAGGCCGCGCATGCGCTCTACGGGGTCAGGACATGATCCGCGCGGTAAAATCCGTGGCGGACATGCCCGCCTATGCGCTTGCTGACCTCGGTAACAGCACTGCGATCTCGCTGGCGCAGAATGAATGCGCTTTCGCTCCCAGCCCGACAGCGATCGATGCAGGAACGCAGGCTCTGCGTGACGGACCACTTTACCCCGACCCGGATTGGGGGGACCTGCGCCGCGCCATTGCAGAGGTGCACGCAGTCCGGCCTGAGCAGGTTCTCTGTGGCGCGGGATCGATGGAATTGATCGGATGCGTCATTCGCGCCTTCGCCGGACCAGGGGATGAGGTTCTAGGATCGCAATACGGCTATCTCTTTGCGGCCACCGCCGCACAACAGGCGGGCGCAACATATATTGCAGCCGCAGAAACCGGTTTTACCGTTTCAGTTGACCGCATGCTGGAAAAAGTCACGGCCAGAACGCGTGTCGTTTTCATTTGCAACCCCGGCAATCCCACGGGGACGCGGATCGCCAATGCAGAAATTTCCCGGTTGCGCGATGGGTTGCCCGGCACGGTACTGTTGGTGGTGGATCAGGCCTACGGCGAATTTGACGATCAGGACCCGCGCGACGTCTTTGCGCTGGTGGCGCGCGGGAATACTATTGTGATCCGTAGCTTTTCCAAGGCTTACGGTTTGGCCTCCGCGCGTGTTGGCTGGGGGCTGTTTCCCGGCACAATCTTCCCAGAGGTGCGCAAGCTCCTTAACCCGAACAACGTCCCGCGTGTCAGCCAGCAGATGGCAGCGGCAGCGATGCGCGATCAGGCGCACATGCGCGGGATCGTGAGCCAGACCGTGCAAATACGGGATGGTTTTTCCCGCCAATTGCGGCAGGCCGGATTAACCGTTCCGGAGAGCCACACGAATTTCGTGCTGATCGCCTATGCCGCTGCCGAGCGCGCCACCCGGGCAGATACCCTCCTGCGTGCCGAAGGATATGTTCTGCGCGCGATGGGTGGATACGGTCTTGGGTCTTGTCTGCGCGTCACCATCGGAACGCAGGACGTGATGACGACCGTTGCCGATATTCTGGTGCGGGAGGCCGCAGATGAAAAGTGATCGCACCGGGCCGAAAATCGGGGTGCTTGTGCCCTTTACCAACTGCAATCTGGAGCCGGATATGATGGCGCTGTGCCCGCCCGGCTGCACCGTGCATTTCGAACGGATGGGGGGGTACGACATCGATGAAATACCCGGTTCCGATCAGATGGCCAAGCTCGGCGCTTCCGATATCTCGGAAAACCTGCGCTTGATTTCCGGTGTCCGCCCGGCGGCGGTGCTCTATGGCTGCACCTCGGCGACGCTGACACACGGGCGCACCTTTGATCGCGAACTTGCGGCACGGATCGCGGAGCTCTCCGGTGCGTTGTCCTTTACAGCTGCGGGGTCGCTGATCATCGCGCTGAACGCACTGGCCATCACACGGGTTGGTTTTGCATCGCCCTACATCGGCGACATCAATGATCAGGCGATTGCATTTTTGGCTCAAGAGGGCGTCGACGTTGTTCAGCGTGCCGATATCGGGCGCGATCTTGGAAACTACGGACAGGGGGCGCTGACACCCCCGGAGGTCTATGACCTTGCCCTGCAGGCAGATCACCCACAGGCGCAGGCGATTGTTCTCTCCTGCACCGATATGCGGTCGGTTGAGGCTATTGCACGGATCGAAGCAAGGCTCGGCAAGCCTGTGGTCACCTCCAACCAGGCGATGATTTTCGCGATCTCGCAGGCGTTGGACCTAACCCGTCATCCTGACGCGCCGGGGCGGCTGTTTGATTGCCTGTAAAGGGTGCTAAGCGCGTGGCGCAGGCTCAATACCCGCGCATGGGATCAACGATGTTCAATAGCGGTGTGCCGCGCCGGTATCTCGTCAGGTTGTCGCAAAACATGCGCACCGATTTCAAATCCCAACCGTCATACACGGATGCGCAATGCGGGGTCACGATGACATTCGGCATCTCCCAGAACGGGCTGTCCTCGGGCAATGGTTCCGTTTCAAATACATCCAAGGCCGCTCCTTTGAGCGCGTTTTTCTGAAGCGCCTGCGCCAGTGCTTTCTGATCGACAACGCCCCCGCGGGATACATCTATCAGAACGGCGTTGCGTTTCATCATCTTGATCGCTGTGGCGTCAATCATGCCAAGGGTGCTGTCCAGCAGCGGCACGCACACCGCAATGAAATCCGCTTGTGGCCAAAGATCTGGCAGATCTGCCATGCCCTGCACCACATCAACGTGGTCAAGCGGCGCAGGGCGTGCACGCACCCCCAAAACCGTCAGCCCGAGGGCTTTGCAACGCTGCGCAATGGCCTGCCCGGTTTTTCCCAAACCAACGATGAGAATGGTTTTGCCTGCAATGGGTTCAACCTTTCCAGCGCTCCAATGGCGTTCCTTTTGCGCGCGCCTGAACCCGGGCAGGTCCAGCGAGAAATGCAGCATCGCGCCCAGCGTGTATTCGGCCATCATATCAGCCGCGACCCCCGCTGCGTTGGTCACGGTCAGCCGTTTGCTGTCCCATGTGCCCAGATGATCCGTGCCCGACCCCCCAACAGACAGCCAGCGAACTGTCGCGCTGTTCACAGTGGCGTCGCGGGGAAAGCCAGGCGTGCCGGCAAAGCGCACGGAATAGACCACCTCGGCAGCAGTATCCGCAATCATCTGCGGCAAAGCGGCGTATGAATCGCAGGTATGGAACTCCAGATCAGGATGCGCGGCGGTGGCGATCTGCAATGCCGGCTCCGGATTGTCCGTGTGCAAGATAACAACGGGCGCGCTGTTCATGAAGTTGTCCTATCGTCAATTATTGCCGCGATCCTGGCGGAAAAGGCCCAGCTTCTCTTGCGCGGCCCTGTCCGAGTAGGAGAAAATCACCGTCTCTTCATCGGCTTCATGCCTGATCCAGCGCCACGAGGGCGCGACGAAGATGTCCTTTGGACCCCATTCATAGGTCTTGTCACCGATGGTGCTGCGCCCGGTCCCTTCGACAACAGTGAAGACGGTTGCATCTGTGGCGCGATAGGCTGCCGTTTGGAATGCCTTTGGCAGAAGCTGCAGGAAGGTTGCCATCGTCGGCATCGCGTATCCGCCATCATTCGGGTTCACATAACGCATTTTCAACCCGTGGCAGGGATCCCAATCCGCTTGCTCTTTCATCTTTTCCAAAGCTGCCCGAGAGCGTTCGTAAGGATAGTTGAAGATTGGTGAGGCCGCGGATTTTGTCTCGAAATCGACCGGCAGCATATTGGCGCCATATCGCGCCAGACTGTCACCCGTTTCCCGCGTTAACGGTTGTGCCTCGGCGTCGAACCCTTCCGCAAAAGACGCATCGAAAAAGGACACCAGCGGAATGTCCAACCCATCGAGCCAGATCATCGATTCACGCGTTTCGTTTCCGTGATCATGCCATGCATTGGGCGGCGTGATGACAAAGTCACCGTACCGCATCTCGGTCCGCTCTCCGTTGACGGCCGTATGCGCGCCGGACCCATCCAGCACGAACCGCAATGCCGTCTGGCTGTGACGATGTGCTGGCGCGACCTCCCCCGGCATGACCAGTTGCAGCCCAGCATAAAGCGATGTGGTAATCTTTGAGGTCCCGCGCAGCCCGGGGTTTTCGAGGATCAGAACGCGCCGCTCCGCCGCCTTAGCGCTGATCAGGCCACCGGCTTCCAGTAGATGCGCCTTCGCATTGGCGAACCTCCAAAGATGGGGCTGGCAATCGCTCTTGGGCTCCGGGGTGATGATGCTCGACATGACTTCCCAGAGCGGGGTGAAGGCTTCCTTGTCGATCTTCTCATAAAACGCGAGGCGTTCAGGCGTGATTGCGGGTTTTTCTGTCAGCGACATGCGGCTCTCCAGCGGTTCGAAACATCCGGACACCATCAGGCTAGCAGATTTTCGATGACACGCGAGCGTGGCATTGCCCGCCAGGGATTGCGCCCTGTCAGGCCACTTTGGCTAGGGTTTGGGACCATTGCGGGCACGTTGGATGAAATTGAACAGCAGCGTGAGCAAAAGCAGAAGGATCAGCGCAATCAGGAAGACCTGGGGCCAGACCGCCTTATGGTCACAGACGGTCAGTATGACCAGCATCGCCAGAATACCCGCCACTCCAACGCGCACAAACCCCAGACGGAACGCGATCTTATCCACCAATCCGCTGTAGAAGGACCGCCATGTGAGCAAGGCAACCACCGCAAAAACGGCCATCGTGACGAGCGCGATATAGGCGCGTCTTGGGCAGGACCAGGTGCAGACCTGATCAAAGGTGCCTTGTATGATCGCCAGTTCCGCAGGCAAGGTCGGCGCGTTCCATTCAGACGCGATGATCTCGGCCAGTCTGGGCGTTTCAGGCGCATCAACCAGCGGGACAGGCCAGAAACCGATGCCTGCAAAGTTATCCTGAAAATAAACCACGTCATCGACAAACTGGCTAAAGGCCTCTTTGTTCGGATCCGGGTCCTGATCGTCAAGCGGGCGTTGTTTCACGAATTCATGCGCTGCAGGCGGCAGAACCGGGATGATGCTGCGCAACACGGTGGACCGTTCCGTGCCGCGAAAATCGCCGTGGTCCATGCGCGCGCGCAGGTTCTTTTTGGTCTCCGTGGTGGGCCGTTCGAGGAAAACGAGGATTTTGTTGACTGTCTTTTCGCCATCTTCGCCAGCAATCAGCAATTCGCGCAGATCGTTCATCAGCGCTTCGCTCGGGGAGACATCGATCAGGGAGAAGTCGAAAGCGACGTTCACGGACTGACCGCGCTGGGTGACTTCATTTTGCACCTGCTCAATGATGCTGATCATTTTGCTGGCGTTTACATCGTCGTTGGGCCGGCCGGAATAATCCTCGAAAATCAGGGTGACGCCATCCGGTTGCATCGTGTCAAAAAGCGTCGGGATTGCATCCCTTATGCCATTGAGCGAGTGGTCGCGAAACCGCTCGATGGGCCCCGATTGATCCACAATGCGCTCGATTGCATAAGACAACTCGCGCTCCGACCACTCCGCCCAGTTGCGCAGATCAAAGGCGAGATCGACTTCGGCGCGGTGCCGGTGTGCGCTGTTGATGAAGTCGCGCTTCATCTTCACCCAATGCGTCACATTTTTCAGCTGCAGGTTCCGGTCGCCTGCGGCGGCATCCGGAAACTCGAAATTGAATTCCAAGCCGTAGAATGCCACCCGACTGATCAGCCCGAAATCGATGGGGGTAGGGGCGGGCGGGACCTCCTCGCTTTCAGCGGGAGCATCTGCAAGGGGGGAGAACCAGAAGGGGTAAAAGCCGTAGACATTGCTGTTGCC
>NZ_CANMXR010000017.1:0-59994 GCF_947501835.1 uncultured Roseobacter sp. | reverse complement strand
TCCCCCAATCTACAATAGCGAGTGAATCAAAGGACTTGCTTCAAAGCAACAAGACTTCTTCAACAAAATAAGCCCAACATTCCGGCATGTTGCATCGCTGCGAACGGCAGCTTCCGCGCACTTGAGTTGTCAGATGAGCACCGCACACGATCAATCCTGTGCCAAAGTACGTCCATCGCCAAAGCCACGTTCAAGGGCGTCGAGACCTTCTGGGCCATTCGCAAGGGCCATTTTGCCGGATGCGAGCGCGGCGTCACCAACGAGATCAGCTGCGTCCGAGATCTGTTCGACGCATGTACGAAGACAAGCTGAAAAGCAGCGATACCGAGCTTTCCTAATACGCTCAAATCGATGCAGCAGACCCCTCAGAAGTGGCAGCCGTCGAGCTCCTCCATGAGCACTTTGAAAGTCTGACTTTCACGCAAAGCCGCGAAATCCAAATCCGTTGCGATCCAAGCGATCAAACGACGTCTTGTCAGGTTTGACGTCTTTGACAGACGCGCCAAGCGTTCTACCGCGTCGTCGGGTTGACCCATCAGTACGAATGCCCGCGCAAGATTATAATTGAATTGCACCAGACCATCGCCATCCCCGAGGATCATTGCCCAGCGACACCATTCTCGGGCCTGATCGATCCGACCAAGCTCAGCGTAGACAGATGCCCCAAACGCAAGCGCGTCGGTGTTGTCAGGATGTCGCTCCACCGCTGCTTCGAGCCGGCGCGATGTCTCATCAAGCGCCTCAATTGCCTGATCGTTGCGGCCCAAGGCGCGGAGCTCTTCTGCAAGCAGACCCGAAGACCGATAGTCTTCCGGTCGCAAAGTTGCCGCTTGCGCGTAAAGACGGGCCGCCTCGGCACGGTCCCCACGAACACGGTGATTTCGGGCGAGGAAAAACGGTGGCTCAAAGAGGTCGGGATCCATCCGCGCCGCGATGGCGAGCTGCCGCTCGGCAGCGCCATAATTGCCTTTGGCGTAATGACCAAGGCCCACCGCGGCCCTGACCTCCGCCAAATCCGCGTCCAATCCGAAGGCCGTGTGCGCCAGGTCACCGCAGCGAGAGCAGCCAGGGTCGCCTGCTCCACGGATCGACAGGTAGAATTCGCATAGCGACAGAAGCGCAAACGCTTGTGCATATCCGGGATCACGCTCAACCGCCTGCGTCAGCAGAAGCTGTGCCGTGCCAAGACTGCGGTGATCCAAACCACGTAGGTAAAAGGAGCGTGCCTTGAGGAAGAGCTTGTAGGCCTCTATATCCTTTGTGCCCCTTTTGAACTCGGTATCGACGTCCGGAAACAGGGCTCCACGCAGCTCTTCGACGACGCGGCGTGCGAGCCGGTCTTGCAACACGAAGATGTCGGTCAGGGGATGGTCGAACCGATCCGCCCAGAGTTGGTCTCCGGACCCTCCCGCGATGAGCCGCGCGGTCACGCGCACCGATTGTTCATCCTGTCGAACACTGCCCTGCAGGATGTGGCTCGCGCCCAGGCTTTTCGCGACCTTGATCGCGCAGGTGTTTCCCCTCTTGAGTGCGAAGGCCACACTGCGTGCTGTCACACCAATGCCGCGAACCTTGCCCAGATCTGTAATGATGTCCTCGGTCAACCCATCCGCAAAGTAGTCTTGCGTCGGATCGCCCCCTATCGCAACGAACGGCAGGACAGCGATCAATATGCCGCTCGAAGGCGCGACGACAGTATTGGGCGCCACTGTGTCAGCCGCTCTGATCTGGTCTGCCATCTCGGTGGTTTCTTGGTCGGGCTCTATGCCGAGGTTTTCCGCAAGCAGTTCGCGTGCCGACTCGTAACATCGCAAGGCAAGGCTTCGCTCGCCCCGTTCGATGTGTCCCTGCATGAGTGTCCGCACCGCTTCTTCATTGAACGGATCAACCGAAAGCAGACGGCGCGCCGCATAAGAGGTAGCGTTGGACTGTTCGCTGACCTTGCCACGCCTCATAAGGCGCAAAGCCAGATCCGTGAAAACGGCATCAAGCCGCGCGCGTTCGCCGAGAAGCCAGTCTCGAAAAAGCGGATCAGATATCTGCAGGCGTTCCAGCAGCGGGCCACGGCGCAACCCCAAAACGTCCTCCGAAGGATCGTCCGCCGCCTCCAGAAGCTCAAATAGGTCAACCGACAACTCGGGCCCGAGCCTGACCGACTGCCGATCCGCCTCTATGAGGCAAATCCCTGCCTCTTCAGACAGCAACTTTAACCGGCGCAACGCCTGTTTCAGGCTGTCCCGAGCGTGTGTTTCGCTGCTCTCGCTCCAGAGAATACCGGCGAGTTGGCTGCGCAGCATGCACTTGCCAGCCGAGAGGGCAAGGAGACCCAGCAGTCCACGATCTTTGCGCGCCGAAACAGGCAGAAACTGATCGCCGCGGCGCAATTCGAACGGTCCGAACAGATTGAGACGGATGCCATGTTCCACCAGAAATTCGTTCATGCGGCCTTCAGTTCGCTCAGTGATGATCTTTGAATTCACGTTTTTTTCCCAAACGAGTTCCCGAATCAATTCCCCCGAGGCGTGCACACTACCACGAATCAGGACCGTTGATCTGTGATGCAGAACCCACCGCAGGGGTTCGGCAGTATTTTGTAAGAGGTTATTTTAATGCGAAATAGATACCCCGGCAGTCGTCACTCCCTTTGGCCCGCACACCCGGCCACTGTCTTTTGGACCCATCCGCAATTGACCCATCCGCCGATACGACATCGCACCCACAGGATGGGTCCTGGTCGGTGGTCGTATTGGAGTGCCGTTGGCATTCTGCTCACCATCGCTCTCGTGCAAAGCGTTGCATCGATGCAAGAGCAGGCAGCTGTCCGCTCCGATGATCCAGACCGGATCGTGATGCTGACACCGGGCACAGCAAACTGAGCACTTCTTTTCCGACACGTGAGGATCGCCGACATGTCAGAGACCACCCTTGAATTCATTACACTGAGACAGCCCGAACGTATCCGGCAAAAACTGAAACGCCTGCGCTATATCCGTGACCTCAGAACGGATGCACAAGCTCCATTCCGCCAACAACTCATCGGGACGGACAATTATTTACAGAAGGTGGTTCTAGCCAGAACCATGATAGAAGGCCCTCTCTTCTTCAGCGCCGAGCGATATTATCAACTGCAATTCGAGACAGTGACCGATACCCTGCGTTCTGAGTTGCGGGGTCCGGTTCACAACCGGGATGGCAGCACTACGGAGGGCGTGGAGCTGGCAAGCATCATCGCTCTACTCGAAGACCGCATACCTGCCCTGGCGACTTCGAACTTTTTCCATGATCCGGTGCTGCCCCCGCCTGCGCTTTTGGTCCTGTTTCTGGAGTACTCTGTGATCTGGGAGTCGCTTTATGCGGTCTGCGTCATGGCGGGTATCCATCAGGTCGAAACCAACCATCACATAGACGCCATTCGCGGAATGCATCTTCTGACCCTTGTACGTCTCGAAAACCTGAAGCCCGTACCGCCGATCACATGGCCTTACTACGATTTCGATGCTTACGAGGCGACATTGCCCAAAGATCTCTTGAGCTACGACAACCTAGCTTAGCAGCCGATGAAGCGGAGAGCCAAAATGAAACGTACGAAGACATCACAATCCGGACCCTCGGATACCACCGCCAACAAGACTGCTGCAACAACCAACGCTGCAGAAGATACCGCAACCGACCTGCCACTGGCATCACTGAACACAATTCTACCGATTTTCGGAGGTGATGACGACCTGCTGCAACCGATCAAATCGTGTATTCATTTCCGCCCCTTGCGGCAAAGCTGTCTTGCGCCCGTAACCGTCGGTGACCTGCTGGTCGTTGAGCAAAACCTGTGCGGCTACAAGATGGGTGAGATCGCGCAAATCGAAAATGTCATGGCGCGCGAGCGCCGCGAATTCAGCAGCCGCGATCTCAACAGCATCACGGATACCACCGAAAGTTCTTTTGAACGTGAAGTCGAGGAAACCCAGACCTCCGGGTTCGAGGAGCGATTTTCCCTGTCGGTCCAATCGCAGGAGGCGCAAAGTCAGCAGACATCTGTCAGTGGCAATATCAGCGCATCCTACAATGCGCCGGCCTTCTCGGCGACCATCGGCGCGAATGCCTCCTATACATCCTCTAAGGACGCATCACTCACCACATCGCAGGAATACGCGAAGACGGTGACGGAAGAAGCAACCAAGCGCGTGCGCGAGGCCGTCAGTGAATCCAAAAAGGTCACCATTGTGACCGAGTCGGTAAAAACCACGTTGCAGGGTTTCGACAACACTGAAAGCGATACCCATATCACCGGCATCTACCGCTGGATCGACAAATACTACAACGCGCAACTCTTCGACTACGGCAAACGATTGTTCCTGCAATTTCATGTGCCTGAACCCGCCTTCTTTCTGCGCGACCTGGCAAAATTGATCGACCGTCAGGAACTTGCGAACATTGACCCGCCGACACATCCGCGTGACCTCTCACCGCCCATCAAGAGCTATGAGGACGTGACCGAGGCCAACTATGCAAGCCTGGCCGCAACCTATGACGCCACGGATATCGCGCCGCCGCCGCCCCTGAGGCTTGTAAAGGGCAAGGGCATTTCGCACCCCGAAGCCGATCCCGGCACGTCCGACAACGGCGTGCAGGACCACAACGAACCAACCCTCGCCAAGACGATCGACACGGTCATCGTTGACCAAGGATATCACCTGGTGGAATGGCAGGCCAATATCCCGATGACCCAGATCAGTCGACCCGATAAGAACGGCACCAACACAGACGTGAAGTACGGGTACTACACGACCATCGGCTTTTCCGACACGTCGTCGGACGTCAACATGCTGCTGGTCAACGTGATGGGTGTTACCTGTTATTACCTGACCCACAACGATGGTGCCGACAACGACAAGGACATCATGGTCAGCACCAATCGTTTCGACGAATGGCACGCGTCGCCTGATCCGCTGGAAGGCGAAATTCCGATCACGATCGGGGCGGAATTCGAGGGCAAGTTCTACTTCAATCTGCTCTACAAAATGGAGCGTAACGATGAGACTTTGCAGCAATGGCAAATCGACACTTATGCCAAAATTCTGCAGGCCTATACCAACAAGCAAACCGCCTACGAGCAAGATCTGCAGCAGGCAGAAACGTCTCGTGACAGTCAGGTGGGCGCGCTTAAGGCCCAGCCGCGTGAAGAGACCTACAGGCGGATCGAGGCCGAAGAATTGCGCAAGCACTGCATCGACGTTCTGACCCGGCACACCGCCTTTGCCGAGCAACCGCGAAAGCTGAACGAACTGCCCGACGGTCGGATGGAAATCAATCTGTCGGGTCTCTTCGGCATTCCCAACTGGCAAGCGAACAACGTCAACGGTGTTACGGCGGCCTTTGCTGAGGAAGCGTTCGAATGGGAAATGATCACTTACAAGCTCTATCCCTATTTCTGGACAGATCGCCAGAGGTGGGATGAGCTCTTCCGCGAGGCGGAAACCGGCGACGCGCTCTTTGATCAGTTTCTCAAATCCGGCTTTGCTCGGGTCGTCGTCCCACTTCGTCCGAATTATGAACGGTCGGTTTTATACTTCTTGCGCACAAACATGATTTGGGCGGGTGGTGAGGTGCCAGCCTTTGACGACGACACGCATCTTTCGCTTCTCGAAGAGCTGCACGACTCGGTGCAGATCGGCAAGGGTGACGGGATGCCCGTGGAGGCGCCTTGGGAGGTCAAGGTACCAACCAGCTTCGTCTATCTTCAGGAGGGATCAGACCTGCCCGAGTTCGACTGTTCCTTCGCTCCAGATACAGATGGCGCGGTCGAATTGCCCGGCGAGGAAGAGATCGAAGAGCAGGAGACCGCCATGGCGGCCCTGATGACATCGACCGAAAAGGCCGGTGCCGATGGATGATGCAACAGGGAGTGGCGAAGATTTTGCCTATGATATGTATGCCGAGCTTTTCGGCGCTCTCAACGAAGCGCCGGAAAAGGATCAGGCGCGGATACTGAAGACGTTCCTGATCGGGAACATCGATACGATGCGCGAACACACGGTGTTTCAACTCGACCTGATCGAAAAGCTGGCGTCGATCGCACTCAACAATGTGCAGGATGTCAGGCTTCATAGCCTGGAGGCGCGGGTGCGGGGGATCGAACAGGGAGAACCCGTCACCTTTGGACAGATCATGGGTGAGTTGTTTTTTGCGCTCGCCGTCGAAGTCACCCTTCTGGCTGGTGTGACGGGCGCCGCGCCGGTTTTGGCCGGTGCCAGTGCGCTTCTGTTGACCAGCATTAAGACATCGGCTCGGTCCAAGGTGATGATGCGACGCATCGCAACGTTACCAGGGCGCAAAGCTGCGGTGTTGGACCGCATGCGCTCAGAACTGGTGGGGCAAGAGGTGCGGCTGCTCAACCGACTGCATATGCGCGGCCCGCCCAAATCCCGAAAACGCGCGTGGCGAAAACGACAGAAGCTAAATCTGGTGACGAAAGAAGAACTGGCCCGTGTCCGGCACGATATCGAATACCTCGATCAGAATCGAGGCTTCGTGATCGAGGCGATGGAAAGCGATTTGCCAACGATAGACGCGCTGGCAGTACGATATCAGGACATCACTGAGCGGAAAATCAATAACAAGATACGGGGTCTGATCGATGACTATGCTCATCACATCGATGCAGGAAAATCGGAATTCCGCGCCTTTTCGCAGGTGGCCTTGCAAAGATATCCGGAGGCATTCCCAGCCGAGGCCGTTGCCGAGAGGTATGGCACGTCAAATGAGCGGTCTTTCACGACGACAGGTGCGATCGTCGAACTGACCACCGAATGCGAGTCCCTCAAACTGGACGTCATCGAACACTACGCTCAGATGCGCGCCATTCTTGAGGCTGTAGAAGACGATGATGTCTTTTCGTCATTTGAAACGGTGTTGGTCATGGAGGAGATCGAAAGCAATCTCTTTGATCTGATTGATCTGTCCGATACAATTCTCGCCGATCTGGATGCTTTCGTAATCCCCATGGAACTGGCTGTATGGCTGCTTTATCTTGAAGCAAACGACGTCCTTGAACGCGAGCAAACCCCAAGCAGGAAATCCGTGAGGGTGGGAGGATATTCGCCTGCGGAAACCCGCTTTATCGACGACAATTTTGTCGATCGGATCTTGAGTTCGACCACTGGTCTCACAGATTCTCCAAATACACTTTATGAAGGTCGGCAGTATCCCGGCCTGCGGTTGCTTGATGAACACCAAGCCTACTACCTGTTCCACAGGTTTGCGAAACCGGCTTTTGATCAAATATCCGAGCGGGTGCCGGTCAGTGCGACCAAAGAGCTTTCGGATTTCATTCACCGGGATGTGGCCGAAGGTGCATTCGACAATGCACTATCCTTGGAAAAGGTCTTTTTCTGGAGCGGCGAAAATGAACGGCGGCGGGATTTGATCAATGAGATGCGCGTGGTCGTCATCGAGTATTTCAACATTGTGCGCGAAAAAGTGGAGCGGCGAGAGACGGTTGGTTTTTCGCAGGCCGTGCCCGAGGGCTCAATGATCGGTCAATTGCTTGGCAGTATCGAAAAACCGATGCTTCCTGAGGTTCCCTCCCAGGAAGAGCAGCCCAAACTGGCGGCCCAAGACATTTTGCTCGAGTTGGACACGGCACAGTTGATGGCTTGGGAAGAGCGCACGCTCGCCATGCTGGATAATCTCGACACCGCTTACGAAAGGGCGCTTGAATTCCTTGCGCACAACCAGGCGATGAAAGAGAAATACAAAGAAGACTTTCCGGAAACGACCTTCAATGACCTTTTCTTGTCTCAAGCGGAGGCCCAGTTGCTTTCGACCCGAACGGCCATCGAAGGGCAGATCGGTATGATCCAGACCGATCGGAAGCATAGCTCGAGTAAGGTTGACAACCGAGCAGACGCGCTCATGCGAAAGTTAATGCAATCGCCGGTTAAGAAAGAAATGTTCAGCACATTCGAACATTAAGATACTTTCGAAAACCGGAACTGTAGATTTGTCGTTACCGGCGGGACATTTCCTTTAAACACCCTGTTTTGGAAAGAAGGAGATACTGACAAAGCTGATCAAACAACACGCATGGCTGGATGCCGCTGCGCAAGCACCTTCCAACTCAGTCGATGCGATGTCAGCCAGATCCAGAACTGGCAAGTCTTTTAGTCCTGGAATTGAGATCAGGATCAACGCGCAAATGATGGTCACAACCGTAGAAACCTCGACTACGAGGTAAAACAGGAACGATGGGCCATCCCCCATGCAGGCGGCACCGGGAAATAAAACGGTGCCGCCTGCAAAAACAACGGTCCTTACAGCGCTGGTTACAACGATAGGCTGCGAAACCGACGGCCTAACCGGTAACTCGCGTTTTCGGGCTATTGCCCTGCGCGCGCTTTTTTGATGAGGACCAGTGATATGACCACCGCCCCGGAAATTCTCGTCGATGCCTTTATCACCAACACGACCCAAGGCGTGAGCAACCCCAGAACCATCACCTTGACGGACGGCCGCTTGCTTGTGGCCTATGCGACCGAGGAGGGCGGCAGTCCGGGGGTCGATATCCGCGGCCAGCTTTTTGAGGCCGACGGCACGCTGATCGGCGATGAGTTCGGGTTCGACATTCTCAATGAGGTCGATGAGCGCACCTTCGACATTGTGGCGGTTGGCGGTAACCGCGTTGCCCTTGTCACGGAAACCGACGGCGGGGCCACTAGGGCCCAGATAGAGACAACCTTTTTTCGCAAGTGATTTTGGTGCTCTAGTTGTAGACCGTGGAACATCCCACACCAATAGTGGCGGCGGGTTACAGTTCCTCAATCCGACGATCGCAGACGTGGGCGGTGACGATGATTATCGGTACTTCTTCGTTCGTCGGAACTCGACGACTGAGATTGTTGAAATGCACGGACTGGAGAATGGTGACGCCTTCTTTGACATCGCGGAGATCGACTTTGCAGGCAACGGCAATGCCGAGCTTACCTCCACCACGCTGGAAAGCGGCAACATCGTTCTTGTCATCGATCCCGATGGCCCCGGCGGCAACCGCGACGGTCGGCTTCTCGCCTCCATCTTGCGCCCGGATGGCTTGATCGTGCAGCAAAGGGACGTCGGCAACCGCGACGACCGAGCCATTGAGCGGGCGGTCACCGCGCTCAAAGGCGGCGGTTTTGTCATGGCCTGGACCGAGTTCGATGACGACAGGGACGTGCTCTATCAGGTCTTTGATGCCAATTTCAATTCCGTGACCTCCTTCCGCGGCACGGGGTTCAACCTTGGCAGCGGCAACACCAACAACAACGAGCCGGTGATTGCCGCGCTGAACGATGGCGGGTTCATTATCTTCTAAGACCAGGACAATGGCGCGAAACAGGTCCGCGGCCAGCGTTTCGACAGCGCGGGCGACGCGGTGGGCGAGGATTTTGTTCTCGCAGACGAGGCGGCCAACCAGATTGATGCCACGCTGCTGCCCAACGGTCTGGTGGCGGTTAGCTACCGCACGGCCGACAGCATGATCAAGACCGTGATCCTCAACCGCATGCCTGAAGCGATCTGCGGCACCGAGGACGATGACACATTGGCTGGGGGGCGAGATGACGATGTGATGTTTGGCTTTGACGGCGACGACACGATGAGCGGCGAAAACGGCGACGATACGATAGACGGCGGTGCGGGCAATGACCGGCTGATCGGCAACCGGGGCAATGACACCGTGCGTGGCGGGGAGGGCAACGACCGCTGCAAGGCTTTGGTGGGAGGGACATCCTTGATGGCGGCAGAGGCCATGACGAGCTGAGCGGGGGCACCGAGGCCGATACGTTTGTCTTTCGCGATGGTGATAGCATCAATACAATCACCGATTTCGATGCCTTTGATGCGAAAGAGAAAATCGATCTCTCAGGCGTTTCTACGATCACCAGCTTCGCCGATTTGCAGGCTAACCATCTGTTGCAGAACGGCTCAGACGTGCTGATCACTGACCGCAACGTGCTGGTGAACGGAGACGGACAGCCGGTCATCACGCTGGAAGACGTGAACATCGCTGATCTCGACGCGTCTGATTTCATTTTCTGAGACGCCGCGTCGGTTCCACAACGGCCATGCATGGCCACGTCCTGTTGGTTAAACGGCGGAATGAGCCGGATGCGGGCCTCTGGGGCTTTCCGGGTGGGCACGTGAACTTTGGCGAAACCGCGATGGAGGCCGCCGCGCGCGCGCCGCGCGAAGAAACAGGCTTTATCGGGCATCCGGTTCGCTATCTGACAAATGTGGATGTGATCGAGCATGATGAGGACGGCGGGGTCCGGTTCCATTTCCTGCTTGCGGCGGTGCTTTGCGACTACCTCTCAGGCGAGCCTGTCTCAGGGGATGATGTGAGCAAGGCTTGGTGGTGGAAAATCGAAGATGTGATATGCAGCGCGATACACTGCAGTAAACATGTCGATAGCGTCGAGAAGCTGGCGGCCATCTCTGAACGCGGTCTTTCGACCAAGCTTGACGAACGGCAGAAATGTCCCGCAGAGCGTCGGTTTAATGAGGCGCTGACTGTGCTCTCGCGGCGAATGGCCGTTATTCGGGCGCGAGCGCGGCGTCCAAGGACCTTGCCCAATGCCTGTAATGGGCCGGGAGTCATATACACCGCTTGTTGACCGCGATGCTCATATGACACCGCTGCAAGGTGGACTGTGTTCGTAGCAGTAGGTCATGCAACTTTCAGGCTTTGGGTTTTCGACCAAAAACGCATCAATCCCCTGATCAGTATTGACGAGCTGGCAAATCGGAACACCTAAAGATGAAGAACAGGCTGACAGGGTTCAAATGCGCAAGGGGTTGACGTTTTTACTGATAGTGGTCGCGACATTTCCCGCGGCAGCCCTGGATTTGAAAGAAACAGGCCGGTACGATCTAAACCGCCCGGCCAGCTTGGATTATGATCCAACATTTTGCGGCCTGTGGATCGCAAACGAGGGGCCCGATGCAGTGCTGGTCACATTGCAGGGCGAGGAGTTGCGACGCGTCGGCAGTGACCTGCTTCGGATTAAGGCAATTTCACTGGAAGGCGATAATCTGCTCGTCGGGGATGGGTTTGGCAAGCTGCAACGGTTGACAAAGAATGGAGAAGCCTTGGGGCCGCCTTTCACCTTGGACGGCGGATTTTCGGACACCGAAGGCATTGCGATTGCCGCGAATGGCGACATCGTAACAGTGGAGGACGATCCAGAACGCCTGTCCTGGTTTAGCCCGACTGGCCAGCTGAAAACACAGATGAACACGATGAAGTTGTCCCCACCGTTGAGCGAGGCGCAGGGGATCGCGATCGACCCTCGCACAGGTCATCTCCTGATCGTCGACGATTGGGAAGGGTCGAACAGCCTATATGAGTTTTCCTCCGATGGAGAACTTCTCGCACAGGCTAGCTTGTTGGAGTACGGCAATGATCCGGAAGGGATAGCCATCAGGCCGGGCTCCGATCAGTTATTCATCGCGTTCGACGGTGGCGCGCAAATCGTGACATTCGACTATACACCTACGCTGCAGCCGGGTTCCGCGCCGTTGCCACCGGGCGCAGATTGCATGATGTTTTGAGCGCATCAATGTTGTGCCAGATCGGGCGGCCGCGCTTCGTGTTGCAGCAAACCTTCCCTGTGCTTGCGACCGTTGACCTTGCGGACTGCACGATCGGCAGCTTTCAGAAGCTCCACAGCAGGCTGTAAAAGTCGGCAATAGGCCGATCTGTCGAGTTTGCTGCCCGAATGAAGCGCAATTGTCGCGGCATTTGGGGTGCCGACTGGGCCAGGGTCGAATCCGATCCAAGTGGCATCAGCTTCAATCTGACAACCTCTTATTGGTTCAGGCTCTTCAATCAGATCGAATTCGTGGTGCAGAATTTCCAAGAACTCGATGCGCCTGATGAAGCACGCCATGTCAGAGCCGGCTTTCCATCTGAATGGGCCAAAACCTAACCGGTTGAACACGAGTGGCATCTATCAAAGCAAACCTGATGACCTTGGATCACATGGCCGGATCTGAAACCAATGTCCTGTGTGTTTTATCGTGCTAGGGCAAAACACTCAGGACAAGGCACGGCGTCGGCAAACTCAGTCTCAACCAGGCTTGGTTGCTTGAACAGGCGGATCCTGAGCTTCCAACAGTGCTGCAAAATCCTGCAGCCCCAGCGTTGCGGCCGTTGTATTGTCCGGCCCTAGGATTTCGTAGATCATCCCATCGGTCCCCCAATTGCTAAACAATGCGATGCAATCGACATCACCGCCACCTTCCGTATGCGCGGCACCGCCCGCTGATTTCTCCACAAAGCTGGCCGTTGGTCGGATCTCTTTGATCTGTCCGTTTTCATCGTAGATCCGCAGCTCTCCTTGAATAATAAACGTGCTGTAGTCAGCGTGGTGCTTGTGCACGACAATTCTTTCGTTGGCAGCAAACTTCAGCAAAAGATCGACAATCTTCTCGTCAGGATCAACCTTCAGAATGTGGTACCAAACATGTTCGATACCCGGTAGCGTGTTCCACCTCACGTTGCTTTCGTCAAAGCCTATCGGCGATGCGGCCGGGCTGGCGCTGGCCACGCCCGCGGCGGCAGCGGCTCCTATTCCGACGAGTCCCTGACGGCGTGTGATCGGTGGTGTCTTCATTGTCTTCCCTCCATTGAAGCGATGTGTCTTCGTTTGAAAGGGAGCCGAAAGCTGTGTGGCGTGTGTGAATTTTGTGCAAAGTCTTCGCAAAAAATGTGCAAAAAAATCGCTCAGGTGGAGAGGCGATACCCAACACCTCTTACGGTTTCGATGATCCTGGGCAACTTCCGATCTGGGTCCAGCTTTTTGCGCAAGTTGATAATGTGCTGATCGAGTGCTCTTGAGTTGGGCATGAAATCACGCCCCCATCCCACATCGTAAAGCTCATCTTTCGTGACCACCGAACCTTGTCTGTCAATGAGCAGCTTCAGGAGTTTTAAGTCTCTGGGTGTAAGAGCAATCTCAAGATCGCCACGCCTTGCGCTGTACCTGTCCGGAACGAGTTCGAGATCAGTGCCAACCGAGTGTTGACACAGCTTGCTCCAGGCGGCGAATGCGACCAACGCCATAGAGACAACCCCCAGCACGACGTTCAACCAGTTGAACACACCGGGATTGTTCAACGCACCAGCACGAAGACCAAACAACTCTTCCAAAGCGACGCGGTCATAGACCAGGCAAAGCGCATCTTCTTTACGACAGTTGAGCAACTTCTGGCCATCGCGATCAAAACGCAACCACTGAGATTCGGCGGTCTGCGCGTAGATTTCCATCAAATCTCTCAATTGAGTTTCTGACAACGTGAACCGCACGGGTACGAAGCCGTCTTTTTCTGGATAGATTGGTATTTGGTTGATATCAAACAATACGAGATGCCGGATTGTTTCATCCTGAATCAGCGCAAACCCAATGCGATCAGGCCTCTCGGCGACCGATGCAAAGAGTAGAGCATCCTGTCGTGCTTTGTCCTCGACGTCCCTCCAGCGGTCAGGGCGCAACATGGACAAAGAGAGAAGAAACACGCACAAAATCGCCAATATCATTGAATACTTGGCCATGACATACCTTAACTTGGGTGACAGATTTCACAAATCAGTCTTTGGTCGGAGTATCGCCGCCGCGCCACCGCCCTACGCTCACATTTATCCATACACGGCAAAAGCCCGGAAAGTCCGGCCTCGCCCAAGCGCTAGCTTCGGCGGGGTTTCTAATTTGTAAGTCCTGAAATCTCTTTTTCGGAAAAGATGGGATGGTAAGACTTTCAACAAGGCGAACGGAGTGCCATAGAGCCCGCATGACTGTTGCCCGTTATCTCTCTCATCCTCAGGTGCAGATTGATCCTCAGAAAGAGATCCAACTCTGGTCGCTCAACGACACCGGTGCTGCGCGGGTTGCGCGTCTAGCCCAATCGAATGCCCTCGCCGGCACCCGGCGTATCGTCACAAGCGCCGAGGTCAAAGCGGTTGAAACGGCGCGCCCCTTGGCCGACGCATTGGGTTGCGCCCTTGAGGTCAGAGAGCGTATGCACGAGAATGACCGCAGCGCGACGGGGTTTCTGCCGCCGCGGGAATTTGAGCAGGTGGCGGATCAGTTCTTTGCCGAGCCGGAGACCAGTGTGAGAGGCTGGGAAACCGCCCGTGCGGCGCAATCCCGTATCGTTTCCGAAGTACGAGCCTGCCTGCGGGACCACGATGAGGGCGACGTGTTGTTTGTCGGGCATGGCGGTGTTGGCACCCTTCTCTATTGCCACCTGGCCGGGCTGGCTATCGATCGCGCGCACGATCAGGGACCCGGTGGTGGGGGCTGTTACTTTGCATTTCCCACGGAGATGGGGCCACCAGCCCATCCATGGCGCCCGATGGAACAGCTCAGCACATCGCCCCCGTGATCCTTCCACCCGCAGCCTCACCCGCGCTCTAAATCGCGCGCCTTTTTCTCATAATGCGCCAGCGCCAGATGATCGGTCTTACAATAGGGCTGCGACGCGAGAAAACTCCGCTTAAAGAGCTCGTCATAGGTCAGCCGTGGACCGAGGTGGTATTTCCCTGCGCCCGCGTCACCCAAACCTTGCTGATAATTCTGTGCCGTTTTCAACGCGTTGTGCATCCAGTTCAGGCAGTTGATCGCGGTGAACGGATCATTGACCCCGGGCGATAGCGCGCGGGCCAGCATCTCCACCAGTTCATCCACCAGAAACAGAACATTCTGATGTTCGGTACGGCTCACCCCGACCGCAAAACAGGCGCGCAGTTCCGCAATGGCATCTTGCGAGATGTCATCTTTGGTCCAGACGGCCAGCGCCGGGGTGAAGGGCGTGACAAAATCCCCCGGCACCTTCTCGATCCGGATGTGCCAATCTGCCTCCGCCGTCAGTTCCTCGACGCGGGTGTAATTCAGCGTCTGGATGTACCCCGCTGCCTCCAGCGTGAAGAGATGATCGGGGTCTCTCTCGGGATAACGGACCTTTGGTTTGGGGTCCAAGGCCGCATCTGCCTCGATGATATTGATGATCTCGCGTTCCAGCCGCCGGCCCAGGTTGGCCGTGATGTTTGAAACGTTGATGGTTTCGGGCACGTGATGCACAAAGTAGATCATCGTGAAAACGGCCACGATACTGCCGAGCATGGCAATCAACATCGAGTATTGCGGCACGAAGGCCTCGACGCCTGCAGCCTCTGAGGGGTCCTGCACGGCACGCAGGATCGACAGCGCATAGACGAATGTGGCGATCAGGACGCCCAGGCTGATCTGATTGCCCCGGTCGCGCATGAAATTCCCGATCAGGCGCGGGCCGTAGTTCCCGGCGGCAAAAGACACCGCAACAATCGTCATGGAGAACATCACCCCGGTCACCCCGATCACCGCAGTCGCAATGGTGGACAGCGTGCTGCGCGCGCCATCGACCTGTGTGTCGGTCAAGGCGTCGGGCAATTGAAACGGGATCAGTTCGACGTTGCGATCCAACCACTCCGACCCATGGGCCAAGGCCAATGCGACCAGCACCAGAGTGGCGGGGATGAACCAGTAACTGGCCCGCAAATCCTGCGCTATTTTGAGTAACAGAGCCCGTTTGCTCATCGCCCTTCCCTTCACGCGCGGTTGCGCAAACTTGCTGATGTCACGGCCTCGTTTTCATCACGTCATTCGGCAGAAAACCAACTTCATCTAAACCTCGCAAGACGTTCTTTTACAACTGCTCCCGCTAGCAGATTACGGGTCCGGTCGCGTTTGTGCCTCTGCCGCCCCCAAAAAGTTACCGATGACCTTCAAACTGTCGATCTTGTCGCAAATAACCTTGAACACCAGCAAAAACGGCACGGCGACAAGAGCGCCCGCAACACCCCACAACCACGCCCACAGCACCACGGTCAGGAAGACCGCAACCGTATTCAATTCCAGCCGTTTGCTGACCAGATAGGGGGTGACGAACTGCGCCTCGAAAGCCGTCAGCGCCTGATACAAGAGCGGAGCAAGCAGCGCATAGGAAAAGCTGTCGAAATAGATGATGGCGTGCGCCGCGACGAGCAGCGTACCAATCAACCCGCCGAGGATCGGCAGATAGTTCAGCAAGAAGGCCGCGATCCCCCAAATGTAGGCATATTCCAACCCCACCAGCCAGAGCGCTGACGCGATGATCACGCCCAGCCCCGCGTTGATCAGCGTGATCGTCAGCAGATAGCCCGACACGCGCCGCTCGATGTCATAGACCATGGTCAATGCGTGCTTTTTCGCGCTGAAAGTGGGGAATGCCTGAACCAGCTTCACGTAGAAAAGATCCCCAGAGGCAAGCAGGAAAAGCGCCAGAATGAGGGCGACGCTGATCGAGGTCGCGCTGCTGGCCGCGAGGGTCACGGCGGAATTCAGTAAACCGGGTTGCTGCACGACAACGGCTTGTGGTCCGCCTGCTGACGCCGCTGTCATTTCCTCCACCTGCGACGAGGCGTCTTTTACCGCGTCAATTGCTTCGGTGACGCCACTGAGTTTGTACTTGAGCTCTCTGGCGATGTTGGGAGCATCGTCTGACCAGGTCCGCACCGTGTCACCAGCGAAGAAGATGATCGCCGCGATGGACCCCGCGGCCAGCAGGATCAGCGTCACCGCTGAGACCGCCGCAGGCAGCCCCTGCTTTTGCAGGTATCGATTGATCGGGCTTAGGGTCAGCGCGATCAGGCAGCCCAGCATCACCGGCAGAATCAAATCGCGGGCAAAATAGGCGATCACAAAAATTGTGATGGTGGTTAAAGTGCTTACGCTCCGCCGGAGGGCTTTAATGTCTTCGCGCATGGGCTTTTTTGTATCCAGTTTTTGGGATCAGCAATTGGTTCGGGTTTCAGGGGTGCGGGGCTGCGACGGATCCGTCGCTCAGATGCTCTGAAGAGATCTGGAAGTCTTGCGAAACTGTCGTTGGCGTGACCTCACGCCGCCGACCGAAGCTTGGCAACGGGCTTTGCCTCATGCGTCAAAGGTTTCCGATTTGGGAGCGGAGTATCACCGCGACATGTGAACCCGCCGTTACTTCTGAAAAGTCACCGCGAGAGTACGACGGAAAATCACCAGTATGAGCGCATCGGCCTTCACCGCAGCCCGAGAAACGACAGGATTGCCAGAATGACGACCACCAGGCCAATAATATAGATAATGCGGTTCATGGATTTACCCCTGCTTTCTGATCTTTGATTTCGGCGCCCCCATTTTGACCGGTGCGCTGACATCACAACAAAGCAACAAGCGGCAGGTTGGTTTTGTTCCGCAGTGCTTTGCCCTATCCCCCGCAGCTTGGGTATTTTCAGGCTACGTGCTGTGTAATTTTTAGACAGAGCACGGGACGGTTCGGACCCGATTTGCACGCGGGCGGAACAAATATGCCGAAAGCCCAATTGCGGCCTTGTTAGGAAATCAAAAATCACCGAAGCTGCGGTAATGACGCAGGTTAGGGCGGTCCATCACGCAGGGTGTCACGTTTGCTGGTTCCGGTCTTTGTCCTTGATCCTGAGACGTATAATCCTAACTCCCGTCCAAGACGGTCTGGGCCTTCGCCCAGCGATCAAAAAGGCAATCCCCAAATGAAAAATACACTTGCATGGGTCGGAACCTTCTTTGCCATTCTGATCGGCAGCGCCGCTTTGGCGCAACAAGGGCCGCCGCCGGTGACGGTTGCCAACCCGGTGGTGAAGACCATCGTGGAAGACGATGAATTTGTCGGCCGTTTCGAGGCGCGTGCCGAGGTCATCGTCAGGGCACGGGTATCGGGATATCTGCAGGACATCCATTTCGAAGACGGAAACATCGTCGAAAAGGACCAATTGCTCTTTACCATCGATCAACGTCAGTTCCAGACCGCTTTCCGGCAGGCCCAGGCGCAGATTGATGTGGCGCAGGCGACCTATGATTTTGCGCAGGAACAGCTGGAACGGGCACAATCGCTTGTATCAAACGGCAACATTGCGCAAAGCGTTGTCGACGAACGGCGCGAGGCATACCTCTCCGCACAGGGCGCACGCGAACAGGCGCGCGCAGACCTGGAGCTGGCCCAGCTGGACGTGGAGTATTCGCAGATCACCGCCCCCATGTCGGGCCGCATTGACCGGTCACAGGTGGACCCGGGCAACCTGGTTTCTGCCAATGACACGGTGCTGACATCGATTGTGTCTTCCGATCCGATCTATTTCTATTTCGACATCGACGAGCGTTATTTTCTTGCCTATGCGCGGGATGCGCGGGCGCGCGGCGCCTCGCTGCAGGAGGGCGGCGGCGGGCTGGAGGTCAAGGTTTCACTTTCAGACGACAGCATCCCACCGCAGACCGGCATATTGGACTTCTCCGAAAACAGGATTGATGCCGATACCGGCACCATGCGGGTCCGCGCCGTTCTGGACAACCCGGATGAGGTGCTGACCCCTGGTCTTTTTGGTCGTGTCAATGTGCCGGGCTCCCTGCCCTATGAGGGCATTCTGATCCCTGATTCCGCCATCGTTTCGGACCAGAACCGCCGGCTAGTGATGTCTGTGGACGCGGAAGGCAACGTCACCCCAATCCCGGTGCGCCCCGGCCCGCGCATCGACGGATACCGCGTGATCCGAGATGGGCTGGATGGCTCTGAGGTGATCGTGATCGAAGGGATCGTGCGCGCCCGACCGGGCAGCGTGGTGACCCCCGAAATGGTCGAGCTGCCGCTGATTGCGGAAAACTGAGATGGGCCGGTTTTTCGTCAACCGTCCGATCTTTGCCATTGTGATCGCCGTCATCACGACGATTGTGGGCCTGATCTCCTATACGCAACTGCCGATCGAACAATATCCCGAGATCGCACCCCCCTCGATCGTGGTGCGCGCCTCTTATCCCGGTGCGGATGCAGAGACGATTGCGGCCACTGTGGCCACACCGCTGGAACAGGAAATCAACGGTGTCGAGGACATGTTGTACCTGTCCTCCTATTCGACCGCCGATGGCTCCATGAGCCTCACGATCACGTTTGAGCTGGGCACGGATCTCGATGCCGCCCAGGTGCTTGTGCAGAACAGGGTGGCAATTGCCGAGCCACGCTTGCCGCAGGAAGTGCGCGCGCTTGGTGTGACCACAACCAAATCCTCCCCGGATCTGATGATGGTTGTGCATATGCTGTCGCCGGACGAAAGCTTCGATCAGCTTTATGTGTCAAACTATGCCCGCTCGCGCGTGCGGGACAGGCTCGTGCGGCTGGATGGCGTCGGCGATTTGCTGATCTTTGGCGAACGCGAGTTTTCGGCGCGGGTCTGGCTGGACCCTGACAAGCTTTCATCGCTGAGCCTGACAGCCGCAGATGTGGTCGACGCACTGCGCGAACAGAATGTCCAGGTGTCGGGTGGCTCGCTCGGTGCGCCCCCCAACGACAGCGACAGTGCCTTTCAGGTCACGATCACAACCCAAGGGCGCCTGCAAAGCCCGCGTGAATTTGGCCGCGTCATCGTCAAGGCTTCTGAGGACGGGCGTGTCGTAAGGGTGCGTGATGTTGCCCGTGTGGAAATCGGCGCGCGCTCCTACGTCAACAACTCCTATCTGAACAACAAACCGGCGGTGGCGCTTGGCATCTTCCAGCGCCCCGGCTCCAACGCCCTGGCCTCCGCTGATGAGATCATCGCGGTCATGGATGAGCTGTCCGAAGACTTCCCCGACGGGTTGGAATACCGCGTCGTCTACAACCCGACCGAATTCATCGCCGCCTCTGTCAACGCCGTCTATGAGACGCTCTTCGAAGCGGTATTGCTGGTGGTGGTGGTCATCATCGTCTTTTTGCAAAGCTGGCGCACAGCGATCATTCCGCTGCTTGCCATTCCGGTGTCCCTGATCGGCACTTTCGCTGTCATGCTGGCCCTTGGCTACACGCTGAACCTGCTGACGCTCTTTGGTCTGATCCTTGCCATTGGCATCGTGGTGGACGACGCCATTGTGGTGGTGGAAAATGTCGAGCGGAATATTTCCCGCGGCATGTCCCCACGCGAGGCCTCCGCCCGCACCATGGATGAGGTTCAAAGCGCGGTCATCGGTACCTCGCTGGTGCTGATTGCGGTCTTTGTGCCCGCCGCACTGGTGCCCGGGATCACCGGACAGTTTTACAAACAATTCGCCGTGACGATCTCGGTCGCGACCGTCATCTCCACCATCAACTCGCTCAGCCTATCGCCCGCGATGGCCGCCGCCATTCTCAAACCGGCCCGCACTGCCCCCTCAAGAAATCCACTGACGATGATCACCACCCCCCTGGCCAATGGGTTCAACAAGGGATTCGACAAAATGTCGAACGGATACAGCAGCATCGTGAGTTTTCTGGTCAGTTCCAGGGCGACCATTGCCGCCTCGCTTGTCGTCTTTGCCGGGCTTTTGGCGACCAGCTATTGGATCAACCAGAAGGTGCCGACAGGGTTCATCCCGGATGCGGATCAGGGTTACGCAATTGTGGTGGTCCAACTGCCCGATGGCGCCTCGCTGGAGCGCACCGACGCAGTGATCCGACAGGCCACGGAGGTGGCGCTCGAAACACCTGGCGTGACAAACGCGGTGGCCTTCGCAGGGTTTTCCGGCGCGACATTTACCAATGCCAGCAATCAGGGCGTCATCTTCACCACCTTTGATAGTTTCGAGACACGGGCAGAAAGCGGGCTGAATGCAGGTGCCATCGTCGGACAGCTCTTTGGCCGGATGCAGTCGCTGCGCGAGGCCTTCATCATTGCCATTGCCCCTCCTGCGGTGCGCGGTGTCGGCACTGGCGGCGGTTTCAAGCTGCAACTGAGGGAGAATGAAAGCGCCGATATGTCCCGCGTGCTGGGCAGCGCCTATGCGATCATGGGGGCATCGGCGCAGTCAGATGCGGTGCAGGGAGTCTTCACCACCTTCTCCGCAGGGTCGCCACAGGTCTATCTGGAGATCGACCGCGTGCGCGCGCAGATGCTGAATGTCCCCATCGGCGAGATATTCGAGACCCTCTCGATCAACCTCGGATCAGCCTACGTGAACGACTTCAACGCCTTTGGCCGGTTGTTTCAGGTGCGCGCGCAGGCAGATGAGCAGTTCCGCCTCGAAGAAGAAGACATCACCGCCCTCAGGGTCAGATCCGCCACCGGCGCGCTGGTGCCCCTTGGCACACTTGTTTCGGTCGTGGATACGGCAGGGCCTTCGCTGGTGCAGCGCTACAACCAACAGGTCTCCGTACCCGTGCAAGGCTCGGCCGCGCCTGGCGTCTCCACCGGCGAAGCACTGATCGCCATGGAAGAGCTTGCTGCCTCTATCGCACCGCCCGGTGTCGATTTCGAATGGACCGAACTTGCGCTGCAGGAACGCAATCAGGGGAACACGGCGGCTTATATCTTTGCCTTCTCGATCCTCTTTGCCTTCCTGTTTCTGGCGGCTCTCTACGAAAGCTGGGCCTTGCCTGTTGCGATTATATTGATCGTGCCCCTTTCCGTCCTCGGCGCGCTTGCCGGGGTTATGTTCCGCGGCATGGACAACAACATCCTGACCCAGGTCGGGCTGATCGTGCTGGTCGGGTTGGCGGCGAAAAACGCCATCCTGATCGTGGAATTTGCCAAGCAGGCACAGGAGGAACGCGGGATGTCACCGGTTGAGGCCGCGATTGACGCCAGCCGTTTGCGCCTGCGCCCCATCCTGATGACGGCCTTTGCCTTCATCCTCGGGGTATTGCCGCTCTTAATTGCGACGGGACCGGGGTCCGAGATGCGTCAGGCTCTGGGCACAGCCGTCTTCTTCGGCATGTCCGGTGTGACGTTCCTGGGGCTGTTCTTCACGCCCGTCTTCTACGTTGCAATCAAAAGCGTCTTTCCGGGAAGGCCCCGCGAGGCATCGTAGGGCCCTCGCGGGTGTCTGCATCTGACACCGGATCCGGATGGGGCCGCGCCGACCCAGACAACGCAAAAAGCCGCGCATCTGGCGCGGCTTTCAAACTTGTCGTCGAAGAAGCGATCTTACTTGATCTTGCCTTCTTTGTATTCAACGTGCTTGCGCGCCACCGGGTCATATTTCCGCACAACCATTTTTTCGGTCATGGTGCGGGCGTTTTTCTTGGTGACGTAGAAATGGCCTGTCCCCGCCGAGGAGTTCAGACGAATCTTGATCGTGGTTGGCTTGGCCATGTTTCTTCTCCTGCTGCAGCGCTCCTCCGGTGAGGGACTGCGTGAATCCTGAAGCCCGGCTTTTAACCAGATAGCCCCCCGAGTCAACCGCAAAAGGCAGGATTTCGGGCTTTGCGACCGGCCAGCAGTCAAAAGGCCAGCACACATATGCGCGCTGGCCGGAACTGCTCGATTATTCGATCACTCTAGGACGTGATGTCGTAGGCCCGTTCGCCGTGCGCGGAGAGATCGAGCCCATTGGTCTCGTCTTCCTCGCTGACGCGCAGTGGCATGACCGCACGCACCACCAGAATGATCAGCACGGTGATGACCAGCGTCCAGATACCGACAACCGCCAGCCCGCCCAACTGCGCGACCCAAGACGCGTGACCAAAGGCGGCCAGCATGATGATGCCGAACATGCCGCCCACGCCATGTACAGCAAAGACATCCAGCGTATCGTCGATCTTGAGCAGGTTTTTCACCACACCGCAAAGCTCCTGACACATGACGCCCGCGACGGCCCCTATGAAGAGCGCCTCAACCGGACCGACCGAGCCGGAGGCCGGGGTGATGGAGGCGAGGCCCGCGATTGTACCGGTGACCATGCCCACGAGGGAGGCCTTGCCATAGCGGAATTTCTCCCAGCTCGCCCATGTCAGCGACGCAGTTGCCGCAGAGATATGCGTGACCGTCAGCGCCATGGCGGCACCGCCGTCTGCGGCCAGTTGCGAGCCGCCGTTGAAGCCGAACCAGCCAACCCAGAGCATCGCGGCCCCGATCATCACCATGCCCGGGTTATGTGGCGGTTGATGTTTGCCTTTGCGCGGCCCCAGCATCGCCGCCAGCACCAGTGCGGCGATGCCTGCGGTCTGGTGCACCACGATGCCACCCGCGAAATCATTCACGCCGTCGGCGAACAGCGACCATTCCGCGCCTGCCAGCAATCCGCCGCCCCAGATCCAATGCGCCACCGGCGCGTAGCAGATCAGCATCCACAGGCTGGAGAAGAGCAGCACGAACCCATATCCGATGCGCTCGACATAAGCACCCACGATCAGCGCCGGTGTGATGATCGCGAAAGTCATCTGGAAGGCAAAGAACAGCACTTCCGGGATGGTGCCCGAGAGGCTGTCAGCATCGACCCCGTTCAGAAAGGCTTTGCCCAGGCCACCCCAATAGGCGTTGCCGTCGCCAAAGGCGATGGAATACCCGGCAGCCAGCCAGAGAATGCTCATCAGGCAGGCAATCGAAAAGCACTGCATGAAAACGCTGAGCACGTTGCGCGCGCGCACTAGCCCGCCGTAAAAAAGCGCCAGACCCGGCAGTGTCATAAAGAGCACCAGTGCCGTGGCCACGATGATCCAGGCGGTATCCGCTCCGTTCATGTCTTTGATCCTTCCCCATATTCAAGTGCGCAACGGGGTGGTGCAAAGACCTGCTGAAATAAACAGCAAAAGGGCGATATGACGCTCAATAAGGGGGCATTTTACGAAGTGATGTAAATTTAGGCATCATGAGGCGCGATGTGACCTAAAATTAAGCGGCATGCGATTGCACCTGCTGTGCCTTACAACTCGACGCGCACCTCATGCATCCAGAGCTTCGCTGGCCGCGACAGCATGAACACCACCACGTCCGCGAGGTCTTCCGGTTCGGTGAAGATGTGGTTCGGCACCTCTTCCCCCGCCTTTGCGAACATGCCCGTGTTGGTGCCCGACTGGTAGAGTCCGGCGATGCGCACGCCGCTTTCCTGCTCATCTTCCTTCAAAACGTCGGTGAAGCCGCGCATGCCGTATTTCGTCGCGGTATAAACCGATTGCCCCGCCTGCGCCACGACGCCGGATTTGGAGATGACGTTGAGCACGGCGGCTTCAGGCTGCGCGCGCAACGTCGGCAGGAACGCGCGGGTCAACTGGATTGTGCCTGTCAGGTTGGTCTGGATTGTGGCCTCGATCATCGCGTCATCGATGCTGTCCAGCGGACCGGTCTTGTGCCAGATGCCTGCGTTATTGATCAGGATGTCGGGCGCGCCCTGCCCGTCCAGAATGGCCTGAACGGTGGTCGCAATCGCTGCCGGGTCCTGCATATCGCAAGAGTAGCTTTGCACCTCTGGCGCGCCTGCCTCGCGCGCATCCGCCTCGGCGCTGGCCAGCCGGTCCGCGTTGCGGCCCAGGATGGCCAGACGGCAACCCTCCGCTGCCAGCTTCAGGCAAATGTGTCGGCCGATGCCGTCGCTGCCGCCTGTGACGACCACCAGTTTATTGTCCAGTTGCATGATCTCTGTCCCTCAAATGTCTATGCGCGGAAGGCCTGTAAGCCGGATTCTGTTCCCCGGATCGCTCCAGTTCGATGACCATTCCTCTTGCCACCCGGTTGCCCGGTAGGCTCTAGCTGCCAACCCGGATCTGCTGGGGCAAAAGCGGCCCTGTCTTGCGACACGCGATCCCTATTTGGCATTGCTCCCGGTGGGGCTTGCCGTGCCGCCCCTGTTACCAGCGGCGCGGTGGGCTCTTACCCCACCGTTTCACCCTTGCCTGCGGGCGGTTTCGGTTGCCCGACCTCTCCGCTGGCGGTTTCATTTCTGTGGCGCTTTCCGTCAGGTTGCCCTGCCCGGGCGTTACCCGGCACCGTTGCTTTTTGGAGTCCGGACTTTCCTCGACACCGGTTGCCCGACGCCGCGGCCATCCGGCCTTCCGCGCAAATTGCAGCTACGCCGGACGCGCATCGGGGTCAATCCAAATCGCGTCACACCGGATCGTGTGCCCACCAGCGATTGTGCACGAGAGGCGCTGCATGATACGCTTGCGCCAAGATCGAACCTACCGCGCAACCGGCATGTTCAAACTGTTTCAACACCATAGGAGACCGAGAATGCAGAACAGACGCAGGTTTTCCATCACGGCACTGGCGACCCTTTTCGGGGTCGGGACGGGCATGGTGCCTGCCGCAGCCAGCACCCGGAACAGGTTCAACCGCGGCATCAACCTGCCAACCTCGCTCAAGCTCAAATATCTTCCTCAGGTCGACATAAGGATGCTGCCCCCTGTGCTCAGCGCGGTGCCGGGGCGGTCAGGTGGGGCCACCCTTAACGGTTTGGTGCGCTGGCCCGCAGGGGGCCGCTCAGCCGAGCTTTACGATCTGACCTTGCCTTTACCTGTTTCCTACGAAGATCGGTCGCACCTGCTTACGCCAACCGTTTCCAAGGCCTTCAGCGGGGCTACGAAAGTGGGATCATTGTACCTCACCGGCGATCCGGCGATCATCTACATTGAGGAGGAGCCCGGCTTGCCCGGCCCCGAGCTTCTGGCCCATAAAAACTATTCCTATGAATTGACATCCACGCCGAAGGCGGCGGACTTACCGGTTCCAAGCGTTTCGAACTTACCTGTTGTCGGATCTCTTTACGTCAAAAAGGAGGACGCCGAACCACCAAGGGTTTTGGTCCTGCTGACCCCGACCATCGTGCAGATCATGTAGCGGGGGCAGACGCGCACCCGGCGGCGATTTCCATATCCTGCGCATCCAGCGGACCGGACGCCGACGGGCGATGCCGCAGGCGAAACGCCTCCAGCAGGCTCTGATCATCCACCGCCGCTGTGAAGCCCACGGCATTTACAATCGCACGAAACACAGTGGCATCGGGGTCACCTGCGGGCGACATCTGCGTCGGGGCGGCAAGCTGTGCTTTCGCCAAGCGCATCCAATCGAACCGGGGACCAGGATCCCCCTTTCGCCCCGGCGCCATGTCGGAATGCCCGATGACATCACCGGGCTGGATCGCCCAGCGCTTCATGATCCCGGCCAGCAGGGTTTCCAAGGCAGCCATTTGCGGTTCTGGAAACGGATGGGTGCCCGCGTTATCGAGCTCGATACCGATGGAGCGTGAGTTGATGTCGGTCTGGTCGCGCCACTCGCCCGCCCCCGCGTGCCACGCCCTCTGCGCCTCTGGAACCAGCTGCGTGATCTCCCCGGTGCGTGCGATTACGTAATGCGCGGAGACTTCAGCCGATGGGTCGCACAGTCGTTCGATGGCAGCCTCGGCGCTCTGCATCGCCGTGTAGTGGATCACGACAATGGATGGGGTCAGCCCGTCCCGCCGCGGGCCGCAATTTGGCGACGAAACCTGCTGCATGGGCCTCAGCCCTGCGACGCCTTACGGAAAGGAGCCGGGTCCCAATCACAGGCATAGCCGTCCCCATCCGGGTCAAGGCCCTTGCGATCCCGCACCGGGCCGCCGCGCTCCAGAAAGTCGATCTGCGCCTGGTCAGAGGACGCATAAGCCGCACAATTTCGCGCCGCCCGCGCCTCGCCCCCAAAGCCGGCCCGCGCATAGACGCTCTGGCCCTTGGGATGTTTGGTCTCTAGTGCAAAGGCGACGATGTTGGGCTGCTCGCCGCCGGAACGGGTCGGCAGCGCCTCGGGCTGTACCACCTCATATTGCGCGCGATTGTTGGCGATGCGCTCAGCGTCACTTTCAATGGTCTGACGTTCGGACACCGCATCAAAATTATTTTCGTCAGAGATGCCGGGATTGTCCAGAGCAAGGGGGGCTGCATTCGTCGGGCTGGCCTGCACCGGCGCCACCCCGGAATTCAACGCGGCGCTATCGGCAGCACCCGGACGTGTCTCATTCAGGATGCGCGTGGTTTCTGCAGCTGTGGCTTCGGCAGACCCCGGCGCGAGTGTCGACGCGGGCGGCAATACCGTGTCCGGCACCCGGTATTGCGGGCCCGCTAGGGCAGCGTCGCGTTGGCGCTGCGCTTCCAATGAGTTGTCGAACCCGATCCCTTGCCCGCTATCGGGAACCTGAGGAGCGCAAGCGGCCATCGCTGCCAGAGCGAGACCCGCGAAATACACACGTGGCGTCATCAGAAAACATGCCTGTCGTTGCTTTTGTTGGCGCGAGATTACCACCATTTTCCGGGCTTGGCCACAAAGCCTGCGGCAGTTTCCAGCGCATAGGCCGCGCTGAGCAGATCGGCCTCGGCCCATGGCCGCCCGATCAGTTGCAGCGCCAGTGGCAGCCCTTTCTTGTCCAACCCTGTGGGCACCGCAATCCCCGGCAGTCCGGCCAGGTTCACCGTGACAGTGAAAACATCGTTGAGATACATGGCAACCGGATCCGCATCCGTCATCTCCCCCAAGCCGAAGGCCGCAGAGGGGGTCGCAGGGGTCAGAATCGCATCAATGCCTTGATCAAAGACCTGTTCAAAGTCGCGCTTGATCAGCGTCCGCACCCGGCGCGCACGGTTGTAATAGGCGTCATAGAACCCCGCAGAGAGCACATAGGTACCGATCATCACACGGCGCTGCACCTCTGGCCCGAACCCTTCAGCACGGGTCTTTTCATACATCTCGGTGATGCCGTCGCCCTGATCGAGCTTGGCCCGGTGGCCATAGCGCACGCCGTCATAGCGCGCGAGGTTCGAGGAGGCCTCGGCAGGCGCAATCACGTAGTAGGCCGGCAGCGCGTATTTTGTGTGCGGCAAGGAAATATCGATGATCTCAGCGCCCGCATCCTTCATCATTGCGATGCCTTCGGCCCAGAGCGTTTCGATCTCATCGGGCATGCCGTCCATACGGTATTCCTTGGGAATGCCGATTTTCTTGCCGCGCACGTCGCCTGTCAGGGCCGCTTCGAAATCGGGCACGGCAAGATCTGCGGAGGTGCTGTCCTTGGGGTCATGACCCGCCATCGCTTCAAGCATGATGGCCGCATCGCGCACCGATTTGGTCATGGGGCCCGCCTGATCCAGAGAGGAGGCAAAAGCCACAATGCCCCAGCGCGAACAGCGCCCGTAGGTCGGCTTGATGCCCACCGTTCCGGTAAACGCCGCAGGTTGACGGATGGAGCCACCGGTGTCAGTACCCGTTGCGGCCAGACAGAGATCAGCCGCGACGGCCGAGGCCGAGCCGCCCGAAGACCCCCCAGGCGTCAACGGCGTTTCATCATTGCCGCGCCGCCAGGGATTGACCACATTGCCATAAACGGAGGTTTCGTTGCTGCTCCCCATGGCGAATTCATCCATATTGAGCTTGCCCAGCACCACCGCCCCGGCATCCGCCAGGTTTTGGCTGACCGTGGATTCATATTCCGGCAGAAACCCTTCCAGGATGCGCGACCCGGCCTGACTGGGCACCCCTCGGGTACAAAACAGATCCTTGATCCCAATCGGCAGCCCGCACATCGACGGGGCATCACCCTGCGCAATCCGCGCATCTGCCGCTGCAGCACGCTCCAGCGCCAGTTCCGGCGTCTTGTGCACAAATGCGTTCAGAACACCGGCAGCATCGATTGCCGTCAGGCAGGCTTCGGTCAGGTCCCTGGATGTCGTCTCACCCGCGCGCAGCGCATCCCGTGCAGCACTCAAGGAAAGCTCGTTCAGCTTGCTCATTATTCGACCACCTTCGGCACCGCAAAAAATCCCTCGCGCGCATCCGGCGCATTCGACAGAATTTTGTCCTGCTGCCCCCCTTCACGCACCTCGTCCACCCGGCGCTTCAGCACTTGGGGCGTCACCGATGTCATCGGATCGACGCCCTCGATTTCCACCTCATTCAATTGTTCGATAAACCCCAGAATGGTGTTGAATTCCCCCGCCAGCGCTGGCAGCGCTTCAGGCTCAACCTTGATCCGGGCCAGCTTGGCCACACGGGCGGCTGTGGTCTCGTCAATGGACATCACGTTTCCTCATCTGCTTGGCATTGGCGTTTAGCGCTATGCGCGCGCCTTGCCAAGACGTGCACGGCGGTAAACCTCGATCATCCAGCCCAGCATCAGACCATTCAGCACATGCCAGGCAAAATGAGTGCCCAATGGCAAACGCGCACAAAGCGGCAAGTCCAGCGTCCTGAAGATCAGTGAGACCACAAGCAGCCCCGCACCCAACGCCAACCCCCGGGCCAGATCAGGATCTCGGTGCCGCAGCAAAATAGCGTAGAACAGGATCAGCACCGGCACCGGCGCATATCCCGCCGACGACCCCAAACCCGGGACCAATTGGAAGATCGGCACAGTCACCGCAGCATAGGGTATGAACAGACATGTCACAGCAAAAGCAGCCCAAAAAGACAACCGCCATCCCACCCGATTGATTGCAAAGATATAGATCAGAATGAAAAGGACGATGGGCAAGACATCCGCCATCCCGGCCCAGACCTGTGCATGCGTATGAAACAGATAGCTGCCCACGCCGATGGCAAAAAGAACGACGCAAAGTAGCCGTGCCAGCAGATCGTTCCCACAACGACGCCACATGTAAAGTGCCGCCAGCACAAAGGCCAGATTGGTCACCGCATTGATCGGCTCCGCCCAATACGCGGGCCCGATCCGCTCACAATACCCATCTACCGCACGTGTCCAATCCACACCCACCCCGCTTTCTTCTGGCCCAAAATATCCCCGCCGGAGGCTCCCCTCGTCCGCAAAACCCCGCTAAACTCGAGATATGGCACAAAGGGAGAGGATCAATGGACATCATCTGGTTGGGACACGGCAGTTTTCGCATCGAAATGGCGGATCAGGTCCTGCTGGTCGATCCCTGGCTGACCGGCAACCCGATGCTGGACGACACCCAGCACGGCGCCGCCACCGAAGGGGCCACCCATATCCTGATCACGCACGGTCATTTTGACCACACGGCAGACGTCGTCGCCCTTGCCCAATCACTATCGGTTCCGGTGGTCGGCATCTATGAGCTGATGAGCCATTTCGAAGAGGCCGACGGCCTCACCACGATCGGCTACAACATGGGCGGCACGGTGCACCTGGGCGATGTTGCTGTCTCTCTGGTGCCTGCGCTGCACTCCAGCACCCTTTCCAGCGCGCCGACGATTTCCGCCGGTCGCGAGGCTGGTTTCATCCTGAAAGCCGAAGGGCACACACTCTACCTCTCCGGTGACACCGGCATCATGGCCGACATGGACTGGATCGGGGATTACTACAAACCCGACATTGGTATTCTGAGCGCAGGGGGCCATTTCACCATGGATATGGCGGGGGCGGCCTATGCCGCCAAACGATACTTCGATTTCAAAACGGTGATCCCCTGCCACTACCGCACCTTCGATCTGCTGGAACAATCAGCGCAGGTGTTGATCGACGGGCTGCCGGGCGTGAATGTGATCGAACCTCAGGTGATGCAGCCCATTTCGCTCTAGGTGTTCAAGATCTGCCGTGATGTGTCACCGCCCGGCGTAAAATTTGGCACGGGTTTCAGACCATCGCTACCTGCGCTGCGCGAAGAAGGCCCGCAGATATGCCTCGGACTCCACTGCTGCAATGCCATCGAACACCTCCGGCGCATGGTGACATTGCGGATGCGAAAAGACCCGCGCACCCTGTGCCACCCCACCTGATTTGGGATCGCTGGCACCGTAATAAAGCCGCGCAATGCGGGCCGCGGAAATCGCCCCCGCGCACATCGCGCAGGGCTCCAGCGTCACGTAGAGCGCGTGATCAACGAGCCGCTCAGATCCCCGCGCCGCACAGGCCTCCCGCAGCGCCAGCATCTCCGCATGGGCGGTCGGATCCTTCAACTCGCGGGTCCGGTTGCCCGCTGCTGCAACGACATCGCCGCGCGGGTCCACAACCACCGCCCCAACGGGCACTTCACCGCGTTTGCCCGCCGCACGGGCTTCCGACAGCGCAAGCTGCATATGCGAATTGAACTCCATGCGCGCCAAATGCCCGCAAACCGTACCCTTTCGCAAGCCCCGCAAACAAGGTAAGGCCAGCCCATGTCAGACATTTCCCAGAACACACCGGCAGGCGACCGCATCGCCAAAGTCCTCAGCCGCGCCGGTGTCGCCAGCCGCCGAGAGGCCGAACGCATGATCGAAGCCGGGCGGGTCCGCGTGAACGGGTCACAGATCAGCTCGCCCGCGCTTAACGTCACGGACAAAGACACCATCACCGTGGACGGCAAACCCATTGCCGCACCGGAACCGCCGCGCCTTTGGCTTTTTCACAAACCCATCGGTCTGGTCAGCACCGACAGCGATGAAAAGGGGCGCGACACAATCTATTCCGCCCTGCCCGAGGACATGCCGCGCGTGATGAGCGTCGGCCGTCTCGACATCAACTCCGAAGGGTTGCTGTTGCTGACCAATGACGGTGGCGTCAAACGCAAGCTGGAATTGCCCGCAACGGGCTGGCTGCGCCGCTACCGCGTGCGGGTGAATGGTCGCCCGACGGATGCGGCCCTTGACCCGCTGCGCAAGGGCGTGACCGTTGACGGCGAAGCCTTTCAGCCGATGGCCGTGACGCTGGACCGTCAGCAGGGCGCCAACGCCTGGCTGACAATTGGTCTGCGCGAAGGGCGTAACCGTGAGATTCGCCGCGCGCTGGCAGAAGTGAACCTGTCGGTGAACCGCCTTATTCGCATCAGCTACGGTCCCTTTCAGCTTGGCGAGCTGAGACAGGGGGACGTGGAAGAGGTCCGGCGCAAAATCGTGCGCGACCAATTGGGACTGGAGCTGGAAGACCCCAGTGGTACGGCTACAAAGAAACCCGCCAAGGTGGCGCGGCAACGCAAGGCCTGCCCGCCCCAGGGCATCCGCAAAACGCCGCCCAACCGCGCCGGGCGCAAGCCTCGCTAGATACAATTGTGATAAAAGCTGTTGTAAATTCCCCCTCACGATCCCACCCCATCGACCTCAAATATGTAAAACCCAAGGCGTGAGGCACATTTATGACAGTCCAGAGGTTCAATGCCCGGCGACGCGATACTAGAACTGGCCAGCCACGCCGCATGAACCTATATTCCGCATAACGTCTGTCTGGGGAGACAACATGACGCCAACAGCATTTCAAAAGGTCGCCTATGTCGCGCTCCTTCTCCTGATGACCGGTGTGGCCGCAGGCCTACTGGGCGGGCTTTAAGTCATGGCAAAACGGTTCGGCGGAAAATACAGCCCGCAAGGGGCTTCGGATACGGAAAAATCCGCGCCGCGCGGGGCCTTTACCGGCGCAAAAGTCGATCCGGTTGGGGCACGCGCCAACCTGATGTTTCTGCCAGCCATCGTGCTGGTGTTCATGTCACTGGTCCAGGGCGCACTTGGTCTGACGTTCGGATTGCTGGGCGCCGCTGCGATGAGCCTTGGGGCCTGGCTTTTGCGCGGGGGTCTGATCGCGGAAGCCGCATATCATAGCCGAAAGGTCGCACGCCGCCCCGCCTTGCCGCGCAAGTGTTTTGCCGCCGCGCTGGCGGGCATTGGTACGGCTCTTGCCGCTCTCAGCCATGGCGGCGGGCTTGTAGCGGCTGTTCTTTTTGGCGCGGCGGCCACCGGACTGCATCTGGCAGCCTTTGGCATTGATCCACTGAAGAGCAAGGGTATGGAAGGCATCGACACCTTTCAACAGGACCGGGTCGCCAAGGTCGTCGATGAGGCCGAAGCGCACATGGCCGCGATGAACGACGCACTCAAACGCTCCGGCAACCTGCGCGTGATGACTCGGATGCAGCAGTTCCAGACCGTCGTGCGCGACCTTATCCGCACCGTGGAGGAAGACCCGCGCGACCTGACAGCGGCCCGCAAATATCTTGGCGTCTATCTGCTGGGCGCGCGCGACGCGAGCGTCAAATTCGCCGACATCTATGCCCGCACGCAAGACACCCAGGCCCGCGATGATTACCTGTCGCTGCTGGATGATCTGGAACGCAATTTCACCGACCGCACCAAAAAGATGCTGCTGGACGATCACAGCGATCTGACGGTCGAAATCGAGGTCCTTCGGGACCGTCTGCAACGCGAAGGCGTGCGTCTGGACTGACGCGCCGACAACAAAAGGATCAACCAGTATGACCGAGACGACACGCGCAAAAGCAACCGAGGCGCTCAAGATGGTGGAAGAGGTGACCGCCGTCGTGCTGCCAGACCCTGTCGAGGCCAATGCCATCGTGCCCCTGGCGGATGCGGATGAGCCGGTGAGTGCGGAAATCTCGAAACGCATCGCTGAGATCGACATGTCGAACACGCAGTCGATCGTCTCTTTTGGGTCACGGGCACAAGTGGAACTGCAGGAAATCAGCCAGGCCATGTTGGGCGGCGTGCGCAACAAGGATGTGGGCCCCGCGGGCGATAGCCTGCGCAACATCGTCACCACCATCCGTGGCTTTTCCATCTCCGAGCTTGATGTCCGCCGCGACCGCAGCTGGTGGGAAAAACTGTTGGGCAAGGCCGCACCTTTCGCCAAATTCACCGCCCGGTTTGAAGAAGTGCAGGGCCAGATCGACCGGATCACAGATGATCTGCTGACCCATGAGCACACCCTGCTCAAGGACATCAAATCGCTCGACATGCTCTATGAAAAGACGCTGCAATTCTACGACGAGCTGGCGCTCTACATCGCTGCGGGTGAGGAAAAGCTGCGCGATCTCGATGAAAACGTGATCCCGGCAAAGGCCGCTGAAGTCGACAAGGCCGCGGAGAACGATCAGGTGATGGTTGCGCAAGAGCTGCGCGATCTGCGGGCGGCGCGTGACGATCTGGAACGCCGGGTGCACGACCTGAAACTGACCCGTCAGGTGACCATGCAGTCGCTGCCCTCAATCCGGCTGGTGCAGGAGAATGACAAATCGCTCGTCACCAAGATCAACTCGACACTGGTCAACACCGTACCGCTCTGGGAAACCCAGCTGGCACAGGCGGTCACCATCCAACGGAGCGCCGAGGCCGCCAAGGCCGTACGGCAGGCCAATGATCTGACCAATGAGCTGCTGACCGCCAATGCCAAGAACCTGCGTGACAGCAACAAGATCATCCGCGAGGAGATGGAGCGCGGCGTCTTTGACATCGAAGCGGTGAAACAGGCCAACGCCGACCTCATTGGCACCATCGAAGAAAGCCTGCAGATCGCGGACGAAGGCAAAGCGCGCCGCGCGGCCGCCGAAACCGAGCTGCAAGAGATGGAGACGAAGTTGCGTGACACTCTCGCCAGTGCCAAATCGCGCGGCGACGGGGTCGGGGATACGGCCAGCACCTCCGTGCCGAATTGATCTGACGTGGCGCTGGGGCGGAGACTTTTGCGTGCAAGCGCGTTGATTGTGGCAGGCGCCGCCTTGATCGCCTGTGACATGGCGCAGCCCGTTGCCGCAGTCAAAACACCCCGCGCCCGGCCCACCGATCTGGCGGAAACACAGCTGCGCCCGACCTCCGAGGCCAGCGCCGCGTTGCGCAGTTACCTGGTGCAGGTGCAAGCCGCGCAGCTGAACCAGGGGTTGCTGCGCGAGGACGGCGGTGGGCCGGATACGCCCTTCACCGCCGATATGCTGGCGCGCAATTTTGAACGGATCGTGTTTTTCAATGAATATGCGCAGGCGCTGCAGGGACGCGGCGGGGAAAGCCCCTTGCGCCGTTGGGACGCGCCTGTGCGCGTCGGCATCGTCTTTGGACAAAGTGTGCCCCCCTCGCAGCGCGCCAGTGACGGTGCGGCCATTCGCAGCTATGCGCGCAGGTTGGGGCAGATTTCCGGGCATCCGATCAGCACCTTCGGCAACCCGAATTTCATCGTGATCGTGGCGAGCGAAGATGACAGAAGCGATGCCCTGGACACGGCTGCCGCGCGGGTGCCCGGGATCACGCCGGAAAGCCTGAATGCGCTGCGCAGTCTCTCGCGCGATACCTATTGTGCGGTTGCAGCCTATGCCGCGGGGTCGGATGCCAATACCTATACCGCCGCCGTGGCAATCATCCGCGCGGAAAATCCGAGCCTCTTGCGGCTCAGCTGCATTCACGAGGAAATGGCGCAGGGCCTTGGCCTGGCCAATGACAGCCGCGACGCGCGCCCGTCGATCTTCAACGATGACGACGAATTTGCATTGCTCACCAAACATGACGCATTGCTGCTCAAAATGCTCTACGACCCCCGGCTCGAGGCCGGTATGAGCGCCGCCGAAGCGGCCCCCATCACGCGGATCATTGCGCGCGAACTCAAAAGCGGCCCGCTCTAAGGCCACTAGGTAAAGGACTGACGGATATGGGTATTTTTGACTTTCTCTCGGGCGAATTCATCGATGTCATCCACTGGACGGATGACACCCGCGACACAATGGTCTGGCGGTTCGAACGTGAGGGGCATGAGATCAAATACGGTGCCAAACTGACGGTGCGCGAAGGGCAAGCGGCGGTCTTTGTGCATGAAGGGCAGTTGGCGGATGTCTTTACCCCCGGCCTCTATATGCTGGAGACCAACAACATGCCGATCATGACCACGCTGCAGCACTGGGACCATGGCTTCCGCTCGCCGTTCAAATCGGAAATCTACTTTGTTAACACCACGCGGTTCAACGATCTGAAATGGGGCACGAAGAACCCCATCATCTGCCGCGATCCGGAGTTCGGTCCGGTGCGGCTGCGCGCCTTCGGCACCTATTCGATCAAGGTTTCGGACCCGGCAAAGTTCCTTGTGGAAATCGTCGGCACAGATGGCGAATTCACCATGGATGAGATCAGCTTTCAGATCCGCAATATCCTGGTGCAAGAGTTCTCCCGCACCCTCGCACGGGCGGGCATTCCGGTGATGGATATGGCCGCAAATACCCGCGAATTGGGCAAGCTGGTGGGCGGCGAGATCACGGCACAGCTGGCCGAATACGGGCTCTCCATGCCGGAGCTTTACATCGAAAACATCTCGCTGCCTCCTGCGGTCGAGGAGGTGATGGACAAGCGATCCTCCATGGGGGTGATCGGCAATCTGAACGAATATATGCAGTTTCAGGCCGCTGAAGCCTTGGGCCGCGAAGGCGCTGGGGCCGCTGCCATACAGGCAGGCCTTGGTGCAGGTCTGGGCATGCAAATCGGACATGCGGCCGCGGCTCAGGGCCCGTGGGGCGCGCGCGCCGGGACCCCGGCTGCCGCTCCGCCGCCGCCCCCCGTCGAGCACGTCTGGCATGTGGCCGAAAACGGCCAAACCAAGGGCCCTTTTTCCAAGGCTGCTTTGGGCCGCATGGCCACAGAAGGCGCATTGACCCGCGAAAGCATGGTCTGGACCCCCGGTCAGGATGGGTGGCTGCGTGCCGAAGACGTGGCCGAACTGGCGCAGCTCTTTACCGTTCTGCCGCCCCCACCCCCGCCGCCCGGAGCCTGATCCATGAGGCCCAGCTTCGGACCACCGCCCCCCATTTATCGCAGCATCGTCAAGGTTTTACACTGGACGGCGCTGGCGTTTGTGGTGGCCGCGCTGTTTTACGGCAATGTGCCGGTGGTCAAATGGGGCCTATTGGTCACCGCCGTGCTGTGGTCGGTTGGCTACGGCAGCTTTGGCCTGCTGTGCACACCGGGCCCGGTTCTGACGGGGATTTTGCGCAAGGGCTTTGTGCCACTGCATATTGCCATGCTGATCCTGCTGGATGTCACTGCCCTGATGCTCTTGAATGCCGATCCCGGGCCATTGACCGGCGCTCTGCGCACGGTGACGGTGCTGACCCTCGGCGCGGGCCTCTTGCACGGGATTTTTCACCTGTGGCGTCATACCGCTCTGGGCGATGGTGCCCTGCGCAATATGACGCCGCGCTTCATGCACAATATGCTTTGAATGATGACAACTGCGCCCTCCGCCCCACTGGCCGATCACCATTTCCCCTGCGACAATTGCGGTGCCGATCTGCGATTTGATCCAAAGGGCCGGCAACTGACCTGCGATCACTGCGGCAATCACCAATCGCTCGACAGCGGCCCGTGGGGCACCCCGCAGATCAGGGAGCTGGATTTCAACAGCGCCCTGCGCGACAATCTACCGGCGGTAGAGATGGAGGAGACGCGCGTCTCCAAATGTCCGAACTGTGCCGCTGAGGTCGAATTTGACGCAGAGCTTCATGCCACGGAGTGCCCGTTCTGCGCCACGCCTGTGGTCACCGACACCGGCAGCCACCGCCATATCAAACCACGCGGTGTGCTGCCCTTTGCGCTGGACGAGGAAACCGCGCGCGAGGCCATGACCGATTGGTTGGGGGGCCTGTGGTTTGCGCCGGGCGGGTTGCAGGAATACGCCCGCAAAGGTCGGAAAATGCAGGGTATTTACGTCCCATATTGGACCTTTGATGCGGATACGAAATCCTCCTACACCGGTGAACGCGGCACGATCTACTATGAAACCCGCACTGTCATGCGGGGCGAGCGGCAGCAAAAGGTCCGTGTGCCAAAGGTGCGCTGGCGGGCGGCGCGGGGCCGGGTTGCGCGATTTTTCGATGACGTTCTTGTGCTGGCCTCACGCTCCCTGCCCAAGCGTTTCACCGATGCGCTGGAACCCTGGGACCTGGGCGGATTGGAACCCTATGCGCCCGAATTCCTCGCCGGTTTCAGGGCCGAAGGCTACGCGGTGGCACTGGAGGACGGGTTTGGTGAGGCACGTCAGAAGATGGACCAGGTGATCGCCCGCGACATCCGCTTCGACATCGGCGGCGACCGCCAGCGCATCCACCAGGTACAGACCGATGTGCGTGATGTGACCTTCAAGCACATCTTGCTGCCGGTCTGGCTCGCCGCCTACAAGTATCGCGGCGAGACCTACCGGTTTGTGGTCAACGGCAGCACTGGAAAGGTGCAGGGTGAACGCCCCTGGTCGACCATCAAGATCGCCTTTGCAATCCTGATCGGAGCCGTCATCGCAGCGGGTGTGGGATACGGGGTGGCGATGAACCAATGACGGATATTGAAACGCTCCAGAACCTGCTGAGCACCCGCTATTCCTGCCGCGCCTTCCGCTCTGATCCCGTGCCGGGCGAGACAATCCATCAGATCATCGATGCGGCACGCCATGTACCCTCATGGTGCAACGCGCAACCTTGGCAGCTCATTGTCACAGAGCCAGCGGCGACAGAAAAGTTCCGCAAGGCGCTGCAAGAGGAGGCTGCAAAGGGATCCCCCAGGCTCGACCTGCCGGGTCCCGACGGCTACCCTGGCGTTTATGGCGATCGTCGTCGCACCTGCGGCTGGCAGCTTTACGATGCGGTGGGTGTGCAAAAAGGGGATCGCGCGGCATCCGGCGCGCAGATGATGCGAAATTTTGCCCTTTTTGACGCACCACATGTGGCCATCATTTCCAGCCCACGCGCATTGGGGGGATATGGTGCGATGGACACCGGCGGATTTGTCACCGCCTTTACCCTGGCCGCTCGGGCGCTTGGGGTGGACAGCATCGCGCAGGCGGCTGTGGCCTCCTACGCGGATTTTGTGCGCAGGCATTTCGAAATTTCAGACGACAGAATGATCCTCTGCGCGATCTCCTTTGGCTACGCCGACCCCGACCACCCCGCCAACAGCTTCAGGACCGAGCGCGCATCGCTCAGTGAAATTATGGAGGTCCGCTCGTGAGAGCCCTGATCCAGCGGGTGACACAGGCAAGCGTCACGGTCGAGGGTACAAGCGTTGGAGAGATCGGCGCCGGTCTGCTGATCCTCGTCTGCGCCATGCCGGGGGATGACTTTGACACCGCCAGGGCTTTGGCTGCAAAGGTCTCCAAGCTGCGCATCTTCCATGACGCCGCGGGCAAGATGAACCTGTCGCTGGCGCAGACCGGGGGTGCCGCGCTCGTCGTCAGCCAGTTCACGCTCGCCGCCGACACGTCTCGCGGGAACAGGCCTGGCTTTTCCGGCGCCGCCAAACCCGATGAGGCAGAGACGCATTATCTGCATTTCGCCCATTGCCTGCGCGAGTTTAACATCCCCACCGAAACCGGTCGCTTTGGCGCCGAGATGAAAGTGGCCCTCATCAATGACGGGCCCGTCACCATCTGGCTCGACACCGATGCCCCCTGAACAGGAAGAAGAAATGCCCTCCGACGACGTTTTACTCCCCCTTTTTGCGGCAGGTGTTCAGGCTGTGCGCGGTGACAGTGCCGTCAGTACCGCATTGCGGGACGCGCCCTGCCCGGTGCCCGATCAGATCATCGCGGTGGGCAAGGCCGCGACGGCGATGGCCCTTGCCGCTCGCGCGCGTTTTCCCGACACACCCTTGTTGATTGTCACCAAATACAGTCACAGCGCGGGTGCACCGGACGGCGCGGAGATCATCGAAGCGGCGCATCCGGTGCTGGACGAGATGAGCCTCAGGGCGGGCGCGCGCGTCGGCGCAGTGGTGCGTAGCATGGCGCCAGGCAGCCATCTGTTGATGCTGGTGTCTGGCGGGGCCTCCGCACTCGTGGAAGACCCGGCGGCCCCCCTGAACCTGACCGATCTCACTGCGCGCGCCGAAAAGATGCTCGCGTCCGGCGCGGATATCCATGAGATGAATGCGGCCCGCAAGGACATGAGCCGCGTCAAGGGCGGCAAACTGCTGGCCGCGTTCAAGGGGGCCTCTGTCACCACGCTGGCGATCTCGGATGTGGAAGGCGACAGCCTCGATATCATCGGATCAGGCATTGGCGCAGCGCCCAAACCTGCAAACTTCGTATTTGACCCCCGCATCGTGGCCAGCAACGCCATTGCGCGCAGCGCTGTCGCAAGGGCTGCGGCGGCGCAAGGCATCCCGGTGCAGATCAACGAAGAGACGCTTTATGAAGACATCAACATCGTGGCGCCCCGCATCGCCAAGGTTCTGACGTCGGGTGCACCGGGGCTGCATCTTTTTGGCGGAGAACCCACCGTGGTCTTGCCACCGAACCCCGGCGAGGGCGGTCGCAATCAGGCACTGGCACTGCTGATCGCACGCGAAATCGCTGGCGTACAAGATCTGCGCGTGCTTGTCGCAGGCACCGACGGCACCGACGGGCCAACCGATGCGGCGGGTGCGATTGTGGATGGGGCGTTGTGGGAGAGCTCTGGACAGAAGGCACTGGAGCGTGCTGACGCAGGCACCTGGCTGGGCGCGCGCGATGCACTGCTCAAAACGGGGCCCACAGGCACAAATGTGATGGATCTGGTCATCGCGCTGAAATCCTGACGCCAGCGCTTGACAGCAGCCACGGTCGCGGCAAACGTCTGCGCATGACCCGACCCAATGCCCTGCGCGACATCGAAGAACTGCCCGATTACGGAATTACCCTCGAAGATGGCTGCAGGCTTTCGGCCCGCATCTGGCGGCCAAAAGATGCAGGCGACGACCCTGTGCCGGTCATTCTCGAATATCTGCCCTACCGCAAAAGAGATGGCACCACGGCACGTGATGCCCTGACTCACCCGTGGTTTGCCGAACGCGGTTATGCCTGCGTGCGCGTTGACATGCGCGGCAATGGCGACAGTGAAGGGCTGATGGCGGACGAATACACCGCCCAGGAACTCAGCGATGCGGTCGAGGTGATCACCCAGCTTGCGGCACAACCCTGGTGCAACGGCAATGTCGGCATGATGGGCATCAGTTGGGGTGGGTTCAACGGGTTGCAGGTGGCGGCTCTGGCGCCTGTTCCGCTGAAGGCTGTGATCACGCTCTGCTCCACAGTCGACCGATTTGCCGATGATATCCATTACAAGGGCGGCTGCCTGCTCAATGAAAACCTCGGTTGGGGCGCGACCATGTGGTCCTATTCCAGCCGCGCGCCGGACCCGGCCCTGCGCGAGAACTGGCGTGAGATGTGGCTGGAGCGCCTCGAAAACGAACCCTTTCTGCCCTCGACATGGCTGCGCCACCAGCGGCGCGATGCTTATTGGCGGCATGGGTCAGTGATCGAAAACTATGCCGCGATCAAGGCCAAGGTTCTGGCCATCGGCGGTTGGGGGGACGCTTACAAAAACGCCGTGCCGCAGCTGGTGGAGGCCTTGCCGGGCGCTAAAGGCATCGTTGGACCCTGGGTGCACAAATACCCGCATTTTGCGGTACCGGAACCCCGCATCGGGTTTTTGCAGGAAGCCCTGCGCTGGTGGGACAGGTGGCTCAAGGACGCGAACACAGGGGTCGAGGAAGACCCTGACTACCGCGCCTACCTCATGCACAGCACCCCGCCCGCGCGCTGGTACACCGAACGCCCGGGCCAGTGGATCGCCGAAGAATACGGGGCCGCCTCGCATATCCCGCACCGCAAACTCTACCTGACCGATCGCGGCCTGTCGGACACCTCTGGCTGGCTTTCGGCCAGCATCGCCTCGCCACAGGATTGCGGTGCGGAAAGCGGTGAATATTGCGCCATCTGGCTGGGTCCGGAAATGGCCGGCGACCAGCGCCGGGATGATGCGATGTCCGCCTGTTTTGAAACGGCCCCTCTGGACGTGGACACGGATATCGTGGGCGCGCCGCAGGTGAAACTGCAATTGACCTCAGACGCAGAGCAGGGGCAGATCGCCGTGCGCCTCTGCGATGTGCACCCGGATGGCGCGACCAGTCGTATCACCTATGGCGTTCTGAACCTGTCGCACCGCAAGGATCCCGCCGCCCCCGTCCCGCTGACGCCCGGTGAACCGACGCAGGTTACGGTGAAGCTGGACCACATCGCCTATCGCATCCGCGAAGGTCACCGGCTGCGTGTGGCCATCTCAAACAGCTATTGGCCGCTCCTCTGGCCCGCCCCAACGCCCAGCACCCTGACACTGGACCGCGGCGAAATCATCTTGCCAATGCGGCGCACCAGCAGGCGCGAGGAACACAGCTTTCAGCCGCCAACCGCCGCCAAACCCTGGCAAGTTGAAACGCTCAGGGAGGCCAAGAACAGCCGAACACGCGAAGTTGATATGACCACCGGTGTGGTCTGCCTGCGGATCGAGGATGATTTCGGCAAGCTGCGCGATGCCGACCACGGGTTGGTCTCCGGCTCTGTGGCGCGGGAGGAATGGTCGATCCATCCGGACGATCCGCTTTCTGCCAAGGGCCGTTGTCATTGGACCGATGAGCTGGAACGCGACGGGATCAGATTGCGCACGGAAGCGCATTGCGCCATGTGGTCGGACGCGACCCATTTCTACCTGAGCGCGCGGATGGAAGCCTATGAAAACGATCAGCTGATCTTTGAACGCGATCATTCGGACCAGATTGAGCGCGATCACCTGTGAAACTGGCCCTATGGAATATCTTCAAAAGCCCTTGCGACAGGCCCCGAAATGCGCAAGCCTGCCCGCATCACTGATAAGAATGCGCAAGAGACGCACCATCCAACTGGGAGAAACCAATGAACGATCAACTCAAACATCTGTCCGAACGCGTGACAAAGGGCCTGATGACGCGCCGCGAATTTGTCGGACGTGCTGCGGCCCTGGGCGTGACGGCAGCCGTCGCGAACTCCATGCTGGCGACCGCCGCCAAGGCAGAAGGCCCGGTCAAGGGCGGCACGATCAAAATCGGCGCCTCGGGGGGTGAAAGCACGAACACGCAAGACCCCGCACTGACGGCCTCCGAAGTACCGCTCTACAACCTGCGCCACTGGGGTGAGACGCTGGTGGATGTGGGTGCGGACGGCAGCCTTGAGATGCGCATGGCAGAAAGCGTCGAAGGCACCGCTGACGCCAAGAAATGGGTCTTCAAGATCCGCAAGGGCATCCCCTTTTCCAACGGCAAGGACATGACGCCGGACGACGTGCTGATGACCATGCAGCGCCACTCCAACGAAGACAGCCAGTCTGGTGCTCTGGGGATCATGCGTGGGATCGAGAATATGGCCGTGGACGGCGACAATTTTGTCGTTGAACTGTCCACCGGCAACGCCGACCTGCCCTATCTGATGGCCGATTACCACCTGATGATCCAGCCCGGCGGCGGCATGGACAACCCCGGCGCGGGCATCGGCACGGGCCCCTACACCATCGAATTCGATGAGCCCGGCGTGCGCCACGGCTTCAAACGCCGCGACGACTACTGGGATTCCGAAAACCGCGGCCACGCGGAATTCTCCGAACAACTGGTGTTGAACGACGCCACCGCGCGGACCGCCGCCCTGCAATCCGGTCAGGTGCACATGATCAACCGGGTTGACCCCAAGGTTGCCGGTCTGCTGGATCGGGCGCCAAATCTGACGGTGAAATCCGTCGCGGGTCGTGGACATTACGTGTTCATCATGCACGTCGACACCGCCCCCTTTGACAACAATGAGCTGCGTCTGGCGCTGAAATACGCGATTAACCGCGAGGAAATGGTCGACAAGATCCTTCGGGGCTATGGCTCCATCGGGAACGACATGCCGATCAACGGGTCCTATCCGCTCTTTGACGATACAATTCCGCAACGAGAGTTTTCGCTGGAGAAAGCCGCAGAGCACTATAAGAAATCCGGCCACGATGGCTCACCGATCATCCTGCGCACAGCAGACGGTGCCTTTCCGGGTGCGGTCGATGCCGCAGCGCTCTTCCAGCAGTCAGCGCAAGCCGCTGGTATTCCACTGGAAATCAAGCGCGAGCCAAATGATGGCTATTGGTCCGAGGTCTGGAATGTGCAGCCCTTCTGTGCCTCCTACTGGGGCGGCCGTCCGGTGCAGGATCAGATGTATTCCACCGCCTATCTGTCCACTGCTGACTGGAACGACACCCGTTTCAAAGTGCCGGAATTCGATGAGATGCTGCTGGCCGCACGCGCGGAAATCGATGAGGCCAAGCGCAAGGATATCTATTCCAAGATGGGCCGGATGCTGCGTGACGAAGGCGGCCTGATCCTGCCGATGTTCAACGATTTTGTCGGTGCCATCGGCAATAACGTGGGCGGCTATTATGACGACCCCAACGGCCCGTTGATGAACAACAAGGCCCCGATCAAGTGCTGGCTGACTGACGCATAAGGCGGTCAGCAGATGCATCCCATCGTAAAACTGGTTGCCCAACGCCTCGCGTTGGGCCTCCTGTTGCTTTTCGCCGCCTCAATCCTGATCTTTGCAGGGACGTCCATCCTGCCAGGAGATGTGGCCCAACAAATCCTCGGACAAGCCGCCACCCCCGAAGCGCTGGAAAACCTGCGCCGTGAACTGGGCCTGAACGAGCCCGCCGTCACCCGGTATTTCAGCTGGCTTGGTGGCATCCTGCAAGGTGACCTCGGCACCGCGCTGACCAACGGCCGCGACATCGCCGAAAGCCTCAGCAGCCGACTTTCTAACACGCTTTTCCTCGCCTTCTGGGCCGCGGTCATCGCGGTGCCGCTGGCGATTTTCCTGGGCCTGTTGGCCGTGCGCTACAAAGACCGCTGGCCCGACAAAATCATCTCTGGCGTCACACTGACGACAATCTCGATCCCGGAATTCATGATCGGCTACGTGCTGATCTACTGGGTGTCGATCAAGTGGGGCATGTTCTCCTCCGTTGCCATCATCAACGACAGCATGACGCTCGGCCAAAAGCTCAACGCGATTGCCATCCCGGTGATGGTGCTGACGTTGGTCGTGCTGGCCCATATGATGCGCATGACACGAGCCGCGATCCTGAACGTCATGCAATCGGCCTATATCGAGACGGCGGAACTCAAGGGCCTCGGCATGCTCAAGATCATTCGCAAACACGCCTTCCCGAACGCCATCGCCCCCATCGTGAACGTGGTGATGCTGAACCTCGCTTATCTGGTGGTGGGCGTTGTGGTGGTCGAAGTGGTCTTTGCCTACCCCGGCATGGGCCAGTATCTGGTCGACCATGTGTCCAAACGCGACGTGCCGGTGGTACAGGCCTGCGGTCTGATTTTCGCCGCCGTTTACATCGGGCTAAACCTGATCGCTGACATCGTGTCGATCCTCGCCAATCCAAGACTGAGGCATCCAAAATGAGGATACCGATTTCCGCCCTCATCGGCCTGTTTTTCACCGGGCTTTTCTTTGTCATGGCGATCATTGCACCGCTCATCGCCCCCTATGGCATGGCCGAGGTGGTCGGCGACGTTTGGGAAGCCCCTTCCGACAAGTTTCTGCTGGGCACCGACAGCATTGGCCGCGATCTGCTCAGCCGGATGATCTACGGCGGGCAGACGACGATCTTCATCGCCACGGCGGCCACCATCCTCAGCTTTGTCACAGGTTCGGTGCTTGGCTTTTTCGCCGCCGTGTCCGGAGGCTGGGTGGATCAGCTGATCAGCCGTTTTGTCGATCTGATCATGTCGATCCCCTCGCTGATCTTTGCGCTGGTGGTCTTGTCGGTCATGCCCACCACCATCCCGATCCTGATCATCTTGATGGGGCTGCTGGACAGCACCCGCGTCTACCGGCTTGCCCGCGCAGTCGCGGTGGACATCACGGTGATGGACTACGTCGAGGCCGCGCGTCTGCGGGGTGAGAAAATCGGCTGGATCATCTTCCGCGAAACCCTGCCCAATGCGCTCTCGCCGCTGGTGGCGGAAATGGGGCTGCGTTTCATCTTCATGGTGCTCTTTGTCTCCACCCTGTCGTTCCTGGGCCTTGGCGTGCAGCCACCGCAGGCCGATTGGGGCGGGATCGTGAAAGAGAACAAGGAAGGGATCAATTACGGCATCTCCGCAGCACTCTATCCGGCCTATGCCATCGCGATCCTGTGTATCTCGATCAACCTCGTGGCAGATTGGGTTCTGAACCGAACCACCTCACTGAAAGGAGGTCGCGGATGACCGAACCCCTGCTCAAAGTACGCGGCCTGAAAATCGGCGCCACGATCTATCCGCCTGGCGAAAAATCCCGTGAGATTGAAATCGTTCATGGGGTCGATTTCGATCTGGCACCGGGTAAGGTGCTGGGTTTGATCGGCGAATCCGGTGCCGGCAAGTCCACCATCGGTCTGGCCTCGATGGCCTATGGCCGAGGCGGAGTGGAAATCACCGGCGGCACGGTTGAGGTTAACGGGCGAGACATCCTGTCGTCCGGCCTGCGCGACGTGCGCCGTCTGCGCGGGGCCGAGGTGACCTATGTATCCCAATCTGCAGCCGCATCGTTCAATCCGGCCAAGCAGATCATGGAACAGGTGACCGAAGCCGCGATTTTTCAGAACAAGTTCTCCAAGAAAGAGGCCGAAGAACGCGCGGTGGAGCTTTTCCGCAAATTGGGCCTGCCTGATCCGGAAAACATCGGTAGCCGCTATCCGCATCAGGTCTCCGGCGGGCAGTTGCAGCGCTGTATGACCGCGCTGGCGCTGTGTCCGCAGCCTGATCTTGTGGTTTTTGACGAGCCCACCACGGCACTGGATGTCACCACCCAGATTGACGTGCTGGCCGCGATCAAGGAGGCCATCCGCGATACCGGTGTGGCGGCGCTCTACATCACCCACGACCTCGCGGTTGTGGCGCAGGTAAGTGACCACATCATGGTGCTGCAACAAGGCGCCACCGTCGAATACGGTACCACCGACCAGATCATCAACCACCCCAAGGAAGACTACACCAAGGCGTTGGTGTCGGTCCGCTCGATCCAACATGAGGAAAAGCAGCCAACCAATACGCCCGTGCTGAGGGTCGAGGGCATCACCGCGCGTTACAAGGGCACCAACTTCGATGTGCTCAAGAACATCAACGTGGAGCTACACCCCGGTCAGACGCTGGCCGTGGTCGGTGAATCCGGGTCCGGCAAATCGACGCTGGCGCGGGTGATCACCGGCTTGCTGCCGCCCTCGTCGGGCAAGATCACCTTTGATGGTCGGGAACTCACCCCGGATCTACCGACACGCCCGTTGGAAGACCTGCGTGAACTGCAGATGATCTACCAGATGGCGGATACGGCGATGAACCCGCGCCAGACGGTGGGCACCATCATCGGACGACCCCTGGAGTTCTATTTCGGCCTCAAGGGCGCGGAAAAGCAGAAGCGCATTCAGGAATTGCTGGACGAGATCGAGCTTGGCGACGGGTTTCAGGATCGCTATCCGGCGGAGCTTTCAGGCGGGCAGAAACAACGTGTCTGCATCGCCCGCGCGCTCGCCGCCAAGCCCAAGCTCATCATCTGCGACGAGGTGACCTCAGCGCTTGATCCGCTCGTGGCTGACGGCATCCTCAAATTGCTGCTGAACCTGCAGAAGATCGAAGATGTGGCCTATCTCTTCATCACCCATGACCTCGCGACGGTGCGCGCCATTGCCGACAGCATCGCCGTGATGTTCCAAGGGGAAGTCGTGCGCTACGGTCCGAAATCCCAGGTGCTCTCGCCGCCCTTTGATGATTACACCGACCTGCTGCTCAGCTCGGTACCGGAGATGAAGCTGGGCTGGCTAGAAGAGGTGATTGCCAACCGCAAGATGGAAAGCGCCGGCAACTAGGTGCTGGGCCAGAACTAGGGCCAGACAGTCAGGCTTGCGCCGATAATCCTTCGGTGCTTAGGCGTCTTGGCGCACAGCCCCATGATGTGCCTTGACTGTTGTGCAGCCCCTGCACGGTCTGGTGCAATCCACCCGCACCATCAAAGAGCAACAGGGTCACGTTACCGACCCCGTGCTGCACAGCGAAGGCGCGACCTTCGGGCGTGGTGATATCCGCGATCAAATACACCAAATCGCATTCGCCAAAGCCCTTGAGCGCCTTGCGCGCCTGCTTTTGCAGCGCCGTGCAGGTCGGGCATTGCGGGTCATGCACCTGTACCACCACCGGCTTGCCCTGCCCCAAACGGGTCAGGTCGTGCTCAGCCGCATAGGCACGAAACGATCCCACGGCAAAATACCCCCCACCTGCCACTGCGGCGGCCGCAATCGCACCATTCCGGGCGAGCTTGAACATGTCGCGGCGTGTGGGTTCAGGCCCCGCAGCGGTAGCGGCCTTGGACTTGCGGGACTTGGTCTTGCGGGGTTTGCTCATCACGTGCTCCAATGCCTATCTCATCCGCACCCTAGCTTTGGCCTGCTGGAACCGGCAAAGGCTTTCACTCCCGCCCTTTGTCACGTTTTTGTCAACGGATCGTGAGACTGCAAGCCACAAAGCGGTTAAACCATACCCTTGGAAACCAGTTGCGGAGCTCATTCAGCCGCCTCGCGACCGCGGGCCCAGGCCGTCGCAGAAAAGCCGGCCTACGTCGATTTCGCAGTTGTGCATTTGCGCTTCTTTCCGTCAGATACCTGCGAGAAAAGGAGCATCAGGTATGGAACCCAAACTGCTGTTGATCATCCTCGACGGGGTGCCCTGGCGCAATTGGCGGCGTCTGTTCGGGAACCTAGAGGGCTGGGTCGATAGCGGCGATGCCCGGGTCTGGAAAATCCGCTCCGTGCTGCCGTCGATCTCTGCCAGCTGCTACGCATCGATCCACACCGGCCTCACCCCGGCAGAGCACGGCTGCACCGGCAACGCCAATGTGTTCCGTCTGAAGCAGCCGGATGTCTTTTCCCAAGTTCGCGCGGTGGGCGGCATCACCGGCGCCGTGGCACATTCTTTCTGGTCGGAGTTTTTCAACCGTGCGCCCTTCGATCTGGTGCGCGACATCGAATATGACGAACCCGACAGCACGACCATCAACCACGGCCGTTTTCATACGATGAGCGGTTATGGTCAGACCAATCAGATGACACCTTCGGATGCGGATCTCTTCGCGACCCTTACGGGGCTTTGCGAGCGGTTTCACCTCAACTACGGGATGTTGCACACCTGTACCCTCGACAGCATGGGCCATCGGTTTTTCCATGACTGTCAGGAAATGGATCACGCCTGTTTCGTGATGGATGAGATGCTGGCCCCCTTCATCACCCGGTGGCGGGATGCCGGGTATGAGGTGATTGTGACGGCGGATCATGGTCAGGACGCGCGCGGCCACCACGGCGGGCGCGATCCCCTGCAACAGGAAGCTGCCCTTTACTACTTCGGCCCTGCAGACGGGCCCGAAAAAGACGATGTGATCGACCAGTTGCAACTGGCCCCGACCATTCTGTCGCGGCTGGGGGCGCCCATCGCACAAACGATGAAAGCGCCCGTTTTTCTGACCTGATTACTCCGCGGCAACCACGCTGCTGGCCAATTCCCAAGGCCGGACAAAAGCGCTCAGCGCATGGGCAATCGCATCCGTGCCGGCGCCATTGGGTTCAATCTGCGCGACAAGGCCGCGCTTCTTGTCATCCACAACCGCCACCACACGAGCGGCAACGCCCGCCTTTTCCAGAGCGGCATTGTAAATACGGGTGATCGCCATCTTGCGCAGCTCCGGTTTGAAGATTTTACCCACAGCCGTCTTGGGCAATTCCGGCATGATCGTCATGTGCTTCGGTTGTGCGGCACGTTCGTGCACATGCTCCTTGCAGAAGGCCAGCAGTTCCTCTTCGGAAACGCTTGCCCCCTCCACCAGCTCCACAAAGGCGCAAGGCACTTCACCGGAGTGGGCGTCGGGCTGCCCGATGGCCCCGGCGAAGGCGACGGCCTCGTGATGCAGCAGCGCTTCCTCGATCTCGGCCGGGTCAATATTGTGGCCCCCGCGAATGATCAGGTCCTTGGCGCGCCCGGTGATCCACAGATACCCATCGGGATCGACCCGGCCCAGATCGCCGGTGCGCAGGTGATCACCATAGTATAGATCCTTGTTCTTATCCGCTTCCGTGTAGGTATGGTCGACAAAAACGCCTGGATTGGAGACGCAAATCTCTCCGATCTCGTCGACATCGGCCTCGATCGGTCCGCTGTTCGTCGCCTTGAAGATCTTGACGGTGCAATAGGGGAAGGGGATGCCGATGCTGCCCACTTTCTTCTCCCCATCCACCGGATTGCAGGACACCAGGCAGGTTGCTTCCGTCAGCCCGTAGCCTTCGACCAATTTCACGCCTGTCGCCTGTTCGAACCGGCGAAACAGCTCCAGCGGCAGCGGCGCGGAGCCGGAAAACGCGGTTTTGACCGTGCTGACATCCGCGTTGATCGGGCGCTGCATCTTGGCCGAGATCGCCGTCGGCACGGTGATGATAAAGGTGATCTTCCAGCGCTCCACCAGCTTCCAGAAGTTATCCATGACCCCTTCGCCGCGATAGCCCTGCGGCGTCGGGAATATCACATGCGCCCCGGAGGTGACCGCCGCCATCAGGATCACGTGGCAGGCAAAAACATGAAAGAGCGGCAGCGGACAGATGATGTTGTCTTCTTCGGAAAACAGCAGCTCGGTGCCGATCCAGCCATTGTAGATCAACCCGGAATAGCGGTGTTGCGCCACTTTCGGCATGCCGGTGGTACCGCCGGTGTGGAAATAACAAGCGACCCGGTCCTCGGTACTGTCCTCAAAGCTCAGCACTTTGGGTTGCTTGGCCAGTTCTGCGTTGAAGTTCATGTATTTCGCGTGGTTCTGAACCGTGCGTTTTGGGCGGATCAGCGGCACGATCCAGGACTTTGGTGGGGTCAGATAGCGCAGAAGGTCAACCTCCAGCACCGTCTTGACGCTGGGCGCCAGCGCCACGGCCTCGGCGGTCTTATCCGCCACATCAGTTTTGGGAAACGGGCGCAGGGTGACCACAACCTTGGCGTTGGTTTCGCGCAGGATGGAGCCGATTTGTTCCGCATCCAGCAGCGGGTTGATCGGGTTCACAATACCCGCCACCGCCCCGCCAAGAAGCGCCAGAACCGTTTCATTGGCATTGGGCATGATGTAGGCGACCACATCGTTTTCGCCGATGCCCAGGGAGCGGAACAGGTTTGCCGCCTGCGTCACCTGCTCTTTGAGATCCGTCCAGGTCAGCGTTTCCGCCTTGTCCCCGGGGCCTGAGAATATCTGGTAACTGACCGCGTTATGGTTGGGAAATTTGCCTGCGGTCTCGCTGAGCAACGCATAGAGCGTTTTTGGCAGTGGACGATCCACCCATGGCATTGCAGCCTCGATCGCATCGCGATCTTCGATCCCGGCAAAGGTCATTCATTTTCCTCCCAAACGCCCGTTTTCGAGCGATTTATCTGTGGCAAAGAAGATGGGGCCTAATGCAATTTAGTGCAAGCTCCGCGATAATCGCCACAGCATCCGGAACGCTGCGTCACACGCCGTGACGCTGGGGCACAAAACCAATGTGTCGGCCTGCGGAGGGTGTGTCAATCTGCGCTGCTACTCCGCAGCCATGCCATCGGTAAACTGCAACCGGGCCAGACGCGCATAAAGCCCGTCTTCCGCGACGAGTTCATCATGTGGTCCGCTGGCGACCACCCTGCCCTGATCCATCACGACAATCCGGTCCGCTTTCTTAACCGTGGCCAACCGGTGCGCAACGATGAGCGTCGTGCGCCCCCGGCTTAGCGTGTCCACAGCAGTCTGCACGGCACGTTCGCTTTCCGCGTCCAAGGCGCTGGTCGCTTCATCCAGCAGCAAGACGGGCGCATCGCGCAAAATGGCCCGTGCGATGGCGATCCGCTGCTTCTGCCCGCCCGACAGCATCACGCCGCGTTCTCCAAGATAAGCGTCATAGCCATCCGGCAGGGCCGCAATGAAATCATGCGCTGCGGCGGCTTTGGCGGCATTCTCAATCTCCGCATCCGTGGCGTCGGGACGGCCAAAGCGGATGTTGTCCCGGGCCGAGGCCGCAAAGATCACAGGGTCCTGCGGCACCAGCGCGATGGATTTGCGGAAGGCGTCCCGCTGCAGCTGGCTCAGGTCCATACCGTCCAATGTGATTTTCCCCGCAGAGGGGTCGTAAAAGCGCAGGATCATCTGAATGATGGTTGTCTTGCCCGCTCCCGAGGGTCCGACAAATGCCACCGTTTCGCCGGGCTCGATGTTCAGGCTGACGTCATCCAGCGCATTGATCTTGGGCCGTGACGGATAGGCAAAGGTCACATTTTCAAAGGTGATCCGACCGGTCACAGGTTGCGGCAGCGCCAGACCCGTTTGCGGGTCCTGCACACTATCTTTGGTCTGCAACAGTTCCACCAGACGTTCGGTCGCCCCGGCCGCCCGTTGCAACTCGCCCCAGATCTCTGACAGCGCCGCAACACCCCCGGCCACCATGACCGCGTAGATGACAAATTGCACGAGCGCGCCTTGGGTCATGTCACCTGCCCGCACGTCCCGCGCGCCAATCCACAGCACGCCCACGATGCCCGCGAAGACAAGGAAAATCACGATGACTGTCATCAGGGCGCGGGTCCAGATCCGCCGGCGCGCGGAATCGTAAGAGAGTTCGGTAAATTCGGAGAACTTCGACCGGCTCGCCGTCTCATGGGTAAAGGCCTGCACGGTCTGCACCGCACTCAGCGCTTCCGAGGCATTGCCAGACGACGCCGCGATCCAGTCCTGGTTTTCTCGGCTCAGAACCCGCAGTCGGCGCCCCAGCACAAGGATCGGCACCACCACGGCGGGCACAATCAGCAGCACAAGCCCTGTCAGTTTTGCCGAGGTCAGCAGCATCAGCACGAGGCCGCCAATAAAGATCAGCAGGTTGCGCAGCGCGATGGAAACCGAGGAGCCGATGACCGATAAAAGCAGTGTCGTATCTGTGGTGATCCGGCTCAACACTTCCCCGGTCATGACCTTTTCGTAAAACGCGGGGCTCATGGTGATGACGCGGTCGAAAACGGCTTTGCGGATATCGGCGACAACTCTTTCGCCCAAGCGTGTGACCAAGGCATAGCGCAGACCGGTCCCAATGGCCAAAAGCGCCGCGATGCCCAGGGCGGCCCCGAAATATTGATCAAGAATATGCGAATTCGCCGTGTCAAAGTTGTCGACGACACGGCGCACCGCCAAAGGGAGTGTCAATGAGATGAGCGCCGTTGTGACCAAGGCGGCGATGGCCGCGAACATGAGCCGCCTGTACGGCCACAGAAACGGCACCAGAGCCGCAAGCGCACCGATTTTTCGCGACTTGGCGCGTTCTTCTTTTTGCCCCGGTGCCGCAGGGGCCGGGGGAGTACCGCGGGCCATATCAATTCCTCTTTCGTCGGGCTATTTCATGGCTGTAGGCGTGCAAAGGGTCAAGGCTCCGGAAACCCAAACGTCCGATTGGGGCCGAAATGCCGCGGCAAACTTCCCGGTATGCGTGTATATAGCGAGCGGGAAAATTCACCCAGGCTGCTCGATTATGACTTTGTAAGGAGCGATTATTACCCGCAACACATGACTACCGGGCCAGTTCAAAGAGATGCTGTACGGCGCAAAAACCAGCTCTTTCAGTGGGTCTAGAAAGTTGGAGCGGGCGGCGGGAATCGAACCCGCATCATCAGCTTGGAAGGCTGAGGTCTTACCATTACACAACGCCCGCTCAACAGAATCCGGGTTTATTTCATACCTTTGTGAGCGTCAAGTGAGCCAAGTCAAGTCGGTTAGATGATTTGCAATTCTTCTACCGCCCACGGCCCATTCCCGCCGTTGACCAAGCAGCCAAGATGCTGCAGCCGCAGTCCGCATTGCCGCCATTCGCTGCACGTGCTCGATCTCGGTATCGATTGAATCCTGAGTTGCTGACAAAGCCGTCACCCGGTCTCAAGCTGGTATTTGAGAAAGTTGGCCCCATCGTAAATGATCTCGCCGACGTGCTTGGCACCCAGTCTTCTGAGGGCGCTCAGGTTCTTACGCAATGGCGGCAACAGGAATGTGACGTAAGGAATGCGGTCGTCGGCATTCGCAAAGTCAATTCCCATTCTTGCAATGCGAAGCCCAAGGCCAAACGCATCGGGCCGCAAGACCAGGCCGAAATCCCATTCGTTGCCTTCCTTCTGAAAACCGCCCCAACCGACGTACCGGTCGCCGGACAAAAATGCCAGTGCACTAGGCCATCACGCGCCCAGCACTGTTCCTTGCTTGCAATGAATTTCTTTGCCACGTCAGCATCCCAATTCATTGAAGGAAGGGGCATGTGTTCCGCCACACGTGGATCGGACATGTGCGCTGCTATCTCGGTTGGCTCAACTTCGTGCAACCGGGCAAATGCTATGTCACCTTGCAATCTCGTCTCCCTTGGTGAGGCGGACTGTTGCTAGTGCGCTCGCGCCAGACCGCATCTACAACTAGAGATGTGCCAGAGTCCGGCTGCTTGTGGTTTTTGATTTTGGCGAAGATGCCAAATCCGTATCGGCAACGCCGCTGCAAGTGCGAGCTCCTTCTAGGGTTCTGCCAACTCGTTCTTCAGAGCTCTCTGAAGTAACGGCGCCGCGTCGTGCACCCATTGTGGTTCATTATTTCTGACAATCAGCCAGAACCTCGCACCTTCCTTCCAAAAAGTGGCATCAATCAAACCTGGCTCCTTCTTATGTCTCTTGAAGTGCCAATGAACTGAGTTGGGGTACTTTACGCGCGAATAGCCTCCGATATGAGAAATGTATAATCCTGTCGCTATCGCGGCGCGCTCTACAACGCCCATCATCTCTTCTTTGGTCATCTCATCATCAATGCTGATCTCAAGATCATATGATTTCTTTTCTTTCATCACGATCTAACCTTTCGGAAGTTTTCGCCGCGCAGTTGTTTGAGACGTTATTTTCGGATTTAGCTCGGTAGGAATGGCTTTGACTGGCACAAAGCAATGTTCTGACGAACTATCAAAATGGACACACTTCAGACCTGCTTTGCGATTTTGACAGCCTCGAGTTCCGCTACGCCTTCGGTCTCCCCACTTGTGAAACAAGCCACTGTGACGGGGTCCGGCCTGTCCGGGAAATGGTAGACCGCGTTCACGCTAAACGGCCCCCCTCCTGAATGTCCGATCGCTCGCCCAACCTCGCCGACCGCGCCGGACATCAGGCCAAGCGCATAGCCACACTCTGTCCATGGTCGCCCTGGAATTGCTCCGCCGATGACATGCCGAACGAGCATGTCGTCTAATGTTTGGTCACGGAGCAGCTGACTGTGGAAGAGAGCATGCAAAATACGCGTTGCATCCGAAACTGAGCCGATCAGGCAGCCATGGAAGACCCAACGCGGATCATAGCCATCGGCGGCATCCCAAATCAACGAAGCTGTCTGCTCAGGTGTTTCCCAATAGTTCACGCTCTGCAATCCCAAGGGCTCACAAATGAGGTCCGAAATCACTCTGCCAATTGGCATCCCGGTGGTTTCTTCAATCAGTTCCCGAACGTACCGGTAGCCAATGTTGGAATAAGACCATCCCTGATCGGGATCGAAAAGTATGCCTTGGGCCATCGCAGCCTCAAGCAGCTTCTGGCGGGACCAAGGCTCTTCCTTTCCGGCAATAGCCGCACGATATGATTTCAGCGGCTCGTAGTCCGGAAGGCCTGAAGTGTGCTGCAGCAGTTGACGCAGGGTGAATTGCTGACCCGGCACGATGGCGTCCAATCTCAGGTAACAAGCCTCTACAAGCTTGAGCGCGCAAATTGAGATCGCCGTCTTTGTGAAACTCCAGTAAGGAAACAACGCTCCGGAAGGGCTATTCCCGCCTTCGCGACCGTGGGCGGTAATCCAGTGATGGTATATTGGCTGTGAGTTCATCGAGTTTGGCCCAGACTTCATTTTGAGTTGGTCAACACGACTTTGCCGACCAGGCCACCAACTTCGAGCATCGCGTGTGCTTGGGATGCCTCGGGCATGGGTATCTCCGCTGCAATGGCGGGGCGTAGACGACCCGCTGCGGCCTTCTCCAACAAGTCCGTCAGCGTATCCCTGTACCAGTCGAGGTTTTTTGCGGGAAAGCTCAACATGCTTGGCGACATGGGCACGCTGACGCCATTTGGCAAAATCGCCACAGCACCGGCGGTCAACAGGCTGAATGGAATGATTGCAGGGCCGGATTTGTAGATTGATGCCATTCCGAGCATGACCAGCCGTCCCCCGCGCCTGAGGCATCGGCTTGATCGCCAGAGTTGCCGTGGTCCGCCAACGACATCAATCACGACGTCCACCCCGTCGCCGGTCAGTTCACGGATACAGCGGACAAAGTTCTCGGATCTGTAGTTGATGGGGACAGCGCCATTGCCGGCAATGAAGTCGGTGGATTTCTCGCTCCCAGTGCCGAACATTTCGAACCCGGCCAAGCTGCCCAGCTGCAGAAGCGCCGAACCAAGACCACCGGTCGCACCGTGGATCAAAAGCCGCTCACCGGGACGCACCTTGGCCGTTTTCTCCAGCACGAGCGATGCCGTGAGGTAGTTGGTTATGATCGCGGCCACCGCGATAGGCGCGACGCCATCCGGCACTGAAACAAGTGTCTCGGCAGGGCGGACGATCATCTCCGCGTAGCCGCCCCCTTGTCCGAACGTCCAGCCAGCAACCCTTTGGCCTATGGCGAAATTGGACACACCCGGTCCAATGGCATCTAGAATGCCGACAAAGTCTTCGCCGGGCGTATAGGGCGTTTTGGTAAACCCCAAAAACCAATGACCGCGTATCATCAAATCGTAACCGGAGACGCCAGCAGCCTCGATGCGAATGCGGACTTCGCCAGCACCCGGCACCGGCGTCTGAACCGGCCTCCAAGACATAACGCCCGGAGAGCCGCGACGTTGGACAACAATGCGATGATCTTTGGCGGAATTCACGGGTAGATGCTCCTCTCTATTGTCTATGAAAACTCGTATTAGGGTGATCCAAGACTTCGCTAGCTGTTGGCACCACCACTCTGCAGGAGGTGCTGAAGGAACACTGCAATGCGCTTGGCATTCATTCGCCCCTCCCTGAGTCCTTCGCGAGACTTGGAACGCAATTCTAGGTCCTATCGTACGCGTCTCGTCGGCAAAGGTTGGGCTGCGTGGTGTGCTCTGTCTATCTTGCGGAGGCCGGCAATCCCTCAGCATCTTCATTGCCGAAAACCACAGTCGTGGTGATCGTTCCCAGTGAGCTGGATTTGTATTTGATCTGCTCATCAGGTTGAAGAAACCTACCCGAATCCAACTCCTCTCCAACAAAGGAATTGACCACGTACTCATACCCGCTGGTCTGCGTCAGAAAGGCTCCGGACACCACATATCGAAAGATCCCGCGTGCCATTTGGCGCCACGTCGGCGGCATGAAAATGACGCCTTCCGGGGTGCCCGACATAAGGACCTGATCCCGTCCGATTTTTCCATCCTCGATCAGCCGGTGGGAGTCGCCCTGATACAAGAAACGGGTCGACGTCGCATCCGCCAGGACCTTTTCGGTCAACTCACGAAAACCAAGGATCATCTCAGCACCGCGCGCATCCTGCCGCAGGTGACCATTGCGAAGAGTTACAATCCGTTCTTCACCAACGAAACGTCGCCAGTCTTTCGGGATCACCAACAGGCCGCCGCTCGGGAAGAAGTCTGGTCCGCTCTTTGCGTCGCTGAAGCCGGACCCAGAATCGAAGTCGTCAACGTCAATCATCCGGGACAGGACCGCGCGATCCGTAAAATCGCCGCAGAGGAACACGCCTTTGGTTGCGGCGTCGAAGTCATCAATGATGGCGATGTCGCGGTCGAAGATCATGCAAAGCTCAACTTCGTAGTCGAGCAACATGCTCTCGTTATATGCGACGGTTGTGACCGGCGGGGTCGCTCCGCCAAACTTCGGAAAGTTGAACACCGTCTGGCTTCGCGTCTCTTCCGCATGTTCAATGAAATTGGTGCCAGATGCCACGTGCCGTTGGCCGCGCCCCGCGACCGACAGAAGTTCGTCGAAGGCGTAGGGTTTGGACACCCCAACTGCCCCGCCCCTTTGCGTCTCTGCAAAGAGGCCTGCAAGCGCGTGCTCTCCAAGATCGTCCACAACGCCGAGCAGATCTGAAGTGTGACCCGCACCATGCTCGGTCAGGTCGATTGCGAGGATCTCGGCGTCCCCTATTCCGGTCACCAGAAGCGGAGTCTCCCGCCTGTCGGCATCTTTGACAAGCGCAAGAGTAAGGCCCTTGCTCATCGGCAGTAAGATAGAGGCCAGCGGTTCAGCTTCGGCCGAAATCGGATTGGTCCGGTCCGGGTCTTCGCCCATCGACAGGACGAGCGCCGCCAGGACCAAGCTGGCCAGAATCGGTATGTAGAAAACAGGTTTCATGTCTTGTCTCCCAACCTGTCAGGATGGATCGAGTGAGTTTTTTCGCCGGTCGCGACCATCGTCCTTCAGAAACGAAAGAGGACGCCGGTCGAAATCTCGGTCTGAGAGTCGTCGAAGGAAATCGGGCTGTCTTTCGCATCACCCAACAGTTGAGAATGCTCGACACCGAGGAACAGCGCGGTGCGGGGCGTGAGCTCGTAAGACGCCTGCAATTCGATCCCTAGGCGCTCGAAGCCGGAGCCGGCGTCATAGGCTGCAAATGGGGAGGTCACGGCATCCTGAGCGCTTACACCATAGAACGCATCGGCGTAAGACCCGTCGGACCAGACCGCGAAGGGCTTCACGCCGAGCTGCAATCGGTCTCCGACCTGGCGGCTGAACGCTGCACCAACGACAGCGCGGGTGCCCTCATGTCCGTCACTGCTGATCCCTTGATTGAGTTCGATCTCAATGGCGGCGCCGCCGAGATCAAACTCCAGGCCAGCGGAGATCAACGCACCCGCCTCGACATCCCGCAAACCGGTCAAGCGCACGTCATCCTCTGCCAGCCTCTCGTCGAAATCATAGCCGATGGCAAAGCTGACCGTCACATCCCGTGGACCAGCGTTCCTGATCGCGTAGAAGCCAAGCCCGCGTTCGTTCAGAAAGTAACGATCACGCCAAGTCAGGCTGATGATCGGAATGAGATCGGTGGTGTCGTTGTCGGACCCCGCGAACTCCGGACCGGAGCTGACGCCGATCCCAATGACGCCTGACAGGTCCCGCCCGGCTTCATTTGCAAAAACCTGCTGCCCGTAGAGCGCCGCGATCATAAACGCGCTGTGGAACAGCAGCCAAGTCTTGTAGTGTTCCGGCATAGGAACGTCCTCTTCTCAGTTTGATGTCCGTGGCGCCGCGTCGAAGCGGCTGACACGTCGCTAAACAGCTCGCGATGAATGGCTTTGAAAAGAACGTGTTCTTGAAGTGTGGGCAGAAATCCGCGAGCGGTAGGTAACGGGTCGCGAGCGGTCTTTTTTCGACCATTCGCGAATTCGCCATTCAGCGCACTTGGACCGTTCACTACGAAGGGGCGTCAATCAAAACAGGAAACTCGATCGCGATGAAGGACTTCGGTGACAGAGCGGAATTCGACACAGGGTTGATCCCAACAATCCTGATGACGATGTTTGGGTCTGGAAACACGTCCTGGCTGCAACTTGCCAAGTACTGTGTTGCGTTTTCGGCGGTCGGAGGCCTGGTCATCACAAGCCTCGATCCAGTCGCGACGGCGCACTACCCGATTTGGCTCGCGGTTCTGCATTGGTTCAGCCACCTGTTCGTCGCCGCTTGCCTGCTCGCAGGCATGACCGCGTTGGGCGTTCTTCTGGGCGCACGGATGCCGCTCCCGTTCATACTGGCGGTCTGCCTTCTGCCCGTGTTTCTAGCGCTGTTCTCTCTTGTGACCGATGCCGTGCTGGACGGGGATCCAACGATGGAACTCCGAACTCAGAGCTTTGGGCGCCTCTATCTTGCAGAACTCGCGGCGGTAGCACCCCCTTCTCTGGGGCTGTCAGCACTGGTCGCGATATTTGCCTATCGTGCGGCGGATATAGCGCAAAGATACCGGACCCTTCTGAGATCTCGGCATCTCCCGGAACCCTCGCTTCGCAGCGCGTTGCCCGCCGCACCCATGCGGTTGGGAGATGATCTGATACATGCGGAGGCGCAGGATCACTATGTGACCGTTACAACGGCCAACGGGAGGGCGACGCTCAAACTCTCGTTCTCGGAATGCGTGAGCGCGCTCAAGGGGTTCCACGGCATGCAGTGTCACCGGTCACATTGGGTTCGCTTCAAGTATGTCCAAAAGATCAAACCTGCGGGCAGCGCCTACGTCTGCATCCTGGAAGACGGAACGGTCATCCCGGTCAGCAGACGCCGCTATCGGGATCTCAAAAGGAACCTCTAGCTCATCCAATCAAAGTCGGATCGCCGTTTTTGCTCTATCTCGCCTCGGCCGTAAGCGGTTTTATGGCTTCGGGATGGATGTTTGACGCGGCCATATGAGGTTGCAGAATTGGAACCAGACGTCGGCGCAGCCTGACGAATGAGCAAAGGGAGCTCACTGCTGCCGTCAGCACTCACGCAGCGTCTCGCGAACGGGATCATTCTGCCCATCTAAGGACGGCCCAAAGCATGCGTAATTGGGCTGACCCTGAACTGAGGTCGAGCTCCCGATAGGATCACAGGATATCTGTGAACATGGGAG